>JAJTDM010000008.1 GCA_021300575.1 Rubrivivax sp.
AGCCGTGAAGCGGCACACTCCAGCGAGACACTCGGGCGGCACACACCAGCCTGACGCTCTGCCAGCCCTGCCCTGCCCTGCCCTGCCCTGACTCAGCCTCGCCGCGAACCGCGTCCGCCAGCCCATGACCATCCGCCACCTCGACCAGCTTCTCACCCCCCGCAGCGTGGCCGTCTTCGGCGCGTCCGACCGCCCCGGCAGCGTGGGGGCCACCGTCTGGCGCAACGTTCGGCAAGCGCCCTTCACGGGCCCGCGCTGGCCGGTGAACCCCAGGCGTGAGCGTCTGGGGGACGACGTCTGCTTTCCCGACGTGGCGGCCTTGCCGCAGGCGCCGGACCTGGCGGTGATCTGCACCCCACCGGCCAGCGTGCCGGGCCTGATCGAGGCCTTGGGCGCGCGCGGCACGCGCGCCGCCGTGGTGCTGACCGCCGGGCTGGACGCTGCCACCAAGGCGGCCATGCTCAATGCCGCCGGGCGCCACCTGCTGCGCATCCTGGGGCCCAACTGCCTGGGCTTGCTGGCGCCGCACATCGGCCTGAACGCCAGCTTCGCGCACGTGGACGCCCGCCCCGGCGCCCTGGCCTTCGTGTCGCAGTCCGGCGCGCTCGTCACCGCCATGCTCGACTGGGCGGCCGGGCGCGGCATCGGGTTTTCGCACTGCATCTCGCTGGGTGAGCACGCCGACGTGGACTTCGGTGACCTGCTGGACTGGCTGGCCGGCTGCCCGCACACGCGCGCCATCCTGCTGTACGCGGAATCGGTGGAGGGGGCGCGCAAGTTCATGTCGGCGGCACGTGCCGCCGCGCGCAACAAGCCGGTGCTGATCGTCAAGGCCGGGCGCTCGGCCCAGGGCCAGGCGGCTGCGGCCTCGCACACCGGCGCACTGGCCGCCTCAGACCTGGTGCTGGACGCCGCCATCCGCCGCGCCGGCATGCTGCGCGTGGACACGCTGCAAGACCTGTTCGACGCCGCCGAGACCCTGTCGCACTTCAAGGGCCCCATCGTCAGCGACGCGGCCCTGCTGGCGCCCGCCGCCGACGCCCTGATGCTGGTGACCAACGGCGGCGGTGCCGGCGTGCTGGCCGCCGATGCCTGCGCCCGCGAAGGGGTGGCGCTGGCGCCGCTGACGCCGGCCCTGCAGGCGGCGCTGGAGCCCGGCCTGCCACCGAACTGGTCGCGCGCCAACCCCGTGGACATCATCGGCGACGCCCCCGTGGAGCGCTACGTCCACACCCTGCGCACCCTGCTGCAGGCGCCGGGCAGCGGCACCGTGCTCTTCATGCACGCCCCCACCGCCATCGTGCCCAGTGCCGACATCGCCCGCGCCCTGGTGGCCGAACTCGGCCCGCTGCTGCGCGCGGCCCCCGGCCGGCTGCAGGCCTGCTGGCTGGGCGCGCAGGCGGTGCAGCAGGCGCGCGAGATCTTCGACGCTGCCGGCATCGCCTGCCACGACACACCGGAAAACGCGGTGCGGGCCTTTTCCATGCTGGCCACCTACCGGCGCAACCAGTTCGAGCTGATGCAGACGCCGCCGCTGCAACCAGCTCTCGCCCAAGCGCCCGCCACACCCGACGCCGTCATCGACCAGGCCCTGGCCGAAGGCCGCGAAATGCTGACCGAGCCCGAGGCCAAGGCCCTGCTGGCCGCCGCAGGCGTGCCCGTGGTCGCCACCACCCTGGCCGGGCCGACGCCGCAGGCCGCCGTGCAGGCCGCACGCACGCTGGGCTTTCCGGTCGTGCTGAAGGTGCTGTCCGCCCAGATCTCGCACAAGAGCGACGTGGGCGGCGTCGCGCTGAACCTGGAGTCCGAGCAGGAGGTGGCCGCCGCCGCCCAGGCCATGCTGGCGCGCGTGGCGCAACGGCGGCCCGACGCCCTCATCGAGGGCTTCACCGTCCAGCCCATGGTGCGCCGCCCGCGCGCGCTGGAGCTCATCATCGGCAGCAGCATCGACCCCCAGTTCGGCCCGGTCCTGCTGTTCGGCCAGGGCGGCACCGCCGTGGAGGTGCTGGCCGACCGGGCCGTGGCCTTGCCACCGCTGAACGCCGCGCTGGCGCGCGCGCTGATCGAGCGCACGCGCGTGGCCCGGCTGCTGCACGGCTGGCGCGATGTGCCGCCCGCCGACATCGACGCCGTGGTGGGTACCTTGCTGGCGGTCTCCCAACTGCTGGCCAGCGAGCCGCGCATCGCCGAGATCGACATCAACCCGCTGCTGTGCGACGCCCAGGGGGCCCTGGCGCTGGACGCCCGGGTGCGCGTCAGCGCCACCGGCCCCGGGGGCGCCCAGCGCTTTGCCATCCGGCCCTACCCGCAGGAACTGGTGGAGACCGTGACCTGGCAGGGCCGGCCGCTGGTGCTGCGCCCCATCCGGCCCGAGGACGAACCCCAGCACGCCGCTTTCGTCGAGCGCCTGGACCCGCTGGACATGCGCCTGCGCTTCTTCTACAGCCGACGCAGCATCGGCCACACCGAGATGGCGCGGCTGACGCAGATCGACTACGAGCGCGAGATGGCCTTCATCGCCACCGTCGCGGACACAGCAGGCCGGGAGGAAACGCTGGGCGTGGCCCGCGCCGTGGCCGACCCCGACAACGAGCAGGCCGAGTTCGCCATCGTCGTGCGCTCCGACCTCAAGGGCGGCGGCCTGGGCGAGCTGCTGATGCGCAAGCTCATCACCCACTTCCGCAACCGGGGCACGCGGCGCATGGTGGGCGACGTGCTGAAGGAGAACGAGCGCATGCTGGAGCTGGCCCGGCACCTGGGCTTCGAGGTGGATCCTGCGCACGACGACCCCGACACCACCCGCGTGCGGCTTTCGCTGCAGCAGGCGTGAGTGGACGCAGGTCGGAACACCAGAACGCCGCCGGGTTTGAGGGCCGGCGCGTCGGGGGTCCACCTGACAGCGGGCGGCTCTCAGGCGGGCTCTGCGACCGCGGCGCTCGCGGCACCGGCCGGCCCTGCGTCCAGGTGGGCAATGGCGTTGGCGTAGTAGGCCAGCACCGCCTCCTCGCCGGCAACGGCGCGGTACAGGCCGTCAGCCGCCTGAACGATGCGCCGCAGTTGCAGCATGCGCAGGCCGACGTCAAAGGCGTAATCCTGATCCTCTCGCGGGATGTACATGCGCGCGCCGCGCGCGGCCAGGGTTTCCATCTCTGCGTGCACCGCGGCCTTGAGCTCCAGCGCACTGAAGGCCTGCCCGGGAGACTTCACCAGCACGCGCGCCACCACCGACACCGGCAGCACCGGGATCACAGCCGAGATGCGCTCCATCAACTCCGCACCCACCTGTGAAACGGCCTGCCGGCGCGTCGCCTCGTCCAGGTCCGGGAAGTGCAAGCCGCGCTCGCTCGCCCAGGCCCGCATGGAAATGGGCGTGCCGAAGTTCACGCAGGCGTAGCCGAAACGGTACCAGCGGCGCGTCAGCGCCAGCCACAGCTGCTCGGCGACGAAGGCTGCCGTCTTCCACGCCCCGGCCGCCTTGCCAGGCCTTGGCGAGAGGCGGTCCAGCTTCAGCAGCTGGGTGCGGTCCTCCAGCACGCGGTCGTAATTCAGGCCCACGGGGATGAACACCAGGTCGCGCCGGTCTTCGCCCTCGCGCTCGTCGAACCCCTTGAGCATGTAGTCCAGGAGGCCGAAGCGTGGTGGCCGCAGCTTGCCATCGGTGGTCAGGCCGCCCTCGGGAAACATGGCCTGCGTGACCCCGCCCGAGGTGGCCATCTGCACGTAGCGCGCCAGCACGGTGCGGTACAGCGCATCGCCTGAATTGCGGCGTACGAAGTAGGCTCCCATGGCGCGGACCAACTGTTGCAGCGGCCAGATGCGCGCCCACTCGCCCACGGCGTAGGACAGCGCGGCCCGCTCCGCCGCGAGGAAGGCCACCAGCACGTAGTCCATGTTGCTGCGGTGGTTGATGACGAACACGATGGCCGATCGCGGATCCACCCGGGCGAAGGACTCGGCATCCATGTAGCCCAGCCGCACCCGGTACATCACGCGGGCCAGCGCCCGCGCGGCGGCGTAGCCAATGCGGAAATACAGGTAAGCGTTGAACGAGGGCACGATCTCGCGGGCGTACAGATCCACCCGGCGCCAGACGGCCGACAACGGCTCGCCCGTCTCCGCGGCGCGTGCCGCGGCGGCGGCCTGGACCTTGGGGTCGTGGAACAGGCGATCGATCAGCACCTGCCGGCGCGTGAGCTTGAAGGTGGGCAGCTCCACGTCCAGCCTCTGCCCCACCTGACGGATCACGTTGTTGATCCGCCGTCGGAAGAACCAGCGCATGCCCGGCGCAAGGATCAGCACCCCCGCCGCCCAGGCGGCCAGCACCGCGATGATGGCGAAGAGCCACAGCGGGAGCGTGATGCTGTCGCCCATGCATGCCTTTCTGCGCGCAAGCTCGCGCCGCCAACCCCGAGGCGCGGCCGCTGCTCACTGTCGGTGAGCCCGCCAACCCACGCACCGTCTCGACTGTAGCCCGACGGACCGACGCCAGCCACATGACGTCACGCCCATGAAGCCGTCCCCGCGGGCCGTGGGGTTGCGGCCGGGCGGGGCGGCCACTTGTGCAGAATCCACCACCCCATGGACCCCTCACGCCGACTGCTGACCCTGGGCGCCGCGGGCGCCGTCGTCGCCGCGCTCGGCATGGCCGCAGGGGGCGCCTGGCCCGACGAGGGCCTGCTGAACCCTTGCGCTGGGGTGCTTCCGCCAGAGCTGGCCCGCCACGGCGTGGTGCGCGACGCCTGGGCAGGGCTGGACGCCACCCAGGTGATGGACATGCACGTGCATTTGCTGGGCACCGGAGACGCCATCCGTTCGCCCGTGCACCCTCACGTGGACGGACTGCCGCTGCACGAGGTCTTCCAGCACGGCGCCGGCTTCAACGAGGCTGAAGGCTCCTGGCGCTGGCCGCTGGCCTGGGCCCAGCGCAGGTTCTTCCAGAACGCCTCCTGCGTGCAGGAACCTGGCGTGGACCAGGCCTACGTGGCCCGGCTGAAGGCGCTGCTGCAGGACTTTGCGCCCGGGGCGCGCGTGCTGCTGCTGGCGCTGGACGGATTCCATGACGAGGCCGGACGCCCTGACCGCGAGCGCACGCATGTGTGGGTGAGCAACGACTACTGCGCCACCGTGGCTCAAGGTGCCGACGGACGTTTCTGGTGGGCCGCCTCGCTGCACCCCTACCGCACCGATGCGCTGACAGAGCTGGCGCGGGTGCATGCACTGGGCGCACGGGCGGTGAAATGGATACCCGCCACGCAGGGCATAGACCCCGCGTCGCCGCGGTGCGACGCCTTCTTCGCCGCGATGGCCCGGCTGAACCTGCCACTGATCACGCATGCTGGCGACGAGCGCGCCGCTCCCGGTGACGACGCGCTGGGCAACCCTCTGAAGTTGCGCCGCGCGCTCGAACACGGCGTGCGCGTGGTGGTGGCGCACTGCGCCTCCATGGGCGACGGAAAGGACCTGGACGGCGGCGCCAATGCTTCGCCAGTGAGCAACTTCAAGCTTTTCGAGCGCCTGATGGACGACCCGAAGTTCGAAGGCCGGCTGTTCGGCGACCTCTCGGCCATGACGCAACGCGCCCGCGCAGGCGACCTGAAGCGCACCATCGAGCGCGGTGCCACCGACTGGCAGGGGCGGCTGCTCAACGGATCGGACTATCCGCTGCCGGGCATCATGCCGCTGTTCTCCACGCCCGAACTGGCGCAGCAGGGGCTGATCACCGCCACGGCCGTAGAGCCGCTGGTGCGCATCCGGCGCCACAACCCCATGCTGTACGACTTCGTGCTGAAGCGTCAATTGCGGGCGGGAAGCCGCACCCTGCCGCCAACGGCGTTCACCTCCACAAACTTTTTCAATCCAGGCCCGACACCCGGGGTCGGCTCCTAAAGCGCTGGCGGCACGGCAGGCGGCGGTTCCGGGCGCGGCAGATGCTGCGCCGCCGTGACGCCCATCGAGACATAGATGCTGGTCAGGGCTTCGGCGCCCACCTCGGCCGGGCTCACCCACTCCTGGGGCACGAACAGCAGGCCGCCGCCAATGGGCACGGGCGCCGTGGGCACCAGCACCGCCAGGCAGGCGCGGCCGGCCACGTCCACGGGCTCGGAACTGGACAACAGCGCCAGCACCGACGCGCCGCCCGGCCCGCCGAAGTGGCACCACACCGGCGTGAGCGAGCGTGCGCCGCCTTCGGCGCTGCCGGCGGGGTTCTGCTGCAGCAGGCCCACCATGCGCTGCGCCAGATCCCACACGGTGCGCACCAGCGGAATGCGGCGCAGCAGCCGGTCCACCAGCAGCGCCATGCTGCGGCCGATGGCACGCTCGATCAACACGCCCAGCAGCAGGATGGCCAAGGCCACGATGCCCAGGCCGATCAAGTAGCCCACGAGTTCTGACCCGGTCACGCCCAGGCCGATGCCGCCCAGCACCGAACCCATCGCACTGCCCGGGCCCAGCCAGCGCCACAGCAGGCTCACCGCCCACCAGAACACGAACACCGTGGCGGCCAGCGGCAACGCCGCCAACGCGCCAGTGACGAAGGTGCGCAGCAAGTGAGATGAGACCGTTTTCATGGCCGCGGATTATGGGAGGCCCCAGCCGGGCAGTCGCAAGCGCGCGTCATTCACGTCCACGCCAAAGGCCAATCCCAGCAACTGCACTTCCAGCCCTTCCTCGCGCGCCAGCGTGGCCCCCGCCAAGCCCCACAAGGACACCTGCCAGCCCGTGCCGCTGGGGGCCGGTGCCACCCAGGTGGCAGGGCCGAGCCAGTCCTTGCCGATGGCGGTGGGGGGCAGGTCCAGCCCCAGGCCCGGCACGTCGCGCGCCACCCAGGCCACGAAGGTGTTGCTGTTCGGCCCGGGCCAGGCGCGGTAGCGGTCCGGCCAGGGGTAGCGCTGCACGGCAGACTCGATGCGGTCGATCAGCGCCTGCGCGTGCGGCCCACGATGCTCGACCAGCAACTGCGGGGGCGCACCGTACCAGTGCCGATCAGGCTCGGCGCCCTCGGTGGTCACCAGGGCCTGCCCGCCGCGCATGGCGCGCCAGCCGATCACCTGGTAGGTGGTGTAGGCCGCCGCCCCCTCACGCTTGACCGCGATCCAGGGGTGGATGGCGAACGCCCCGCGCCACCGCATCGCCCGGGCCCCGTAGACCTGGACCACGGCCTGCCGCTCCAGGGCGGGATCGGGCGCCTGCCCCGTCCGGTCCTGCCGCGCCGCGTACCACGGCGTGCTGAGGTCCACCGTGCCGGAGGCCATCACCGACAGCGGCCCCGCCAGCAGCAAGGCCAGCAGCCCGGCCAGCGCCACCAGGCTGATCAGCGCGCGGCGCCAGCGCCGCGGCCCCGCCGTCGTCACGCTGGCTCGCCATGCCGGCCTGCGCCGGCGGCAAACCGGGCGGCGCCCTGCAGCCCCTCGTCCTCCACCACGGGATAGCCGCCGGCCCCTTCCTGCTGCAAGGCCAGGTCCAGCGGCAGACCCCACTGGGCATGGGCCGAGGCCCGGTCCGCGCGCAGGCAGGCCTGCGGAAAGCCGGCGATCTGCGCCGCCAGCGCCTGGGCTGCGGCCAAGGCCTGCCCGTCCTCCACCACCCGGTTGACCAGGCCCATGGACAGGGCCTCCTCGGCAGGCACGGCGCGCCCGGTGAGGATCAGGTCCAGCGCCCGGCCCATGCCCACCACGCGGGGCAGCCTGACCGTACCGCCATCGATCAGGGGCACGCCCCAGCGGCGGCAGAACACCCCCAGCACGGCGCTGCGGGCGGCCACCCGCAGATCGCACATCAAGGCCAGTTCCAGGCCGCCTGCCACGGCGTGGCCCTCGATGGCCGCGATCACCGGCTTGGAGAAGACCATGCGCGTGGGCCCCATGGGGCCGTGGGCGCTGCCGGTGGGCTCGACGAAGTTGTGCCGCGCCGGGTCGCCCAGGGCTTTCAGGTCGGCCCCGGCGCAGAACGTGCCCCCCTGGCCGTGCAGCACGGCCACCCGCAGGGCGTCATCGGCCTCGAAGGCCTCGAAGGCCTGCAGCAGCGCCGCCGCCGTCGGGCCGTCCACGGCATTGCGCACCTTAGGGCGGTGCAGATGGAGGGTGAGCACGTGGCCGTCGCGCTCGGTCGTCACGCAGGGTGTGGTCATGTCAGGGTGTGCGCGGACGCAGCCGCTCCAGTTGCAGGGTCGTGGTGTCCAGTTGTGCGGACCGGGCGGGGGCGTTGAACATCGGCACGCGCGCCACCAACGTCTCACGCACCCAGCGCGCCGGAATCCGCCCCAGGCAGGCCAGATGGCCGTCGGCGGCCGGCACCTCCAGCACCTCGGCGGCGGCATTGAACAGGCGCAGCGGCTGCCGGTCGCACACCGTGAAGCCGAACGCCGGCCAGGCCGCGATGAGCACCGTGTCCGTCACCGGATCATGATCGCGCAGCACGATGGTGACGCCATCGCGCTGGCGCTCCGCGGCGGTGGACATGAACACCGGCTCGGGCGCCGCGCCCGGACCTGCCGGCACGGTGACATGCTCGCCGGCCAGCGCAGGAAAGGCGAGCGTGGCGGAAGCAAGCAACACGCCCAGAGCCCACCATCCCCCACGACCCGAATGGCCGGAATGGCTCGAACGGCCCCAATGGCCGGAATGGCTCGAACGGCCCGAACGGCCCCAAAAGCCCCAAAAGCCCCAACGGCCCCAGCGGGGCCCCTGCGGCATAAGGTGTGTTCGTGCTTTCCACATGTGGTCACTGTAGGGCCGAGGCTTGCAGCGTGCACGCGCGGTGCGCCATCGCCCTGTGCCGCCGCATCACAGACCACAGGGCTATGATCCGACATCGCAACGCAACTGCAACGCATCCCGTGAAGACCGCCACCCTGCCCTCCCTGCGCGTGGAACCCGATTTGCGCCAGGCCGCCGAAAGCGTGCTGCGGGAGGGCGAGACCCTCTCCAGCCTCATCGAGACCGCGCTGCGCGAAGCCATCCAGCGCCGGCGCCTGAACGAAGAGTTCCTGGCGCGGGGCCTGCACGCGCGCGCGCAAACGCAACAAGGCCATGCCACCCACCCGGCCGCAGCCGTCCATGCCGAACTGCAGCAACGCCTGGACAGGCGACGCAAGGCCGTGCTGGGGTAGACCGCATGTTCGAGGTGCGGTACGCCGAAGCGGCACGGCAGGATCTGCTTCGGCTGTTCGACTTCCTCCTTGAACGGGCCAGGACCACCGAGGACTTCGACGCCGCGCAGGCGGTCATCGACCGCCTTTGCGATACCGTCGAGCGCCACCTCGCCCTGGCGCCATTCGCCTACCGCAAGGCAGCCGACAGCCCGTTCCTGCGGGAACTGCTGATCCCGCTGGGCGCCACAGGCTACGTGGCCCTGTACGAGATCCAGGCCGCCCAGGTGGTGCTGATCCTGGCGCTGCGCCATCAGCGGGAAGACGATTACCACTGATCCCCCGCCCGCCCCGTTCGGTGACGAAAAGCCGGGGCGAAAGGCCAGCGTAGTGGACGAAGGGGGTGTTCAATGTCGCTCGCCCCAGGGGGCCAAAGGTGACGAGCTGCGCTGCATTGAAGAGTTGACCACTTGTCGCTACCAGCTCCCGCGATACCCGGGGCGGTTCAACAAGACGCTCGCAAAAGACCGTGACATACACCCTGATTCCACCGTTCACTTGCGCCACGTCAATCAGCACTCTCGGTCCGAGAGTGCTAATATCCTTTCACCCCTGAAGATCAGGGTAAACACTGAGAGGTCTATGAGCACTTTCACTGCCAACGCCCTTGCCGTGCGCGACCCCTGGTCGCTGGTGCCGTCCCTTGGCAACCTGGACGCCTACATCAGCGCCGTGAACCGGCTGCCGATGTTGACGGCACAGGAAGAGAGTTCGCTGGCGCGCCGCCTGCGCGACCAGGGTGACGTGCAGGCCGCCGGGCAACTGGTGCTGTCGCACCTGCGGCTGGTGGTGTCCGTCTCGCGCCAGTACCTGGGCTACGGGCTGCCGCAGGGCGACCTGATCCAGGAAGGCAACGTGGGCCTGATGAAGGCCGTCAAGCGCTTCGACCCCGAGCAAGGGGTGCGCCTGGTGAGCTACGCGCTGCACTGGATCAAGGCCGAAATCCACGAATACATCCTGAAGAATTGGCGCATGGTCAAGGTGGCCACCACCAAGGCCCAGCGCAAGCTGTTCTTCAACCTGCGCTCCATGAAGCAGGGCATGAAGGCCGAGGCCGAGGAAGGCGACACGCACCGCAGCACGCTGACGCCCGCCGAGGTGAACCGCATGGCGCGTGAGCTCAACGTCAAGCCCGAGGAAGTGATCGAGATGGAGACCCGCCTGTCGGGCGGGGATGTGGCGCTGGAGCCCCAGGGGGACGACGAGGACGAGGCTTTCGCGCCCATCGCCTACCTGGCCGACGACCGCGACGAGCCCACGCGCCACATCGAGGCCCGTCAGCGCGACTGGATGGCCGGCGACGGCATCGCCCACGCGCTGGAAGCGCTGGACGCCCGCAGCCGCCGCATCGTCGAGGAGCGCTGGCTGAAGGTGAACGACGACGCCAGCGGCGGCATGACCTTGCACGAACTGGCGGCGGAGTACGGCGTCAGCGCCGAGCGCATCCGCCAGATCGAGGTGGCCGCGATGAAGAAGATGCGCAAGGCCATCGAGGCGGCGGTCTGACCCCGCCCTGCGAACCAGCCTCAAAGCAACGGCCCTGACGGGCCGTTGTGCATTTCAGCGGACCTGCTGTGACCAGCGCGCCGCCTACTTGCCGTCCAGCAGCAGCCTCAGGTCGTGGACCAGGGCATCGGGCCCGGTGCCGTGGCGGGTGAACAGGCGCACGCGGCCCTGGGGATCGAACACATAGGAGCCCGCGGTGTGGTCGATGGTGTAGCTGCCATCGGTCTTGCCGGGCACCTTGGCAAAGAACACCTTGAAGTGTTTGGCCGCAGCCAGGGTCTCTTCCGGTGAGCCCCGCAGCGCCACGAAACCCGCGTCGAAGTTGTCCACATAGGCCTTGAGCAGCTCGGGCGTGTCGCGCTCGGGGTCCACGGTGACGAAGAGGCCCTGCACCCGATCGCCGTCCGCCCCCAGTTGCTTCTTCACCGCCGCCAGTTCCACCATCGTCGTCGGGCACACGTCCGGGCACTGGGTGAAGCCGAAGAAGACGACCACGACGCGGCCCTTGAACTCGGCCAGGCTGCGACGTTTACCGTCCGGGTCGGTGAGCGACAGTTCCCGGGCGTAGTCGGCACCCGTGATGTCAATGCCCTTGAAACTCGGGGTGCTGGCGCGGTCGCAGCCGCTCAGGCTCAGCGCTGCCATGCAGGCCAGCGCCGCCGCACCCAGGCCCATCCACCGACGGCGGTGACGGTTCAGCCCAGGCCTCACTGCATCAGCCCCTGCAGCACGGGGCCCAGGTAATGGTCCAGCAGCAGCGCGGCGAACAGCAGTGACAGATGCCAGATCGAAAAACGAAAGGTCTTGCGCGCCAGGGCGTCGCTGTAATGCCGCCACAGCTGCCAGGCGTAGTGGATGAACATCACCCCCAGCACCACCGCGCTGGCCAGGTAGATCAACCCGCTCATGCCGATGATGAAGGGCAGCAAGGTGGAAGCGAACAGCACCAGCGTGTACAGCAGCACCTGCAGTCGGGTGAACTCCGGCCCGTGGGTGACCGGCAGCATGGGCAGGCCGGCGCGCCGGTAGTCCTCGGTGCGGTACAGCGCCAGGGCCCAGAAGTGCGGCGGGGTCCACAGGAAGATGATCAGGCACAGCACGATGGCCTCGGGGCCCACGTCGTTGCGCAACGCAGCCCAGCCCAGCACAGGCGGCATGGCCCCCGAGGCCCCGCCGATGACGATGTTCTGCGGCGTCAGCGGCTTGAGCACCACCGTGTAGACCACCGCGTAGCCCACGAAGGTGGCGAAGGTGAGCCACATGGTCAGCGGATTCACCCACACCCACAGGACCAAGCTGCCCAACCCGCACAGCGCGCCTGAGAACAGCAGCGTCTGCGTGTTGGTGAGTTCACCCTTGGCCGTGGGGCGCCAGGAGGTGCGGGCCATCTTGCGATCGATGTGCTGCTCCACCAGGCAGTTGAACGCGGCCGCCGCGGCTGCCACCAGCCAGATGCCGACCACGGCGGCGCCGGCCACTTTCAGGTCCGGCAGCCCGGGCTGGGCCAGCAACATGCCGATGAGCGCGCAGAAGACGATGAGCTGCACCACCCGGGGCTTGGTCAGGGCATAGAACTGCGCCCAGCGGCTGGTCGCGGGCGCCACGGGAAGGGCGGTGGAAGTCATGGGTGCAGCCGCTGATTCTAGGAGGCCAGCCGGCGGGTGCGGTCCACAGACACCTCATGCTGCACGGGCGCGGTGCGGTGGCGCTCACCAGCCCTCGCCCGGGCTATCAGGGAGGTGGTCACCGCCACCAACCCTGCAGCCCCGGCCGAGTGCGCCAAGGCGGCCACGAGCGGCCAGCCCAGCACCACGTTGGACAACCCGCTGATCATCTGCCACAGGGCCAGCCCCAGCAGCCATAGGGCGGTGCGGCGCAGCGCCGCGTCAGCGCAAGCCCACAGGCGCCAGGCCAGCACGCACAAGCCAGCAAACAGCACCAGGGCCACGATGCGGTGCACCATGTGGATGGCCACCAGCGCCTGCATGGGGATGAAGCTGCCTTCACCCGAGCGCCCCAGCTCGCGCAGCAGCGTGAAGCCTTCGCCGAAGTTCATCTCGGGCCACCACTGCCCATTGCAGGTGGGAAAGCCCGTGCAGGCCAGCACCGCGTAGTTGGTGGACACCCAGCCGCCCAGGGCGATCTGCACCCACAGCAAGGCCGTCACGCCCACGGCCCAGGCCCATTGCGTGGAGGTCAGCACCAGGCGGCGGCCCCGCCAGGTTTCATGCTGCACCATCAACAAGGCCAGCAGGAACATGCCACCCAGCAGGTGCGCGGTGACCACGGCCGGGTAGAGCTTGAGGGTGACCGTGTACTTGCCGAACAGGCCCTGCACGATCACCCACACCAACGTGACGGTCGGCCACCACGGGGAATGGGGCAGCACCGACCGGGCAGGGCTGCCGGGGCCTGCGGTGCCGCGCCGCACACCCAGCCAGCTCGCCACGGCCATGACCAGGATCAGCACCCCCACCGTCATGGCCAGATAGCGGTGGATCATCTCGATCCAGGCCTTGGTGAAGGTCACCGGCCCGGTGGGCATGGCCGTCTGCGCCGCCTGGATGTCGCTGTGCGCGCCGATCGGGCTGGCCGCACCGTAGCAACCGGGCCAATCCGGGCAACCCAGGCCGGAGTCGGTCAGGCGCGTGAAGGAGCCGAAGACGATGAGGTCGAAGGTCAGGAACAGCGTCACTGCGGTGAGCGCGGCGATGCGCGCAGCGGTGTCATGGCCGCGCTGGCGCAGCCACACCCAGGACAATGGCAGGGTGGCAATCACCAGCGCCAGCAGCCCCAGGCGCAGCGTGGGCGAGAGATCGACCAGGGGGACGTCGTTCATGGCGCGGGCTTCAGGCGGGAGGCCAGGACGGAGAAGCGGTGGAGATCAGGCTGCAATCGGTCTGCAAGGCGGTGCGAACAAGTCGTGATGAAGGACAGGAAGCCTGGACCCTCACCGGCCCGCCGGATCCCAGAACGAGGAGGCGCGCAGCAACCGCTCCAGATCGCGCTTGACCTTGGCCGGTTCGGGCTGAGGCGGAAAGCGCATCATCCACTCGCCCATCGGGTCCACCACATACAGATGCCCTTCGAGCGGCTGGCCCGCGTCCGGCTGCAGCCACGCGGAGACTTCGGCCAGGGGCACCCGCAGCGCCTGCACGGGCTCGAGCCCGCCCAGGGACGCACGCAGTTCCGGTGCCAGCGGCGCGTCGTCGGTGATCAACCACACCTTGTCCAGGCGCTCACGTTCCTTGCCCAGCATCTGGCGAAGTTGCTTCTGCGTGTACAGCCGCTGCACACAAGCCGCATCGCAGCCACCGCCGCCCACCACCACCAGCAGCCACTGGTTGCGCAGCGACTTCGGATCCACGGCCTGGCCCTCCAGGGTGCGCAGAGCCAGGCCCGGCGGGATCGTCCGGGTGGGTTGCACGAGGGTGCCGTAATTGGTGCGGCCCTCAGGACGGATGACGTAGTAGGTGAAGTACGACGCCAGCACGGGCGCCGCACAGGCCAGCAGCACCAGCAGCATCTTCAGCCGCCCACTCAAGGTGCGTCGGCGGACGTCCTGAGGCCCTGGTGCCGGCATGCTGTGAACGGTCAGCGACAGGGGTTCGTCAGGCTTCATTGCGGGGGCTGAAACGGGCGGCCAGGCGGCGGGGTCTGAGGATCTGGAACCAGACATACAGGGCGATCGTCAACGCCGACAAGGCAAGCCACTGGAAGGCGTAGCCGTAGTGCTTGTGGACGTCGGCAGCAGGGAAAGGCCAGTCGCGCAGCAGGCGGTCAGGGTTGGGGGCTTGGCGGGTGACGACCGGCGCCTCGTCCAGTTCCAGGACAGAGAGCGGGCGCAATTTCAGACGGGTTTCCAAGGCAAACGCCGACACATCGAGATTTTGCCGGATGGGTCCCTCGGCTGCCGCGTCGAAGTCGTACAGCCGGGCTGGCGGCGGGGCGATACGAGCGCTCAACTGCACACCACCGGTCGGCAGCGCAGGGGCCTGCACGCGGGTGCGGTCGCGCAGGTCACGCGGCAGCCAGCCGCGCTGCACCAGGACCGCCGTGCCGTCGGGCAGCGCCAGCGGGGTCACGGCGAAGAAGCCCGGTCGGCCCTGCATCTGGCGGTTTTCCAGGTACACGGTGTGCTCGGGCAGCCACACACCCTGCAAGCGGATGCGCCGGTGCAGCGAACTCGCCAAGGTCTGCGCATCGCCCGGCAACTCGGGCGGCGACAACTCGGGCAGGTCGCGACGCGCGTCCAGGCTGGCCTGCAAGGCTGTCTTCTGCGCTGCACGGTCCAGCTGCCACACGCCCAGCCTGGCCGTCACGCCGGCGGTCAGCACCGCGGCGACCAGCACCACCCACCGTGCCTTGCTCAGCATGCAAAGCCACCACAGACGAAGCCTGGCCGTGTGAAATACTCAGTCCATATGAAGGTTGTCATCGTGATCCTGCTGGTGGCGGTGCTGGCAGCGTTGGCCGGCGCGGGCCTGTTCATGCTGCGCAAAGGTTCCGAGCCCGGCTCCAAGAGCCCCGCCATGGCGCGCGCCCTGGCCGTGCGGGTGGCCTTGTCCATCACGGTGTTCCTGTTCGTGCTTCTGGCCTGGTACTTCGGCTGGATCAAGCCGTCCGGCATCCCGATTTCCGCCTGAGTACCTTCCCGGCGGCGCCCAGCGGGCGCGCTTCTGGGCGCAAGAACCCACCCGGTTGACAAAAAACGCCGCACAAGGCGGCGTTTCTGCGCAGTTACGTTGGGGCTCAGAGCCAGTAGACCAGGAAGTACAGGCCCAGCCAGACCACGTCCACGAAGTGCCAGTACCAGGCCGCGCCCTCGAAACCAAAGTGGCGCGTGGGCGTGAAGTGGCCCTTCTGCAGGCGCAGCGTGATGAACAGCAACATCAGCATGCCCACGAAGACGTGGAAGCCGTGGAAGCCGGTGAGCATGAAGAAGGTGGAGCCGAAGATTCCCGAACTGAGCTTCAGGTTCAGGTCCTTGTAGGCATGCACATACTCGTAGGCCTGGACGCCCAGGAAGGTCGCACCCAGAAGCACCGTGACCCACATCCAGAAGATGGTCTTGCCGCGCTGGTTGGCGATCAGCGCATGGTGGGCGATCGTGAGGGTGACACCAGAGGTGAGCAACAAGGCGGTGTTGATGGTGGGCAGCCAGAACGGACCCATGGTGACAAACGGCTCCACGATGCCCGCCGGGGAAGCGGTGGCTCCGCCACCCGCGCTCGGCCACACGGCCTTGAAGTCGGGCCACAGCACCTGGTGGTCCAGGTTGCCCAGCATCGGCAGTGCATGAACTCGGGCCCAGTACAGGGCACCAAAGAAGGCCGCGAAGAACATCACCTCCGAAAAGATGAACCAGCTCATGCTCCAGCGGAAGGAGACGTCGATGCGGTCTGAGTACAGCCCGCTCTGGCTCTCGGAGATGGCCACGCTGAACCACTGGTACAGGGTGAACAACCAGATCACCATTCCCAGGGCCAGGGAGTAGGCGCCCCAACCTGCACCATTGATCCATTGCGCGGCGCCCAGAATCACCAAGAACAGGCCCAGCGAGGCCTGCGCCGGGAAGCGCGAGGGCGATGGGATGAAATAGTACGGTGTCGTGCCCGCGGGGGTGGTGGCGGCCATGTCTTGTCTTCTCCTCGAACCAGGTGTCTGAATAGGGCGCTTGGGGTAGGGGCGGTCGTGGGATCAGGCGGCGACGCCGCTGACAATCACCCAACGCACCGTCAGGACCAGCGCCAGAACGAAGATCGCGGCGCCGCAAAGGCCGGCCACGATGACGTGGACGGGGTTCAACTGGTGCACGTCTTGCTCGTAGCCGGCGCGCTTGCGCAGGCCCACGAACGACCACGCCACTGCCTTCACGGTCTGCACGAACGACAACGGTCGCTCGGTGGCCGCCTTGAGGTCGGAACCACTGGGAGCGCTCACGTGCGCCCTCCCGTGAGCGAGGCCAGTGGGGCCGTCGGCGCGGCCGGCGTCTTGCCGCCCACCTCAAAGAAGGTGTAGGACAAGGTGATGGTCGTGACGTCCTTCGGCAACTTCGGGTCGATCACAAAGGCCACCGGCCAGCTCTTGCTCTCACCCGGCGCCAAGGTGTATTCGTTGAAGCAGAAGCACTCGAGCTTGTTGAAGTGCGACGCCGAGTGGCGCGGCGCGTAGCTCGGGATGGCCTGTGCCGCCATGATGCGGTTCTGGATGTTCCTGAACTCGTACTGCACAGTCGTCAACTCGCCCGGATGCACCTGGATGGACCGCACCGCAGGCTTGAAATCCCACGGCCCGCGCACATTCGCGTCGAACTCCACCGTGATGGTGCGCGAGGTATCCACCTGGGTGTTGGTCACCTGCCCCTTGGCCCCGAGCCAGCCGCCGGCCACACGCCGCTCGGCGACGCTGAGCACGTTGATGCCCAGCGCCTCGCAGATGGCGCGGTACATCGGCACCAGCGCGTAGCCGAAACCGAACATCACCATGGCCACCACCACCAGCTTGCCCAGCATGCGGCGGTTGTCAGCGCGAAGGGAAACAAATCTCATGTCAACGTCCCAGCCAGACCATCTTCACCACGAAACCCAAGGCGAACACCAGGGCCATCGAGGCCAGGATCCAGCCCAGCCGGGCATTGGCCTTGCGCTGCTCAGGTGTCGGGGCCACGGCCGCGTTCTGCCTCATTTCGGGATCAAGCAGATTCAACCCACCACGCGCGTGGCGGTGGCGTCCAGCTTGGGCGGGGTCTCGAAGGTGTGCCAGGGTGCGGGTGAAGGCAC
This sequence comes from Rubrivivax sp., assembly GCA_021300575.1. GTDB lineage: Bacteria > Pseudomonadota > Gammaproteobacteria > Burkholderiales > Burkholderiaceae_C > Rubrivivax. The sequence continues at coordinate 17,437 of JAJTDM010000008.1, forward strand.
CTCCCACTCCAGGCCCTCCGCCGCTTCCCAGGGCTTCTGCGGCGCGGGCTCACCCTTGCCGCGCATCATGGGCACGACGACGAACAGGAAGAAGTACACCTGCATCAGGCCGAAACCGAAGGCACCCACCGAGGCGATCGCGTTGAAATCTGCGAACTGCATCGGGTAGTCGGCGTAGCGGCGCGGCATGCCCGCCAGACCCAGGAAGTGCATCGGGAAGAAGGTGATGTTGAAGAAGATCAGCGAGCCCCAGAAGTGGATCTTGCCGCGTGTCTCGGAGTACATCACGCCGGTCCACTTCGGACCCCAGTAGTACACGCCGGCGAACAGCGCGTACAGCGAGCCGGCCACCAGCACGTAGTGGAAGTGCGCCACCACGTAGTAGGTGTCCTGCAGTTGGATGTCGATCGGTGCCATGGCCAGGATCAAGCCCGTGAAGCCGCCCATGGTGAACACGAACAGGAAGCCGACCGACCACAGCATCGGCGTTTCGAAGGTCATCGAACCCTTCCACATGGTGGCGATCCAGTTGAAGATCTTCACGCCCGTGGGCACGGCGATCAGCATGGTGGCGTACATGAAGAACAACTGACCCGTCACCGGCATGCCCGTGGTGTACATGTGGTGCGCCCACACGATGAAAGACAGGATGGCAATCGAGGCCGTGGCGTACACCATGGACGCGTAGCCGAAAAGCGGCTTGCGCGCAAACGCCGGGATGATGGCGCTGACGATGCCGAAGGCCGGCAGGATCATGATGTAGACCTCGGGGTGGCCGAAGAACCAGAAGATGTGCTGGTACATCACGGGGTCACCGCCGCCGGCGGGGTTGAAGAAGCTGGTACCGAAGTGGCGATCGGTCAGCGTCATGGTGATGGCACCGGCCAGCACCGGCATCACCGCGATGAGCAGGTAAGCCGTGATCAGCCAGGTCCAGCAGAACAGCGGCATCTTCATCAGCGTCATGCCAGGCGCGCGCATGTTCAGGATGGTGACGATGATGTTGATGGAGCCCATGATGGAACTCGCGCCCATGATGTGCATCGCGAAGATGGCCGCGTCCATGGACGGGCCCATCTGCAAGGTCAGCGGGGCGTAGAGCGTCCACCCCGCGGCGGGTGCGCCGCCCGGCATGAAGAAGGAGCCCGCGAGCATCAGCGCGGCCGGGATCAACAGCCAGAAGCTCAGGTTGTTCATGCGCGCGAAGGCCATGTCGGCCGCGCCGATCTGCAGCGGGATCATCCAGTTCGCAAAGCCCACGAAGGCCGGCATGATGGCGCCGAACACCATGATCAGGCCGTGCATGGTGGTGAGTTGGTTGAACAGTTCGGGGTTGACGAACTGCAGCCCGGGCTGGAACAACTCGGCGCGGATGCCCAGCGCCAGGATGCCCCCCACCATGAACATCGCGAACGAGAACAGCAGGTACATCGTGCCGATGTCCTTGTGGTTCGTCGCAAACACCCAACGACGCCACCCGTGGGGGTGACCGTGGTCGTGCGCGTGGTCGTCAGCGTGGCCGTGGTGGTCAAGAACTGCGCTCATGGGAGGTTCCTCGAACTGAAATCTGTAGGGGCTGTGGCCGGTGTGGCGTTGGGGCGTGGCAATTCAGGCGATCTTCACTTGCGTGCAGCGACGATATCGGCCGGCTGCACCACCTGACCGGTCTTGTTGCCCCAGTTGTTCTTGGTGTAGGTGATCACCGCGGCGATCTCGGTGTCAGACAGCTGCTTCCAGGCCGGCATGGCTCCGTTGGCCGCGCCGTTCAACATGATGGCAATCTGCTTGGACTTGTCAGCGTCCAGCACCAACGCCGAGCCATCCAGGGCCTTGATGGGGCCGGCCCCCTTGCCGCTGGTCTGGTGGCAAGCCACACAGTTGGCGGTGTAAATCTTCTCGCCGCGCGCGGCCAGATCCTCCAGCTTCCAGACCTTGGTGGGATCGTCAGCCTTGGCCGCCAATTCCTTCTTCTTGCCTTCCACCCACTTGGCGTAGTCCTGGGCCGACAGCACCTTCACGTGGATGGGCATGTAGGCGTGCTCCTTGCCGCAGAGCTCGGCGCACTGGCCGTAGAAGTCGCCCGTCTTCTCGGCGCGGAACCAGGTGTCGCGCACGAAGCCGGGGATCGCGTCCTGCTTGACGCCGAAGGCCGGCACCATCCAGGCGTGGATGACGTCATTGGCGGTGGTGATGATGCGGATCTTGCGGTCCACCGGCACGACCAGCGGGTTGTCCACCTTGAGGAGGTAGTTGTCCACCGGCGCCGGCTTGCCAGAGTCCGACATCAGACGGTGGGAGTTGTCCAGCGTGGACAGAAAGCCGATGCCCTCGCCCTCCCCCTTCAGGTAGTCATAGCCCCACTTCCACTGATAGCCGGTGGCCTTGATGGTGATGTCGGCGTTGCTCGTGTCTTTCATCGCTACCACCGTGCGGGTGGCCATGGCACCCATGCCGATCACGATGATGAATGGGATGACCGTCCAGGCGATCTCCACACCCAGGCTCTCGTGGAAGTTGGCCGGCTTGTGGCCGACCGACTTGCGGTGCTTGAGGATGGAATAGAACATCACACCGAAGACCGCCACGAAGATGACGACGCAGATGCCCATCACGGCATAGTGCAGCCAGTGCTGTTGCTCTGCGATCTTGGTGACCGCCGGGTGCAGGTCGAGCTGGCGCACGGCCGGCCCGCCCGGCAGGTCATTGACTGCCAGCGCAACCGAAGCCTGGGCGCCTGCCCCCAAGGCCAGCGCTGCGCGCAGCATCGTGTGCCAGGAACGCGTGCAGGAAGGGAGTGAGGTCTTCATCTTCAAGGACTCAAGCGGAATGATCTGGAAGGGCATCGGCGGCAACCGCAGCCGGCTGGAGGGAGGCGCGCAGGGCAGCACGCAATTCACGCGCAAAGTCGGCGCGCGCTTCAGGACGCAGGAAACGGCCAATGCGCACGGCCTGACCCTGACCGGCCAGCTCAATGAGCGAACCGTCACCGTTGAGCGGCTCGACAGACAGCCAGGGCGTCCTGAAACTCGTGGAAGTGCAGACGGCGCCGCACGACTGCTCTACCGTCAGCGACTGCCCCGTCAGGGTGACCGTGTCCCCGTCGCCCGCATGCCGGGCGTAAACGAGCAATGCCACAGCCAGCAGAACGAGCTCGATGCCCGCAAACCAAAGCACCACGGGCGCGCCGTTGAACGCAAACCCGGCAGCGATGACAAGCGAGACCAGGCACATGGACAGGTAGAAACCGCCCAGCTGGCCCGGCGTGAGAGAGCAGTTGCGACGCAGCACCCACTGGACGCCTTCCACCTGGCCCGGCGCCTGCAGCACGCGGCCAAAGCGCCATGCGCCGGCCGACGCCGGGGCGTACCAAGAGGGTGAAGCGACAGAGGCGGACATCGGAGAGGAATCTGACAGCGTGCTGACGTCTAGGGTTTCGACTGGAGCAGGAGCCATCCCCACCGCCTCGGCGGGTTGTGCCTCCTCCTCAGAAAGCCAGGACCATTCTATCGTAGCGATGCCCCGAGCCGGGCCTTGCCACACCGTGCGGCGCAAGGCCAGTAGGGACTCAGCGATGCTGCCTGCGCGCCATCGCGCGGAAGTCTGCCAAGTCCACCCGGGACTCCGCCGCCACCCGGGCGCGCGCAGGCGGGCGGAAGGCATGGCCGTAGGCCACCTCGAAGCTCAGCGCGATGCGCCCGTCGCTCCTGTTCGCAGACGTCTGGCGCAGGCCTTCCAGCAGTTGATCGCGCCAGCGCGGCGTGCGCAGCCCCGCATACCGCTGCAGGTCGACGTTGGCACCCAGGGTGCGCAGTTCTTCCAGGCAGGCGGTGGCGTCTGCCCAGGTCAGCACGATCTGCTCCTGGTCCATCACGGGGTCGGCGAAACCTGCGGCCACCAGCATGTCCCCCAGATCGTGCATGTCCACCAGCGGGGCCATGGGGGGGCCCCAGGCCCTGGCCGCGTACAGCGACCGCAGTTCGGGCAGGCTGCCCGGGCCGAGGCAGGAGAACATCAGGAAACCGTCCACCGCCAGGGCCCGGTGCCACTGCGCGATCGTGGCGGAGGGGTCTTCCTGGACATGCAGCGCCATGTTGCTCCACACCAGCTGGGCGGAGCCCGCAGCCACTTGCACCGGCGCCAGCGCGCGCGGCCCGGCCCTGCGCCACCGGCTGGGGGACCACCACGGCCGGGCAGACGGGGGGGCTTCGCCAGCGGCCGGCGCCAGGAAGCATTCCACGGGCAGCACCTGCGGCGGGGACCCGCCGCGGGCGTAGGCAGCCTGCAATGCCTGGCGCCCACCGCCTGCCCGAGCCTCCCAGTCGAAGATGACCTGCGGCCTGAGCTTGATGACGGACAGCCGCTCGGCCATGCGCCGCGCCACCTCGGCGTGCAGCCAGGGCGCCCCATCGGCGTGCTGCCACCGGCCGATCACCCGTGCCAGCGCGGCGGACTGGACGGGCCGCCGGGCGCCCGAGGACAGCGAATTCGGTGAGCCTGGCAAGTCCATCCGGGCCAGTATATTGACCATCCATGCGCCCGCGCCGGGCCTCGATCCTCGCTGAATGCCTCACCCATGCTCCTGTTGAGTCGCCGTGTCGGGTCGCCATGTCGAGCCGCCACCTGATCGACCGAATGCCCTCCAGCTGCCGCATCTGCAGATGCTGGGGCGCAAGCTCCCTGTGCGGCGCCTGCCTGCAGCGCTTCTCTGCGCCGCAGCACCGCTGCCAGCGCTGCGGGCTGCCCCTGCCGGGGATGGAAGCTGCCCCCTCGACGTGCGGAGCCTGCACGTCGCAGCCCCCCGTCTGGAGGCGCGCGGTGTGCGCGCAGGACTACGCCTTTCCCTGGAGCGACCTGGTAGGCGACTTCAAGTTCAAGGGGGACGTGGCCCTGGCCAGGCTGTTGGCACAACAATTGGCCGACGCACTTCGGCAGGCGCCGCAAGCGCTGGAGGTGGATCTGGTGCTGCCCGTGCCACTGTCGGCGGCACGCCTGCAGGAGCGCGGCTTCAACCAGTCCTGGGAACTGGCGCGCAGGCTGGGCCGGATCTTCGGCCTGACCTGCCTCGCGGATCTGCTTCAGCGGCCCGTGGACACCGCGCACCAGGTCGACCTGTCCCTGCAGGAACGGGACCGCAACCTGCGCGGCGCGTTCATGGTGACCCCGGGTCGGCACCAGGAGCTCGCGGGACGCCGCGTGGCCCTGGTGGACGACGTCATGACCACGGGGGCTACGCTGCGGGAGGCCACCCGCACACTGCTGCTGGCAGGCGCCCTCAGCGTGGACGTCTGGACGGTGGCCCGCACGCCTTGAATGGCTGCACCACGCCGCCCTGCCCCACCGCCCGTCACAACGCCCGACCCCACGCCGATTGCACGAGCCCCCTGATGTTCCACATCGTCCTGGTCCAGCCCGAGATCCCGCCCAACACGGGCAACGTCATCCGCCTGGCAGCCAACACCGGCTGCACCTTGCATCTGGTGGAGCCGCTGGGCTTTGCGATGGAGGACAAGCTGCTGCGCCGTGCCGGGCTCGACTACCACGAGTTCGCTGCCGTGCGCCGACATGCCAGCTGGCAGGCTTTGCTGGCGCAGGCCCAGCCCGAGCCTGCGCGCACGTTCGCCTTCACGACCCGAGGCTCACGGCCGTTCAGCGAGGTTGCGTGGCGAGCGGGGGATTGGCTGGTCTTCGGCAGCGAGACGGCCGGACTGCCGGCCTCCCTGCGCGACAGCTTTGCACCGGACTGCAGGGTGCGGCTGCCGATGCGCCCAGGCCAGCGCAGCCTGAACCTGAGCAACGCGGTGGCCGTGGCCGTGTTCGAAGCCTGGCGGCAGTGCGGTTACGAGGGCGGGGCCTGAAGACCGGCGCGCAGGCCTTCAGAACGCCTCGGACCGCGCATCCCGGCCCATGAGCCGGGCCACGGCCTGCGCGGGCGCGAGCCGCCCCTGCAGAACCTCGACGACGGCGGCGGTGATGGGCATGTCCAGACCGAGGGCTTGCGCACGGGCCAGGACGGTGGCGGCCGAATACACCCCCTCAGCCACGTGACCGAGGGCGGCCACGGCCTCGTCCAGCGAGCGGCCCTCGGCCAGCATCAGGCCGACCTGCCGGTTACGCGACAAGGCGCCCGTGGCCGTGAGCACAAGGTCGCCCAGGCCGGACAGGCCCATGAAGGTCTCGGCCCGGGCGCCCAGGGCCAGGCCCAGCCGGGTGATCTCCACAAGCCCCCGGGTGATGAGCGCAGCACGCGCATTCAGGCCAGGCGCGGTCGCGGCGGTGGCCTGCGCCGCCAGGCCGTCCAGGATGCCCGTAGCGATGGCCATGACGTTCTTCACGGCGCCGCCCACCTCCACGCCTGTCGGGTCTGGCGAGGTGTAGATGCGCAAGGCGCCACCGTGAAACGCCTGCACAGCCTGCTGGCACAGGTCGGGATCGGTACTGGCCGCCACCAAGGCCGTGGGGCGGCCCTGCGCCACTTCCAGCGCGAAGCTCGGACCCGAGAGCACGCCCGAGGCCCCGCCAGGTCGCAGGCTCTGGGCGATCTCGTGCCCCAGGGCGCCGGAGCCGGCCTCGAAACCCTTGCACAGCCACAGCACGGAGCACTGCGGTGACAGCCGCTGCAAGGCCTCGCGCAGGCCGCTCATCGGGGTGGCGATGATGGTCAGGCCCTCGGCGCCGTGTTGCGCGGCCACACTCCAGTCATCGGTGATGCGCAGACGCAGGTCGAGGTCCACGCCCGGCAGGTAGCGCGCGTTGCGCCGATCGCGCTGCAACAGGCCCGCCTGCACCGGATCTCGCGCCCAGAGCAGCACGTCGTGGCGGGCTGCCGCGCAGTGGGCCAGCGCCGTCCCCCAGGCACCCGCCCCGAGCACCGTCAGCTTCATGCGGGTTCCTGCACCAGACGCGGCATTGTCCGCCGTGCTTGACGCGAGAGCAGGCTCAGTTCAGGCTGGTGATGATGCCCGACCCGGTCTCCGAGGAGGCCGCCTGCTGTTGGGCCTCGAACATGGCCTGGAAGTTCACTTCGGTCAGCAGGATGGGAGGGAAGCCTGCGCGGGTGCAGATGTCGGAGATGATGGCGCGCAGGTACGGGTAGATCATCTGCGGGCAGACGATGCCGATCAGGCCCTGCATCTGGTCGTCCGGGATGTTGCGTATCTCGAAGATGCCCGCCTGCTTGGCTTCCACCAGGAACAAGGCGCGGTCACCCACCTTGGTCGTGACCGTGGCGGTCACCGTGACCTCGAACACCCCCTCGGCCACAGGCTCGGCGCCCACACCGAGGTTGATGTCCACCTGCGGCTGGGCCTGCTCCACCAGGATCTGCGGGGAATTGGGCTGCTCCAGCGACAAATCCTTCAGGTAGATGCGCTGGATCTGGAACACGGGGGTCAGGTCTTCGTCGGCCATGGGGATTCTCAGGTGATGGAGGGGTCTTGAAGGGAACGGCTTGCGCTCGCTGGAGGTCCGGCCGTTGCCGGGCAGAGGTCAGGCATCAAAAGGGGGCCCACAGTTCACTGGAACTGGCCGACTGGCAGCCTGATCACCCCGCAGCGCGCGGCAGAGCGCGAGATTATGTCCCCGTCAGACGGCGGAGCACCCGACAGGACGCAAGTTCCGCACCGGGATCAGGCTGCCTGCAGCAGGGGCAGCAAGCCGCCGCGCTGGTCCAGGGCGATGAGGTCATCACACCCCCCGACATGGGTGGTGCCGATGAAGATCTGGGGAACGGTACGGCGGCCCGTGGTCTCCATCATGTGGTCACGCTGGGCGGGGTCCAGGTCGATGCGGATCTCCTCGATCTGCGCCACCCCACGCTGCTTGAGCAGCGCCTTGGCGCGCACACAGTAAGGGCAGACCTGGGTGGTGTACATGCGAACGGCATTCATGGCGGTGACGAGAGTCGACAGGAGACTCTCATTTTCACGTTTCAGGCCGAAGGCCGCAGGGCTGGGGGCTTGCGGTCCCCAGGCGACCCGCCCCGGCCGAAGCCGACAACCCCCCTGACGGCAGGACGTGTCAGCAGGCTCAGCGCTGCACCGCAGCGAGTTTCAAGCCGCTGCAGAGCCGGACTTTTCGGTGGGCAGGCCGGCCTCTCGCCAGGCGGCGGTGCCGCCTGCCAGCGCTCTCGCGTTGGCGTACCCCATCTTGCGCAGCGTTGCTGCGGCACGGCCAGAGCGTGCGCCCGTGGGGCACACCACCACCAGCGGCAGCGCCTTGTTGGAGGGCAGGTCCTTGGAGGTTTCCAACTGGCCGATGGGCACGTTGCGGGCCTGTGCCGCGTGGCTGGCGCCAAACTCGCGCGGTTCGCTGACGTCGATCAACGCCGCCTTCTCGCGGTTCATCAGCCGCACGGCCTCCGAGGCACCCACGGCGCCGGCGCCTCCGCCTCCTCGCGCCAGAGGCCATACCAGCATGCCGCCGGAGACAAAAGCCACAGCGATCAGGAGCCAGTTCTCGATGAAGAAGTTCACGGCAATTCCGTCAGGAGCGCAAAACCTTGGATTGTAAGATTCCACGTCCGTGCCCGAGGGCGCGGCCCCGCCCTTGACCCCACACCCGCCGCCGCCTGGCGCCCCACCCATGCACAAGCTCGTCCTCATCCGCCACGGAGAGTCCACCTGGAACCTGGAGAACCGCTTCACGGGCTGGACCGACGTGCCGCTGACCGACACCGGCGTGACCCAGGCCCGCCACGCAGGCGAGTTGCTCAAGGACGCCGGCTACGAGTTCGACGTCGCCTACACCTCGGTGCTCAAGCGCGCCATCTGGACGCTGTGGCACTGCCTGGACAGCATGGAGCGCACCTGGCTGCCGGTGCAGCACGACTGGCGCCTGAACGAGCGGCATTACGGTGCCTTGCAGGGCCTGAACAAGGCCGACATGGCGCGCCAGTACGGTGACGAGCAGGTGCTGGTCTGGCGCCGCAGCTACGACACCCCGCCGCCGGCGCTGGCGGCCGACGATCCCCGCGGCCAGCGCCAGGACCCTCGCTACAGCCGCCTGGACGCGGCGCAGATCCCGCTGACGGAATGCCTGAAGGACACCGTGGCGCGCGTGCTGCCGTGCTGGAACGAGCGCCTGGCGCCGGCCATCCGCAGCGGCCAGCGGGTGCTGATCGCCGCCCACGGCAACAGCATGCGGGCGCTGGTGAAGTATCTGGACGGCATCTCCGATGGCGACATCGTCGGCGTCAACATTCCCAACGGCATCCCGCTGGTCTACGAACTGGACGAGGCGCTGAAGCCGATCCGCCACCACTACCTGGGCGACCCCGAGGCCGCCGCGCGGGCCGCCGCCGCAGTGGCCCGCCAGGGCAAGGCCTGACGCTCACGGCAAGGCACGCCGAGCCGCTGTCAGGCCGTCGGGCTGTCAGGCCACCAAGCCGTCAGAAGGTCTCGGTGGCGAACTCGCGCGGCACCTGGTCGGCGCTGCCCAGGCGGTAGCCGCTGTCCTGCTGCGCCATGCGGCAGGCGAAGCTGAAATCGGCCTCGAACCGGGCGTGCAGCCGGTACAGCGGATCACCGGCCTTGACGGCCTGGCCCAGCTTGACGCGCAGGTCCACGCCCGCCCCGGGCACCTGCGGCGCGCCGCTCAGGCGCGCGATGCGGGCCAGGCGCAGGTTGTCGATGCCCACCACCACGCCGTCTGAAGGCGCCAGCACGTCGAACAGCTTGTCGCCCGGGGGCGGCGGCACGGCACGGCGGCCCTGGGCGTCGATGATGGCGTTCATGCTGGCCAGGGCGCGGCCGGAATCCAGGATGTCACGGGCGATGCGGTAGCCCTCGCCGCCGCGCACGTCGGGATCGAACTCGATCACGCGGCCGGCCAGGCGCAGCGACTTCTGCCGCAGGTCCTGCGGCGCGTCGGGATGATTCTGCAGCACCTGCATGACATCGCGCGCCTCCAGCACCGGGCCGATGCCGCGGCCGATGGGCTCGCGCCCGTCGGTGATCACCGCGTCCAGCTGCAGCCCCAGGCGCGAGGCCACGACTTCGAACAGGCGCTTCAGGCGCTGCGCCGCGGGCATGCTGCGCACCTTGGCGGTGGGGCCCACGGGGATGTCCAGCACCAGGTGGGTGGAGCCGGCGGCGATCTTCTTGGACAGGATCGAGGCCACCATCTGTCCGGGCGAGTCGATGGCCAGCGGCCGCTCCACCGAGATCAGGATGTCGTCGGCGGGTGAGAGATCGGCCGTGCCGCCCCAGGCCAGGCAGCCGTGGGTGGCGCGCACGATCTCCTGCAGCCGCTGCAGCGGCAGCTCCACCTCGGCCAACACCTCCATGGTGTCGGCCGTGCCCGCGGGTGAGGTGATGGCGCGTGACGAGGTCTTGGGGCAGCGCATGCCGTGCGCGGCGACGATGGGCACCACCAGCATCGAGGTGCGGTTGCCCGGGATGCCGCCGATGCAGTGCTTGTCCACCACCGGCCCGCCACCGAGTTCGGCACGCCAGTCCAGGCGGCGCCCCACGCCGATCATGGCCTCGGTGAGGTGCAGCACTTCGTCGCGGTCGAGCTCGAACTGGTTGGTGGCCACGACAAAGGCCGCCAGCTCGATCTTGGAGTACCGCGCCGCGGCAATGTCCTGCACCACGGCGCGCAGGTCCTCGCGCCCCAGGCGCTCGCCTGCGATCTTGCGGTGCAGCGCGGCGATGGAGGACGGCGGCTCGGCCTGGTCGATGCGGGCGGCGTGGCCGGGCGCCACACCCAGACGGGTGAAGGCGTCCTCGCTCAGGCCCAGCTCCAGCGGGCCGACGATGGCCGCGTCATCCACCACGTTGAGCACGGCGAACAGGACCTGGCCGTTGGCCTGCACCTTGACCTTCGACAGCGCCTGGAAACCTGCGGCGCGCACCACGGGACACTCCCGATGGAGGAAAGCCACGCTCTCGCGCCAGGTGTCGATGCCCACGCGGCGGATCGAGAGGGTGTCGCCGTTCATGGGCTGGAGACCGTCGAGAGGTTGATGGGGTGAAGGCGGAGGCAGACAAGCTCAGGGATGCGCCTGGCCATCATGCGCCTTCCTGGCCGGCCCGTCCTCCATGCGCTCAAGCGCGCCCGCGATCTCCTGACGCAAATGGGCGGCCAGGGCGCGGCGGTCTGCATGCCGCACCGACTCCGCCGGCAGGACGTCCACCCGCACGAAGAGGCCCTGCGCAGCTGCCAGCATCCACAGGCTGCGCGCCAGGGAGATGGTGCCGGTGTAGTCGGCCGCCGGGCTGACGGCATGTCGCGCATCGGCGTAGCGCAGTGCCACCGGTTGCACCGGCACCTGCGTGGCGATGGCGGCCTGTAGCAGATTGGCGTGGAAGGGCAGCGGCTCGTGGCCCAGGCCGGTGGTGCCTTCGGGGAACACCGCCACCGTGTCACCCGTGGCCAGGGCATCGGCCATCTGGTGCACGACACGCAGGGCGTCGCGCGCTTTCTCCCGGACGATGTACAGCGTGCCGGCCGCCCCCACCAGGCGGCCGATCACCGGCCAGGCCTGGACATCGGCCTTGGACACGAAGCGCGCCTGCGGACACACGGCATGCACGGCCATGATGTCCAGCCAGGAGATATGGTTGGCCACGATCAGTTTGGCGCCCGGCCGGAAGGCGCCCCGCACGTTCAGGCCGATGCCCAGCACCGCAAACATCTTGCGTGACCACCAGGCTATGCGGGCCTGGCGGGCAGAAGCGTCCAGGCGCGGGAAGCGCAGCCACACCACGGCCAAACCGTGCAACCCGTGAACGACGGCGCGAGCCAGGCGCCAGCAGGCGCGAACCGCTGCGGCAGGACGAAAAACTGTGGGACGACCTTGCATTGCCCTGTCACCCACAGTGGAGGAGAGATTTACCTCGCCGCTCAAGACAGTTCCGGCCCCCTGCCCTGCCGTCGCAGGTCAGGCACCGGCCTCGTAGGCCACCGTGCCCGCCACCAGCGTGGCCTGCACCCGGCCGGGCATCAGCACGCCCCCATGCTCGAAGGCAAAGGGTGTGTGCTTGCCCTGGCTGCGCAGCCCTTCGGCGGTGACGGTCCAGCTGGCCTGCGGGTCAAAGATGCAGACATCGGCCACGCCACCCTCGACCAGCCGCCCGGCGCTCTCAGCCAGCGAGCCGACCGCCGACCCGAGAACACCCACCGGGCCCGCCGTCACCACGGACAGCGCCCGGCGCAGGCCCCCGTCACCCGGCCCGGTTTCTGCGCCCCACTTCAGCGCCAGGCTCAGCAGCAGCTCCAGGCCGGTGGCGCCAGGTGTGGCTTCGGCAAAGGGCAGGTGCTTCTCGTCGGTGCCCACGGGCATGTGGTCGCTGACCAGGGCGTCGAGCGTGCCGTCGGACAACGCTGCGCGCAGCGCGTCCCGGTCGCGCTGCTGGCGCAGCGGCGGGTTCAGGCGCATGGCGGGGTTGAAGTAGCCGATGTCCACATCGGTCAGGTGCAGCGAGTTGATGCTGACATCCGCCGTCACCGGCAGGCCCTCGGCCTTGGCAGAGCGCAGCAGGGCGACACCCGCTGCGCTGGACAGGCGGCACAGGTGCACCCTCGCGCCTGTCGCGCGGACCAGCTCGAAGAGAGTGTGCAAGGCGATGGTCTCGGCCGCCACCGGCACGCCCGACAGGCCCAGGCGCGTGGCGATGGCCCCGCTGGCGGCCACGCCCTGGCCCAGCCAGCGGTCTTGCGGGCGCAGCCAGACCGTGTAGCCGAAGGTGGCGGCGTACTGCAAGGCGCGCTGCAGCACCAGGGTGTCGGTCAGCGCCACGTCGGCCTGCGAGAAACCCACGCAGCCAGCCTCGGTGAGCTCCGCCATCTCGGTCAGCGCCTCGCCCTTCAGGCCGCGGGTCAGCGCGCCCAACGGGAACAAGCGACAACGGCTCAATTTACGGGCGCGGAACTTGAGCATCTCCACCAGACCCGGCTCGTCCAGCGTGGGGTCGGTGTCGGGCGGGCAGACCAGGCTGGTGACGCCGCCGGCAGCGGCCGCAGCCAGCTCGCTCTCGAGCATGCCCTCATGCTCCAGCCCGGGCTCGCGCAGGCGCGCCGCCAGATCCACCAGCCCGGGAGCGACGATGCAGCCCGTGGCGTCCACCACACGGTCGGCCACGAAATCGGGCGGCATCGGCCCGATGCCGACGATGCGGCCGGCTGCGATGCGAACGTCAGTGACCTCGTCACGCCCGCTCGCGGGATCGACGACACGGCCGTTGCGGATGGCGATCTTCATGCCTCGTTCCCCGCAATGATGGACATGACGGCCATGCGCACCGCAATGCCGAAAGTGACCTGGGGCAGGATCACGCTCTGCGCCCCATCGGCCACGCGCGAGTCAATCTCCACGCCGCGGTTGATGGGCCCGGGGTGCATCACGATGGCGTCTGGACGCGCCAGCGCCAGCTTCTCGGGTGTGAGGCCGAACTTCTTGGCGAACTCGCCGGCGCTGGGCAGCATCGCGCCGCTCATGCGCTCGTTCTGCAGGCGCAGCATGATGACGACGTCGGCGTCGCGGATGCCCTCGGCCATGCCGTGGCACACGCGCACGCCCATGTCGCGCAGGTCGCCCGGCACCAGGGTGCGCGGGCCCACGGCCCGGATCTCCGGCACGCCCAGGGTGGTGAGCGCGTGGATGTCAGAGCGCGCCACGCGCGAGTGCACGATGTCGCCCACGATGGCCACGGTGAGCTGGGTGAAGTCGCGCTTGTAGTGGCGGATGGTGTACATGTCCAGCAGGCCCTGTGTCGGGTGGGCATGCCGGCCGTCGCCTGCATTGACCACATGCACATGCGGGGCGCAATGCTGGGCGATCAGGTAGGGTGCGCCGCTCTCGCTGTGGCGCACCACAAACATGTCGGCGTGCATGGCCGACAGGTTGGCGATGGTGTCCAGCAGGCTCTCGCCCTTGGCCGCAGAAGAGCGCGCGATGTCCAGGTTCAGCACGTCCGCCGACAGGCGCTTGGCCGCGATCTCGAAGGTGGTGCGCGTGCGCGTGCTGTTCTCGAAGAACAGGTTGAACACGCTCTTGCCGCGCAGCAGCGGCACCTTCTTGACCTCGCGATCGTTGACCGACAGGAAGGTGCTGGCGGTGTCCAGGATATGGGTGAGCACGGCCTTGGGCAGGCCCTCGATGGACAGCAGGTGGATCAGCTCGCCGTGGCGGTTGAGCTGCGGATTACGGCGCGAGAGCATCAGCGCTTGTCCCCCTTGTCCTCGACCATGAAACTGAAGCGGCCCTCAGGCCCGCGCGCCAGCGAAAGCCGCTGCGAGGCCGGCAGCACGAGGCGTGCTGCGGCAAAGGCCGCGGCGATCGGCAGCTCGCGGCCACCGCGGTCCACCAGCACGGCCAGTTGCACGCTGGCCGGCCGGCCGAAGTCATAGAGCTCGTTGACCACGGCGCGGATGGTGCGGCCGGTGTAGAGCACGTCATCGATCAGCACGATGTGACGACCCACGATGGCGAAAGGCAGGTCGGTGGGCGCAGCGCCGCCCAGGCCCCTGGAGCCGAAATCGTCGCGGTGCAGGGTACTGGAGATCACACCGTGGCGGCCTGCAAGACCCAGGTCGGCCTGCAGCCGCTCGGCCAGCCAGGCCCCGCCCGACCAGATGCCCACCAGCGCCGCGTCCTCCTGCCACAGGCCACGGACCCCTTGCCTCAGTTCGGCGTAGAGGGCTTCGGCGTCAAGCTGCAGCATCGGCAGGGTCCTGCAAAGGAGCGGAGGGGCAGACGTCAGGGGCGGCAGCACCGCGAAGGAACTGCTCGAGGATCAGCGCCGCCGCGGCGGCGTCGGCATCGGCCGCCCCAGCGGCCAGCGCCTCGGTGGTGGTGTAACGCTCGTCGACCTCGTGCACGGGCAGGCGGAAGCGCCCGTGCAACTGGCGCGCGAAGCGTTGCGCCCTGCGGGTGTTGTCGTGCGCCGCACCGTCGGGGTGAAAGGGCACGCCCACCACCAGTGCCGAGGGCTGCCACTGACTGATCAGCTGGGCGATGGCGGCAAAGCGCGCGTCACCCTCGACGCTGAGGGTCTTCAGCGGCTGGGCCAGCCCCATCAGCGAATTGCCGGTGGCCACGCCCACGCGCCGGGTGCCGAAGTCGAAGGACAGATAGGACTGGGGACGGGACGGGGAAGCCGCAAGGCCAGGCCGGGGCGCCGGGCGCTCAGGCATGCCCGGCCTCCTGGCTGAGCATCAGCGGATCGAACCCCAGCAAGGACAGGGCTCGCTGGTAGCGCTCTTCCACTGGCGTGTCGAAGATGACCTTGGGGTCGGCGTCCACGGTCAGCCAGCCGTTGCGGCCGATCTCTTCCTCCAGCTGGCCCGCAGACCAGCCACTGTAGCCCAGGGTGACCATGAGGCGGCGGGGGCCCGCACCGTTGGCCAAGGCTTCCAGCACGTCCTTGCTGGTGGTCATCTCGAGCCCGCCACCGGCAATCGACAAGGTCGAGGTGTAGGGGCTTTGCTCGGTGCCTGTCTTCTCGTGCAGGACGAATCCGCGCTCGGTCTGCACCGGTCCGCCGAAGAACACCGGCTGCTGCGCCAGCTCGTCACGGTCCAGGGAAAGCTCGACCTTCTCGAACAAACTCTTGAGCGTGATGTCGGTGGGACGGTTGATCACCAGGCCCAGGGCACCGTTCTTGGAATGCTCGCACAGGTAGACCACCGTGCGCGAGAAGTTGTCGTCCGCCATGCCCGGCATGGCGATGAGGAACTGGTTCGTGAGGTTGATCGCGTCGCCGGACATGCGGCTGATTCTATTCCGCGCGACACTTCCAGGCATGGACGCAACCCCTACTGATGGACTGCTTTCCGGTGCGCTGGTGTGGTTGCGCCGGGACCTGCGCGTGGACGACCATGCCGCGTTGCACCACGCCCTGAAGACCGCGCGCCGCGTGTGGTGCACCTTCGTCTTCGACCGTGCGATCCTGGACCCCCTGCCGCGTGTCGACCGGCGGGTGGAATTCCTGCGCGACAGCCTGGCCGTGCTGGACGCCGAATTGCGCGCCCTGGCGGAATCGCACGGTGTGGCCGGTGCCGCCAGCGTCGGCCTGATCTGCCGCCACGGTGCCGCGGCTGACGAACTCCCCGCGCTGGCCGCCCAACTGGGCGTGCAAGCGGTCTACGCCAGCCACGACGACGATCCCTACGCCCTGACACGCGACGCGCAGGTGCGCGGCCGCCTGGCCGACCTGGGCATCTCGCTGCACACCCTGAAGGACCACGTGGTCTTCGAGCGCAGCGAGATCCTGACCGCCAGCGGCACACCTTACGGCGTGTTCACGCCCTACAAGAACAGCTGGCTGCGCGCCCTGGCGGCCGGGCAGGACGCACTGCAGGGCACCGGGCCTCTGGCCCCGTACGCCGTGGCCCCGCGGGCAGGCGCGCTGGCACCCTTGCCGGCGCAGGCACAGGGCCTGAGCACGGGCGTGCCCAGCCTGGCCGAACTGGGGTTCCAGCCCACCAATCTGCACACCTTGCGGCTGCCTGCGGGCTGCGTCGGCGCCCAGGATCTGCTGGCAGACTTCCTGGACGAACGCATCGACCACTACCACGACACCCGCAACTTCCCTGCCGTCAAGGGCCCGAGCTACCTGAGCACCCACCTGCGCTTCGGCACGGTGTCGGTGCGGCAACTCGCACGCGAGGCCTGGGCGCGCGTGCAAGCCGGCTCCGCCGGCGCCGAGGTCTGGCTGTCGGAGCTGATCTGGCGCGACTTCTACCACCAGGTGCTGCACCATCACCCCAGGGTGGTGACGCAGGCCTTCAAGCCCGAGTACGACCGCATCCGCTGGGAAACCGGCAAGACCGCTGACGCCCTCTTTGCGGCGTGGTGCGAGGGTCGTACAGGCTACCCGCTGGTGGATGCCGCCATGCACCAACTCAATGACACCGGCTACATGCACAACCGCCTGCGCATGGTGGTGGCCAGCTTCCTGACCAAGGACCTGGGGCTGGACTGGCGGCGCGGTGAGGCCTACTTTGCCGAAAAGCTCAACGACTTCGACCTCGCGGCCAACAACGGCGGCTGGCAGTGGGCGGCCTCCAGCGGCTGCGACGCGCAGCCCTACTTCCGCATCTTCAACCCCGTGAGCCAGAGCGAGAAGTTCGATCCACAGGGACGGTTCATCCGCCGCTACCTGCCGGCCCTGGCAGGGCTGCCGGATGCCGCCCTGCACGCGCCCTGGCAGGCCAGGCCGGTAGACCTGGCAGGTGCGGGCATCGTGCTGGGCCGGGACTACCCCACCCCCATCGTGCAGCACGACCTGGCGCGGCTGCGCACCCTGGAGCGCTACGCCGTGGTCAAGCAGCCGGCGTGACGGGCGCTACGGGCCGGCCGCGTCGGCGCAGCCGACCCGCCAGCCGGATCAGGTCGTCCACCAAGGTGTAGAGCACCGGGATCACGAGCAGGCTCAGGAAGGTGGACGTGATCAGCCCGCCGATCACGACGATGGCCATGGGCGCGCGGAAACTCGGGTCCACGCCCCAGCCCAGGGCGATGGGCATCATGCCCGCGGCCATGGCGATGGTGGTCATGACGATGGGGCGAGCCCGCTTGCGGCAGGCGTCCAGGACGGCCTCGCGCCGCGCCAGGCCGAGCTCGCGCTGGGCCAGGATGACGTAGTCCACCAGCAGGATGGAGTTCTTCGTGGCAATGCCCATGAGCATGATCAGGCCGATCATCGAGGGCATGGAGATGGCGGTGTGCGTGACGAACAGCGCCAGGAACGCCCCCGGCACCGACAACACCAGCGCCCCCAGGATGGTGACGGGCTGGACGAAGTCCTTGAACAGCAGCACCAGCACCACGTAGATGCACAACACACCCGTCAGCATCGCCAGACCGAAGCTTTGGAACAGTTCCGCCATGGCCTCGGCGTCGCCAATGGTGGTCTGGATGACGCCAGGCGGCAGGTTCTTCAAGCTGGGCAGGGCCAGCACCTGCGCCTCCACCTCGCCCAGAGGACGCTGGTTCAGTTCCACCTCGATGTTCACGTTGCGCTGGCGGTCGTAGCGGTCGATCTGTGCCGGGCCGCTGGACAACTCCAGCGTGGCCACGCTGCCCAGGGGCACCGGGCCGCGGGCACCCGGCACGGGCAGCTGTCGCAGCAGGTCCAGGTCGGTCCGGGCCTGGGCCGGCAGCCGCACCACCACCGGCACCTGGCGCTGCGCCAGGTTCAGCTTGGCCAGGGCCTGGTCGAAATCGCCCGACGTGGCCACACGCAAGGTGTCGGCAATCGCAGCCGCCGTGACGCCCAGGTCTGCGGCCCGGGCCGGATCAGGCCGCACCACCAGTTCCGGGCGCACCAGACTGGAACTGGAGGTGACGTTGCCCAGGCCGGGGATCGTGCGCAGTTCGCGCTCCACCTGCTGGGCGTGCTCGGTGAGCACCCGGCCGTCGTCACCGGCCAGCACCAGCACGTACTTGTTGCCGGCCGCACCACCCAGGCCGACGCTGATGCGCGCGCCAGGCACGGCCTCCAGCGTCTGGCGCAGCTGCGCCTCCACATCCTGCTTGGAGACACCGCGGCGCTCCTGTCGCGGCGTGAGGTTGATGGTCAGCACGGCGGTACGCACCTCGGGCACGCCGCTCATCGAGAAGGGATCGCTGCCCGCGGCACCGCCACCCACGGCGGTGTAGACCAGCCGCACCTGCGGGTGGCGCTGCACCAGCTGGCGCGCCTGCTCAGCCGTCTCGGTGGTCTGGCGCAGGGTGCTGCCTGGCGGCAGGGTGATGGTCACCTGGGTCTGGCTCAGGTCATCAGGCGGAATGAAGCCGGTGGGCAGCAGCGGCACCAGGGAGAACGAACCGACGAAGAACACGGCCGTGGCCGCCAGGGTGACCCAGCGCCAACGCAGACACCAGGCCGCCATCCGGGCGTAGGTCGTCAGCCATCGCGGCTCGGGTTCAGGCTTGCGCGGGGCCTTCATCAGGTAGGCCGCCATCATCGGCGTGAGCATGCGCGCGACCACTAGCGAGAAGAACACCGCAATGGCCGCCGTCCAGCCGAACTGCACGAAGAACTTGCCCGGCACGCCGCTCATGAAGGCCGTGGGCAGGAACACCGCGATCAGCGTGAACGTGGTGGCGATCACCGCCAGCCCGATCTCGTCGGCCGCCTCCCTGGCCGCCTGCAACGGCGTCTTGCCCATGCGCAGGTGGCGCATGATGTTCTCGATCTCGACGATGGCGTCATCCACCAGGATGCCCACCACCAGCGACAGGCTCAGCAGCGTCACCACGTTGATGGTGAAACCGAAGACGTAGTGCATCAGCGCAAAGGCCGGAATCACGCTCAGCGGCAAGGCGGTGGCGGCCACCAGCGTGGCCCGCCACGAGCGCAGGAAGGCCCACACCACCAGCACCGCCAACACGGCGCCCTCGTACAACAGCAGCATCGATCCGTCAAAGCCCGCCTGCACGGGTTCCACGAAATCGATGGCCTCGGTGATCTGCACTTGAGGGTGGGCCTGGCGCAACTGTTCCAGCGCTGCGCGCACGCCGGCGGCCGTCTCCACTTCGCCGGCCTTCAGGGCGCGCACCACCTCGAAGCCGACCACCGGCGCGCCGTTGAGCAAGGCCACACTGCGCGGCTCGGCCACGGTGTCGGCCACGGTGGCCACCTGGTCCAGGCGGATGCGACGACCGTCGGCCAGGGGCACGTCCAACCGGGCCAGCTCCTGGGCCGTCTGCACGGTGGCCACGGTCCGCACCGACTGCTCGGCACCGCCCAGGTCGGCGCGGCCGCCGGCGGCGTCCTGCTGCACCTCGCGCAGGCGGCGCGAGACATCGGCCGCGGTGACGTTCAGCCGCGACACGGCATCGCGGACGTCATCCACGGCTTCCTGGGTGGGCTTTTCCAGGCGGAACTCCACGGTCACCGTCGCCACGCCGTCCTGCACCTTGGTGTAGATGTGCTTGACGCCCTGCAGCGTGGCCATCGAGTTCTCGATCTTGCGGGCCACCTCGGTCTCCAGCTGCGCCGGAGAGGCGCCCGGCAACGACGCCGTGACCGTCACCGTGGGCAGATCGATATCGGGGAAGTTCTGGATCTTCATCGCCCGAAAACCCAGCAGGCCTGCCAGGGTGAGCATGATGAAGAACAACACCGACGGGATAGGGTTCTTGATGCACCAGGCGGACACGTTCATGGCAGGTCTCCGGTGCAGGTCACTTCAGCGCGGCCGACTTGACGACCGGGGCCGCCTCGACCACGCGCACGGTGTCGCCGTCGGCCAGGAGCCCGCCGCCGCTGGCCACCACGCGGGCCTTCTCGTCCAGGCCCTGAAGGATCTCGACCCGGTCGCCGCTGCGGCGGCCCGTGGCCACCTTGCCCTGCGCCACACGGCCGTCGGCACCGACGGTGAAGACGTAGCTGAAGCCGTCGCGCAGCAGCACCGCGCTCTGCGGCAAGGTCAGCGCAGTGCTGCTGCCGGTGGCGAACTCGCCGCGGGCGAACATGCCGGCCTTCAGGCGCCCGCCGGTGTCGGGCAGGTCCACATAGACCAGCGCGTTGCGCGTGGCCGCGTCCACCGTCGGCGCCACCTGGCGCACCGTGCCGGTGACAGGCGCACCGCTGGCGTCGACCTTGACTTTCTGGCCGCGTCGGATCTGTGTCAGCTCGGCGGCAGCGACCTCGCCACGCCATTCCAGCCGGCCCTGGCGGATCAGGCGGAAGAGCTCGCTGCCCGCCGGCACCACAGCGCCCAAGGTGGCGCTGCGCGCGCTGATGACGCCGCTGTCGGGCGCCAGAACCTCGGCATGCAGCAGGCGCAGTTGCTGCACCTGCTGCGCGGCCTTGACAGCCTCCAGCCGCGCCTGCGCGGTGCGTTCGGCGGTGAGCAGTTGCGCCACCTGCTGCGCGCTGAGTGCACCGCTGGGCTGCAGGTCACGCGCGCGTTGCGCATTGGCGGCGGCCTCTGCGAGGTGGGCCTCGGCCTCGGCCACGGTGGCGCGGCTTTGCGCGAGATCGGCTTGGGTCATGGCGCTGTCAAAACGTGCCAGCACCTGACCCTTGCGCACCACATCGCCCACGTTCACCAGCACGTCGGCAAGGCGCATGCCGTTCGCCTCCGCACCGACGATGGCCTCCTGCCAGGCAGCAATGTTGCCGTTGGCCGCCACCGCCGTGGCCACGGTGGCACGCAGCGGTGTCGCCGCGGTCACGGTAAGCGCGGGGCGCGGCGCGGCGGCGGCCGGGGCCTTGCGGTCCTGCGCATGCACCAGCAGCGCGGTAGCGCCACCGGCGGCCAGCAACAGCGCGGCCGCAGCCAGCACCAGGGGTTTTTTCGGCAAGCTTGGGAAGTTCATGGGCGGGCGCTCGGGGTCGGGGGGTTCTGGTTCAGGGCGGCGGGCACGGGCTCGGTCGGGGTCCAGCCGCCGCCCAGGCTGCGGTAGAGGGCGATCCAGGCTGCGGCGCGCTCACGCTGCAGCTCGATGACGGCGCCGCGCGCCAGCAGGGCGTTGCGGCGCGCGGCCTCCAGGTCCAGCAGGCTGGCCAGTCCGCTGCGCTGGCGCGCCGCGGTGGCGGTGAGCGAGGCCTCGAAGTCGGTCGCAGCGGCCGTCACATCCAGCTCGCGCGCCGCCGTCGAGTCCAGGGCCACGAGCGCAGTCTCCACCTCGCGCAGGGCGCGGCGCACGCTGCCCTTCAGCTGGGCCACGGCCTCGCTGTAGGCGGCCTCCTGGGCGGCGGTGGCGGCGCGACGACTGCCGCCATCGAAGAGCGGCAGGCTCAGCTGCAGCGGGCCGATGCTCCAGATGCCGCCGCTGGTGCTGACGCCGGCGCTGCGCAGGCCGGACAGCTGCAGCCAGCCGGCGAAGCTCAGGCGCGGCCGCTCTTCGGCGCGGGCGGTGGCCACGTCGGCGGCGGCGGCCTCCACGGCGGCGCTCGCGGCGGCGAGGTCGGGACGCTGTTGCAGCAACTGCGCCGGCAGCGCCACGGTGGTCAGGCCTGCGGCCTGCGGCAGTCGCGTCGTGGCGACAGCCAGCTGCTGGCGCAGGGCGGGTTCGGGACGGTCTGTGAGTTCCACCAGGGCCTTGATGAGCGTGTCGCACTGGGCCTGCTGAACGCGTACCTGGCTGCGCGCCTGGGCCGCACCCGCGCGGGCGAGCGCCGCGTCTGCCGGGGCCGTGAAGCCGGCGGCAGCGGACTGGTCCGTAAGGCGGGCCGTGGTCTCGCGTGAGGCGGCGTCGGCCTGCGCCTGCTGCAGCTGCGCCTCGCAGCCGCGCAGGCTGACGTAGGCCGTGGCCACGTCCGCGGCCAGCGAGACACGCGCCTCGTGCCAGCCGGCCTCGGCGCCGCGCAGGCGCTGGGCACTGGCGCGCTGGCCGGCGGCCACGCCGCCGAAGAGATCGATCTCCCAGGCAGCCTGCACACCCAGGGCGCCGTTGCTGGCGGCGGGGGCCTCAGGCACGCTGCGCGCACGCTGCGCCGCGGCCACGCCGTCCAGGCGGGGCCGCGCCATGGCGTCGCTGGCGACGAGCGTGGCACGGGCGCGCTCGATGCGCGCGCGTGCCGAAGCCAGGCTGGGGCTGGCAGCCTGCGCGGCGTCGATCAACCCTGGCAGCAGCGGATCGTCGAATCCGCGCCACCAACCGGCCAGCTCGGCTGTGCGGCCGCCATGCGGCAAGGGCGCCTGCCAGGCACCGGTGTCGGAGGCCACGGGTACGGCCAGGGCCGGGGGGACGGGGACGGCGGTGCTGGCGCAGCCGGCCAGGGTGGCCGCGGCCAGCAGCGTGGGCAGTAAGAGGCGGTTCAAAGGGTGCTCCCAGGCGGCGTGTCGGGCAGCGGCCGGCCGCGGCGCCGGGCCTCGGCCTGCACCATGGCCAGTGCAGCACGCAGCAAGGTGCCGTGCCAGTGGTCGACGGCGCCGGGCCCGGTGTTCACGCCGGGCGCGATGGCCTCGTTGATGTCCAGCCCCACGTGCAACTGCACGCCCAGGCCCTCGATGCAGATCGCCAGCCGCTGCAGTTCGTCGTCGACGCCCTCCAGGCCCAAGTGGCGCACCAGCAGCGCCAGAAGCGCGTCATGCAGCGGCTGAATGCTGCGCGCCAGGCCGTTCTCGATGAGGCCGGTGCTCTCGAGCATCTCACGCAGGTGCAGTTTGGTGCACAAGTGGGCGTCCTCGCCCTGTCGCAGGGGCTCCAGAAACCCGGCGTAGAAGCCGGCCAGGGCCTGCTCCAGCGGTAGCGAAGGGTCGGTGAAGCGCGCCAGGTCCTCGGTGGGGTCCATCGGCTCCAGTAAGGCAGCGCGGTACAGGCCGGGCTTGTCGCCGAAGTAGTAGCTGATGGCCGCCACGTTGACCTGGGCCACCTCGGCGAGTTCGCGGGTGGAGGTCTTGGCGTAGCCCTGGTGGGCGAACAGGCGGATGGCGGCCTGCAGCAAGCGGGCACGGGCGTCGCCGGTCTCGGCAGGGGGTCGGGAAGGGTCGGCAGGCAGATTCACGCTGCAGACTGTAAGGATTAAATCAAACGTTTGCTTGAATCAAACGTTTGATTCCGACCTGGCGTCAGGGGTATCCCTGGGGCAGTCCGGGAACAACTCGGCGCACCACGCCAGCCCGCCCCTTTGCGCGGTCGCAGTCCCGCATGCCGAGGCGCTGCTGCGGGAATGCGATGCTCGGGTTTGGAGGGATCTGGAGCGGTCTGGAGCGGTCCGGAGCCGTTCAGCGCTCCGGATCGCGCGGCCGGTCCAGCAGGGAACGGATCAGACCTTCTGCCGCGGCAAGTCGGTCGGTGGCCTCCGACCAGGCACGGTTGAAGTGCTCATCCGCAACCGCCAGATCGGACGCCGAAGCGGCCTGCGAAGGCCGTGCCTGCGCCAGGCGGTCCAGCGCCGAGGAGAGTTCGGTCTGCAGACTGGCCAGATCGTGGAGGGATTGCAGTTCGTCCTCTTCCGACCGGGGCTGCGCACCAGACCCGGCACCACGATGTCCCGCGGCAGAGGATGGCAAGCGGTCGGCCAGGCATTCGGCCAGGCGCTGGACACAGACCGCTGAGGGCTCGGTGAGGAAACCCGCGGCGAACTGGTGCAACACGCGGCGCATCTCCTCGACGGCCGCGGTGAGGTTCAGTGCCGCCCAGGCGGGGTCGGCAGCCACGGCGGCCGGGCCGGACCCTGCGCCGCAGGCGCGCAACACCCGCACCAATTGATGGGCCAGAGCCGCCAGGGCCTCATGGCCCACCCGGTCCGCCCCCTGGGCCAGGGCGAAGGCCTGGACGGCGGCCTCAGCGGGCACCGGCAGTTTGGGAACGTCGGCCCATTCGGCCAGCACCATGGACAGCCGGCGTGAAGCCTCATCGGCATCGTTCAGAAACGCATTGAAGACCTGGATTTCCAGGCGCAGCGCTCCGATGACCTTGATCTCATCGTCCGGCGTCACCACCCGGTCGGCGTTGGCCGCCAGCCCCCAACCGGCCAGGTCCAGGTCGGCTGCGGAGGGCAGGCCGGGCACCGCCTCGGCGAGGCTGCGTTGCGCGGAAGTCCGCGTGGCCGGCAGCAGCGATGGTTCGACAGTGAACTCGGGCGGGAGTACAAGCTCGGGGACGGGCGCTTCGTCTTCGACCTGGTGCTCAACCTCGAACGCGCCCGCGCCCACGACCGCCGCTTGATTGTCCCGGGCGTCCTGTGGTGCGTTGCCATCATCAACGCCTCGCACCGTCGCGGAAGAATCGACCGTTTCGCCCGTTTCGCCCGTTTCGCCCGTTTCGCCCAGGAGCACGTCCGCCTGGACGGGTGCCGCGGCGTTGTCTGGTGCCGCGTCAGCCGGCGGGGGATGCATGGCCACGCCGCAGGCCCCAGCCACTCGCAGCAGCCGGGGCCCTGCGGCCCGACTCTGGGCCTGACCCGCTGCCGCCAGGGCACAGTGACACCGATACAACAGTTCGTGTCCAAGCTGGCGGGCGGATTCCTGCGCCCTTGCCTGCTTCAACGACTGGGCCTGGGCACCTTCGTCGGACCGCCCTGGCTCCCACGCCGGTGTCGGCGACTCGGCTGCCACCAGCGTCGCACGGGCCAGGGACAACAGACGCGGCCCCATGCGCTTGAGGTAGACGTCGGACGGCAGCAGTTCATCGGCCTGGGCTTCGTAGACCGCGCCGGCCAGTTTCCACAGGTCCGCCTGTGCCGCGGCGGCGCCCTCCCCCAGTCCGGTGCACAGGTCGCTCATGGCGCGGAACGCATCCGGGCCGGGCTGCTTCAGGGTCTTGAGCAACGCCTCTTCCAACGCCAGGCGGGCCTCTTCGTCCAGGCCACGCGGCACTGCAAAGGGGTCAGAGGGCAGATCCAGCAACGGGTGGCGCCCGGGCCACAGGTCGGCAGGGTTCGCGCGGTCAAAGCCCGCCAACTGCTGGACCGCCTGATAGGGCGGGAACAGTTCGGCCACCAGAGCCAGCTCGTCCCCCACGGGGCGATCGGCCTGCCGCAGCACCGCCAGCAGGGCCTGCTCGATGACGCGGTGCGCCTCGGGTGTGTGGCGCGCGTGGGCTGGCTGCAAACTGGGAAGCGCCTGTTCACAGCCCTGCACCAGCAAGGCCAGCGGCGCACGGCCACAAGCCACCAACGCCTGCGCGCCCATCCGCAGGGCAGCTTCGATAGCGTCGTGTGCCGAGGGCGGCGCCGACCCAGATGAGGTCGGGGAACTGCTGGGCGTGACGTCAGCAGGGGCGTCAGCGTCAGCGGCGCTCAGTCGGGGGCCAGGCGAGTTGTCCTCCGCCAGGCAAGGACCGGCGGCCGACGTCGATGCCTCGTGATCACGCAACAACTCCAGGGCGTCCTGGAGCCGGGCCAGCACCTCGGAAAATGGTTCGGGAAAATCAGCGGGCACGGGCGCCATGCGGCAGGTCCCGAACGCTGTGCAGCGCCAGCAGGAATGCCGGCGTCAGATCTGCACCATCTCGAAGTCTTCCTTGCGGGCTCCGCACTCGGGGCAGGTCCAGTTCATGGGCACGTCAGCCCACGCCGTACCAGGAGCGATGCCGTGCTCCGGGTCACCGGCGGCCTCGTCGTAAATCCAGCCGCAAATCAGACACATCCAGGTACAGGGTTGGCTCACGATGGCTTCACAAGGTGGTCACTACAATGGTTGAAGATTGTAGCCACCGGGGGTCGTGCCGGGGTCTGCGGACCGGCTTTGCCCAGGATGTTGGCACTGCGCAACCCGCGCCCGGCACCGCCTCCTCGAACCCAAGCCTACGCCCTGGTCTGACAAGACCGCGGTCTGCCCGCCCGATGAATCCCGACGCCCAAGACCACGCCGATGCTCTCGAACCCGGGCAGGAAGCCCCGCCGCCGGCGTGTGTCATGACGTTCAACGTCAGCGACGCCAGCGGTGCCGGCGGCGTGGCGGGTGACGTCGCCACCATCGCCGCCATGGGCGCCCATCCGCTGCCAGTGGTGACCACGCTGCTGATGCGCGACACCGCCGAGATCTTCGACCACCACCCCATCGATGACGAGGCCGTGATCGAGCAGGCTCGCTCCATCCTGGAAGACGTGCCTGTCTCCGCCTGGAAGGTTGGGTTCCTCGGTTCGGCCGATACCGTGGCGGCCGTGGCCGAGATATTGTCGGACTACGCCGAGGTGCCACTGGTGGCCTACATGCCCGACCTGAGCTGGCTGGATGAAGACCAGCGCGAGCCCTACCTCGAGGCCTACCGCGAACTCATCCTGCCCGCGGCCGAGGTGCTGACCGGCAACCACAAGACACTCACCGACTTCCTGCTGCCCGAGTGGGACAGCGAGCGCCCGCCCTCGGCGCGTGAACTGGCCGTGGCGGCGGGCGAACGCGGCACCCGCTACGTGCTGGTCACGGGCGTGATGCTGCCTGCGCGCGGGGCCGAGCAATTCATCGACAACGTGTTGGCTTCGCCGCAGGGCGCCCTGACGGGCGAAAAGTTCGAGCGTTTCGAGGCCGGCTTCGTCGGCGCCGGTGACACCTTGGCCGCAGCCCTGGCGTCGCTGCTGGCGGCGGGCAGCGAGTTGCAGGCCGCCGTGGGCGAGGCCCTGGCGTTCCTGGACCAGAGCCTGGACTCGGGTTTCCGCCCCGGCATGGGCAACGTGGTGCCCGACCGTTTCTTCTGGGCGCTGCCACCCCCCGAGGAAGGCGAGGTTGGCCAGGGGCCGGACGGCAGCGAGCCCGAAGACCAGGCGGAACCGCCCAAGGCCCCGGGGGCTGCCCGACGGGTCCATTGACACGAGCAAGACGAACGTACGAAACGCACGTACAAGACGCATCAACAAAGCGCACGCACATGACCAACGACAGCCTCTTCTCCCGCGCACAGCAGGTCATTCCTGGCGGGGTCAATTCACCGGTGCGGGCTTTCCGCGCCGTCGGCGGCACCCCTCGCTTCATCGCGCGGGCCGAAGGCGCCTACATGTGGGACGCCGAAGGCCAGCGCTACATCGACTACATCGGCTCCTGGGGGCCCATGATCCTGGGCCACGGCCACCCAGCCGTGCTGGAGGCCGTGCACAAGGCCGCGGCCGACGGTTTCAGCTTCGGCGCTCCCACCGAGCGCGAGATCGAACTGGCCGAGGCCATCATTGCCCTGGTGCCCTCGGTCGAGCAGATCCGCCTCGTGAGTTCAGGCACGGAAGCCGGCATGAGCGCGCTGCGGCTGGCACGCGGGGCCACCGGGCGCTCGAAGATCATCAAGTTCGAGGGCTGCTATCACGGCCATGCAGACGCGCTGCTGGTCAAGGCGGGCTCGGGCCTGGCCACCTTCGGCTTTCCTACCAGCGCGGGCGTACCGGCGGAAGTGGTGCAGCACACGCTGGTGCTGGAGTACAACAACCTCGCGCAGATTGAAGAAGCGTTCACGACCCACGGCCCGGAGATTGCCTGCGTGATGCTGGAGCCCATTGCCGGCAACATGAACTTCGTGCGCGCCAGCGTGCCGTTCATGACGCGTCTGCGCGAACTGTGCACCCAGCACGGTGCCCTGCTGGTGTTCGACGAAGTGATGACGGGCTTTCGGGTCGCCCTGGGCAGCGCGCAGAGCGTGTACGCGAAGCTGATTCCGGGCTTCAAGCCGGACATGAGTGTCTTTGGCAAGGTGATTGGCGGCGGCATGCCGCTGGCGGCCTTCGGCGGCACCCGCGAGGTGATGAGCCAGCTGGCACCGCTGGGCCCGGTCTACCAGGCCGGCACCTTGAGCGGCAACCCCGTGGCCACCGCCTGCGGCCTGGCCACGCTGAAGGAGATCGCCAAGCCCGGCTTCTTCGACGCGCTGTCGGCACGCACCTGCTCACTGGTCGATGGCCTGAACCAGGCAGCGCGGGCGGCCGGTGTGCCCTTCAGCGGCGACTGCGAAGGCGGCATGTTCGGCTTCTTCTTCTTTGAGAGCCTGCCGCAGAACTACGGCACGGTGATGTCCACCGACAAGGAGCGCTTCAACCGCTTCTTCCACGCCATGCTGAACCAGGGCGTGTACCTGGCACCTGCACTGTACGAAGCCGGCTTCGTCAGCGCCGCACACAGTGCGGCCGACATCGAGGCCACGGTCGAGGCGGCGGCCCAGGCCTTCAAGGCGGACTGAACTCCTCCGAAGCAGCGGCGCCGCTCTCTCGCGGCCACCTTCCATGCACCTGCACATCCTGGGCATCTGCGGCACTTTCATGGGCGGCATCGCGGCCATCGCACGCGAGGCCGGGCATCGCGTGACGGGGTGCGACACCAACGTCTACCCTCCCATGAGCGACCAGCTGCGTGCCTTGGGCATCGAGCTGATCGAGGGCTTCTCAGCGGACCAGCTCTCGCTCAAGCCTGACGTCTACGTGATCGGCAACGTGGTCACGCGCGGCAACCCGCTGATGGAGGCCATCCTGGATGCCGGCGCGCCCCACACCAGCGGGCCGCAATGGCTGGCGGAGACCATGCTGCGCGAGCGCCACGTGCTGGCCGTGGCCGGTACGCATGGCAAGACGGGCACCACCTCCATGCTGGCCTGGATCCTGGAGCACGCGGGCTTGCAGCCAGGGTTTCTGGTGGGCGGCGTGCCCTTGAACTTCGGCATCTCCGCAAGGCTGGGGGCAGGCCGCTGTTTCGTCATCGAGGCCGACGAGTACGACACGGCGCTGTTCGACAAGCGCAGCAAGTTTGTCCACTACCGCCCGCGCACCGCGATCCTGAACAACCTCGAGTTCGACCACGCCGACATCTTTGCCGACCTGGCCGCCATCGAGACGCAGTTCCACCACCTTGTGCGCACCGTGCCGGCCAGCGGCCGCCTGGTGGTCAACGCCCGCGACGAGGCGCTGCAACGCGTGCTGCAACGTGGCTGCTGGAGCAGCGTGCAGCGATTCGGCACCAAGCGCGAGGAGCCCGGCGGCCTGTGCGCGCGCGGCGAACCGCACGCCTTCGACGTGCTGCGCGGCAGCCTGAAGATCGGCCACGTGGCCTGGGACCTGATGGGCGAGCACAACCAGATGAACGCGCTGGCCGCCATTGGCGCAGCCGAACACGCTGGCGTGGCGCCCGAGCAGGCTGCGGCGGCCCTGGGTAGCTTTCGCAACGTGCGGCGGCGCTTGGAGTTGCGCGGCGAGGTGGCCGGCATCCGCATCTACGACGACTTCGCCCACCACCCCACGGCCATGCGCACCACCGTCAACGGCCTGCGCCGCAAGGTGGGGCTGCAGCGCATCCTGGCGGTGTTCGAGCCACGTTCCAACACCATGAAGACAGGCACCATGAAGGCCCAGCTGCCTTGGGCGCTGGAAGAAGCCGACCTGAGCTTCTGCCTGCAAGGCCCCTACGGCTGGAACGCACGCGACGCACTGGCCCCGCTGGGCCCGTTGGCCGTGGTGGCCGACTCGGTGGATGCCCTGGTGGCGCAAGTCAAGAAGGCGGCGCAGCCCGGTGACCACATCCTGTGCATGAGCAACGGCGGCTTTGGCGGCATCCACAGCAAGCTGCTCGAGGCCCTGTCACCCGGAACTGGCTCCGAGCCCCGCCGTTAGGCCCGGGCCCGTATCGACACCTCCACACCATGAGACTGAAGGACAAGATCTGCATCGTCACGGGCGGCGCCCAAGGCATCGGCCTGGCCACGGCCGTGAAGTTCTCGCGCGAGGGCGCAACGGTGGCCGTGTGCGACATGCGCCGCGAGGGCATTGACGCGGCGGTGGCCGCCTGCAGGACGGAAGGCGTGCGCGCCGAGGGCTTCATGGTGGACGTGACCGACCGCGCCCAGGTGGACGCCATGGTCAACGCCGTGAAGGCCCAGTTCGGCCGCATCGACGTGCTGGTCAACAACGCCGGCATCACCAAGGACGCACGCCTGCAGAAGATGACGCTGGCTCAATTCGACGCCGTCATCGACGTCAACCTGCGCGGCGTCTTCCACTGCGCACAGGCCGTGGCCGACACCATGGTGGCGCAAGGCGCAGGCGTCATCCTGAACGCGAGCAGCGTGGTGGGCATCTACGGCAACTTCGGCCAGACGAACTACGCCGCCTCCAAGTTCGGCGTCATCGGCTTCACCAAGACCTGGAGCCGCGAACTGGGCCCCAAGGGCGTGCGCGTCAACGCCGTGGCCCCGGGCTTCATCGAGACGCCCATCCTGTCGACCATCCCCGACAAGGTGCTGCAGCAGATGCGGGACGACGTGCCGCTGCGCCGCCTGGGCCGGCCCGAGGAAATCGCCAACGTCTACACCTTCCTGGCCAGCGACGAGGCCAGCTATGTCAACGGCGCGGTGATCGAGGTGGCGGGCGGCCTGACGGTCTGAGCCTCCCGGGGCGCGGCAGGCCTTCCACGCCAGCGCAGGGGCGCTGCGCAGCCGCGCTCTCGACCCGCGCGCCGAGGGCTGACAATGCTGATGATGTACGCCCTTTTTGAAGAAGCCGGCAAATTCCTGGCTGGCCGAGTGATGTCCGAGGCCGAAGCCTCGGTGCAGGTGGAGCTCGACTCCGGCAAGCGGGTCAAGGTCAAGGCCGCCCACGTACTGCTGCGCTTTGACAAGCCTTCGCCGGCCGCGCTGCTTGAGGCCGGACAGCGCCTGGCCACCGAGATCGATCTGGACCTGGCCTGGGAGTTCGCCCCAGAGGCCGATTTCAGCTTTGTCGAGTTCGCTCGCGACTACTTTGACGCCTCGGCAGGCGTGGAGCGCCAGGCCGCTGCGCTGTTTCGCCTGTTCGAGGCGCCGCACTACTTCCGCCGCGTGGGCAAGGGAGTGTTCCGCAAGGCGCCAGAGGAGACCGTCAAGGCGGCGCTGCTGGCCATCGAGCGCAAGCAGCAGCAGGCGGCGCAGATCGAAGCCTGGGCGGCAGAACTGGCCGCCGGCACCTGCCCGGCCCCCGTGCGCGAGCAGCTCTACCGCATCCTTTTCAAGCCCGACAAGAACGGCCCCGAGTACAAGGCAGTGGTCGAGGCCGCCAAGCGCTCGCAGCGCGCCCCACTGGACCTGCTGAAGCAAGCCGGCGCCATCGACAGCCCCTACCAGTTCCACTGGCGGCGCTTCCTGTTCGAGCAGTTCCCCAAGGGCACGGGGTTCCCGCCGCTGAGTGTGCCGGCGCAGAAGGAAGAGCTGCCCCTGGCCGAGGTGCAGGCGTTTTCCATCGACGACTCCCACACCACCGAGATCGACGACGCGCTGTCGGTGCGCGGCCTGGGCAGCGGCACCGTGATCTTCGGCGTGCACATCGCCGCCCCGGCCCTGGCCATCGCGCCCGACTCACCCATCGACAAGGTGGCGCGCGAGCGCCTGTCCACGGTGTACATGCCGGGGTGGAAGCTCACCATGCTGCCCGACGAGATCGTGCAGGCTTTCACCTTGACCGAGGGGCGCGACTGCCCAGCGGTGAGCCTGTACGTGACGTTTGATGAGGCCACGCTGGAGGTGCGCAGCCGGGAAACGCGCATCGAACGCGTGCCCATCGTGGCCAACCTGCGCCATGACCAACTCGACAGCGTCATCACCGAGTCCACGCTCACCGGCCAGGCCCCGGCTGACCACCCCTTCCCGGCCGAGCTGACCTTCGCCTTCCGCCTGGCGCGCCACCTGAAGGCCCAGCGCGAGCAGGTGCGCGGCAAACCCGAGACCTTCAACCGCCCAGACTACAACTTCAAACTCGAGCGCGACGCGGACGCAGCCCCCGGCGAACCGCACGGCCACGAGCGGGTGGTGATCACCACGCGCCAGCGCGGCGCGCCGCTGGACCTGATCGTGGCCGAGGCCATGATCCTGGCCAACAGCCATTGGGGCGGCTGGCTGGCGCAGTTCGGCGTGCCCGGCATCTACCGCAGCCAGGCCAGCCTGCTGCCCGGGGTGAAGGTGCGCATGGGCACCAAGCCCCTGCCGCACGCGGGCATGGGCGTGCCCCAGTACACCTGGGCCACCTCGCCGCTGCGGCGCTATGTGGACCTGGCCAACCAGTGGCAGATCATCGCCTGCGCGCAACATGGGGCCACGGCCGCCTTGGTGGCTGCCTTCAAGCCGAAAGACGCCACGCTGTTCTCCGTCATCTCGAGCTTCGACGGCGCCTATGCCGCCTACAACGCCTTCCAGAATGGCATCGAACGTTTCTGGACCCTGCGCTGGCTGGAACAGAACGGGGTCACCGAGCTCGAGGCCACCGTGATGAAGGACGGCCTGGTGCGTGCCGATACCGTGCCGCTGGTGCTGCGCGCCACCGGCACCGAGAGCCTGATGCGCGGTACCCGGGTGCGCGTGCGCATCACCGGCAGCGACCTGCTCACGCTTGACCTGTGGGGTGCGCTGGTGGCACGTTTGGATGAGGCGGCTGCCGGCGCGGTTGGCTCGGTTGCCGAACAAGGCGACGAGGACGAAGAGGAGCCGACCGCGGGTCCGCTGGCCCTGGCCATCGACCTGGCCGAGCCTGGCTCCTCCAGCGATGGGCCGGCACAAGACACCGGCGCCGGGGCTCCCAACCCTGCCGCCGCGCACGCGGGCTGAGGGGTCACACGGCGCAGCCTGGACCGACATGGTGGTGCGAACAGCCAGGATCACGGCCCTGCAGGTGGCGCTGGGTCTGTCCCTGGCCGTGCATGCCGGCATCCTGACCCTGCGCTTCGTGGACCCGCAGGCCTTCGAGAGGGTGCTGACCGACACGCCGCTGGAAGTGATTCTGGTCAATGCCCGCTCCAACGAGGCCCCCGTCAAGGCGCAGGCCATCGCCCAGGCCAATCTTGCCGGGGGTGGCGAGGCCGCGGAAGGCCGAGCCACTTCGCCCCTGGCCGCTTCTGCCGAGGTACGGTTGGGCGACACCGCCGAGGACGCCCGCCAGCGCATCGACCAGATGCTGCAGGAGCAGATGCAGTTGCTCACCCAGATGCGCCGGGAAGCGGCCTTGATGCCGCCGGACAGCGGGGCCGACCAGGGCACACCGGAGCAGCGGGCGGAGCGGGAGCGGCGTCGCCAGATGATCAAGCAGCTCGCCGAGATCGAAAAACGCATCAACGAAGAGAACGCGCGCCCTCGCAAGCGCTACGTGAGCCCGGCCACCAGCGAGGCCGTGTACGCGGTGTACTACGACGCGATGCGACGCAAGATCGAGGACCGCGGCACGCGGGACTTCCCGGAAGTGCAGGGGCGCAAGCTCTACGGCGAGCTGACCATGAACGTCACCGTGGATGCCAGGGGCCGCGTGGTGAAGGCTGAGGTGGTGCGGCCTTCGCAATCACGTCTGCTGGACCAGCGGGCCATCGCCATCGTGCGCAGCGCCGCACCGTTTGGTGCCTTCACCGGCGCCATGCGCCGGGAAACTGACCAGATCGTGGTGACATCACGCTTCCGGTTCACGCGTGAGGACGGCTTCGAGGCCCAGACGCTGGGCTCCAGCACCCAAGGCCGGCCGCGCTGAAACGCTCGCACGTCCTGCCTGCGCACCCGCCCGCACCGCCGCCGGCCCGGCCCGCCCCACAATCAACACTGCATGAACTCTGACCGCTACTTCGTCCTGGGCAACCCAGTGGCGCACAGCCATTCGCCCTTCATCCATGCGATGTTCGCTGCGCAGACCGGCCAGCACCTGCACTACGACCGCCGGCTGTGCCCGTTGGACGGCTTCGCCGAGGCCGTGAGAGCGCTGGCGGCCGACACCGAGGGCGGGCCGGTGCGCGGCTGCAATGTCACCGTCCCCTTCAAGCACGAGGCGCTGCGCTTGGCCGCGTGCGCCAGTGACCGGGCCCGCCAGGCCGGCGCGGCCAACGTCCTGAGCTTCGACGACGGGCACTGGCGGGCTGACAACACGGACGGCGCGGGACTCATGCGGGACCTGCAACTGCACGCCGCCTGGAACGTTCAAGGACAACAGGTCCTGCTGGTGGGGGCGGGCGGGGCGGCCGCCGGCGTGCTGGGGCCGTTGCTGGCGAGCGGCCCAGCCCGCGTGGTGGTGGCCAATCGAACGGCGGCGCGGGCCCAGGCGCTTGTGGAAGCGCACGCGAGGCTGGCCGCGGCGCACGGCGCCACATTGGAAGCCACCGGCCTGGACCTGCCGGGTCAGGCCTTCGACGTCGTTCTGAATGCCAGCGCCTCCAGCCTGTCGGGCGCTGCCGTGCCTGTGCCCGACCAGGTCCTGCGCCCGGGCACGCTGGCAGTGGACCTGATGTACGGGCCTGCGGCCACCCCGTTCCTCTCCTGGGCGCAAAGACACGGGGCCGTGGCCCGTGATGGCCTGGGCATGCTGGTGGAACAAGCGGCAGAGGCTTTCTGGATCTGGCGCGGCGTACGGCCCGACACCGTGCCGGTGCTGCACGCCCTGCGTGAGCGCGTGGGAGCAGCGCCGTGAGGGGCCTGGCGGGTCCGCTGGGGCGCCACCTGGTGCGGCTGCTGCTGCTCGTGGGGGTGTGCGTGCTGGCACTGCAGCTGAGCTTCGCCGCGCGCG
Source organism: Rubrivivax sp. (assembly GCA_021300575.1). Classification (GTDB taxonomy): domain Bacteria; phylum Pseudomonadota; class Gammaproteobacteria; order Burkholderiales; family Burkholderiaceae_C; genus Rubrivivax. Next base: position 52,248 of record JAJTDM010000008.1, read on the forward strand.
TGCTGGCCATGCGCTGGCTGGACCCCGCGTCCACCACCTTCCAGCGCAGTGAGGCCTGGCGCATGCTGAGCACCCACGGACGCATCGAATGGAGTCAGCAGTGGGTGGACGCCGAGCGCATCTCGGTGCACCTCAAGCGCGCCGTGATCGCTAGCGAGGACGCCGCCTTCGTCAGCCATACGGGCGTGGACTGGGCCTCGCTGGAAAAAGCCTGGGACCGCAACCAGCGCGCCGAAGCCCGTGCCGAGGCCCGTGCTCAGCAACCCACTGCTGGCGGGCGCAAGGTGGAGCCCAAGGTCGTGGGCGGCTCCACCATCACCCAGCAGCTGGCCAAGAACCTGTTCCTCTCGGGTGAGCGCACCGTGCTGCGCAAGGCGCAGGAGTTCGCCATCACCCTGATGCTGGAAGGCTTGCTGCCCAAGCGCCGTATCCTGGAGATCTACCTCAACAGCGTGGAGTGGGGGGAAGGCCTGTTCGGCGCTCAGGCCGCAGCACGCCACTACTTCCGCATCGATGCGCAGCGCCTGGGCGTGGACCAGGCCGCCCGACTGGCCGTGATGCTGCCGGCCCCGAAACGCTTTGAAAAGCGACCCGCCTCCGACTACGTGATCTCACGCGGTGCGACCATCGCTGCCCGCATGGGTGCGGTGGAGCTGCCCTGACCTCCCGCCTGCCGATCCAGGCCGCCGCCCGAGACAGACGCACCACACAGCCCGCCCCATGACCGACAGCCTGACCGAAGAAATCGCCGCGTCCGCGGCCCGCCTCGTGGTGGAGACCGGGCTGGAGTACGGCGCGGCCAAGCACAAGGCCGCCCGCGCACTGGGCCGACGGGGCGGCGGCCCCCGCGTGGAGTTGCCCTCCAACGAGCAGGTGGAAGACGAGGTGCGGGCATACATCGAGCTTTTTCTCGGTGCCACCCAGCCGGAAGAACTTGCCGCGCTGCGGGAAGTTGCCATCGACTGGATGCAGCGTCTGGCCGAGTTCAGGCCGCACTTGAGCGGCGCCGTCTGGCGCGGCACCGCCACCCGTGAGTCCGCCGTGCACATCGACTTGTACTGCGACGACAGCAAGGCGGCGGAGATTGCGTTGCTGAACGCAGGCGTGGACCACGACATCCATGTGCTGGATGCCGGCCATGCGGCGGCCCGGGACGTACTGAGTGTCAGCTCACCCAGCCGAAAACTGGGGCAGCCCGTGACCGTTCACCTCGTCGTCAACGACCACGACGACCTGCGCGGCGCGCTCAAGCCCGATGCACGGGGGCGCACCTGGCGGGGCGATCTTGCAGCGCTGCAGCGGCTGATGATCGAAGAGGCCGGCGGCCGGCCTGTCGATCTGGAGAGCAAGGAGAGGACATGAGCGTGGCCAGTGGCAGGCGTCGGCAGGGGCTTCTCGTGGCGGGGGTGGCCGGGATGGCGGTGGCCGCCGGCGTAGGTTGGCACAGCCTGCGCACGCCGGCCCGGCCCGCCGGCCCGCCGTGGGACCAGCGCTTTCCCACGCCGGACGGTGCTGTACTGGACATGGCGTCGTTGCACGGACGCCCCCTGGTGCTGAACTTCTGGGCCACCTGGTGCCCCCCCTGCATCAAAGAGTTGCCTGAACTGGAGCGCTTTCACCGCGAGTGGTCGCCCAAGGGGTGGCGCGTGGTGGGACTGGCGGTGGATGGTGCCAAACCGGTGCGTGAGTTCCTGCAGAAGCAACCGCTGAGCTTTGCGATAGGCATGGCGGGCCTGGACGGCAGCACCCTGGGCCGGCAGTTGGGCAACGAACAAGGGGGCCTGCCGTTCACCGCCGTGTTCGACCGCCACGGCCGCCTGGCGCATCGCAAACTGGGGCAGACCGACTTCGAGGAACTGTCGACCTGGGCCCGCGGGCTCTGAACGGGCGGCACCAGTGCTCAGGAGGGCCCTGGTTTCGGGTCCGCCGGCAGCGCTGCTGACAACGCCCCTCTGCCGGCCACGGACTGCAGCTTCACCGCCGATCAGCGGCCTTACTTCTCGCAAATGACGTCAAAGTTGGCAACAGATGCGGGAGTGTGGTGTCGGCCCACGCACAGCATTGGCGGTGCCTCGGGACACCGTCCGGTTCAACCTTGCCCATCGGCCACAGGCCCGACACCGACGGCGCACACGCCACCGGACGTCAAGTTCAAAGCAAGTTGACGGCAGTTCCCTGCAGTTCATTACACTGCAAGTCTGTCTCAAGAGAAGACGCCACCCGAGGACCCCCCATGGACCTGCGCAAGCTCAAGACCCTGATCGATCTCGTATCGGAGTCCAGCATCTCCGAGCTGGAAATCACCGAAGCCGAGGGCAAGGTCAGGATCGTCAAGGCGGGACACCCCATGGTCGGGGCCATGCCGGTGGCCAGCGTCGCCGCTGCGCCTGCAGTCCTGGCGCCGGCGGCAGCTGCCACTCCAGCGGCCGCACCTGCCGCAGCCGCTGCGGAACTGCCCGAAGCCAAGGTGATCAAGTCCCCCATGGTGGGCACCTTCTACCGCTCGGCCAGCCCTGGCGCCAAGGCGTTCGTTGACGTGGGCAGCACCGTGAAGGCTGGCGAGCCGGTGTGCATCATCGAAGCCATGAAGATCATGAACGAGATCGAAGCCGACCTGGGCGGCACGATTGCCCGCATCCTGTGCGAGAACGGTCAGGCCGTGGAGTTCGGGCAGCCGCTGTTCGTCCTGGAATAGGGCGATTCACATGTTCAAGAAGATCCTGATCGCCAACCGCGGCGAGATCGCGTTGCGCATCCAGCGCGCCTGCCGCGAGATGGGCATCAAGTCGGTCGTTGTGTACTCAGAAGCCGACCGCGAAGCCAAGTACGTGAAGCTGGCCGATGAGGCCGTGTGCATCGGCCCAGCACCTTCGGCACAGAGCTATCTGCACATGCCTGCCATCATCTCCACGGCCGAGGTGACCGATGCCGAAGCCATCCACCCCGGCTACGGCTTCTTGAGCGAGAACGCTGATTTCGCCGAGCGCGTGGAGAAGAGCGGGTTCGTCTTCATCGGGCCCACGCCCGAGTCGATCCGCATCATGGGAGACAAGGTCTCGGCCAAGCAGGCGATGCTCAAGTCAGGGGTGCCTTGCGTGCCGGGCTCCGAGGGCGCCCTGCCCGAAGACCCGAAGGAAATCATCCGCATCGGCCGCTCGGTGGGCTATCCGGTCATCATCAAGGCTGCGGGCGGGGGCGGTGGTCGGGGGATGCGGGTCGTCCACACCGAAGCTGCCCTGATCCACGCCGTGCAGACCACGCGGGCCGAGGCGGGGGCCGCCTTCGGCAACCCGTCGGTCTACATGGAGAAGTTCCTGGAGAACCCACGGCATGTGGAAATCCAGGTGCTGGCCGACGGCCAGCGCGGCGCCGTGTGGCTGGGCGAGCGCGACTGCTCGATGCAGCGCCGCCACCAGAAGGTGATCGAGGAAGCCCCGGCGCCCGGCATCCCGCGCCGGGTGATCGAGAAGATCGGCGACCGCTGCACCGCAGCCTGCCTGAAGATCGGCTACCGCGGCGCCGGAACCTTCGAGTTCCTCTACGAGAACGGCGAGTTCTACTTCATCGAGATGAACACGCGGGTGCAGGTCGAACACCCCGTGACCGAACTGGTCACCGGCATCGACATCGTGCAAATGCAGATCCGCATCGCCGCCGGACAGAAGCTGCCCTTCAACCAGCGCGCCATACAGCTCAAGGGCCACGCCATCGAGTGCCGGGTCAACGCCGAGCACCCGTACACCTTCGTGCCCTCGCCGGGCCGCATCACGATGTGGCACTCCCCCGGTGGCCCCGGCGTGCGCGTGGACTCGCATGCCTACACCAACTACACCGTGCCGCCCAACTACGACTCCATGATCGGCAAGATCATCGTCTACGGTGACACCCGCGAGCAGGCGCTGGCCCGCATGCGCACCGCCTTGTCCGAGACGGTGGTCGAGGGCATCCAGACCAACATTCCCCTGCACCGCGAGCTGATGGTGGACTCCGGCTTCTGCGCAGGCGGCACGAGCATCCACTACCTGGAAAAGTGGCTGGCGCAGCGTAAGAAGTGAAGCGCCGATGTTCGAACTGACCCTCGGCTGCCCGCAGGCCCTCGTGGAGGCTGCGGCAGACGCATTGAGCGACGAATTGGAAGCGCTGTCAGTTTCCGTCGAGGACGCCGATGCGGACAGCCCCGCCGAACAGGCCTTGTACGGCGAACCCGGCCTGCCGCCGCCGCAGGCCGGATGGGAACGATCCACCCTGCGGGCCCTGTTCGAAACCGAAGCGGAGGCCACGCAAGCAGTCACCCTGCTGATGGCCCAGGCCTGGACCAAAGGGCTGGCCTTGATCGCCATGGCGCCCGTGGCCGACGAAGACTGGGTGCGCCTGACGCAATCACAGTTCGTGCCCGTGCAGATCACGCCCAGTTTCTGGATCGTTCCCACCTGGCATGAGCCCCCCAAAGATGCCCAACGGGTGATCCGGCTCGACCCCGGGCTGGCCTTCGGCACGGGCTCCCACCCCACCACACGCATGTGCCTGCGCTGGATCGCCCAGCACGCCGACACCCGCCAGCCTTGGACCCGCGTCCTCGATTACGGCTGCGGGTCAGGCATCCTGGCCATTGCCGCAGCGCTGCATGGCGCCGGCGAGGTTGACGCAGTGGACATCGACCCGGCCGCGGTGCAGTCCAGCCAGGACAACGCACAGGCCAACGGCGTGTCGCTGCGCTGCGGCCTGCCCGATCAAGCCGCCGGCACCTACCCGCTGGTGCTCGCCAACATCCTGGCCTCTCCCCTGAAACTGCTGGCTCCCCTGCTTTGTGGTCACCTCGAAGCGGCGGGCAGGTTGGTGATGGCCGGCATCCTGGAGCGCCAGGCCGAGGAACTCAGGAGCGCCTATGCGCCCTGGATCGACCTGGAGGTCACCGACCTAGAGGATGGCTGGATCCTGATGACCGGGGCCCGGCGCAGCGCCTGAAGCCAGTGGGCCCTTCCAGATCGTGGCCCGATGATCAGATGACATTGACCGCTCGATGCCCAGGCTGTGACACCGTCTTCAAGGTGGTGCCGAACCAGTTGCGGCTGGCCGAAGGTTGGGTCCGGTGCGGGCGTTGCAACGAAACCTTCGAGGCTCGCGACGCAGTGGAGCAGATGCACGCCGCCTCGGCATCGGCGGCGGCCGTGCCGGGCGCTGCAGGCTCTGGCGCCAGCACATGGCCTGACGGCCCGCAGGCGGACTGGTTCCCCGGCAGCGAATGGGCCGGGAAGTCCAGGCCCGCAAAGCCACCTAAACCCTGGGTCACCGCAACCTGGGCCGTGGCCGGCTCGATCAGCCTCGCGAGCCTGCTGGTCCAGGCTGCGCTGGCCTGGCATGACGAACTGGCCCATGCCGCACCCATCCTGCGGCCGGTCCTGGAGGTGGTCTGCGTGATGGCAGAGTGCCGGATCGAGCCGGCGCGCAGGATCGAAGCCTTGACCATCGAGTCCAGCCAACTCACCCAGTTGGGTGGCACCGTCTACCAGTTCTCGCTCACCGTCCGCAACCGCGCTGCGGTGGACCTCACCCCGCCCGCGCTGGACCTGGTGCTGACCGGCCAGGACGGAGAAGTCATCGCCCGAAGGGCACTGCGCTGGGCGGACTTCGGCCTTCGCACGCGGTCCATCCCGGCGCAGAAGGACCTGAACCTGCAGGCCCACCTCAACACCGGCAGCACGGCCGTGACCGGCTTTACGATCGAGTTGTTCTACCCCTGAGGCCCGGCTTCGCCCCGGCCGCCACGCCCCCTTACCCGGAGACACCATGCCCGCCTTGATCTGCGGATCGCTCGCCTTTGACACCATCACGACCTTCCCCGGTCAATTCAGCCAGCAGATCCTGCCGGAACAGCTGCACATACTGAACGTGTCCTTCCTGGTGCCCGAACTGCGGCGCGAGTTCGGCGGCTGCGCCGGCAACATCGCCTACAACCTGCGCCAGTTGGGCGGCGACCCCGTGGTCATGGCCGCGATCGGCAACGACGGAGGCGACTACCTGGAGCGCATCCGTTCCTGGGGCGTGGACACCTCGATGGTCACCTGGGTGGAGGACCACTACACCGCCCAGGCCATCATCATCACGGACACCGACAACAACCAGATCACCGCGTTCCATCCGGGTGCCATGCAAAAAGCCGGTGAGGTGAAGGTGCCCACCCGTGCCGACCTCAAGGTCGCGATCATCGCGCCCGACGGACGCGACGCCATGCTGAGCCACGCCCGGCAGTTGCACGAAGCTGGGATCCCGTTCGTGTTCGACCCGGGACAGGGCCTGCCGATGTTCGACGGGGCCGAACTGCGCGACTTCATCGCCCAGGCCCGCTGGGTGGCGGTGAACGACTACGAAGCCAGGATGTTGTGCGACCGCACAGGCCACACACTGGAGTCTTTGTCGACTTCGCACCTGTCCGGCGTGATCGTCACGCTGGGGGCGCAAGGATGCGACATCTGGGTCCAGGGGAGCAAGGAACATGTGCCCGGCATCGCAGCGCAGGAAGTGCTCGACCCGACCGGCTGCGGCGATGCGTTCCGTGGAGCCCTGCTCTACGGGTTGGAGCGGGGATGGTCGCTTCAACGCTGCGTGGCCCTGGGCAACCGCCTGGGAGCCGCCAAGATCGCCTGCCGAGGGGGCCAGAACCACCGCGTCGACCCGGCCTGGGCTTTGAGCTGACCGCAAACCCGGCCCGGCCGCGCCTGCCCGTCAAACGCCTGTTTTCGAATGCCAGCCACCAGGAAATGACCCGGCCGAGGCCGGGTCATGCATGCAACACGCCAAGGGCGGCACAGCGCCGCCCCGGCCCTGGATCCATCAGGGCTTGTTGCCAGTCGGAAACGGCCAGGCCGCTGCCGGGCTCAGAGCGGTCTTCGCTGCAGGAGCAGGGGCAGCAGGGGCAGCAGGAGCAGGGGGCGCCTTCTTCGCTGCAGCCTTCTTTGCCGCAGGCTTCTTGGCTGCAGGAGCCTTCTTCGCCGCAGCCTTCTTCGCAGGCGCCGCCTTCTTGGCCGGTGCAGCCTTCTTCGCGGGTGCTGCCGCCTTCTTGGCCGGTGCAGCCTTCTTCGCAGGTGCCGCCTTCTTGGCCGGCGCTGCCTTCTTCGCAGGCGCCGCCTTCTTGGCCGGTGCAGCCTTCTTCGCAGGCGCTGCCTTCTTGGCCGGTGCAGCCTTCTTCGCGGGCGCTGCCGCCTTCTTGGCCGGTGCAGCCTTCTTCGCGGGCGCTGCCGCCTTCTTGGCCGGTGCGGCCTTCTTGGCCGGTGCGGCCTTCTTCGCAGTTGCCATAACGATCTCCTTGATCAAGTTGCAAAGAGCACCGCGCCGCTCGATACAGCGCGGAGATTCGCCAGCCTCATGCGAACGCCGCATGCAACAGCATGTCGGCGAAGGAAGGGCCCGGCGAATGGTGAAGCAAGCCTGCACACCGTTTCTGTCGGCGGTGCATCAGCACTTGCAATGGGGAACATGAAGGTTGCTTGAGCAGTGGTGACAAGGTCGCGCACAGATTCAAGGTCATGTATCGACAGTAAAGAACCTGAGTGTCATCAGTCCCAGGACAGGGCACCACCGGTCTGGTACTCGATCACCCGGGTCTCGAAGAAGTTGCGCTCCTTCTTCAGGTCGATCATCTCGCTCATCCAGGGGAAGGGGTTCTCTTCCTGGGGGAACAGCGCCTCCAGTCCGATCTGCACCGCCCGGCGATTGGCGATGTAGCGCAGGTAGCCCTTGAACATGGACGCGTTCAACCCGAGCACCCCGCGCGGCATGGTGTCCTCTGCGTAGCGGTACTCCAGATCCACGGCCTTGAGGAACAGCGCCTTGATCTCGGCACGGAACTCCTGCGTCCACAGATGCGGGTTCTCCAGCTTTATGGCGTTGATGAGGTCGATGCCGAAATTGCAGTGCATCGACTCGTCGCGCAGGATGTACTGGTACTGCTCCGCAGCGCCTGTCATCTTGTTCTGGCGACCCAGCGCCAGGATCTGCGTGAAGCCCACGTAGAAGAACAGGCCTTCCATCAGGCAGGCAAACACGATCAGGCTCTTCAGCAAGGTCTGGTCGGTCTCGGGCGTGCCCGTCTTGAAATGCGGGTCCATGATCACGTCGATGAACGGGATCAGGAACTCGTCCTTGTCACGGATCGACGACACCTCGTGATAAGCGTTGAAGATCTCGCTCTCGTCCAGGCCCAGCGACTCCACGATGTACTGGTACGCGTGGGTGTGGATGGCCTCCTCGAAGGCCTGCCGCAACAGGAACTGGCGGCACTCTGGCGCCGTGATGTGGCGGTAGGTGCCCAGGGTGATGTTGTTGGCCGCCAGTGAATCAGCTGTGACAAAGAAGCCCAGGTTGCGCTTGACGATACGGCGCTCGTCTTCGGTCAGGCCGTTGGGATCCTTCCAGGTCGCGATATCGCGCGACATGTTGACTTCCTGCGGCATCCAGTGGTTCGCGCAGGTGGCCAAGTACTTCTCCCAGGCCCACTTGTACTTGAAGGGCACCAACTGGTTGACATCGGTCTGCCCGTTGATGATGCGCTTGTCCGCCGCATTGACGCGGCGCAGATCGGCCTGTGCATCGGCCGACTGTGGCTGGGGCGCAGCGGGCACCGAGGCCCTCGCCTGATAAGGCGCTGCCGTCACGCCGGCTGCGGGCATCGCAAGCGTTGCAGCCACAGGCCGTGAAGGCATCAAGCCCGGCGTCGACTTCGGTTGTGTGGAACGACTGTCTTCTTCCCAGACCAACATGGGGTGATGTCCTCAGAGACGTTGAATTATCGGAGCGATGTGTCGCAAGACCAAGCACTTCTTGCTGCGAATGTCATCGGGATCGGGACACGTTCGGATCGGGAGCCCTCGGTGGCGGGAGAAGCCCACCGCAATCGGCTTTTGGACTCCCTCATTTCCCTATTGGCACGCCTCGCAGTCGGGGTTGTCGATGGAGCAGAACTTCACGTCGCTTCCAGGCGTGGACTCGACTTGCGCCATCTGCGACTGCGCCTTGGCCGCAGCAACTTCCATCGAAGACGAGACACCTCCACCGGAAGGCACCGAATTGAGTGCACCCGGATGCACCGTGGACTTCTCGGCGTGTGTGGCGCCCATGGTGCGCAGGTAGTACGTGGTCTTCAACCCGCGCAGCCAAGCCAGGCGATAAGTCTCGTCCAGTTTCTTGCCTGAGGCGCCCGCCATGTAGATGTTGAGCGACTGGGCTTGGTCGATCCACTTCTGACGGCGCGACGCTGCTTCCACGAGCCAGACCGGCTCCACCTCGAAGGCCGTGGCGTACAACTGTTTGAGTTCCTCGGGCACGCGATCGATCCGGCGCAGCGAACCGTCGAAGTGCTTGAGGTCGGACACCATGACGCTGTCCCACAGGCCCAGTCGCTTGAGGTCGCGCACGAGGTATTCGTTCACCACAGTGAACTCACCGGAGAGGTTGGACTTGACCGAGATGTTGCCGAAGCAAGGCTCGATGGAGGCGTCCACGCCGATGATGTTGGAGATGGTGGCCGTGGGCGCAATGGCCACGCAGTTGCTGTTGCGCATGCCGTGCTGGGCAATGCGCTCGCGCAGCGCGTTCCAGTCCATGGTGGACGAGCGATCCACCTCGACATGCCCGCCGCGATGACGGGCCAGCAAGTCCAATGAATCGATGGGCAGCACACCCTGGTCCCACAGGGAACCGCGATAGCTGGAGTAGCGCCCGCGCTCCTGGGCCAGATCGGTGGAGGCCCAATAGGCGTGGAAACACACGGCTTCCATGGAGCGATCGGCAAACTCCACGGCCTCCTGGCTGGCGTAGGGCACGCGCAGTTGGTAAAGGCAATCCTGGAAGCCCATGATGCCCAGTCCGACCGGTCTGTGCCGCAGATTGGAATCGCGCGCCTTCTTGACCGCGTAGTAGTTGATGTCGATGACGTTGTCGAGCATGCGCATGGCCGTCGACACCGTCTTCTGCAACTTCACCTGATCGATCGTCTTGCGCCCGTCCGGCCCGTCCGTCAGATGCTGGACCAGGTTGACCGAGCCGAGGTTGCACACCGCGATCTCGGTATCACTCGTGTTCAGGGTGATCTCGGTGCACAGGTTGCTGGAGTGCACGACACCGACATGCTGCTGCGGACTGCGCACGTTGCAGGCATCCTTGAAGGTGATCCAGGGATGGCCCGTCTCGAACAGCATGCTCAGCATCTTGCGCCACAGGCTGCGGGCGGGCATGCGCTTGAAGAGCTTGATCTCACCACGATCGGCCTTGGCTTCGTAAGCGGTGTAGGCCTGTTCGAAGGCCTGACCAAAGAGGTCGTGCAGGTCAGGACAGGTCGACGGCGAGAACAAGGTCCAGTCACCGTCCTCTGCCACACGCTTCATGAACAGGTCGGGGATCCAGTTCGCCGTATTCATGTCATGGGTGCGACGGCGGTCGTCACCGGTGTTCTTGCGAAGCTCCAGGAATTCCTCGATGTCCAGGTGCCAGGACTCCAGATAGGAGCACACCGCGCCCTTGCGCTTGCCCCCCTGGTTGACCGCCACCGCCGTATCGTTGACGACCTTCAGGAAAGGCACCACTCCCTGGCTCTTGCCGTTGGTGCCCTTGATGTAGGACCCCAGCGCGCGCACGCGTGTCCAGTCGTTGCCCAGACCACCGGCAAACTTGGACAGCAGCGCGTTTTCCTTCAGCGCCTCGTAAATGCCATCCAGATCGTCCGCTACCGTGGTGAGATAGCAACTGGACAACTGGGAACGCCGGGTGCCGGAATTGAACAGCGTGGGCGTGCTGGACATGAAGTCGAAACTCGACAACACCTCATAGAACTCGATGGCTCGCGCCTCGCGGTCGACCTCGTTCAACGCCAAGCCCATGGACACCCGCATGAAGAAGGCCTGGGGCATCTCGATGCGTTGCTCGTCGATGTGCAGGAAGTAGCGGTCGTACAGGGTCTGCAGGCCCAGGTAATCGAACTGCAGGTCACGCTCCGGCTTCAGGGCGGTGGCCAGGCGCGCGAGATCGAACTGGAGCAACTTGTCATCGAGCAGTTCGGCCTGGACGCCCTTCTTCACGAAGCCGGGGAAGTAGCCGGCGTAGGCCATGGCCATGTCGGCGGTATCCACCTCGGCACCCATGATCTCGCGCCGGATGGTGTGCATCAGCAGGCGCGCCGTGGCACGGGTGTAGGCAGGCTCGCGCTCAAGCAAGGTGCGTGCGGCCAGGATGGCGGCCTTGTAGACCTCGTCGATGGGCACGCCGTCGTACAGGTTGCGCATGGTCTCGGCCAGGATCGGCTCGGCAGACACGTCGGCCCCCAGGTCTTCGCAGGCCTGCTGCACCAAATGCGTCAGCGCGGCGACGTCGAGGGCCACCCGCTGGCCCCGGTCGGTGACATGGAACTGCGGCATCCTGGGTTCGGCCGATGCCGATTGCCGCGAGCGTTCCTGGGCCCTGCGGTCCCGGTACAGGACGTAGGCCCGGGCCACCTCGTGATGCCCGCCGCGCATCAGGCCCAGTTCCACCTGGTCCTGCACATCCTCGATATGGAACGTACCGCCACCCGGGCGCGAGCGCAACAGCGCGCGCACCACGGCCTCCGTGAGCCCGTCGACCGTCTCGCGCACGCTGGCGGACGCAGCGCCCTGGGTGCCATGCACCGCCAGGAAGGCCTTCATCAGCGCCACCGCAATCTTGCTGGGCTCGAAGGAGACGACTGCGCCGTTGCGGCGGATGATCTGGTAGGCCGTGTAGGCCGATGTCGCCGTGGCGGACACGGTACTACGTCCGGGCATCGGCACAAAGGCTTCCTGGCTGGAAAGGACAACTGACTGCATGCGGCTCCTCATGGGCTGTACCGGGCCTGACTGCCCCTGTGCGCAGGGCAACCCCGAAAATGTAAGTGGATTGGCGGACACTATATATGGTGTGGCCGAAGCGCTCAAGGCACTACCGGTGGGGTCGAGCTGTGTTTTCCCTGATTGCCATCAGGTGGGATCAGAAGTGTCCGACTCGACGCCAATGCCCAGCCTTGACATGCGGTAGCGCATCTGGCGCAACGACAGGCCCAGGCTGGCGCCGGCGGCCGTGCGGTTGAACCGATGCCGCGCCAGTGCCCGCTCGAGGATGGCCCGCTCCACGCTGTCCAGATAGGCCTCCAGGCTGGCCGGGAGTTCCTCAACGGCATGCGAAGGCGGGACCACAGATGCTGCGGACGCCGGCACTTCATCGGGCAGCTCGAAAGCGGGTGACGACAGTCGCACCTCCAGCGCCTCAGCCACGGGAGCAGGCCTCGGCTGAGCACCCAGCTCCTCCACGCCAATGGTGTCGGCCGAGGACAGGGCCAGCGCACGGTGCAGCATATTTTCCAGCTCCCGTACGTTGCCCGGGAAATCATGCGAACACAGGTGCACCAGGGCCTCTTCGCTCACTCGCGGCGGCGGGTACACGCCGCTGTCACCGCAGATGCGTTCCAGGATGTCCTCGCAGATCGGTGCCAGGTCCGTGAGCCGGTCCCGCAGCGGAGGCACCGGAATGCGGATGACGTTGAGGCGGAAGAAGAGGTCCTGGCGGAATCGACCTGCCTGTACTTCCAGCGGCAGGTTGCGGTGCGTGGCACTGACGATGCGGGCGTTGCAGGGCACTTCCGCCGTGGCTCCCAGGGGCCGCACGCTGCGCTCCTGGATGGCTCGCAGCAGTTTGCTTTGCATGCGCAGTGGCAGATCGCCGATCTCGTCAAGGAACAGTGTGCCCCCCTGCGCGGCCTGGAAAAAGCCGGGCCGGTCGTCCGTGGCGCCGGTGAACGCGCCCTTGCGGTAGCCGAAGAATTCGGACTCGAGGAGTGCTTCGGGGATGGCGCCGCAGTTCACGGGCACGAAGGGGCCCGCCGCACGGGCAGAGGACTGGTGGATGGCCCGCGCAACGAGTTCCTTGCCGGTACCGGACTCGCCCACCACCATCACTGGCGCCATGCTGCGCGAGACCTTGTCCACCAGCATCCGCACATGGTTCATGGCGGGCGAATTCCCCACCAGGCGCGCCATCTCGGGCCGCAACGCGGCCGACGGCGGATCTACCCGGGCTACCGGGACGGGACGCTGGGCCTGCGGCGGTGGCGGAGACTGCCCCAGCGCCGCGGCGACCACCGAGCGAAACTGCCGCAGGTCCACGGGCTTGGTGAGGTAGTCGAAGGCACCGGCTTTCAAGGCCGCCACGGCTGTCTCCGCAGAGCCGTAGGCGGTGATGACAATCACCTTCTCACTGCGGCCGGTTGCTTCAGTGTGACGAAGCAACTCGATGCCCTGCCCGTCGGGCAGCCGCATGTCGGTGATCACCAGGTGAAAGGTCCGGCGCTGCAGCGCCTGCATCGCCTCCTGCACAGAACCCGCGCACTCGACATCGTGACCCTCGCGCAGCAGGGTCAGTTCGTAGAGTGTCAGCAGGTCGGGCTCGTCATCGACGACCAGCAGTCTGTAAGGGTCCGAAGCCATCAGAGCGAACCCCAACCGGAAGACGCCGCCGACAGCCCGGGCAACAACACGACAAAGGCGGTGGCGTGCCGCTGCCCCGGGTCAAGCCGCACATGGCGGATGTCCGCACCGTGCCGCTCGCACAACTCCTTGCAGAGGTACAGGCCCAGGCCGGAACCGCGGCTGCGAGTGGAAAAGAAAGGTTCGAACAAGTGCAACTCGACATCGGCGGAGATGGGCGGTCCGTCGTTGCTCACCATCAGCACCACGCCATCACCCAGGCCCAGATCCACCGTCACCGTGACTGCACGGGCTTCGCGCGACGAGTGCCGGTAAGCATTGTCCAGCAGGTTCACCAGGATGCGCCGGAGATGTTCAGGGTCGAACCAGGCCTGGGCCTGTTGCGAACACAGGTTCAGCTCCACCACGCCAGGCCCGACGCCGCCCGTGCCGCGCCAATCGTTCACCACGGTGCGGACGAGTTCCACCACGTTCATGGCGCCAGCCCGGCCCGCACCCGTGGGCAGGGACTCCAGGATATCGTCGACCAGGCGCCGCAAGCGGACCACGTTGTCCGCGATGATCGACACGAGGCGCACCTGCGACCGGCCCAGCCTGTCTTCGGACAGCAGCTCGTTGGCCTGCGCGATGGCAGCAAGGGGATTGCGGATCTCATGGGCGATGCCCGCCGACACCCGGCCCATGGCCGCAAGCTTTTCCTGCTGGACGCGCACCTGAACGACGCGCTCGTCCTCGAGCAGGAGGACGCAAAGATCCTGCTCGGGGTCCTCGAGCCCGGGCATGCGGTCCGAAGCCAACTGGCGCGTGAACCGCAGGCGCACGCGCAGCTTCGTCGGCACTGCTGCGCCCTGCGGGCCGTCAGGCCAGGACACGACGCGCCCACCCGCGGGCCACGCATTCTCGGCACGGGCACGTTCCACTGCACGCAGCAAGGGCGACCACGAAGGCCCCAGGTGCTGCAGGCTGCTGTGGGAAGCCGGGTCACTTCCGGACAGTCCCAGAAGAACCTGTGCCGAGGGATTGAGCGCCAGCACACGTCGATGCCGGTCGATCACCAACAGGCCTTCGCTCATCTCCTGGATGACCAACTGGTTCAAGCCCGCTTGCTGGCGGACTCTTTGCTGGCTGTCCACAGCGGCCCGCTCCTCCCGCCGCAGGCGCGCGGACAGTTCGCCCGCCAGCCACGCCATGGCCAGCAACCCCATACCCGCCAGCACAGACCCCAACCAGGCGGGCGGCGCCACAGGCGACCTGAGGCTGAGCGACCAGGCATCGAACAGCAAGACCACCGCCACCACGGCAGCGGTGACCAGCGCGCCCGGGCGTGACATAAGCACGCCAGCCATCAGCACGGGCAACACCAGCAGGGCGCCGTGGTTGAGTCCGGCCGCAGACTCGTTGCCCAGCAGCATGATGAACGCCACGAGGTCCGCGCCGATCGTCAGGACAATCCAGGCCCGCGGACTAAACCGGATCACGGCCCCGGCGCGGCCACGGCCCCACATCCAGCCCGCCAGGGCACAGGCTTCGAGCGCGTACAAACCACTGATCAGCAGCGCAGCCGTCCTGGGCGAATGGCCTGCTGCAGACCCCAGAAACTGCATGGCTGCCAAGAGCAGGCCGACGGCGGCACGAGCAGCCAGATAGGTGCGGAATATCCTCCACAGCGAACGTCCAAGAGCCGAACCAGCATCTGAAACCGACGCACTGGCAGAAGGGCCGGCCGACAGCGAATCGAGCCACAGAGGATTGAGCCACAGCCCTCCCGCTGCGGAAAGATGCCGGGCCGATGAGGCAGCGCTGCCTCCGGCGGCCGACTCTGGAGCATCCCTGAACCAGGACGCGGCGCCCGACGGGTCGGAAGCCCTGGCGCCGTTGGAATCGACGGTGCCATCAACGGCACCCGGGCGGCCTTCGGCAGGCACGGGCATCTGGCTGAACCGTCCGCTCTCAGCGCGGGCCGGCCTGCCGGTGCGACGGCCCGCAGTACGGCAATTGCCCGTCGAAGACGGCCTCGTCGGCGGGCAAGTGGACACCGCAATGACGGCAGGCCACCATCTCGCCAGGTGCTGCCTTGTCGGCCCCGGCGCCTTCGGACGGGGCTGCCTGCGGCGAACCGCCGGTGGCGGCCCCTGTGGACCGCCCTGGGCCAGGATCACGGGGCTTGCGAAAGCGGGAGGCCAGCATCCAGATGCCCACCACCACCACGACCAAGACCAACAGGTACTTCATGATCGCCAGGCCCTCATGCCGCGGAACGCGACAGCAGCACTTCCAGCACGAAGCGTGAACCTACGTAGGCCAGCAGCAGCACCAACGCCCCGGCATACAGCCAGCGTGTGGCGTGGCGGCCGCGCCAGCCACGACCATGGCGACCCGCCAGCAGGAGGGCGAAGATCGACCATCCCAGCAGGGACAGCACCGTCTTGTGGTCCCAGCGCCACTGGGGGGAGGTGACGATGCCCAGGGCAATTGCCGCCGACAGCACCACAAAACCGGCCTCAACGAAGCGGAAGGTGATCCGCTCGATCTGCAGCAAGGGCATGCCCGCCACCACGGGTGCAAGGCTTCTGCGCTGGCGCAAGCGGCGCTCTGCAGCATCGAGCAGCACCCCATGGAGAACCGCAGCGCCCATCAGGCCGTAGCTGGCCACGCCCAGCAGCCAGTGCAGCGGCGCCCAGGCCGAGCCCAGCACGCGCGCCTCGCCGGGAAACAGACCCTGCACCACCACGGCAGCGGCGCCAATGCCGGCCAGCACACGCCTGACCACGGGCACGGTGATGAAGCGACCATCCAGGGCGTGAATGGCCAACGTCAAGCACACCGTGAGCGACAGTACCGGGCCGAAACCCAGGCGGGCGGCAGCATCGTGGAAGCCCAGGCTACCGATCTCGCTGAGCAGCATGGCCGCATGGGCCGCCACCGCCACCACGAAGGCCGGCATCGCCACACGGTCGAACCGGGCGCTTCCACCCAGCAGCGACACGGCGTAGGCGGTCACGGCCAGTACAGCCAGCAACAGCGGCCATCCGCTCGGCAACCCGGTCGATAGAATCATTCGGCACAGTGTACGGTGCAGCTTCGCCTGAACACTGCACTTGCACACGGTTCCCGCCACCCCACCCGCCACCGCGCTGCCCCACGCCTTCGGGCAGATTCATTCCATGGCCACCCACCTCACTGATCGCCTGTCACGCCTGGTCAAGACCATGCGGGGCCAGGCCCGCATCACCGAAGGCAACGTGCAGGACATGCTGCGCGAAGTGCGCATGGCGCTGCTGGAGGCCGACGTGGCGCTGCCCGTGGTGCGCGACTTCATCGCCCGGGTCAAGGACAAGGCACTGGGACAGGAAGTGGCGGGCTCGCTCAACCCCGGACAAGCGCTGGTCGGCATCGTGCACAAGGAGCTGGCGGCCACCATGGGGGAGGGTGTGGCCGACCTCAACCTGGCCACGCAGCCCCCGGCGGTGGTGCTGATGGCCGGCTTGCAGGGCGCCGGTAAGACCACCACCACCGCCAAGCTCGCCCGGCACCTGATCGAGAAGCGCAGCAAGAAGGTGCTCACGGTCTCGGCCGACGTGTACCGCCCAGCGGCCATCGAACAACTCAAGACCGTGACCGCGCAGGCTGGGGCCGAATGGTTCCCCAGTGCGCCCGACCAGAAGCCGGCGGACATCGCGCGCGCCGCGCTGGACCACGCCAGGCGCCACTATTTCGACGTGCTGCTGGTGGACACCGCCGGCCGCCTGGCCATCGACGAAGCCTTGATGGCCGAGATCCGGCAGTTGCATGCGGCGCTGAACCCGGTGGAAACCTTGTTCGTCGTGGATGCAATGCAGGGCCAGGACGCAATCAACACCGCACGCGCCTTCAAGGACGCCCTGCCGCTGACGGGCGTGGTGCTGACCAAGCTCGACGGCGACTCGCGCGGTGGCGCGGCGTTGTCGGTGCGCCAGATCACCGGCGTGCCCATCAAGTTCGCCGGCGTCTCGGAGAAGATCGACGGCCTGGAGGCCTTCGATGCAGAGCGCCATGCGGGACGCATCCTCGGCATGGGTGACATCGTTGCCCTGGTGGAGGAAGTACAGAAGGGCGTGGATCTGGCGGCGGCCCAGAAGCTGGCCGACAAGGTCAAGAGCGGCGACGCCTTCGACCTCAACGACTTCCTGTCGCAGATTTCCCAGATGAAGAACATGGGGGGCCTGGCCGGGCTGATGGACAAGCTGCCCTCGCAGCTGGCCTCCCGCGCGGCCGGGGCCGACCTCGGCAAGGCCGAGCGCGACGTGCGGCGCATGGAGGGCATCATCTGCGCCATGACGCCGCTGGAGCGGCGCAAGCCCGAACTCATCAAGGCCTCGCGCAAGCGCCGTATCGCCACCGGTGCCGGCGTGCAGGTGCAGGAGGTCAACCGCATGCTCAACCAGTTCGAGCAGATGCGCGACATGATGAAGAAGATGAAGGGCGGCGGCCTGATGAAGATGATGCGCCGCATGGGTGGCGGGTTTCCGGGAATGCCGGGCATGCCACGCTGACCGCGCTCGGCATCCCACCCTCGCCAGTGAGAGGCTGGCGACCGGTGTGTTGACGCCGGGTTACTGCACCAGGGCCTGGGCAAACTCCCGGGCATCGAAGGGCTGGAGATCCTCCAGCTTCTCACCCACCCCGATGAAATACACCGCCAGAGGCCGGCCCTCTGCAGTGCACCAGCGCGAAATGGCTGCCAGCACCCCGCCCTTGGCGGTACCGTCCAGCTTGGTGACGATGAGCCCGGTGAGCTGAACTGCAGCGTCGAAGGCCTTGACCTGGGCCAGCGCGTTCTGACCCGTGTTGCCGTCCACCACCAGCAACACCTCGTGCGGCGCGCCCTCCTGTGCCTTGGCGATGGTGCGGCGGATCTTCTTGAGCTCTTCCATCAGATTCTGCTGGGTAGGCAGCCGTCCGGCCGTGTCGGCAATCACCACATCGCAGGCCCGCGCGCGCCCGGCCGTCACGGCGTCGAAACTCACCGCTGCAGGGTCACCCCCTTGCTGGCTGACGATGTCCACTCGGTTGCGGTCGCCCCAGACCGCGAGTTGCTCACGCGCGGCGGCGCGAAAGGTGTCGGCAGCGGCCAGCAGCACCTTCTGACCGTCGGCGGCCAGATGGTGGGTGAGCTTGCCGATGCTGGTGGTCTTGCCCGCGCCGTTGACACCCACCACCATGAAAACCGTGGGGGTGGCCTGCCCCACCTCCAGCGGCCGCTGCAAGGGTTGCAGCAACTCGGCCAACGCATCCACCAACAGCGTCTTCACGGCTGCCGGATCTGTAGCCTTGGCGTCCTTGACCCGGCGCTTCAGGTCTGCAAGCAACTGTTGCGTGGCGGGCAAGCCCGCGTCGGCCATCAGGAGGGCCGACTCCAGCTCCTCGTACAGCGCATCGTCGATCCGCGTGCCAGTGAAGACCTGGGCGATGCCCTGGCCGGTCTTGCGCAGGCCCGCCTTCAGACGGCTGAGCCAACCCCCGCGCTCGGCGTTGGCATCAGGCAGCCCAGGGGCCGCCCCGGCCGCAGGCGGGGTAGGCTCCGCAGCCTCACGGCGCTGCAGCGCTTTTGTCGGGGCAGCGTCGCCTCGGGCCTCGATCGCCGGGGGCGTCTTTTTCTTGAAGAAGCTGAACAGGGACATGCGGTTCAAGGGCCGGACAAGGACGACCGGCCGGCCGCTATAATGATGGGCTTCAAGGCGCTTTAGCTCAGCCGGTTAGAGCGACGGAATCATAATCCGCAGGTCCGGGGTTCGAATCCCTGAAGCGCCACCAAAACGACCGATACAACAGCCCGCCAGGTTCCATCTCGCGGGCTGTTGTTCTTTTCAGGCTGACCTCACTGGTCATGCAGGCCGCTCAAAGACCCAACCTGCCCAGGCGCTGCGCCTCGGCCTGCTTCTTCTCGAAATCGCGCCGGCGCTGTGCCTGCCGCTCCAGCTCCTCATTGCGCGCCTTGTCCAGGTCAGGCGCGGCAGTCACGCCCTGGTCGAACGTGAGTTCGGCGTCCGCACCGATGCCCACCGAGGGCGCACCACGCTGGCTGCGCAACTTGATGTTCAGACGCAGTTCGTTGGACGAGTCAGCGTTGCGCAGAGCCTCGTCGTAGGAGATGAAGCCGCGGTTGTAGAGATCGAACAAGGCCCAGTCGAAGGTGCGCATGCCGGACTCGCGGCCACGCTCCATCAGCGGTTTGATCTCGTGGAACAGGCCCTTGAAGATCTTGTCGGCGATGGTGGGGGTGTTGATCAGGATCTCGATGGCCGCCTTGCGCCCGGCGCCATCTTCGGTGCGGATCAGGCGCTGCGAAACGATGCCGCGCAGGTTGGCCGAAAGGTCCATCAGCAGTTGGGGCCGGCGCTCCTCGGGAAAGAAGTTGATGATGCGGTCGATCGCCTGGTTGGCGCTGTTCGCGTGCAGCGTGGCCATGCACAGGTGGCCCGTCTCGGAGAAGGTGATCGCATGCTCCATGGTCTCACGGTCACGGATCTCCCCCATGAGGATGACGTCGGGGGCCTGCCGCAGCATGTTCTTCAGCGCGGCCTCCCAGGAGTGCGTGTCCACGCCCACCTCGCGGTGACTGATGAGCGACCTCTTGGGCTCGTGGATGTACTCGATGGGGTCTTCCACCGTGATGATGTGCCCGGGGGTGGTGGCGTTGCGGTGGTCGATCAGCGCCGCCAGGGTGGTGGACTTGCCCGACCCCGTGCCCCCCACGATGAGCAACAACCCGCGCTTGCTCAGGATCAGGTCCTTCGTCACTTCGGGCAAGCCCAGCTTGTCGGCGTTGGGGATTTCGTTGGCAATGGTGCGGATGACCATGGCCACGTTCGTCTGCTGAACGTAGACGTTGACCCGGAAGCGCGACACCTCAGGCACGACGATCGCGAAGTTGGACTCCATGTCGCGGTCGAACTCCACGCGCTGGCGGTCGTTCATGATGGAGCGCGCCAGCACCCGCGTGACGTCGGGATGCAGTTTCTGCTGTGACAGCGGGGTGAGCGCTCCGTGGGCCTTCATCGTGGGCGCCGAGCCGGCCGAGATGAACAGGTCTGACCCCCCGGCCTGGGCCATGGCTGTCAGCAGCTTGTGCATGTAGGCCATGGCCTGATCGTCGCTAAGCATGGACAGGTCCCTTTCGTGCGTCCCGGGTGAGCTTTACTTGCCTTTGCCCGCCTGCGCCTTGTGGCGGGCGACGGCCGCCTTGAGGTCTCGGTACTCCTCGCAGCCGAAGCGGCAGGCCTTGTCCAGCCGGGCCAGCATGGCTTCAGCCCCGGCGAGGTCGCCTTTCATGAGGAACAGTTCGCCGTAATACTCCAGAGCAAGACGGTGCCGGGGCTCGATCTCCAGGGCACGCTTGTAGTGCACTTCGGCATCGGCGAGGTCGGGCGGCGACTTCTTGCGCAAGGCGTAGCCCAACAGGTTGTGCCAATCGGCGCTTTCCACGGCGTTGGCCGCACGCAGGGCGGCGGCCATCTGCTCAAAGCGCTGTGCCTTGAGATCGGCGCGAGCGGCGGTCAGCCAGGGCGGATCGCTGGGCGATGGGTCACCCATGGCGGCGTCGCTCGGTGAGGCGACCAGGAGCGCGAGTAGAAAGAACGCGAGGGCCCACCACGGGCGCAAGAACCAGGCTACTGCCTGAAGAGAGGGACCACGGTAGGCACCCGGCGCAAGGTCTGCGTCTGCGGTGACCACGACTGCGGTGACATGAAGGGTGTGCTGCATGCGAAGCTGCTCCTTTAGAGTCTTCAGGATAACGGCAAGGACGCCAAATCGGCGACAGCCCTCACCGCCAGGGTTTCGCTACGGCCACGCAGCGCCACCTCGTGCGGCTCGCCGGGGGCTGGCGTGAGGCCTGCGGCGTCAAACACGGCCTGCGACACCAGCAGCTGCGCGCCGAAGTCCTTGGACAGGCTCTCCAGACGGCTGGCGGTGTTGACGGTGTCGCCGATGGCGGTCAGACCCGTGGCCGGCCCGTGACCCAGCACGCCCACGATGGCCGGACCCAGGTGCAGCCCGATGCCAATGCGCAGCGGCGATGCCAGCTCACAGGCCAGCGCCTGGTTGAGCTCCGACAAGGCCAGACCGATGCGGCGTGCCGCGTCCAGCCCCTGCCGTGCGGCCACTTCAGGCGCGGACTCCAGGCCGAACAAGGCCATCATGCCGTCGCCGATGAACTTGTCCACGCGGCCGCCGGCTTGCTCCACTGCCTGACCCACGCTGCGAAAGTAGCGGTTGAGCAGAAACACCACGTCAAAGGGCAGGCGCTTCTCCGACAAGGCGGTGAAGCCTCGCAGGTCCACGAACATGATGACCATCCGGCGCTCCTCCCCCACGGCCAGTGTGGTGCCGCGGTAGGCGTCGGCCGGCTGCGCATCGGGTGGCAGCAGCTGCATCACGCTGTACTCGCCTGGCGGCGGGCGCAGCTGGCAGGCCAGACGAACCAGGGGCGGAGAGCCCAGGCGCTCCAGCACCTGTGCTTCATCGGCAGACGGCGCCGGCAGGCTGGTGACATCGCCGCCGAGCTGCACCCGGCAGGTGGAGCAGCGGCCACGCCCGCCGCACACCGAGGCGTGGGCGATGCCCTGCGAGCGGCTGGCCTCCAGGATGCTCAGCCCCGCCGGCACGTCCACCGTGGGGCCACCCGCGTAGCGCAATCGCACGCCTTTCTGCCGCTTCAGCCAGAGCGTGCGCACCTGGCGCGCCGCCAGGGCCAGCATCACCAGCGCCAGCGCCACGACCTTGAGCAGGTCCGAAAGAAAGTAGAGGTCGGCCACCTCGTCGCGGCTGGGCGCCCGCGTGACGGCAATGGCGGATTGCATCCTGGCAGGATCCTCCAGGATGGCGAGGACGGAGCCCAGCCCCACACTTGCACCGGCCAGGGCCATGGCAGGCAACAGCAGGGCGAAAGCGTACAGGCCAGGCAGGACCCGTGGGTACCAGGGCTTGACGCGCCACCAGAAGTGCAGGCCGATGCAGGCATGCAGCCACACCGCGATGACCAGCGCGCACTGACGCGCGTTCTGCCACGGGTCCACCGCCATGGGCCAGAGGACCCAGAAATGGTTGGTGTAGACGCCGTGCAGTTCGTGAGCCACCCGGGTGCCGATGACATGGCTCATGCCCAGCGGCAGGATGGACATGCCCAGCAGCAGTTGCGCCCATTCCCAGCGGCTCATGCGCCAGGTGCGCCGCCGCCACAGCGAGTGCAGCGCCACGCACAGGTGCACCAGGAAGGCAATGAGCAGCAGCACCGACACCGGAGGCCAGCGCCACACCGCCGACAGCCACTCCAGCCAGGCATCGGCCAGGCTCAGCGACCACAAGGCCAGCGCATGGTTGGACAGGTGCGTGACCACATAGACCAGCAGTACGCAACCGGAGGCCGAACGCAGCCGCTGGATCACCCCAGACCCTTCAAGCGCCCGGCGCCACCGGGTTCAGCCGCAAGACCCCGGCATTGACGGTGGCAGCAAACAACACCCAAGCCAGGTAGGGCAGCAGCAAGCGCGCCGCCAGGCGGTCCACCTCGGTGCAGGCGGAGATCAGCCAGAGCACGGAGGCAGTGAGCAGCACGATCTCGACCAACGCCCAGTCGGGCCGCTGCGCCTTGAAGAAGAGCACGCTCCACAACACGTTCAGCAGCGCGTTCAGCAAGAAGCCGAACAGCAACCGCCGCTGCCGACGACGGCCCGCATCTGCAGCAGCCTCGTCGGCTTGTACGGTGGGCCTGGCGTGCCACCAGGCCCGGGCGCCCGCCCAGGCCGTCAAGGTGTAGAGCAAGGTCCAGACCGGGCCGAACACGATGTCCGGCGGCTTCCAGGCAGGCTGCAGCAGGCCTCGGTACCAGGGGCCGAGGTCGGTGGCCAGGCCGCCGATGCCGGCCACCAGCACGGCGATCGCGGCAGCCACCGCGTAGGCGCGCCGGGGCACGCGGGAGGCCCGTACGAGGCCCGCTTGCGCGGGTTCTGGCCGCGCCTCAGGCGGCCCGGCCATGGCGCGTCATACCCGGGCCAGCCCGAGCAGGTGCGCCATGTCCTTGAAGAAGATCCGCACATGCGCCATGGGGCGCGCGCGCACGAGTTCCTTGTTCATGTACGCCTCGAACGTCAGCTGCTGGACGTCGCGATCACGGCAGATGGCCACGAACCGTTCACGACGCTTGTCGCTGCTGTACCAGAAGCGCTGCATGATACCGAGCACCCAGAAGACCTTGCCATGGACCTTGAGGAAGCGTTTGCGGGCCGTGGCCAGGGCACTGGCCTGGCCGGTGCGCAGGAACTCCTGCACCGACTCGCCGACCATGCGGCCGCAGGCCATGGCGTAGTAGATGCCCTCGCCCGAGGCGGGGGCCACCACCCCGGCAGCATCACCGGCCAGCACCACATCGCGTCCGTTGTCCCATCGGGGCAAAGGTTTCATCGGAATGGGGGCGCCCTCACGCCGCAGGGTGGGCGCGTCCTGCAGCCCGGCGGCACGGCGCAGGCCGGCCGTGGCACCGCGCAGCGAGAAGCCCTTGTCGGCGCTGCCGGTGCCCACGCTCAAGGTATCGCCGTGCGGGAACACCCAGCCGTAGAAATCGGGTGAGTAGGTACCGTTGTAGACCACGTCACAACGGGTACCGTCATAACCCGGCGGCGGGTTCTGGGGCTTGCCGACGATCTCGTGATACGCGAAGACGTACGAGGTGCGTTCGGCGCCAGGCACCGCCTGGCGCGCCACCTCGGAACGTGCACCGTCGGCACCGATCACGCAGCGCGCCCGCGCACTGGAATGGCCGGTGGCCGCTCCGGTCTGGCTGGCGCGCGCCGTGAAGTGCACCACGCTCAGGCCATCGGCGTCACGCGTCAACTTGTCGAAGGTACCGATGCGACGCACCGCGCCCGCCTGGGCAGCACGTTCACGCAACCACTCGTCGAAGACATCGCGGTCGACCATGCCGACGAAGCCGCCGTCGATGGGAATGTCCACCTGCCGGTCGGTGGGCGAGACCATGCGGGCGCAGCGGATCTTGGCCACCAGCAGGTGGTCGGGAATGTCGAAGTCCTTGATCAGGCGCGGCGGGATCGCACCTCCGCAGGGCTTGACACGGCCCGCCCGGTCCAGCAGCAGGACGGAGCGGCCTTGCCGCGCAAGGTCGTGGGCGGCCGTGGCGCCGGCGGGCCCGCCGCCGACGATGATGACATCAAAGGTGTGCGGCTCGTTCATATCGATCCTCGTGAGGCAGGGGGACGGAATTCAGCTCGGGGGCCGTGCGGCATGACCGTGCGGCTTGCAGAAGCAGGCAGTGCGATGTGGCGCGCCAGCGCGGCCGCCAGCAGGAACAGGGCCGCCTCGGCTGCAAACACGCAGACATAGGCGGCCACCTGGGAGCCGATGAGCCAGCGCGCCAGGTCACTGGCTGCAGTGCCCAGAAAGCCGCCGAGCGCGAAGCCCGTGGCCTGCGCTGCGCCCCACAGGCCCATGCGCACGCCCTCGCGGGACGGCTGCCCCTGGCCCGCCAGCGCCATCATGGAGCCGATGGCTGCGATGGAGAAGGCGCCGTTGGCCACCCCCAGGATGAAGACGTTTGCGTGCAGCGGCCAGGCCGTACCCTCCTGGAGGGAGCCGACCACCAGGCCCGCCAGGGCCAGGGCCGAAGCTCCACAGCCGCCGACGATCCAGGCCCGCAGCGAACCGAAGGAGACGCCTCCCCAGCGGCGGCCGGCCAACGCACCCAGCAGCATGCCCGCCAGCGTGCCCCCATGCTGCACGCCCGAGAGCTGCGTGGATTCACCGGGCGTGAAGCCGAAGCGGATACCCGCAAAGGGTTCCAGGATCAGATCCTGTGCGCTGTAGGCCACCATGGAGACGAACACGAAGATGGTGAAGCGGCGCGCGTCCGGGTCGGTCCAGGCCTGGGCGAGGGCCACGCGGAACGAAGGTTTGGCACCCCCGGAAGGCGCCGCGACTCGGCTGCCGTCCTGTTCCACCCCCCACAGGGCGGCCCATGCCACGCACAGCGCCACCAGTGAGACCGTGCCCGACACCAGCACCAGGCGGGCGGGCGAATACGGGTCCAGCCAGCGGCCGGCCAGGCCCGCCGTCACGGCAAAGCCCACGATCATCAGCACCCACACCAGGGTGGCCGCCGCGGCACGCCGCTCCTGCTCCACCTGCTTGGCCAGCAACACCAGCAAGGAGGTGCCGGCCGCACTGACACCCAGCCCCACCAGGGTGTAGCCCAGCACGGCCAGTCCCAGACCGGCCAGCCGGTCGGTGCTCATCCAGGCCGTGGCCACGGCCGCCAGGAAGCCGCCCAGGGCCAGCACCGCCATGCCGCCCGCGATCCACGGCGTGCGCCGCCCACCCATGTCGGAGCCAAAGCCCATGCGGGGGCGGGTCATCTGCACGGCGTGGTGCAAACCCACCAGCAGGCCCGGCACCAGCGCCGGCAGCATCAGCTCCACGGCCATGAGGCGGTTGAGCGTGGAGGTGGTCAGCACGACCATGGCTCCCAGCGCCATCTGCACCAGGGCCAGGCGGAAGATGCCGATCCAGCTCACTGCACCCCCGCTCGCAGCGCAAAAGCGCTGATCATCATGCCGGCCACATAAAGGGGCACTCCCAGGCCGCTGAGCCAGAGCGCGCGGGCCACGGGCTTGGCCAGGAACCGCCTCATCATCAACAGCTGCACGGCCACGCACAGGGCGACCGCACCGGCATGCCAGGGGCGGTCCCAGGCCAGCAGACAGGCCACCACGGCTGCCTGTGCCAGCACCATGGTGGCACAGGCCACCCAGGCGGCGCCACGAGCGCCCAGCTGCACCGGCAGCGAGGCGACGCCCATCTTGCGGTCACCCTCGATGGCCTTGAAGTCGTTGAGGGTCATGATGCCGTGAGCCCCCAGGCTGTACAGCAGGGCCAGGATCATGGAGGGCACACCGGGCATCTGTCCGCCCGCCATCACGGCCGCGCCGGTGATCCAGGCCAGGCCCTCGTAGGACAACCCGCAGGCGGCATTTCCCCACCAGCCGTTGCGCTTGAGGCGCACGGGCGGCGCGCTGTAAGCCCAGGCCAGCAGCAGACCCAGCGCCGCCGCGCCGAACCCCCAGGGCCCCAGCGTGGTGGACAGCAGGATCGACAGCACGGTCCAGATCACGGCGAGGTACAGACCCCAGCGCCCCGGCATCCGCCCCGAGGGAATAGGCCGATGGGGCTCGTTGATGGCGTCTACATGCCGGTCGAACCAGTCGTTGACGGCCTGGCTGGTGGCACACACGAAGGGACCCGCCAGCAACACACCGGCCAGCACGAGGCCCCAGCGTCCCTCCAGGCTCTGGCCCGAAGCCACCACCCCACAGGCAAAGGCCCACATGGGGGGAAACCAGGTGATGGGCTTGAACAACTCGGCGATCGCCGAGGGCGCGGGCAACTCGACAGCAGATGCAGCATGGGCCATGCCTCATACTGCACGTGACACATCAAAGTGTCAATCGATGTTTACAGCAGGTCGCTCATCATCGGTGTCGCCGCCACCCTGGCCGCCCATGCCGAAGCGGTTCAGCTTCACATACAGGCTCTGCCGGGACAGCCCGAGCAACTGCGCTGCGGACGCCCGGTTGCCATGCGTCATCTGGAGCGCGGCCTCGATGCACAACTGCTCGATGAGTTCAGTGGTCTCGCTGACGATGTCCTTCAGCGGTACCCGCCCCACGAGTTCGGTCAGCTCGCTGACCGAACGTGACACCCGGTCAGGCGTGCGCTCCTCGCCCTGCAGGCGCCGGCTGATGTCGCGGATGGCGAAACCCAGGCGTGGCCCGTCCGGCATCGACAACACGCTGGCTGAAATCTCCACCTCGATCTGCGCACCGAATTCACCCCTGAGCGAGGTGGTGAACAGCCCTACGGAGCCTCGCTGGCGAAGGTTGGTCACCAGCACACTGAGTTCCACACCCGTGCGGCCCAGCCAGCGGTCGAGCATCTCACCGCGCGCCTGTTCCTCGGCGCTGAGTTGCGCCATCAGGGCGAAGGTGCGATTGGCCGTCAACACGCGACCCTGGGCGTCGGTGAAGACCAGACCGTCGGACGCCTGGCCCACATAGGCCTGGTACAGCCCTTGCACTGCCTGGCCGGCGGCATGGCCCGCACCGTGGGCTTGGGGCATCTTGCCCACCGGCACCACCCGCAACAGCAGATAGGGCACCTGGTCCTGACGGAACAGCGTCGCAGAAACCCAGGCCAGAGCACCATCCTCGGCCAAAGCAAGCCGCACAGGATCGCGTTTGCCCACCGCCCGGGCGGCCGCCAGCAGGCCTTGCAGCGCCTCGGCCGAGGCTTCGTCAAAGAGGGCCGACAGACCCGTGCCGACGACCCCGCCTCTTGACTTGGCCACCAGGGCTTCGGCTGCCGGGTTGGCCTCCACGACCCTCTGGTTCTGACCGTCCACGACCAGCAAGGGTTCGTGGCTTGTCTGCAACAGATGACGGTAGCGCGTGTCGGCCTCGCGAAAGCGCCAGTAGTCGCGCTCCATGGTCTGCTGCGCTTCGACCAGGCGTCGCTGCAAGGCCACGGTGCTGCGCAGATCGCGCCCAAAGGCCACCATGCGGGCCGCACCGGCGGACTCGCCCTGGACCGGTACGGTCATGTACAGCACCGGCAGGTCGTCCGCGCCTGGCACCGGGTGGTTGACCTGACGCCAGCGCGAAGGCGTGGCCTGCGCGGCGTCGTTCAGGGACGCGACGATCTTCTCGCGGCTTTCCACCGTGACGGTGTCGATCCAGGGCCGGCCAATCCAGGCGGCAGCCCCCAGCCCGGCAAGGCTGCCGTCATGCACGGCGGCCTCCAGCACGCGACCGTCCGCATCCAACAGCACCACCAGATCGCTGGTGGATTCCACCAGGCGAACGGCGGCCTTGGGGTCAAGATCACCGATGAACAGGTTGTTCGCCATCAGGGCCTCACCGAGTGAGGCCTGGCGTCCCTGCCGGACTCTCCAGACCGTTGGATGTAAGAACCACCCATGTTGTTGATCATTGCACTAAGGTTGAGAGCGTGAAGACGGCAACTGCTGGGCAGCCGAGGCCTTGCGCATCAAGAACTCTTCAGCCATCGCGGGCGCCGTGTCGGCTCCTGATGTCAGGTCTGCGCCGACCCGTTGCACGTTGGCAGGATCGGCCGAGAAGATGGGCCCCCCGACCATCACCACCAAGTCTGGATTGCATGACGCCCGGCGCAACGCTGCGATGCGTTCGCTCAGCCAAGGCAGCTTCAATTCACTGCCCACCGACAGCCCGACCACGTCGAACCGTTCTTCACGCACCCATTGCACCGGGTCGATGCCGGTTCCGGCCACGCCGCCCACCACGTCCCAGCCATCGCGACGGAAGAACTCGGCCACCACGGACAGGCCGAACATGTGGGTCTCGTCATCCGGCTGCGACAGCAGGACGCGGCGACCGGCGGGGGGCCGCCTGACTTCGGCGCGGAACTCCGGGCTGAACTGCCGAAGCAGCGCTTGCAGCCTGCCTACGGCCACGGTGACGGCCACTAAGTCGGAACAGTCATCGACCCAGCGCTGGCCCATGCGGACCGCGCAAGGCACCAGCAGATCCAGATAAATGCACTCCACCGACAAGCCGCGCTCGATCATCCGGCGGATCGCCTGGACGAAACCGGACTCATGGTCTTCAAGAAGATGGCCGAAGAACTCTTCGAATTCGGCCTCGGTGGGCTTCATTGCGGGTACGGCAGGTGGCTGCGCATGGTACTTCACCAGATGCGGAATGACCTGGTCGGCCAGCACGGAAAACTGGCGGGCTACGCGCTCGCGGCGGTCCAGCGCCTGCGGCAGGGTGGCAGGCGGTACCAGATGAAGCCTGTCCGCCACCGGACGCCGCCGCTGGTCGGCATCGGCGGCCGGGTCATATCCGCCCGGCGGTGGCGCATCGACCGGCAGTTCAGGAGGCCGCGCAAACCTGCCGAACACGGGGTGGGCCACGGACGCCGCCATCGCGCTGAGCGACAGCGCGCTGGACGGATCACCGTCTTGCCCGGACCGGCCGCCACCCTCATCGGCCGCCTGGTCCCGCAACTTCCGGCGAAAGTTGTCTGGGTTGTACACCTCGTCCTCCAAAACAAGCCCGCGCACGTAAGTGTTTACCCTGATACGGCGCGCCACAAAGGGCCCGGCACGAATTCCTGAACCCGGCCATCGTCGTGACCTGAAGCGAACTCCTCCCTGGAGCGGCGTCAAGATCCCTTGCGGGTCGGTGCCGGATCATCAAGGGCTGCCCCCCGAATGTCAAGTGTTAATGACGTCAATCCTGATTGACACAATCGGCCTGAGCGCCTACGCTGGACGTCAGAACCTGAAACTGCCTCTGCATGACGATGCCCCGCCACACCAAGGCACCCGCCGCGCTGTACACCCCCGAGCAACGCCGCCGGCGCGATGAAACGCGCTGGACGCTGGTGCAGGGGTTGCTCGCGCCGCTGCAGTTCCTCGTGTTCGCGATCAGCCTGGTGCTGGTGCTGCGCTACCTGGTCACAGGCGAGGGTTTCGGCATCGCCACGGCCTCCATCGTGCTGAAGACCGTGCTGCTCTACACCATCATGGTCACGGGCTGCATCTGGGAGAAGGTGGTCTTCGATGTCTGGCTCTTCGCACCGGCCTTCTTCTGGGAAGACGTCTTCAGCATGCTGGTGCTGGCGCTGCACACCGCCTATCTGCTGGCCCTGTGGCAAGGTGCCCTGGACGCTCGGGGGCAGATGTGGCTGGCGCTGGCCGCTTACGCCACCTACGTGGTCAATGCCACGCAATTTGTGCTGAAACTGCGTGCTGCGCGCTTGCAGAGCGACGCCGAACGGCGCAGGACCTCAAGCCCTCTGGGGGCTGGCCTGGGCAGCACCACGGTGGAGGCTGCCCGATGAGTGCCGTGATCCCTCTGCACCTGGAAAAGCCTGTGGACAACGGCTGCACCGACGCGCCCGTCCTGCGCGAACGCGGCCAGCGCGAGGTGTTCTGCGGGCTGACGGGCATCGTCTGGTTGCACCGAAAGATCCAGGACGCGTTCTTCCTGGTGGTGGGCTCGCGCACCTGCGCGCACCTGGTGCAATCGGCTGCGGGCGTGATGATCTTTGCCGAGCCGCGCTTTGCCACCGCCATCCTGGACGAGCGCGATCTGGCCGGCTTGGCGGACGCCAACGACGAGCTCGACCGCGTGGTGCAGCGCCTGCTGTCGCGCCGACCCGACATCAAGACTCTGTTCCTGGTGGGTTCCTGCCCGTCAGAAGTGATCAAGCTGGACCTGTCGCGCGCCGCCGAGCGCCTGTCGCGCCAGTTCCTGCCGCAGGTGCGGGTGCTGAACTACTCTGGCAGCGGCATCGAGACCACCTTCACCCAAGGCGAGGACGCCTGCCTGACCTCGCTGGTGCCGGTGCTGGGCACCACGCCCCCGGAAGGCGGCGCCCAGCGCCAGGCTTCCCCGCTGGTGGTGGTGGGCACCCTGCCGGACATCGTGGAAGACCAGCTGGCGGGGTTGCTCACACGCATTGGCGTGCCGGCCGCCGCCTTCCTGCCGGCGCGCAACGCCCAGCGCATGCCCGTCATCGGCCCAGGCACCCGCTACCTGCTGGCTCAACCTTTCCTGGGCGACACGGCCCGCGCCCTGGAAGAACGCGGCGCGCAGCGCATCGCCGCGCCCTTCCCCATCGGCATCGAGGGCACCACGGCCTGGCTGGAGGCGGCTGCGGCGGCCTTCGGCATTCCTGCGGCCACCGTGGCCGAGGTCACCGCCAGCGCGCGTGCCCGGGCCGAGGTGGCGCTGGCGCGCCAGCGCCAGGCGTTGCAGGGGCACAGCCTGTTCTTCTTCCCGGACTCCCAGCTGGAGTTGCCCATCGCACGCTTCCTGTCACGCGAGCTGGGCATGGTGCTGACCGAGGTGGGCACGCCCTACCTGCACCGCGAGCATCTGGCGCAGGAACTGGCCTGGCTGCCCGCGGGCACCCGCCTGAGCGAAGGCCAGGACGTGGAGCGCCAGCTGGACCGCTGCCGCGCCGAGCGGCCCGACATCACCGTGTGCGGACTGGGGCTGGCCAACCCGCTGGAGGCCGAGGGACTGACCACCAAGTGGGCCATCGAGCTGGTGTTCTCGCCCATCCATGGCTACGAGCAGGCCGCCGATCTGGCCGAGCTCTTTGCCCGCCCGCTGCGCCGGCGCGAGCTGCTGGCCGCCTGACCGGCCGAACACGCAACAGGCACCGAACGGCATGCAACTGACCCTCTGGACCTACGAAGGCCCCCCGCATGTGGGCGCGATGCGCATCGCCACCGCCATGCGCGACGTGCACTACGTGCTGCACGCGCCACAGGGCGACACCTATGCAGACCTGCTGTTCACCATGATCGAGCGGCGCGACCGCCGCCCGCCCGTGACCTACACCACCTTCCAGGCGCGCGACCTGGGCGGCGACACCGCCGAGCTGTTCAAGACCGCCGCCCGCCAGGCCTACGAGCGCTTTGCGCCCAAGGCCATGCTGGTGGGCTCGTCCTGCACCGCCGAGCTGATCCAGGACGATCCCGGCGGGCTCGCGCAGGCGCTGCAGCTGCCGGTGCCGGTGGTGCCGCTGGAACTGCCCGCCTACCAGCGCAAGGAGAACTGGGGCGCCGCCGAGACCTTCTACCAGGTGGTGCGCGCCATCGCCGGCACCACCCGCGTGGAGCGCGCACCGCTGGCCGGGCGCCGGCCGCTGTGCAACCTGCTCGGGCCCACCGCCCTGGGCTTTCGCCACCGTGACGACGTCATCGAGATCACCCGGCTGCTGCAGCAGCTGGGCGTGGACGTGAGCGTCACCGCGCCCCTGAACGCCAGCCCCGACGACATCGCCCGCCTGCCCCAGGCCGACTTCAACGTGGTGCTCTACCCCGAGACCGCTGGCCAGGCAGCGCAGTGGCTGCAACGCATCCACGGTCAACCCTTCACCAAGACCATCCCGATTGGCGTGGGCGCCACGCGCGAGTTCATCGCTGAAGTGGCCGGTCTGGCCGGGGTGGACGCTGCAGGCGTGCTGGCCGAGAACGCCTCTCGTGCGCCCTGGTATTCCAAGTCAGTGGATTCCACTTACCTCACCGACAAGCGCGTGTTCGTCTTCGGCGACGCGTCGCACGCCGTGGCGGCGGCCCGGGTGGCCGCCCGCGAGCTGGGCTTCAAGGTGGTGGGGCTGGGCACCTACAGCCGCGAGTTTGCCCGCGAGGTGCGCGAGGCCGCCAAGCTCTACGGCGTCGAACCCCTGATCAGCGACGACTACCTGGAGGTGGAAGCCCGCATCGCCGAAGCCCAGCCCGAGCTGGTGCTGGGCACACAGATGGAGCGCCACATCGCCAAGCGGCTGCGACTGCCCTGCGCCGTGATCTCCGCGCCCGTGCACGTGCAGGACTTCCCGGCCCGCTATGCACCGCAAATGGGCTTCGAGGGTGCAAACGTGCTCTTTGACACCTGGGTGCACCCGCTGATGATGGGCCTGGAAGAGCATCTGCTGACGATGTTCCGCGAGGACTTCGAGTTCCATGAAGGCGCCGCAGCCTCGCACCTGTCGCACGCCGGGGGCGCCACGCACGCCGTGCACGCCGCAGGACCGGCGGCACCGCAGACCGTGGCTGCGCAAGATGCGCAGGTGCACGCTGAGCCCGCGCCGCAGGCGCCGCACATGCCGCACATGCCGCAAATGCCCCTCACGGCCGACAGCATCGCAATCGCCCCGGGCGCTCTGCAGGTCACGCCCAAGGCCACCAGCGCACCCGCCGAGTCTGCACAAGCCGCCGGACCTGCCGCCTGGAGCGCTGACGCCCAGAAGGAACTGCAGAAGATCCCCTTCTTCGTGCGCGGCAAGGCCCGCCGAAACACCGAGCGCTTCGCCGCCGAGCGCGGGGTGTCCACCATCACTGTCGAGACCCTCTATGACGCAAAGGCGCACTTCGGTCGTTGATTTCGGGCTGGGCTTCCTGCCCGGCTCGGCCAAGGCGGCGTCCCGCGGCCCGGACGCGGCGTCGGCCGTGCCCCTGCACCTGGTCATCGTGACCATGGACACGCATCTGGCGAGCTCGGTGGCCCGGGCGAGCACCGCCCTGGCGCGCCAGTGGCCCGGACTGCAGGTGGTGCTTCACGCCGCATCGGAATTCGCGGGTGACCCGGCCGCCACGCAACGCTGTCGCGACGACATCGCCCAGGCTGACATCGTGATCGCCGGCATGCTGTTCATGGAAGACCACTTCCTGCCCATCCTGCCCGACCTGCAGGCCCGGCGAGACCGCTGCGACGCCATGATCTGCATCGCCTCGGCCAGCGAGGTGGTCAAGCTCACGCGGGCGGGCGCCTTCGACATGAGCAAGCCTGCCAGCGGACCGATGGCGCTGCTGAAGAAGTTGCGCGGCAAGAGCAGCAGCGAGGGCAAGCCCGCCACGGGCGGTGCCGCCCAGATGAAGATGCTGCGGCGCCTGCCGCAGATGCTGCGCTTCATTCCCGGCACAGCCCAGGACGTGCGCGCCTACTTCCTGACCATGCAGTACTGGCTCGGCGGCTCTGACGAGAACGTGCTGAACATGGTGCGCTTCGTCGTCGACCGCTATGCCGACGGCCCGCGCCGCGCGCTGCGCGGCAGCGTCAAGGTGCAGGCGCCGGTGGACTACCCCGAAGTGGGCGTGTACCACCCGCGCATGGCCGGCCGCCTGTCGGAAGATGCGGGCACGCTGCCCCAGCCCGCCGCAGCGGCGGCCGGTGCCACGCCCGCACAGGGCGGCGCCGCAGGGGCTGCGCCGCGCGGCACAGTGGGCCTGCTGCTGCTGCGCTCGTACCTGCTGGGCGGCAATGCCCGGCATTACGACGGCGTGATCACCGCGCTGGAGGCGCGCGGCCTGAAGGTGGTGCCGGCCTTCGCCGCCGGGCTGGATTCACGCCCGGCCATCGAGCGCTTCTTCATGAAGGACGGCCGGGTCACGGTGGACGCCGTGGTGTCGCTGACGGGCTTCTCGCTTGTGGGCGGGCCCGCCTACAACGATGCCAAGGCGGCCGAGGACACGCTGGCGCAGCTGGATGTGCCCTACCTGGCGGCCCACCCGGTGGAGTTTCAGACCCTGGACCAGTGGGGCGGCTCCGAACGGGGCTTGCTGCCGGTGGAAAGCACCATCATGGTGGCCATCCCTGAGCTGGACGGGGCTACCAGCCCCACGGTCTTCGGCGGCCGGCCCGGTGGTGCGGGCGTCACCTGCACGGGGTGTGACCACCGCTGCACCTTCGGCGGCCAGGAGAGCGCACACGAACACAACGGCAGCGCACGCAACGTGCAGCAGGACATGGCCACCTGCCCGGAACGCGCGCAGATGCTGGCGGCGAGGGTGGACCGCCTGGTGACCCTGCGGCGCAGCCAGCGCGCCGAGCGCAGGGTGGCGGTGGTGGTCTTCAACTTCCCGCCCAACGCCGGCAACATCGGCAGCGCCGCCTACCTCTCGGTCTTCGAGTCGCTGTTCCACACGCTCAAGGCCATGCAGGCCCAGGGCTACACCGTGGAACTGCCCGACAGCGTGGACGCGCTGCGCGAGGCAGTGCTGCAAGGCAACGCGGCCCAACACGGCGCCGATGCCAACGTGCACACCGTGATTGCGGCGGCCGACCACGTGCGGCGTGAACGCTGGCTCAAGGAGATCGAGGGCCAGTGGGGTCCGGCTCCGGGCAAGCAGCTCAGCAACGGCCGCGGCATCCTGGTGCTGGGGCGGCAGTTCGGCAACGTGCTGGTGGCCGTGCAGCCCGCCTTCGGCTACGAGGGCGACCCGATGCGGCTGCTCTTCGAGAAGGGCCTGGCCCCCACGCACGCCTTCTCCGCCTTCTACCGCTACCTGCGCGAGGACTTCGCCGCACATGCCGTGCTGCACTTCGGCACCCACGGGGCGCTGGAGTTCATGCCTGGCAAGCAAAGCGGCATGTCCGGCAGCTGCTGGCCCGACCGGCTCATTGGCGACCTTCCCAACATCTACCTCTACGCCTCCAACAACCCGTCGGAGGGCGCGATCGCCAAGCGGCGCACGGGCGCCACGCTGGTGAGCTACCTCACGCCCCCGGTGGCGCAGGCCGGGCTGTACCGGGGCCTGCTGGAGTTGAAGGCTTCGCTGGACCGCTTCCGCGGTCTGCCCCCCGGGGCAGCAGAGCGCACCGAGCTCGCCGAGCTGGTGCAGTCCCAGGCCGCCGAACTGCAGTTGGCCGAGCCCGAGCCGCTGTGGACGGCCGGGCCCGAGGCTGACCTGAACACGCGGGTCACGCGCCTGTCCGAGCAGGTGCTGGAGCTGGAATACACCTTGATACCCCACGGCCTGCACGTCACAGGGCGTCCGCCTTCGGCGGCCGAGCGCGTGGACATGCTGCTGGCCATGGCCGAAGCCCATCAGGGCGGCGCAGGCGTGCAAGGCTGCGCAGTGCCCCGTGAAGCCGTGCAGGCCCTGGTGGCCGGCGCCACGCCCGAGAAGGCCCTGGCCTCCTGCGGCCTGGGCCGGGACGACCATCTGTTGACCGTGATGCGGGACCTGGCCGAGTCCGACAGGCATCTGGCACAAGACACCGAGGTGGCGGGCCTGCTGCGCGCCCTGGACGGCCGCTACACACGCCCGGCTCCCGGGGGCGACATCCTGCGCACCCCCGCCGTGCTGCCCACGGGACGCAACCTGCACGGGTTCGACCCCTTCCGCATCCCCAGCGCCTTCGCCGTGCAGGACGGTGCCCAGCAAGCGCAGCGCCTGATCGAGCGCTACGTCGCCGACGGCCATGCGCTGCCAGAGTCCATCGCCCTGGTGCTGTGGGGCAGCGACAACCTGAAGAACGAGGGCGCCCCCATCGGGCAGGCCCTGGCCCTGATGGGGACCCTGCCGCGCTTCGACAGTTACGGCCGCGTGGCCGGCGCCACACTGATCCCGCTGGAACAACTGGGCCGCCCGCGCATCGACGTGGTGGTGACGCTGTCAGGCATCTTCCGCGACCTGATGCCGCTGCAGATCCGCGTGCTGGCCGAGGCCGCCTGGCTGTGCGCGTCCGCGGACGAACCCGAGGACCGGAACTTCGTGCGCAAGCATGCCCTGGCCTACCAGCGCGAACACGGCTGCACGCTGGAGGTGGCCTCGCTGCGCGTGTACGGCAACGCCGAGGGGGCCTACGGCTCCAACGTCAACAACCTGATCGAGAGCGGGAACTGGAGCGACGAGGACGAGCTGGCCGAGACCTACTCCCGGCGCAAAGGCTTTGCCTACGGCCGCAGCGGGCGCCCGGTGCAGCACAGCGCCTTGCTGCAGAGCGTGCTGGCCGACGTGCAGCTGACCTATCAGAACCTGGACTCCGTGGAGCTGGGCGTGACGACGGTGGACAACTACTTCGACACCCTGGGCGGCATCACGCAGGCGGTCAAGCGGGCCCGCAACGGAGGCCAGGGCGGCCAGCCGCCACCGGTCTACATCGGCGACCAGACACGAGGTGAAGGCACCGTGCGCTCGCTGCGCGAGCAGGTGGCGCTGGAAACCCGCACCCGCATGCTCAACCCCAAGTGGTACGAGGGCATGCTGGAGCACGGCTACGAAGGGGTGCGCCAGATCGAGGTGCACATCACCAACACCATGGGCTGGTCGGCCACCACCGGGCAGGTGCAGCCCTGGGTGTACCAGCAGCTGACCGAGACCTTCATGCTGGACGCCACGATGCGCGAGCGTCTGGCAAGCCTGAATCCCACAGCCTCGGCGCGGGTGGCCAACCGCCTGATCGAGGCCTACGAACGCCAGTACTGGCAGCCCGACGAGCGCACGCTCGAGGCGCTGCGCCAGGCCGGTGAAGAGCTGGAGGACCGCCTGGAGGGCGTCACCCCCGGCCCCGCAACGCGCGCCACTGAAAGGGCAGCCGCATGACCATGACCGCCACCGTTCCCTTCTCTGTACCGGTCAGCCAGATCGGCCGGGGGGGCCGCCCCGCACCCGGCTCCCGTCCCGACGGCGAGGGCAGCGTCCAGGTCCAGCTCGACCCCAGCCTGAAGATCGGCACGGCCAAGGTCTTTGCCGTGTACGGCAAGGGCGGCATCGGCAAGAGCACCACCTCATCCAACCTGAGCGCGGCCTTCTCCAAGCTCGGCAAGCGGGTGCTGCAGATCGGCTGCGACCCCAAGCACGACAGCACCTTCACGCTGACCAAGAAGATGCTCCCGACCGTCATCGACGTGCTGGAAACGGTGGACTTCCACGCCGAGGAACTGCGCCCCGAAGACTTCGTCTTCGAGGGCTACAACGGCGTGATGTGCGTGGAGGCCGGTGGCCCGCCCGCGGGCACCGGCTGTGGCGGCTACGTGGTGGGCCAGACGGTCAAGCTGCTCAAGGAGCACCACCTGCTGGAAGACACCGACGTCGTCATCTTCGACGTGCTGGGCGACGTGGTGTGCGGGGGCTTTGCCGCGCCGCTGCAACACGCCGACCGCGCGCTCATCGTCACCGCCAACGACTTCGACTCGATCTTCGCGATGAACCGCATCGTGCAGGCCATCGGAGCCAAGGCCAAGAACTACAACGTGCGCCTGGGGGGCGTGATCGCCAACCGCAGCGCGGCCACGGACCAGATCGACAAGTTCAACGACCGCATCGGCCTGCAGACCATGGCGCGCTTCCCGGACCTGGACGTCATCCGCCGCAGCCGGCTGAAGAAGTCCACGCTGTTCGAGATGGAGTACTCGCCGGAACTGGAGTCGGTGCAGCAGGAATACCTGCGCCTGGCGGCCAAGCTGTGGGCCGGTGTGGAGCCGCTGAGCGCCACGCCGCTGAAAGACCGCGACATCTTCGACCTGCTGGGCTTCGACTGAACATGGACATGCGACAAGCCCAGTACCAGCAGCGCCGCGGGCAGATCGAAGACTACTTCGATCGCACCGCGGTCAAGGCCT
The DNA here is from genome assembly GCA_021300575.1 of Rubrivivax sp. Lineage (GTDB taxonomy): Bacteria > Pseudomonadota > Gammaproteobacteria > Burkholderiales > Burkholderiaceae_C > Rubrivivax. Next base: position 90,680 of record JAJTDM010000008.1, read on the forward strand.
GGGAGCAGTTGACCTCCAACGCCCCCGTGGGCCGCATCCGCGCCACCGTCCGCGCAGGCCGGGATCGCATGCGCACCACCCTGCTGGACTGGCTGCCGGCCGACCTGCAGGGCGCGCGCCTCATGGATGCTGGTTGCGGCACCGGCGCGCTGGCGGTGGAAGCCGCAAGGCGCGGTGCCGAGGTGGTGGCCATCGACCTTTCACCCCAATTGGTGGACGTCGCGCGGGAGCGCATCGCAGCCCTGCCCGACGGGGCGGCGCTGCTGCAGCGCATCGACCTGCGCAGCGGCGACATGCTGGACCCGGCGCTCGGCAGCTTCGACCACGTGGTGGCCATGGACTCGCTGATCCACTACTCGATGTTCGATGCTGTGCGCCTGCTGGAGGCGTGGTCGTACCGCACGCGGGGCTCCATCGCCTTCACCTTTGCGCCGCGCAACCCGCTGCTGGTGGCCATGCGCTCCGTGGGCCGGCTGTTTCCCAGCAGCAACCGGGCGCCCTGGATCGAGCCCATGTCGGAGGTGGAACTGCGCGCGATGGTGGGTCGTTCACCCGGGCTGGCCGACTGGCGCAGCGGCCGCACACAGCGCATTTCCAGCGGCTTCTACACCTCTCAGGCGCTGGAGGTGGTGCGTTGAGCCTGGGCAAGCCGTCCAAGGGGCACCAGGGGCGGAAGCCTGTGGGGATGCGCGCCATCCAGGCGTGGTCTCGACTGGGGCCGCAGTACCTGCCGTTTGCCGACGCGGCCAGCGCCGACCTGCCGCTGTCGCGCCTGCTGCGCCTGTCTCTGTTCCAGGTGACGGTGGGCATGGCCACCGCGCTGATGGTGGGCACGCTCAACCGCGTGATGATCGTGGAGCTGGGCGTGGCCGCCTGGCTGGTGGCCTTGATGGTGGGCCTGCCCGTGGTGGCCGCACCTTTGCGGGCCTTCACAGGTTTTCGCTCCGACACCCACCGCTCGGCCTTCGGCTGGCGCCGTGTGCCCTTCATCTGGACGGGCACGATGCTGCAGTTCTTCGGACTGGCGATCATGCCCTTTGCCGTGCTGCTGCTGTCGGGCGGCGGTGCCGTGCAGGTGCCTGACTGGGTGGCGCCGGCTGCGGCGGCCTTCGCCTTCCTGGTGGTGGGCATCGGCCTGCAGACGGCCCAGACCGCAGGTCTGGCGCTGGCGACCGACCAAGCCAGCGAGGAGACGCGACCCCGCGTGGTGGCCCTGATGTACGTGATGTTGCTGCTGGGCATGGTGGGCAGCGGCCTCGTGTTCAGCCTTCTGCTGGCCGACTTCTCACCCCAGCGACTGGTGCAGGTGGTGCAGGGCAGCGCGGTGGTCACCCTGCTGGTCAACAGCGTGGCCCTGTGGAAGCAGGAAGCCCGCGACCCGGCCCGCGCCGCCGCGCTGAAGGCGCAACCGGAGGCCCCGTTCCTGCCGGCCTGGCAGCGCTTCATCCGCAACGGCCGCGCGCGACGCTTCCTCTGGGCGGTGGGCCTGGGCACGGCGGCCTTCAACATGCAGGACATCGTGCTGGAGCCCTATGGCGGGGAGATCCTCGGCCTGTCCGTGGGCGAAACCAGCGCACTGACCGCGGTGATGGCCGTGGGCTCACTGGCGGGCTTCGCCCTGGCGGCTCGGCAACTCTCGCGCGGGGTGGACCCTACCCGCCTGGCAGCCTACGGTGCCCTGGCCGGCCTGCCGGCCTTCTCCGCCGTGATCTTTGCTGCTCCCCTGGGCGCGGACTGGCTCTTCCGCGCCGGCTCCATGGGCATCGGCTTTGGCGGCGGCCTGTTCGCCGTCGGCACGCTGTCAGCAGCGATGCGCATGGAAGAGCGCGCCTTCGTCGGCCTGGCCCTGGGCGCCTGGGGTGCCGTGCAGGCCACGGCAACGGGCGCCTCGGTCGCCTTCGGCGGCGCCCTGCGCGACATCGCTTCGAGCCTGGCCACCCAAGGTGCCCTGGGCAGTGCCCTGGCCATGCCCGTCACCGGCTACAGCATCGTTTACCACGTGGAAATGCTGCTGCTTTTCGTCACCCTGGTTGCGATCGGACCCCTCGTCGGACGGTCCGCCGCAACCCCCACCGTACCGCGCAAGTTCGGCCTGGCCGACCTGCCGGGTTAGCCCCCTCGTCCCAAGGAGACACACCATGCAATTCGGCGCCATCACGGGCTATGTCGATCTGGCCCAGATCCTTCTCTACGCCTTCTGGCTGTTCTTTGCCGGACTCATCTACTACCTCGTGCGTGAGGGCCACCGCGAGGGCTACCCGATGGAGTCCGACAGCATGGGCGCCGCCACCATCAAAGGCTGGCCCATCCCCGAGCCCAAGACCTTCAAGCTCGCCGACGGCAGCTCGGTGACGGTGCCGGAACTGCACCGCGAAGAGCCCAAGATCGCGGCCGTCTCCACCGGCGCATCGCCCGGCTCGCCCATCGAGCCGGTGGGTGATGCCATGCTGTCCGGTGCCGGCCCCGGCGCCTGGTCCAACCGCGCCGACAAGCCGGACCTGGACCTTCACGGCCACCCGAAGATCGTGCCGCTGCGCGCCGCCAAGGGTTACGCGGTCTCCGAGCACGACCACGACCCGCGCGGCCTGCCGGTCAAGGGCGGCGACGGCAAGCTCGCCGGCACGGTGCGCGAGCTCTGGGTCGACCAGATGGAGATGTTGTTCCGCTTCCTGGAGGTGGAAACCACCGCCGGCAAGACGGTGCTGCTGCCGGTGCCGTTCGCACGGATCCGGCGCAACGAGATCGAGGTGAACTCCATCTTTGCGCACCACTTTGCCAACGTGCCCACCACCCGGCACCCGGACCAGATCACGCTGCTGGAAGAGGAAAAGATCACCGCCTATTTCGGCGCCGGCACGTTCTACGCCGAGCCCAAGCGCAGCGAGCCGCTGATCTGAGCCCGCACAGACCGGCCAACGTCCACCAAGAGGCCCCAAGATGACCATCCAGAGCAACGGCCACGAACATGAGCTGGAGCCGCAGTACGGCCTGCCCGAACGGCTGCCTGCCACCGAGAAGATCCTCTGGCAGGGCTCGCCCGACGCCAGGGCGCTGGCGCGCAGCGCCTTCCACCTCCGCAAGCTGGCGCTGTACTTCGCGGCGCTGATGGCCCTTCAGGCGGCCAACGTGGCTGCCGATGGCGCCTCGGTGGCAGATGTGCTGCTGGCGCTGGTGTGGCCGGCCGGTCTGAGCGCACTGGCCTTGCTGGGCGTGTGGACGCTGGCCTGGCTGACGGCGCGCACGGCGGTCTACACCGTGACGGACCGCCGGGTGGTCATGCGCATCGGCATCGTGCTGACGCTGACCTTCAACCTGCCGCTGCGCACCATCGAGTCGGCTGCCATGCGCCAGGGCTCGGGAGGTCACGGCGACATCGTGCTGGCGCTCAAGGGGCCGGACCACATCGCCTGGCTGCACCTGTGGCCGCACGCCCGTCCCTGGCACCTGACCCGCACGCAGCCCATGCTGCGCGCCCTGCCGCAGGTGGCGGACGTGGCCGCGCTGCTGCAGCGCGCCTGGTCGGCGCAGACCGGCGGCGCCGTGGAAGCCCTGGCCACCCCGGCGTCGAACCCGCCTTCGGAAGCCTCCCAGCAGGGCCTGCAGCCCAGCATGGGCTGAGCCTGAACAACGCCCAAAGCTCGCCCGAACCTCGCCCGCATCGCCTGAACAGAAGCCCCGCCCATGACCACCGTCCGCCGAACCGCCTCGGGTGCGCCCGCCCCCGACAGCTTTCCCCGCTGGTTCCTGCTGGGGGCCGCCGCCTTGGTGCTGTTCTCCCTGGCCAGCGTGGGCCTGGTGCGCCTTACCGGCAACGGGCCCGACCAGCGGCGCGCCGCCGAGCCGAGCACGGCGGAGCGCGCGCTGCGCTTCGAAGACCGGCCGGACGGCAGCATCGCCGTCGTGGACGGCCGCACGGGCGCCTTGGTGGCTTCGGTGCAGGGCGAGCAAGGCTTTCTGCGGGGGGCCTTGCGCGCCCTGTCACGCGAGCGCCGCGCGCGCGGCCTGGGCCCGGAGCAGCCCTTCCAGCTGATCGCGCGGCCCGATGGCCGGCTCACGCTGGTGGATCCGGTGACCGATCAGCGCATCGACCTGGAGTCCTTCGGCCCGATCAACGCCGGCAAGTTCGCCAGCCTGCTCGAGCCGGCGCCGCGCCCCTGATCCTGCCGCCTACCTACACACAGCCCCACTGGAGAGTCCATGAGTGCCGCCAGCCCCTCCCTGCACAGCCCTGAAGAAGTGGCGCGCCGCGCCAAGACCGAGTCGCTGATCAGCCCGCGCTTCTACACCACCGACTTCGCCGCCATGGACCGCCTGGACGTGTCGTCCCTGCGGCGCGAGTGGGACGTGATGATGAAGGAGTACGAGGGCGACAACAACCAGGACCACTTCCAGCGTGACGCCAAATTCACCGAAGAGGTGCATGAGGTGTTCTCGCAGGTTTCGCCCGAGTTGCGCCAGGAGTTCCTGGACTTCCTGATCACCTCGGTCACCAGCGAGTTCAGCGGCTGCATCCTCTACAAGGAGATCGAGAAGAACGTCTCCAACCCCGACATCAAGCAGTTGATGCACTACATGGCGCGCGACGAGTCGCGCCACGCCGGCTTCATCAACCAGAGCCTGAAGGACTTCGGCCTGGGGCTGGACCTGGGAGACCTGAAGCGCACCAAGGCCTACACCTATTTCAAGCCCAAGTACATCTTCTACGCCACCTACCTGTCGGAGAAGATCGGCTACGCCCGCTACATCACCATCTTCCGGCAACTGGAGCGCCACCCCGACAAGCGCTTCCACCCCATCTTTCGCTGGTTCGAGCGCTGGTGCAACGACGAGTTCCGCCACGGCGAGTCGTTCGCGCTGATCATGCGCGCGCACCCGCACCTGCTGCGCGGCCTCAACGTCTACTGGATCCGCTTTTTCCTGCTGGCGGTGTACGCCACCATGTACGTGCGCGACCACACCCGGCCCATGCTGCACAACGCCATGGGGCTGGACTCCACCCACTACGACTACCAGGTCTTCGACATCACCACCGAGATCAGCAAGCAGGTGTTTCCGGTGTCGCTGGACACCGATCTGCCGGCCTTCCGCACCGGGCTGGAGCGCCTGCACCAGATCCAGGTCTCGTTCAACGAGGCCAAGGAGCGCGGCGGCCTGGTGGGCAAGCTCAAGCAAGCCGGCCTGGCCCTGGCGGGCGTGGCGACCTTCGCCAGGCTGTACTTCCTGCCGGTCAAGCGCCACGCGCTGCCCGAGCAGGTGCGCATGGCGCCGGCCTGGTGAGCTTGAGCCCGGCGCCTGCCATTGGGGCCACCCGCAGGCGGGACAGCTGCGCATGACACGGCCTGCACGCGCATGACCAGCCTCGTCGCCGCGGCGGCCTTCGCCATCTTCATCTGGTGGTTCAGCACGGGCCTGGTGCTGCTGCTCAACCGCCTGTCGCGCACGGGGGTGCGCGCCAGCCAGACCGCCTCCACGTTGCTGCTGGTGGGGGCGCTCTACGGCCTGCGCCACACCGCCGGCCAGACCGACCTGGCCTCGGCCTATTGCGCCTTCACCTGCGCCCTGCTGGCCTGGGGCTGGAACGAGCTGAGCTTTCTCACCGGCTGGATCACCGGCCCGCGCAAGACCGCCATCAGCGCCAAACTCACGGGCTGGCCGAGATTCGTGGAGTCGGTGCGCGCCATCCTGTGGCACGAGATCGGCATCCTGCTGGTGGGCGGGCTCATCGTCGCGCTGACCTGGCAGCAGCCCAATCAGGTGGGCACCGGCACCTTCCTCGTGCTGTGGCTGCTGCGCACCAGCGCCAAGTTGAACCTGTTCTGGGGCGTGCGCAACCTGAGCGAGCAGTTCCTGCCCACCCACCTGGCGTACCTGGAGAGCTTCTTCCGCCGCAGGGCGATGAACGCCTTCTGGCCCGTGTCGGTGGCCGCCGCCTGCGCGGCCCTGGCCTGGCTCATCGCGCGCGCACTGGACCCGGCCACCACGGCGCCGCAGGCTGTGGGCCTGACTCTCGTGAGCACCCTGCTGGCCATGGCCATCGTCGAGCACCTGATGCTGGTGCTGCCGCTGGACACCACGGCCCTGTGGCGCTGGGCCCTGCGTGCCGACAAACGCGGGCAAGCCTTCACGGCAGGCCTGCGTTCTCAACCGCCTCTACCATGACCGTTCGTCCAGACATGAGCACCAAGCCCCGATGACCCTCCCCGCCTCGCCCACGTTCGCCCCTGCCTCACCGCAAGCCCCGCTGGCCCTGGTCATCGGCAGCGGCTTTGGCGGCCTGGCCGCGGCCATCCGCCTGGCGGTACGGGGCTGGCGCGTGCAGGTGCTGGAGAAGTTGGACGCTCCCGGCGGGCGGGCCTACGTGTGGAAGCAGGACGGCTTCAGTTTCGACGCCGGGCCCACCATCATCACGGCCCCCTTTCTGCTGGACGAACTGTGGGCCACGGCAGGACGCAAGTTCTCCGACGATGTCGAACTCAAGCTGATGGAGCCTTTCTACCGGATCCGCTTCGACGACGGCACCTGGTTCGACTACACCGGCGACCCGGACCGCATGCGCGCCGAGGTGGCCCGCTTCGCGCCGGAGGATCTGCCCGGCTACGAGCGCTTCCTGGTCGAAGCCCACAAGTGCTACCAGCTGGGCTTCATCGAGCTCGGGGGCATCGCCTACAACTCCATCAGCGATCTGCTGTGGGCGCTGCCCAACATGGTGCGCATGCGCGGCTGGAAGAGCATCTGGAAGCTCGCCTGCGAGCACATGCGCAACCCGAAGTTGCGCGTGGTCTTCAGCTTTCACCCGCTGCTGATCGGCGGCAACCCGCTGGCCGTCACCGGCATCTACAGCCTGATCAACTCGCTGGAGCGGCAGTTCGGCGTGCACTGGGCCATGGGCGGCACCGGCGCCATCATCCGCGCGATGGTCAAGCTGCTGGAAAGCCTGGGCGGGCAGATCCGCTACGACGCCGAGGTGCGCAAGATCGACGTGCAGCCGGGCCCGGGCGGTCGACCTGCCGCCACCGGTGTCACCTTGGCCAGCGGCGAACGGCTCCCGGCGGCCATCGTCGTGTCCAACGCCGACACCATGTGGACCTACCGCCACCTGATCGACGCGCAGTACCGACAGCGCTGGACCGACGCCAAGATCGAGCGCAGCAAGCACTCGATGAGCCTGTTCGTCTGGTACTTCGGCACCAACCGCCGCTGGGACGACGTGCCCCACCACATGATGGTGCTGGGCCCGCGCTACGAGGAACTGCTGCGCGACATCTTCAAGCGCCATGTCGTGCCGGAGGACTTCAGCCTCTACCTGCACCGCCCGAGCGCGAGCGACCCCTCGGTGGCGCCGCCCGGCTGTGACGCCTTCTACGTGCTGAGCCCGGTGTCGCACCTGGACAGCGGGACCGACTGGCCGAAGGTGGCCGAGAGCTACCGCCAACGGGTGGAGCAGGTGCTGGAGCGCGCCGTGCTGCCGGGCCTGTCCCAACACATCGTCAGTTCGCGCGTGACCACGCCGCAGGACTTCCAGGACCGCCTGCTGTCCTACAAGGGTGCGGCCTTCGGTCAGGAACCCATCCTGCTGCAAAGCGCCTGGTTCCGCCCGCACAACCGCAGCGAGGACATCGACCGCCTGTTCATCGTCGGTGCCGGCACCCACCCTGGAGCGGGCGTGCCCGGCGTGCTGATGTCGGCCAAGATGCTGGAACAGGTGCTGCCGGACGCGAAAGCCTTTGCTTGACATCTCGAACAGGACGGACCCGATGACCACACCTGGACAACCGCTCCTCGACCCCGCGCTGATGCAACCGCTGGACGCCGAGGCACGCCGCTCGCTGATGCGGGGCGGTTCCAAGACCTTTTTCGCTGCCTCGCTGCTCCTGCCCTCACGGGTACGCGAGCCCGCCACCGCGCTGTACGCCTACTGCCGCCTGGCCGATGACGCGGTGGACATGGGCGAGGACCCGCACGCCGCCGGCCGCGCGCTGACGCAGCGCCTGGACGCCATCTACGAAGGCCGCCCCGGCCCGGTGGAGGCCGACCGCGCCCTGGCCCAGGTGGTGCACCGCTACGCGATTCCGCGCACGCTGCCTGACGCCTTGCTGGAGGGCTTTCTGTGGGACGCGCAAGGCCGGCGGTACCACACGCTGTCGGATGTGCAGGCCTACGGCGCGCGCGTCGCCGGTGCCGTGGGCGCCATGATGGCCCTGGTGATGGACACCCGCGGGCCCCAGGCCGTGGCACGGGCCTGCGAGCTGGGTGTGGCCATGCAGCTGACCAACATCGCCCGCGATGTGGGCGAGGATGCCCGTAACGGACGCCTGTACCTGCCGCGCGACTGGCTGGCCGAGGCCGGCGTCGACGCCGACGCCTGGATGCGCGCCCCGGTCTTCACGCCGGGCATCGGCTCGGTGGTGCAGCGCCTGCTGCGCGCCGCCGACGCGCTGTACGAGCGGGCCGCCGCCGGCATTGCCGACCTGCCGCTGGACTGCCGCCCGGCCATCCAGGCCGCCTGCCGCGTGTACGCCGAGATCGGCCACCAGCTCGAGCGCGAGGGCCTGGACTCGGTGTCGCGCCGCGCCGTGGTCTCCAAGGGCCGCAAGATCGCCCTGCTGGCCGCCTCCACAGGCGCGGCCCTGATGCACTCCCCCTTCGGCCGCAAGCCGCTGGCACCGCTGCCCGAAATCGCCTATCTGGTGGAGGCCGTGCAGCAATGCGAGGCCCGCCCCGCCACGTCTGCGCCACGCCGCAGCTTCGATCAGCGCATGGAATGGGCCACCGAACTGCACGCCCGGCTGATCGATCGTGAACAGCAGCGTTCGCAGGACCGGCAGTCCAGGGCGTGAACACCGCCGGGCACGCGGGCACGAATGCGACCATGGGGGATCTGCCGCTGCTGAAGTTGGTGGAGGTGCTGGCCGTGGCCGTGGCCGGGGGCGGCTTTGTCTGGTGGCAGTTGCGCGACGTGAAACGTGCCCAGGAAGCGTCACGGCGAGCACGCGAGGACCGCGAGGCCCGTGAAGCCTGTGAAGGGCGTTCTGCCCAGGTGCCCCAGGCCCCGCCCCCACCGCAGCCCCCGCCACCATGACCCCGGCCGCCCTCAAGATCGCGCACATCCTGTGCGCCTGCCTGTTCATCGGCAACGTCATCGTCAGTGGCGTGTGGGCCGCCATGGCCGAGCGCACGCAGGACCACACCATCATCCGCTTCAGCAACCGCATGGTGCTCATCACCGACGTGCTGTTCACCGCAGGCGGGTCCATCGGCATCGTGCTGACCGGCTACCTGATGGCGCACCGCTGGGGCGGCGAGACCGCGCATCCGTGGATCCAGTGGTCCTACATCCTGTTTGGCCTGTCGGGCCTGATCTGGCTGTTCGTGCTGCTGCCCCTCCAACTGCGCCAACGCCAGCTGCTGGCGCAGACCACGCAGATCACGGCACAGTACCGGCGCCTGTCGCGGCTGTGGCAGCTCTGGGGGGCGCTGGCGACACTGCTGCCGCTGCCCATCCTGTACTTCATGATCACCAAATCGGCCGGGTGAGCCTGGCCGTGAGGGACTTGCGCGGCCAGGTCGTCCTCGTCACCGGCGCGGCCTCGGGCATCGGAGCCGCCGGTGCGGCAGAGCTGCAGCGCCGAGGCGCCCTGCCCGTGCTGGTGGACCAGGATGCCGCGGGGCTGGCCGCACAGGCCCGTGCGCTCACCGCGTCCGGCGCCAAGCAGCCCCTGACCGTCACCTGCGACATCACCTCGCTGGCCGCGTGCGAGAACGCTGTGGCTGCCGCCCTGGCCCGCCATGGCCGGCTGGACATGGTGTGGGCCAACGCCGGCATGGCCGCCTTCGGGCCCTTGGCGCACACCGACCCGGCCGCCTGGCGGCGCTGCATCGAGGTCAACGTGATGGGCAGCTTCTACACCGTGCGGGCCGCCCTGCCGGCCGTGCAGGCCGCACGCGGCTACGTGTGCCTGACCGCCTCGGTGTCCACGTTCGCGCACCCGCCCATGATGTCGGCCTACGCCGCGTCCAAGGCTGCGGTGGAGGCCATGGCCAATGCCTGGCGCATCGAACTGGCGGCCCACGGTGTGGACGTGGGCGTGATCCATGCCTCCTGGGTGCGCACGCCGCTGGTCGAAGAAGGCGAACTGCACCCCGGCTTCATCCGCCTGCGCCAGACCGTGCCCGCGCCCATGCGCCACGCCATGACGCCGCAACAGGCCGCTCGTCGCATCGTCGACGGCATGGCCGAGCGGAAGAGCCGCATCTGGGTGCCAGGCTGGGTGCGCCTGCTGCATGCCCTGCGCGCGCTGCTGCACCTGCCGCAAGCCGAGCGCGCGCTGCGCCAGGCCGCCCCCGAGCTGGAAGCGCTGTACCTGGAGGTGATGGCCACCGAGGGCGCGACGGCTTCTTCCTACGCGCCCCGTGAACTGCAGCGGGCACGGGAGCGCGCAGAAGAAGGGAGCCAAGCCGGATCTGGCGTGACCCTCACCACTTCAGGATCCGCACCAGATTCACGTAGTCGTCAGTGAACACGGGCAGGCCGGGGTCAGGCTGCAGGGGTTGAGCCGCTTCCCGGATGGCCGGGGCCTGGAGCAGGGCCGGATTGCGGGTGACGATCACCTGGTCGGTTGACGACAACCAATACCCGGGCCCATCGACCGTGGGCGGCGAGTCCGAGATCAACACGGCCTGCATGCCGAAGGACTGGGCCAGGTTGTGCAGCACAGGCATCAGGTTGACGAAACGGTTGGTGGCCTGGAACACCAGCACCCCATCGGGCTTCAGGTGCTTCACGTAGGCGGCCATCGCCTCCCGGGTGATGAGGTGCGTGGGGATCGAATCTCCAGCGAAAGCGTCCATCGCCAGCACGTCGTACTGGCGCGGCGCCTCGCGTTCCAGGGCCAGGCGCCCGTCGCCCACCACGAGCTCGTAGCGCCCTGGAAACTGCGGCAGGAAGGTGAACTCCGCCATGGCGGCCCGCACCACCGCGGGTGAGATCTCGTAGAACACCCAGTCGTCACCGGGCTTGGCATAGGCCGCCAGCGCCCCGGCGCCGAGCCCGATCACGCCCACCTTGTGCGGGCCGGGGGGCAGGCTGGCAAAGACGCGGCCATAGCCGGAGGTGGGTCCGAAGTAGCTGGACGGAGCCATGCGCAGGTCTTCGCGCAGCAACTGCCCTCCGTGGGCGATGGCGCCATGGATCAGGTTGCGGAACGGCTCTCCACCGGTGGCGTTGTCGCGCGTGCGCACCACGCCGTAGAAGTCACGCTCCATGAAGCGCACCGCGTCCACATAGCCTTTCACGCCCTGCCAGGACAGCCCGGCCGTCAGGAGCACGACGCCAGTGATGGCCGCGCGCGTGAGCAGGCGCTGCACACCGGGCTCACGCACCAGCGGCAGGGTCAGGCCGGCCAGCCCCGCCACCACCAGCGCAGCGTAGAGCTCAAAGTAGCCGTCGAACACCAGCGGGGCCAGCACCGCCATGAACAGCGAGCCGAGCGCACCGCCCACCGACATGCACAGGTAGAAGGCCGTCAGTCGGCTGGGCGCGGGCTTCAGCCGTGCCAACTCGCCATGGCAGGCCATGCACACCACGAACAGGCCGAGCGCGTACACGGGCGTGACCTGCTTCAAGGCCAGGGAGTCCGACAGCCACGCCATCAGCGGCAGGCTCAGGCCCGCCAGAGGCAGGAACAGCCCCCTGAGATACCAGCGCGGGTGATCGAAGCTGATGATGAAGGTCATCAGGTACAGCGCCAGCGGAAACACCCACAGCAAGGGGGCCGAGGAGATGTTCTGCGTCAGGTGCGAGGTCACGCCCAGCAACATGGCCGAGCCCACGGCAGACAGCAGGATCCAGGTCCACGGTCCGCTCTCAGTGGGCACAGCGGAGCCGACTGCGGCCTGGGGTGCAGCGGCATTCTGGTTTGAACCCTTCTGCGCCTCGGCGGGGGGTGCGGTGGGTGCAGCGCCCGCACCGCCAGCCTGCAGCGTACGCCAGCCCAGCGTGGCGCACAACACCGCGAAGATCCCGAACAAGGCCGACCAGACCCAGGTGACCTGGCGGTTGCCCAGCTGGGGTTCGATCAGGAAGGGAAACCCCAGCAAGGCCAGCAGCGAGGCCAGGTTCGACAGCGCGAACAAGCGGTACGGAGCCGCGGCCTGGAAACGCCGGGCATACCAGGCGCCCACCAGTGGCGTGGTGGTGGCCAGCAGAAAGTAGGGCAAGCCGATGGTGGCCGTGAGCAACAGCAGGATGCGGCTGATCGGCTCCTCCGAGCCCTGGGGACGCCAGCCCTCGCCCACCAGGATCGGCATGGTCAGTGCGGCGGCCCCCAGCAACGCGGTGTGCAGCATCACCTGGCGCTTGAGACTCAGCCAGCGCGTGACCGCGTCTGCGTAGGCGTAGCCGGCCAGCAAGGCCGTCTGGAAGAACAGCAGGCAGGTCGCCCAGACCGCCGCCGAACCGCCGAACCGCCGAACCAGGGCAGGATCTGCTTGGCGATCAGCGGCTGGACCAGAAAGATCAGGAAGGCGGAGATGAAGATGACCAGGGCGAAGTGCATGCAGGCCTCATGAGGCGATCGGGTGAGACATCGGCCTGCCACGGCACCAAGGCCGGCAAGCGCGCCGCCGCGACTCTACCGGCGGCCGCTCGCCCTGGGAATGCAAAGCCCCCTAGCGGTTTCCTGCCTGCGGCAGGCCTTCAGACCGTGGGCGCTGACAACACCCCGCGGCGCAGTTGGTCGCGCTCCATGCTTTCGAACAGCGCCTTGAAGTTGCCCTCACCAAAGCCTTCGTCGCGCTTGCGCTGGATGAACTCGAAGAACACCGGGCCCAGCAGCGTCTGGCTGAAGATCTGCAGCAACAGCCGCTTGTCACCGCTGGCCGTGCTGCCGTCGAGCAGGATGCCGCGCGCCTGCAACTGTGCCACCGGCTCGCCATGCCCGGGCAGGCGCTCGGCCAGCATCTCGTAGTACACGTCATTGGGCGCCGTCATCAAGGGAACGCCGGCCATCTGCAGCGCGTCCACGGTGGCGATCAGGTCGTCGGAGTGCAGGGCGATGTGCTGGATGCCCTCCCCGTTGAACTGCATCAGGAACTCCTCGATCTGCCCCGTGCCGCCCTTGCCGGACTCTTCGTTCAGCGGAATGCGGATCAGGTTGTCAGGCGCCGTCATGGCCCGGCTGGTCAGCCCCGTGTGCTGGCCCTTGATGTCGAAGTAACGGATCTCGCGGAAGTTGAACAGCTTCTCGTAGAAGCCGCCCCAGTACGCCATGCGGCCGCGGTAGACGTTATGGGTGAGGTGGTCGATGGTGTGCAGCCCGTGACCCACGGGCCGGCGCGGCGCGCCCTCGACCCACTCGAAGTCGATGTCGTAGATGGACTTGCCGTCCTCGAAGCGGTCGATCAGGTACAGCGGCGCACCGCCGATGCCCTTGATGGCCGGCAGGCGCAGCTCCATCGGCCCCGTGGGCACCTCCACCGGCTGCGCGCCCAGCTCCAGGGCGCGGGCATAGGCGCGGTGCGAGTCCTTGACACGGAAGGCCAGCGCACAGGCGCTGGGCCCGTGCTCGGCCGAGAAATAGCCCGCCAGGCTGCGCGGCTCGCGGTTGACGATGAAGTTGATGCCACCCTGGCGGTACAGCAGCACGTCCTTGCTGCGGTGGCGTGCCACCAGGCTGAAACCCATCTTCTCGAACAGCGGTTCGATCAGGCCCGGTGTGGGGGAAGCGAACTCGACGAACTCGAAGCCCATCAGGCCCATCGGGTTGTCGGCGGGAGAAATACTTGCGGAAGAGATGTCGGCCATGAAAGCCTCCTGCCATGTGCGTCGCTTGGAACGCGACGGTTGAACCAGCCCGGGGACCGCATGGCGGTCACCTGCGGGCATCCTGCCCCTGGGTGTACACCTCAGGGCAGGAACTCGCTGCGCGGACTCAGCCGCACTGCGGCGGCGCTGCAGGCACCCCGCGCACGCTGCGGGCGAGGTGGTCTCCGTAGATCAGGGGCGTGAAGCACATGGAGCAGTGATGTTACCCCGGATGCTCCTCGGCAGAGCCGAGGTCAGAGCCGCGGTCAGGGCTGCGCCAACGCCGCATCAAGGGCGCCTGGGCATGCGCCAGGGCAGCATCAGGCGCACGGGCAGCGATGCCACGCGCGGCACGTCCAGCGTCTCGTGGATGGACACCACGTCCTCGCCCAGCAGGCGCGAGGCGATCTGCGAGCGCACGTAGAAGGGCGTGTCCTCCAGCGTGCGCATCAGGCGCGGGGCCGGTGAGGGCTCGCCCCGCACCTGCCGGGCGATACGCCAGGCCGAGGTCGGCAAGGGGTGCCGCGGCGGTGCCTCAAAGGGCTCGTGGCTGCCGTCGGGGCGAAAGCGCCGGGCGATGACCCTCCCCGGCCCCCGCAGCGGGCGCACGTCGTAGATGACCGAGGTGTCGCCGTTGGCCATGGTGGCGCGCGACCAGTCCCAATCGTCGAACGCGCGGTCCACGGGCTCGTCACCTTCGTTGGAGTCCATGTAGGCGTGCCCCTGCCATCGCAGCCCAGGGTGCGACAGCGCCACCTCGATGCGCGCGCAGGGCGCGATCGGCCCCCAGCGGTGGCGGCCCGCAGCGTCCAGCGGCGCCACGAACCGGCACAAGGCCGGCGGCGTCACCCGGACCTGGCCCTGCACCCGCAGCGGAATCGGTGCGCAGCGCTCGTCGATGTCCACCACCAGCGATGAGCCATCCCAACGCACGCGGCTGGGGCCGATGACGAACTCGCGCTCGTTGCGGTGTACGTGACGACGGCCCCGCTCCGTCATCGCCCAGCGCTTGCCGCCCTCTCCGTACAGCGCCACGTTCAGGGCACAGAAGCTCTCGGGGTCAGGCCGGCCTTGGGCGCGGGCCCAGGCGTAGTACGGCGAGAAGACGCTGCCGACGAAGGCAATGACGGTCAGGCCGTGTCGGCCGTCGTCACTGAGCGCGTCGAAGTACCACCAGAGATAGCCCCCCGGCGGGACCGGCTGGTCGAATCGAGGTGCGCCATCACGGCCCCGGCCGCCAGCTGGCCCGACAGGGCCGCCATCGGCACGCCCGGTCCCGGGTGCACGCTGCCCCCCGCCAGGAACAGGCCCGGCAGCGCGCTCATCGAGCCCGGCCGGCGGAACAGCGTCATCCAGCCGTGGGTGGCCGGGCCGTACAGCGACCCCCCCGTGGCTGGGAACAGGCGCTCGAAATCCGCCGGTGTCGTGGCCACCCTGCGGGCCGGCTCCTCGATCTTCAGGCCGCAGTGCTGCATCAGGGCCAGGCTGCGGTTCAGGCATGGGTCGGTCTCCGGAGCGTCGAAAGGTCGGCGGTCGCCGTCAGCCGGCGCATTGACAAGGCACAGAAGGCGCTCCGGCCCTGAAGGCGCGGTGGCGCGGTCGTCACGGTCCTGGGCACACACGTACACGGTGCCCCGGTGCGGCAGCTGGCGGGCACGGAAGATGTCGTCGAACTCACTGGCGTAGTCATCGTCGAAGAAGACGTTGTGGCGCACCAGGGGAAAGCCGCTGGTACGGCCATGCACCGCCCAGGTCACGGCCGACAGCGAGCGCTGGTGGTGCGGCGTGGAGGACACCGATCGCTCGGCCTCCAAGCCCAGCAGCCCCTGGGCCAGCGCGTTGGTGTCACCGTTGTACACCACCACATCCGCAGCCAGCACCTCGCCACCTTCCAGCCTGACACCGGTGACACGGCCGTGCTCGACGAGGATGCGCTCGCAGCGCCGGTTGTAGAGCTGCCGCGCGCCGCGCTGGGCCGCCAGGCCGCTGAGGGCCTGGGCCAGGGCGTACATGCCGCCTTCCACCGCCCACACCCCGCTTTGTTCCACATGGGCGATCAGCATCAGCGTGGCGGGTGCCTGCCAGGGCGAGCCGCCGCAATAGGTGGCATAGCGTCCGAAGAGCTGGCGCAGGCGCGGATCGCGGAAGTGCTTGCCCAGACGGGCCCACATCGTGGCAAAGGGCCCCAGGGCTGCCAGGGTCTTCAGCCCGCCCGGGCCGAGGTCCCGGATCATGCCGGCCAGCGTGGGCCGGGGGCTGCGCAGGGCAGGTGTCTCGAGGTGATCGTAGAGCGCGCGGGCCTCGGCACAGAAGGCGAGGTAGCGCCGTGCGTCCTCTTGGCCGGCAAAGCGGCCGATTTCATCGGCGCTGTGCTGCACGTCGGCCAGCAGATCCAGCCGCTGGTCGCCACTGCGCCAGGCGTGGCGGGCCAGCACCTGCAGGGGCTTGAGGCGCAACAACTCGTCAACCGAGGTGCCAGCATCGGCCAGGATCTGTTCGAACACCCAGCGCATGGTGAAGACCGTGGGTCCGGCATCCACGCGCACATCGCCCAGCGCGATCTGCCGCATCTTGCCGCCCGGGCCGGGAGCGGCCTCCACCAGGGTGACCTCCAGCCCTCGGCAGGCCAGCAGCAGTGCGCTCACCAGGCCGCCCACACCCGCACCGATCACCACCGCACGATCAGCCAAGCGTCACCCCCTTCCAGGAGCCCTGCATCTGCACGGGCGCAAAGCGCACGAACATCGATTCGGAAAAGTAGCGCCCGTCGTAGGCCGCGTGGATGGCGGCGAGGTGAGCGCCGCTGCGCGCGTAGGCATCCATGTGCTCCTGGCTCTGCCACAGGCTGAGGGTTGCCTGCCGCAGCACAGGTGCTTCGCCCAAGCCCACCGCCAGGCGGCAGCCCTGCGCGCGGGCCAGCGAGGTCTCGGAAGGCGGCGACTGGCGCCAGAAGGCGCCCGCTCGCCGCGGCCGGATGGATGCACGTGTGAGCGCCACCACCGGCTGTTGCGCTGCCGCCTGTGCCGTCACGGCGATGCTGTGGCCGCCCCAGCTGCCGCGGCTCGAGGTGGCACGCAGCTTCAGGATGCAGGTCTCGCGCGAGCGTCGACGGTAGGCCTGGACATGTGGCGAGCGCTCGATGAACTCATCGGCCAGGTCTTCACCCTGGAACACCGCGAGCAACCCCTGGCGCGTGGCACTGGGCCGCAGACCGAAGCCGCCGTCATGCCCGCTGCCCAGGGCCTTGGCGAACACCAGGCCCGGTTGGCCCTGCAGGCTGCGCTGACCGCGGGCCACCCGCCACCAACCCCAAGCGATGGCTGCGGGTTGGAGGTCAGCCAGCAGAACCACCACCACGTGATCAGGCCGGTTCATCAAGAGAGGGTCCGTGATGAACCGGCCTTCAGGCAAGGGCCGGGAACAAACTTACTTCGGGGCACTGGCGGCCGCTGCCGCGGCCGAAGGTGCCGCACCGGTGGCGGCCGTGTCTGCCGGGGCTGCGGCAGCAGCCACCTTCAACAGTTCCGGGTGTCCCTTGGCCATGGCCGCACCGTACAGCGGCTTCCAGGCGCCCTGGTGACAGGTGGCGCAATTGACCTTGGCCACATCACCCTTGGGGCCCAGACGGTTCTCCGGAAAGACGCCCGTCAGCGGCTCCATGTAGGCGTTGTTCAGGTCGCGTGCCATGCGGATGCCGTGCCAGGCCGTCACGCGCTGGGGCGGCGCCTCGGTCCAGGAGGCGAAGTTGCGCGTGTTGTGGCAGAAGGTGCAGTTCACGCCGAGCGAATCGGACATGTGCATCATCAGCGAGTACGTGAACTCGGCCTGCTTGGTGGAGGTGCGGTTGGCACCTTCGCCTGTCAGCTTCAACGCTTCGTTGCCATTGACGCGGATCGGCTGTGCTTCCTTCAGGTAGGGCGTGAAGGGGTCGTAAGGGAGCGAACTCAGCACGGCCGCCTTGTTGGCGATGTTCTGCCCGGCCAGGTCGCCCATCACCGAGTTGGCCGCGTACTTGCGGTCGGCAGGTGCAAACCAGATCTCGGCCGGCACCGGCTTGCCGCGGTGGCAGGTGTAGCAGGTGACGCCCGTGTCGGCCACATGCTTCTTCCAGTCGGCGTTGACGTGCTGCGTCATCTCGATCATGCGCCGCGCCACGACCTTGGTGTACTTGCTGTCATCGGCAAGGTTGTTCAGGTTGTGGCAGTAGGCACAACCCTGGTCGGGCGCCACCCAGGCGGTGATGGCCGTCATGTGGCGCGTGAACTCGCCCACGCTCAGGTCGCCCAGCACCTTGACGTTCTGGTACACGTCCTTGGCTTTGGGCCCCTCGGACGACGCCGCGGGCAATTCAGCGGGCGCCGTGTTCTTGGCCACATCCTGGTTGATGACGCGCTGGTTGTACACCTGGCCCATGCTGGTGCCCCGGTAGCCGCCCTGCACGGTCTCGACCGGTGGGCGCTCGCAGCCCACGAGCATGGCGGCGCCTGCGACGGCCCCCAGCCAGCGCAGGCCGGTGGCAATGCGTTCAGAGAAGTTGCTCATCACTTGCCTCCCATCAGGGCAGGGTCGATGCTGACCGGGAACACCTGCGGGTACGCGGGCACCACGCCGTGCTTCATGGACCAGAGATACCAGTTGTCCACCACGGGGCCGGTCAACAGGATGCCGATGCCGCCAGTCAGCGGACACAGCACCGCAAACCACCAGGCCCAACGGTGGATGGACTCCATCGTCGCGTTGAAACCCATGGTCCAGCGCCAGAACAGGGCGGCACGCTCGGACGCTGTGCCGCGGTCCACGATCTGCTCGATCTCGCGTTCACCACCGTAGCGGCCCACCGCCAGGATGGTGGCGCCGTGCATGGCAAACAGCAGCACCGAGCCATACAGGAAGACGATGGACAGCGCGTGGAACGGGTTGTAGAACAGGTTGCCGTGGCGCAGCGACAGCGCCGACACCCAGTCCAGGTGCGGGAAGATGCCGAAAGGCACCGCCTCAGACCAGCTGCCCATCATGAGCGGGCGGAAGAAGCCGCACACCAGGTACAGCCAGATCGCCGCAGCGAAAGCCCAGGCCACGTGCGTGCCCATGCCCAGCTGACGCGCGCGGCGGTAGGTGCGGGCCCACCACAACATGATGGACACCGTCAGCAGGAAGCCCACGATGAGCCACCAGCCTCCTTGGGCCAGCGGCGGGATGCTCAGGCCGTATTGCGGCGCCGGCGGCTCCAGGGCCAGCCAGAACAGTTGCTGGATCAGGCGCAGCGGACTCCAGTCCACCGAGGCCAGCATGTTGAAGCCGATGATGTTGAAGGCCAGGGTGCCGAACACCAGCGATGCCACGCCGAGGCCCCCGAGGTAGACGGGCCCGATCTGAGCGTTGCCGATGCGGCCGATCAGATGCCACAGGAAGGGCTTGCCGCTGCGGCGCCAGTCGCCTCGGGGCAGCGGCACGCCGTCTCCCAGAGGGCCGGTGGCCTGCACGGCGGTGAAGAGGTTTTGATACTCAGCCATGTTGTTCTCCTTGTCGGCGGTCCGGGTTCAATGGCCCCAGATCGGCAGGTTCAACCACCAGCCCCACCACTCGGGCCAGCCGCGGGTCCAGAACGGTCCGCTGACGACGATGCACATCGCGGCAAACCACACCGAGGCGAGAGCCAGGAACAGGCCCAGACGGTGAATGCCCAGCGTGCCCACCGAGTAGCCGATGAAGTCGCGGAAGAAGGTGTCCTCGTGCTCCGGGGTCTTCACTGGCTCACCCTTCTTCGGGTTGGTGGAAGACAGCACCAGACCGCCGTGCATGGACAGCGCCAGCGTGGTGGCGAAGAACAGGCTGGCCGCGACCATGTGCCAGGGGTTGTAGTGGAAGTGCAGGTACTGGTAAGCCACGTTGCTCACCCAGTCCAGGTGGCTGTAGATGCCGTAGGGGAAGGCGTGCCCCCAGGCGCCCAGCAGTGCGGGGCGTATCACCTGCAGCGTGACGTAGCCCAGGATCGCGAAGCTGAAGGCCACGGGCACGTGGTAACCCATGCCCAGTTTTCGGCAGATCTCCACCTCTCGCAGCGCCCACGAGCCGAAGGCTCCAATGGCGCAGACAGTGATGATCTGCCACAGGCCCCCCTCCATCAGGGGCGCCATGTTCAAACCGTATTTCAGGTCCGGCGGCGCGATGCTGATCTGCCAGAGGTTCCAGGTGGGGCCCATGGCCGCACCCCAGACAATCATGGTGGTGCCCAGCAGGGAAAAGAACGCTGTCGTGACGCCGAAGAACCCGACGTAGAACGGTCCGACCCAGAAGTCGAACAAGTCACCACCGATCAGCGTGCCCCCGCGGACACGGTACTTTCTCTCGAAGCTCAGCATGGCCATATGAATCTCTCCGATTGCTGTGCGCGAAGCATCAGCCGCAATTCGTCGCTAGGCTCACCAAGGAGCAGGGGTGAAGGGTGTGAACCCGACACCGCCCGCTCGCGCGGCAGCAATGCGCCGCGCGTCCGTTACTTCGACGGTGGCAACGGCGCGTTTTGCGCCGCCTTCGCGGCCTTGGCCGTGTCGGGATGCCAGGTGTTGATGTTGTAACGGTCTCCACTGATCTGGATCAGATGGATGCTCGTCGACACGAACGCGATCAGAAGACCCGTGAGGATGATCGCTTTGCGTGGGTCGACAACTCGCCAATAACGCCACATGTTGATTTCCTTTCCGCTTAACTCAGTTGGGATATGACGGTGTAGACAGCAGTCTTGACGCCATCGAGCATCGAGCGTGCGCCCTCCGCTCCCGGCAGCAAGCTGCGCCAGTTCTGCAAACACAGCAAGGAAGCCAGCGCAAGCAGCAAGAAGACGATGAAGGTCACGGCATAGATGCCATGAAAGCCGCTCAAGGAATCCTTGAGGGGGCCCTCGCGGCGCTGCGCCAGATGTCCGGCAACGATTTCTTGTCTCATGTCAGCCTCACTCGACGTGGTTGTCAGAACGTGGTTGTCAGAACCAGGGACGCCAGATCCAAACCAGGCTGTGGGCGAAGAAAGCGCCAACTGCCCACAGCGTGTACCCTTGGATGTAGTACTTGTGGAACTCTTGGCACTCTTCGTCCGTCAGCCCCGACGGATTCACTTTTTCAGCCATTTGGATAGCCTTTCGTGAAGTGCAGCCTCACCAATTGGTTCGGCCCTGAAAAGCCGCAGCGGCAAGCCGCCCCGGCACCTGTCACCCGGTTGCCCGGGTTGATGTTCGGGCGCACGCGCCAGGTGTGAAGGCAGGTCATGCCGCCACCTCCTGTCTCGGTCGACCGAACAACACGGCCAGCCGCGCAGCGTTCACTGCGGGCAGGCTGTTCTCTCGCGCATCGGCCTCGGCCCGATCGCGCATGCGCTTGGCTGCCGAGATGCGCACCAGCACCGGCTCGGCCTCCAGCAATTCGTCCATGAGCAGCTTGGCGTCTTCTTCCCAAGGCATCTCGGCGCGCTGGCGCACGGGCGTGGGGTCGACACGGTCAAGTTCGGTGCCCAGGGGCAGGATGTGGAACAACGCATCGAACAGCGCGTTGCAGAACTCCTGCACCACATAGGTGGCGCCGGCATAGCCCATGAACGGGGTGCCCGTGGCGCGGCGGATGATGGCGCCCGGGAACGAGGCCGCGATGTAGGCGGGCTTCGGGCCGAAGCCCGCAGCCTTTTCGGCCAGGTACATGCGCTCGTTGTAGGAGCCGAACAGCACCAGCGGCGTCTTTTCGTGTACGAGGCGCCGCACCTCGGCGTTGTCGGTCTTGGCACCGGCCTTGCGCGAGATGGCGAAGTTGCACGGCAAGCCCAGTTCGTCTTCCAGGAAGTGGCGCAGGCCGCGTGCATAGGTCTCGCCGGCCACGACGCCGAAGTTGGCGGTACCGAAGAAGTCCTGCGTGACCGAGCGCCACAAGTCCCACACCGGCTTGATGGTGGTGTGCTTCTCGCGTTCGATGAAGGGTTCCGGGTCCAGGTGCAGCAACTGACCCAACTGCCGCAGGAAAGCGGTGGTGCTGTGCAGCCCGATGGGGGCTTGCAGGTAGGGGCGCTCCAGCGCCTCGCACAGCATGCGGCCGAACTCGCGGTACATGCAGATGTTGACGTCGGCCTCCACCAGGCGCGACACATCCGCCAGATGGCTGCCCAGCGGGAACACCATGTTGACTTCGGCGCCGATGCCCTGCACCAGACGGCGGATCTCGGCCAGGTCACTGGGCGAGTTGAAGGTGCCGTAGCTCGGACCGATGATGTTCACGCGCGGGCGCTCACCGGCCGGGCGCTCCTCGAACGGGGTGCGCTCAGGCACCTTGCGCAGGCCGTAGGTGCTCCACAGCCAGAACATCGCGCGGTCGGCGCACTGCCATTGGTCTTCGTCGATGGTGCGCGGCAGGAAGCGCTGGATCGTCGTGCCTTCGGGCGTGACGCCGCCGCCGATCATCTCGGCGATCGAGCCCGTCACCACCACGCTGGGCAGGTCCGGGTCCAGCACGGCATGGGCGCGCTTCATCGCGCCTTCGGTGCCTTCGCGGCCCAGTTGCTCTTCGGCCAGACCGGTCACCACGATGGGCAGCTCGTGCGGGGGCAGCGCGTCGGTGTAGTGCAGCACGCTGGTCACCGGCAGGTTCTCGCAACCCACCGGGCCGTCGATGACGACCTGCAGCCCCTTGATCGCGGTGAACACGTACACCGCTCCCCAGTAGCCGCCAGCGCGATCGTGGTCGAGGACTAGCACGGTATGGCCCCTCCCGCTGTGCGCGTCTGTGGTTCGAGGGCTGTGGGATGCACCTCTCGAACTGCGGGTAGCGGACGGTCCCCTCCGCTCATGTCCCCCGGCCCGGGCAAAGCCCGGCCCTCCTCCTTTACTTCGCTGCGGGGACCATCCACTGCCCGCAGTCTGCAAAGGAGTGAGCGATCGACGCTCAGGCGATAGCCGGCCAAATCGGCAGGTCGCGGGGAGTGGGTGCCCCTCGCAGCGAAGTAAAGGAGGAGGGATCGGCCAAGAGGCCGAGACCGGGGGACATGAGCGGAGGGGGGCACACGCTCCACGCGACTCGCGAGCCCTCGGCACCCGAAACCCAGGCGCGCCACTGTGGTCACCGCAGCCGCCCTCATCAGATCATCTCCTCGGCCTTGCGCTTCTTCATCAACTTGATGACCTGGCGCTTGGTTTCGGCCCGGAACTCCGGGCGCAGCACGGGCTTGCTCTCCCACACGCCGGCACGGTCACCCTGGCCGGTGTCGCCGAAGAATTCACGCATGGTGTCGAAGCGCGCCTTGTTCGCAATGGCGGCGTTGATCACCTGGGCCAGCGACCCGGCTCCGGCCGGACCCATGAGAGGACGGGCCGAGATGAGGTTGGTGAAGTACAGCGCCGGGATGGCCGCCTGCTTGGCCGCCTGCACCACAGGCGTGGTGCCGATCGCCAGATCGGGCTTGAACTCGCGCACAGCAGCGATGTCCTGCTCCAGACTGGCGCGGTACTGCACATGCACGCCGCGGGCTTGCAGCCACGCCAGATCGGGCGCGGACCACGGCGTCTTCGGGCAGGCGCTGCCCACATAGGGCACCTCGGCGCCGCTCTCGATCAACAGACGGGCCACCAGGAGCTCAGAGCCTTCATAGCCGCTGACCGTCACGCGGCCCTTGATCGGCATGCGAGACAGCGCGCCCTTGATGGCCGGCAGCCACTGGTTCTTGGCCGCGTCGATCTGCGCCTGTCCCACGTTGCAGGCCTGGCCCACGCTTTGCAGCCAGGCTTCGGTGCCGTCGTAGCCCACGGGGGCCGAGGCGACGATGGGCCGGCCCGCGGCCTCGAATTCGCGCACGCTGGCGGTGTAGAAGGGATGGATGGCGGCCACGGCTGCGCAGTCCAGCGCCGAATAGAGCTCGCGCCACTCGCGCGTGGGCACCACCGGTCCGGCGGCCAGGCCCATGGGCGCCAGCAGCATGCCGATGCCCACGGGGTCGGCCGGGAACATCTCGCCCAGCAGGGTGACGGTGGGCTTGTCAGAAATGCCGCCGCGCGGCGCCGCCACCGGGCCGGTCTCGGCCTCACCGCGGGCAAACTTCAGCATGGCGCCGGCCAGCACATCCTTGGCCTCGGCATGCGTGGGCACGCCAAAGCCCGGGACGTCGATGCCGATGATGCGCACGCCGTTGATGTCCTTGGGCAGCAGCTGCAGCGGCACGCCGCTGGCCGTGGGCACGCACAGGTTGATGATGACCACCGCGTCGTACAGCGCCGGGTCAGCCTGCTGGAAGACGGCTTCGCGGATGTCCTCGAACAGCTTGCCCGTGACCAGGCTCTCGCTGTTGAACGGTACGTAGCCCACGGTGCGGCGCGCACCGTAGAAGTGGGAGGTGAAGGTCAGGCCGTACACGCAGCAGGCCGAACCGGACAGGATGGTGGCGGTGCGGCGCATGCGCAAGCCCACGCGCAGCGAGCCGAAGGCCGGGCACATGCTCTGCGGCTGGTCGTGCGGGCCGGCGCCTTCGGGCAGCGGGTAGTCCTTGGCGTACTGCGCCAGCGTCTCGCTCTTGCCGGCAGCTTGCGCTGCGGCCAGCATCTGGTCGCGGCCGCTGTGGCAGCCCAGCCCGTCGCCTTGCAGGGCGGCGGGGTTCTGCACGTCGGCGGGCACGTTGGCGGGCATGGCTGGAGTGGCGCTGCTCATGGGGGTGGCGTGTGAGGGGTTCGGCGCGCGCTCAGGCGGCGTCGTAGACCACTTCCAGCGATGGCTTCACCGATTCGGTGCGGCCCACCATGTCGAACACCGTGGCGGGTTCCAACTTCACGTCACGCCCCGTCACGTCGGCGGAGAACAACCCGAGCAGTTGGTCCTGGGTCTGCGGCTTGGGGCGTACCGGGGGCGCATCGGCCACGTTCTGGGCCAGGGTTCCGAACAGGGGACCCCATTCGCCGTCGGGCTTGCCGATGATTTCGTAGGACGCACTCTTGCGGCGGATGTCCTCGTGGGCAGGAATGGCTGCCAACACCGGGATGCCGGCATTGACCGCAAAGGCCTGCGCCTCGCCCGTGCCGTCATCCTTGTTGATGACCATGCCGGCCACACCGACGTTGCCCCCCAGCTTGCGGAAGTACTCCACCGCCGAGCAGACGTTGTTGGCCACGTACAGGCTCTGCAAATCGTTGCTGGCCACGACGATGACCTTCTGGCACATGTCGCGGGCGATGGGCAGACCGAAGCCGCCGCAGACGACGTCACCCAGGAAGTCCAGGAGCACGTAGTCGAAGCCCCACTCGTGGAAGCCCAGCTTTTCCAGCGTCTCGAAGCCGTGGATGATGCCGCGCCCGCCGCAACCGCGGCCGACCTCGGGGCCACCGAGCTCCATGGCGTAGACACCGTCGCGCTTGAAGCACACATCGCCGATGGCCACGGCCTCGCCGGCCAGCTTCTTCTTCGAGCTGGTCTCGATGATGGTGGGGCAGGCCTTGCCGCCAAACAGCAGGCTGGTGGTGTCGCTCTTGGGATCGCAGCCGATCAGCAGCACCTTCTTGCCCTGCTGGGCCATCATGTAGCTGAGATTGGCCAGCGTGAAGCTCTTGCCGATGCCGCCCTTGCCGTAGATGGCGATGATCTGGGTGGTCTTGGCTGCGGGTGAAGTGGAGACCGGGTCCGGCTCGATCGCAGCCTCGGCCTTGAGCCCCTCGAACCGTTCGTCACGCAGGAACATGACGGGCTTGGTAGGCGCGTTCATTGGCAGTGTCTCCAATCGAGGACCATCTTCAGACAGTCGGGGTCGCCAAACGCGGTGCGGTAGGCGGTGTCGGCATGGGCCGGCTGGTCGTGGTGCGTGATGAGGCCGTCCAGCGACAGGCGCCCGCTCTCAGCCAGTTCCTTCACGGCCAGCAGGTCCGGACGCTTCCACTCGGCGGCGCAGCGGATCTGCGCCTCGCGCATGAAGGCCGGCGCGAACATGAAGTGCAGCGGCTCGGTGTAGAAGCCGGCCAACACGATCTCGCCGCCCGGCGCCAGGCGCATGACGAGCTGGTCCAGGATCTGGGCGTCCCCGCTGACGTCGTAGATGGCGCGGTAGTCGCGCCGCGGGTCGTCCTTGGGGTCCAGCACCGGGTAACCCTGGGCGCCGCCTTGACGCGCGGGGTTGATTTCCCACACCGTGGGGGGCGCAAAGCCGGCCAGGACCACCATGCGGGCCAGCAGACGGCCCAGCACCCCGTGGCCGACGATCAGGTCGGGCGGAACGATGGTGGTGCGCTTGCCGGCATCCGACACCGCGTGATAAGCCGTGGCCGCCAGGGCCAGCAGCACCGACTGCTCGCCCAGCGCTTCTGAAATGGGGGTCAGGCGGGAGCCGGCGGAGACCAGCTTGGACGCCGCGCCGCCGAACAGGCCCCGCACCTCGCCGTAGCAGCGCGCACCGGGCACGAAGACGCGTTCACCCACCGACAAACCCGCCTCCGGGCCGGCCTGGACCACCCGGCCCACGGATTCGTACCCCGGCACCAGCGGGTAGCCCATGCCTGGGAACTGCGGCATGCGGCCGTTCCACAGCAGCTTCTCGGTGCCGGTGCTGATGCCGCTGAACTCGATGTCCACCACCACGTCGGCCGGGCCCGGGGCGTCCAGCGCGATCTGGCTGAGCGCCAGATGTTCTGGCGACTCCAGCACGATGGCCTGCGTCTTCATGGCCTCACCTCCACAGCGTGGCTGCAGCCCGCGGTAGCGCGGCCGGGCTGCGAGGTGGGGGAAATGAAGTGACAGGATCGCATGACAACTCGAGGTGTATGGTTTACTAGACTGATTCAAGTGTCAAGCGATATTGACACGTTCGAACTGGTGTTTCCCCTAGGTTCCGTGGTCATGTGTCCAGTCCTAAGGCGCGCGGGCCACCACCACCCCGGCCTGCAGGGGCAACCGGGTCTTGACGGGGCGGATGTCCTGGAAGCCAGCCAGGCCGAGCAGTCGGCGCATGTCGTCGACGGAGCGCGCCTCGCCGCGCCCCATGGCCAGCAGGTAGAAGCCGAAGTACGCATCACCCATAGCGTGCGCCCCGGGCGTCTGCGCCATGGGTTCGGCCACCAGCACCGTGCCGCCCGAGGGCAGCGCCGCCCGCGCCGCCTTCAGGATGGCCAGGGCGTGCTCGTCGTCGTGATCAAACAACACCCGCACCAGGGTGACCAGGTCCGCGCCCTGCGGCAGCGGGTCGTCAAAGAAACTGCCGCCGAAGGTCTGCACGCGGTCGGCCAGCCCCAGGCCCGCCAGGCGTTGCCGGGCCAGCGCTGCCACGGGCGGCAGGTCGAACAGCATCAGTTCCAGCCCCGGGGCGCGCTGCGCCACGGCGCTGACGAAGCGGCCCTCGCCGCCACCCACGTCCAGCATGCGGCGATGCCGGTGAAAGCCCCAGGCGTCCAGCACCTCGTCGATCACCATCGGCTGCGAGGCCGTCATCAGCGCCGAATACTCGGCCACGCGCTGCTCGGGCAGGTCTTCCGACGTGGGGTAGGCGGCATAGGGCCAGTAGGCCGACATGGCCGAGCCCGCGCCCTCGTCACGCAGCAGCGCCACGGGGTCGCGCAGGTCGGCGTACAGCGCGGCATGGTGTTCGATCATGGCCTTCAGCCCGTCGTTGCCCACCATGGGCGCCCCCAGCGGGCCCAGGCCGTAGCGCCCTGCGCTGCGGCGCTCCAGCAAGCGGATGGACACCGCCGCATCCAGCAGGCGCTGCATGGCCCGCACGGACAGCGCCCCGCGCCGCGCGAGTTCCTCCACTGTCTGCGGGCCGCTGCGCGAGAGGTGCTCGAAAAGGTCCAGGCGCACGCAGGCCGCCAGCACCTGGGTGTAGACAAAGCCGGCTACCAGGTCGAAGAGCCCGGAGGCTCGGCGCCGCGCGATGGGCCGCGTCAGCCAGAAGCCGGCCGCCCAGCGCTGGAAGCGGTGGCTGGCCACGAGCCGGTCCCGCCAGGCGGCAAAGGCATCGCGCCAGCTCATGCCTCGCACCGATGCCGGGCCCGGTGAAGGGGAACCGGGCCTGTGGCCCGGGTGGGGCGCTGCATCAGAGGACCACTGCGACACGCCAGGCCCTCCACGGTCAGGCTGCGGCGCGCAAGGGCGCGGCCAGATGGCTGGGCACCAGGCGCTCGGACTCGCTGCGCACCAGGGCGCGCAGCATCGGGGCGCCGCGGCACTCGGGCACGGCCTCCACGGCGTTGCGCACCAGGGCGTCGAAGTGCCGCATGGCCGAAGGAAGCCCGCGCTCACGCGCCACGCTCGGCCGGCCCAGCGCCGCATCCCGGCCGATGGGCTTGCCCAGTTGCTGGGCGTCGGCCACCACGTCGCGGATGTCGTCGGCTGACTGGTAGGCCTCGCCCAGCCACTCACCCAGCCCCCGCCAGGCCTCGGCATCGCCGCCGGCCGCCTGGGCACCCGCCACCGTGGCAGCGGCGAACAGGGAGCCCGTCTTCTCGCGGTGGTACTGGCTGATGGACACCCGGGACTCGCATTCCCAGGCCTGGCCGGCCACGATGCCCCCCGGTAAACCCACGGAACCGGCGATGGTGGTCAACAAGGGCACCAGGCGGTCGGGCGCCTGGGCACCGGCACGGGCCAGCACCTGAAAAGCCACCACGATCAGGCCGTCGCCCGCCAGCACGGCCAGACGCTCGCCAAAGGCGCTGTGCACCGAGGGCTGGCCCCGGCGCACCGGCGCGTCGTCAAAGCAGGGCAGGTCGTCGTGCACCAGCGAGGCGCAGTGCAGCAGCTCGATGGAGATGGCGGCGGCGTCCGACAGCTCAGGCCGGTCGTCCCCACACGCCCGGGCCACCGCCAGGCAGAGTTGAGGGCGTATCCTCGCGCCGCCCGGGAACACGGCATGCCGCACGGCTGCCGTCAGCTGGGGCGGGCAACCTGACCCCCCGGCTTGGGCCAGGGCAGCCTCCAGGGCATTCTCAATACGGGCGTTCGCGGCCATCGGCAGTCTCCCTGGACTGGGGCGCATGCCGGAATGTCACGCCACCCTGTCAATCCTTGATGTCAATCAGGATAGACACTCTGCCGCGCGGCGTCAATCAGGGGCGTCCTGGACCGCCGTGCCTTCTGGCGGCTACGCCAAGACTCGATCCAGCAACTCCAGCACCACCGCCGGCGCCTCTTCGTGCGCCAGATGACCGAGGCCAGGCAACCGGTGCAGCACGGCGCGCGGCTGGCGGCGGGCGGCTTCTTCCGAGGTGCGCGGGGGCACGGTGCGGTCACCCTCGGCCACCACCAGGTGCAGGGCGGGCGTCAGACGGGGCAGGTCCTGCAGCAGCGGGCGCAGGTCCCACGCGGTCATCATGGCCAGCACGGCGGCCACGTGGCGGCGGTCACTGACCAGGGGCGCATAGAGGTCGATGCCGGCGCGGTCCAGGCGCGAGCCGGTGCTGGCCAGCAGGCGCTCCAGCGGGCCGCGGTGGCTGGCATGGAAGGCGAACACATGGGGCACCCAGGGGTTCAGCGCGAACAGGCGCGCCAGCGGGGCATAGAACCAGCGTCCCTGTCCGGCCGGGGGCAGCCAGGCCCCATTGAGGCTGACCAGGGTCTTCACGCTGGCAGGATCATCCAGCGCCATGCGGGCCGCCACGGCGGCGCCTGCCGAGTGGCCGATCAGCACGCGCGGACGGGCCTGCAGCACCTGCAGCAAGGTGCTCAGCAGGTGCGCCATGCCGGGCAAAGACAGGCCCTGATCAGACGGACGCGCAGTGAAGGCGTGGCCGGGCAGATCGGGCACGATGACCCGGGCACCGGGCGGCAGGCGCCGCGCCAGCGCGGGGGCGATGTCCCGCCAGGAGTGGGCCGAGGCGCCGGTTCCGTGCAGCAGCACGATGTCCCGCGCCCCGTCTTCGGAGCTCGTCTGCGGCCCGCCTTGGCCTTCGAACACCTGGACGTGCCAGGTCAAGCCACCGGCATCCACCCACCGGCTGGCCGACCGATGCGGCCAGCACGGGGGCAAGCGGTCTGCCGCTGACGGCGGCGCGGCGCGCAGGGGTTGCACCGGGTCAGCCCCGGTCATGGGCGCCTTGCACCGCGCGCGCCAGGGCCTCGGCATTCGCCTGGGGCAGCGCCAGGTAGCGGGCGCCAGCGGCCAGGGCCAAAGCGCGGGCCGCCGGCTCCGGCCGCACCGAGGTGTCGATGATGATCACGCTGCCCCCTTGCGCGCGCAGGGCGCGGGCAGCCGCCAGGGCCTCCTCCTGGGCTCGCGCCCGCCCGCCCAGGCCGTCGCGCCCCACATTGGCACGGCCATCGGTGAGCACCACCACCACGGGAGTGCCGCCAGCGCGGCGCACCCGCAGCGCCAGGGCCGCCGCTGCGTCCAGCCCTGCGGCCAGGGGCGTGCCGCCACCCCCGGGCAGGCCGGCCAGGCCGCGCTTGGCACGCACCAGCGAACGGGTGGGCGGCAGGATCACCTCCGCCGCGCCCCCCCGGAAGGCCAGCACCGCCACCTGGTCGCGCCGCACGTAGCACTCGGCCAGCAGCAGTTCGACGGCGCCCTTGGCCTCGGCCAGCCGGTACAGGGCCGAAGAGCCCGAGGCGTCGAGCGCGAAGATGGTGGTGGTGCTGCGCTTCTGTTCATGGCGCCGCAGATGGAAGTCGTCAGGCCGCACCAGGATGGGCGGGGCCCCCGGGCGGGCATGGGCCCGGCGCAGCCGCTGCCAGGGGGCCGCAGCGCGCAGGGTGTCGATGAGATGCAGCCGCGCCCCACCGCGCG
>JAJTDM010000127.1 GCA_021300575.1 Rubrivivax sp.
GGAGGTCGAGCTGGTCGCCGAGCTGGCGTGATCGCCGGGCTGTCTTTGCATCCTGCACGCCGCCATGAACAGCCTGCTTGACCGCCCGGCAGCCTTGCTGCTGCTGGTGGCCGGGGCCAGTCTGACGGCCATCGGTGCCGCGCTGGTGTCGCAACACGTGTTCGACATGCAGCCCTGCCCCTGGTGCGTGCTGCAGCGCGCGGTGTTCGCTGCCATCGCCCTGGTGGCCCTGGCGGGGGCCTGGCTGCCGCGGCGGCTGGCCAAGGCCGGTGCGCTGCTGGTCACGGCGCTGCTGGCCGCCGCGGGCATGGCCGCAGCGCTGTGGCAGCACCTGGTGGCCAAGTCCTCGTCATCGTGCAACCTGACGCTGGCCGACCGCATCATCAGCGGACTGCAACTCGACGCTCTGGCGCCGGAGGTGTTCGCGCCGCGGGCCTCCTGCGCAGACGCCGCCGTGAACCTGCTGGGCCTGCCCTACGAGTTCTGGAGCCTGGGCCTGTTCGCAGCGCTGGGCGGGGCTGCGGCCTGGACGCTGGTGCGGCTGTGGGCCCCCGGCGGGTCCCGGCGGGGCGGGCCATCAGGGTAAGCCTTGATGTCACGTCCCGGACAGGCTGATAGCGTACTCCTCGCGTGAGCCCGCCCCCCAGGCACAGCTCGCCAGGGGGGACAAAAAATGGGCACACAAGCCTCGTCCACAAGGACCGACGACAACGAACAAATGGTGAAGGCGTTCATCCATGAGCGCTTCATCGAACTGTTCCTGAGCCAGAACAAGCGCTCGCAGCTGAGCCTGATGGGGGCGGCGGTCTTCATCTTCATCACCTGGTCCCTCAGCAGCCGTTCCCCCTGGATCGTCGCCTGGCTCTTCAGCGTGATGCTGTTCGCGCTGTGGCGGCTGCGCTGGACGGCCGGCGTGCTCCAGGCGCAAGGGGGCCGCCACGCCGAGCTCAAGGTGGGCCTTCTGATGGCCGGCGGCGGCGTGCTGATGGCCGTGTCGGTGCTGGGCTTTGGCGGCATGAGCGACCTCGGCCACGCCGCTGTCTCCATCATCCTGCTGGCCGTGGCCACGGGCTCCGTCATCAGCACCGCAGGCTACCGGGGCGTTTTCCTCGCCTATGCGGTGCCCATGCTGCTGCCACTGGCAGTGGGCTGGGCGCTCTCCCCGCACGACCCCGCCGAGGCCACCATCCACTGGGGCCTGAGCGTGCTGATCCTCATCTACCTGGCCTTCCTGGTGGGCGTGGCCAAACAGCAGGCCGCGGTGTTCGAGGACTCCTGCCGCATCCGCTTTGCCGAGAAGAAGCTCAACGCCCAGTTGCAGCGTGCGCTGGAGAACGAGAGCGAGGCGCACCGGGCCAAGACCCATTTTCTGGCCGCCGCCAGCCACGACCTGCGCCAGCCCATCCACAGCATGAACGTGCTGGTGGCGGCACTGAGCATGCGCCCGCTGGACGAGCGCGGGCAGCAGATCACGCACTTGCTGGCCAATGTCAACAAGACGCTGGCTGCACAGCTGGACGCGCTGCTGGACATCTCGCGGCTGGACGCCGGCACGGTGGAAGTGGCCCACCGACTGCAGCACCTGGACCGCCTGGTGACCGAGCACTTCCAGCTGATGGAGAACGCAGCGCGAGATCGCGGGCTGCGGTGCTCGCTGCAGGTGGACGGGCCGGTGCCGGTGTGGACCGACCCCGGGCTGCTGCTGCGCGTGATCAGCAATCTCACCGATAACGCCATCAAGTACAACCGCCAGGAGGGCGAGGTGCGCCTTCGCGTCTGGCGCGAGGGCGACCGGGCCTGCCTGAGCGTGGCCGACACCGGCATCGGCATCCCCGTGGCCGAGCAGCCCAAGGTGTTCCGCGAGTTCTACCAGGTGGACAACGTGGAGCGGGACCGCACCAAGGGGCTGGGCCTGGGGCTGTCCATCGTGCAGCGGCTGTCGGCGCTGCTGGACATCCAGGTCGCCCTGGCGTCCACCGCGGGTCAAGGCACCGAAATCACCCTGCGCATGCCGCTGGCCGCGCAGGCAGGCGCGCCGGCCGCGCCAGCCGCCACCACAGGCGAGGGTTCCGCCGGGCAGGCACCGAGCGGGCTGCGGGTGCTGGTTGTGGACGACGACGCACAGGTGCGCCAGAGCATGGAATTGCTGCTCACCGAAGTGGGCTGTCAGGTCTATCTGGCCACGGGCACCGCCCAGGCCTGCGAGATCGCGCGCCGTCACACCCTGGACGTGCTGCTCAGCGACATGCGCCTGCTGGCCGGCGACGACGGCCTGAAGGTGCTGCAGTCGGTGCGCGCCCTGCAGCCGGGCCTGCCGGCGGTGCTGATCACCGGGGAAACGGGGCCCGAGCAGTTGCGGCTGGCCCGGGGCGCGGGCGTGCCGCTGCTGCACAAGCCCGTCCATCTCGACGCGCTGCGCGCCGTGCTGCCGTCCGGCGCCCGTCTCGCCTGGCCGGCTGCGAAGCCACCGGTGATGCCCGCAGCCTGAGCTTGCCGGCGCGGGAGCAAGACTTGGCATTGACACCCCTGCTCGGCCGCGGTCTGCACGCGCTGTGGTCAGACCAGGCCGAGCCCGGGTCTGACGGCGATCGCCCGCAGCCCTGGGATGTGGTCATCGTCGGCACCGGCTACGGCGGCAGCGCCGCCGCCGCCGCACTGGCCGGCAGCAGGGTGGCCGACGGTCGCGGCGGATACCGGCCCGTTCGGCTGTGCATCCTTGAGCGCGGCCAGGAGTTGCGTCCGGGGGACTTCCCCTCCCGGATGGCCGACCTGCCCGGGCACCTGCGCATCGGCCAGCAGGCCACGGGCGAGGTGGGGGGGCAGGCCGAGGGCCTGTTCGACCTGCGCGTGGGCGATGACGTGATGGCCCTGGTGGCCAATGGCGTGGGCGGTGGCTCGCTGATCAACGCCGGCGTGCTGCTGGAGCCGCAGCCGAACGACCTGCGCCGGGCCCACTTTGCCTCCCAGGTGCGCGAGTTGCAGCAGGCGGGCTGGTACCCCCGTGCGCGCACGGCCCTGGGCGGCGAGTTGCCAGGGCGCCTGAACACCATCGCCCTGCACCCCGAGCACGCCCGCGAACCCCTGGCCAAGGCCCAGGCCCTGAGAACCCTGGCCGGGCGGCATCTGCCGGTGCAGGAGGTGCCGATGACGGTGGCCATGACCGCCAGGCCCAACGCCGCCGGCGTGGCACTGCCCGGCTGCACCCTGTGCGGCGACTGCATGACGGGCTGCAACGTGGGCGCCAAGGATTCGCTCGACGTGAACCTGCTGCGCCAGGCCGTGGACGCCGGGGCGCAGTTGTTCACCGGCGCCAGCGTCAGCCGGCTGAGGCTGGCACAGGACCGGGAAGCGAAGCCGCGCTGGACGCTGGAAGTGCTGCACACCCGGCATGACCTGCAGGCGCGCGAGGCCGGGCCGCTGGAACTGCAAGCGCGCCACGTCATCCTGGCCGCAGGCACCTTCGGCAGCACCGAGATCCTGCTGCGCTCCCGGGATACCGGGCTGCCGCTCTCGCCACGGCTGGGCGAGCGCTTTTCCTGCAACGGCGACAACATCGCGGCGGTGCACCGCCTGCCCCGGGCTGCCCACCCAGGGGCCGACGAGTCCGCCGCTCTGGACACCCGCCGGGTGGGCCCCACCATCACCACGGCCATCGCCTTCGGGGCGCAGCCCCAGCGCGGCAGCCGGCCCTTCTGGCTGCAGGAGTTCTCGGTACCCGGCGCCCTGCGCTGGCTGTTCCAGCAGACCGTGACCACGGGCCACGCCGTGCACCAGTTGCCGCAGGCCGACCTGGCGCGCCACGGGCCCGGCGCTGACCCGATGGCCGACCCCGCCGCCGTGGACCCCGAGGCCATGGAGCGCACGTTGCTGGTGGGCCTGATCGGTCACGATGATGCAGACGGGGTGCTGAAGCTGCCTCACGCGTTCACGGCACCGTCTTCCCAGGCACCCGCCCTGGGCACGTTGCGGGTGCACTGGCCCCAGGCGAGGCTTTCTCCCACGCTGGACACCGCCAGCGCCGCCGCACAGCGCCAGGTAGACCATCTGCGCAGCCTGCGGCGGGAGGCCACCGAGGGGGACACCGAGGGGGGCGGACAGGCGCCCATCGACGGCCCGCACTGGGTGCCCAACCCGATGTGGCGCCTGCTGCCCGATGAACTGAGCATGCTGACCGAACAGCCGCGCGGGCCCGTGCTGACGGTCCATCCGCTGGGCGGCTGCCCCATGGGCGAGAGCGCCCGCGAGGGCGTGGTCGATGCCTGCGGGCGCGTGTTCGATGGCCGGGACGCCCAGGGCCTGCAGGTGTTGCCGGGCCTGGCCGTGCTGGACGGCGCGATCATCCCCGAGTCCCTGGGCGCCAACCCCTCCTTGACCATCGCCGCGCTCGCCCTGCGCGGCGCGCAGGCGCTGCGCGCTGACTGGGGCCTGATCGAAGGGCCGGCGTCGCACCTCGAAGCGGACCATCACCAGCCGCGACCCATGGGCGCACCGCGCCCACCCCTGCCCGCCCACGCCCGCCCGCAGCCCACGCGCATCGGCGTCATCGAACGACTGACCGGGCCGGTCTGGCTCGACTTGGGCGACCGCCCCGGCGGCGCCCGCCCGTGGGTGGTGGAATGGACCCTGGAGTACCGGCCCGCGCGCCTGGACGCCCTGGCCACCACGCTCGACCGCCGGCTGCAGGTGGACGAGGCATCCGCCCACAGCCGCGTGCGCTTGTACGAGGCCACCACCTGGGAAGACCGCAGCCTGGCCGGACAGGCCGACGAGGTGCGGCATCGCCACGCCGTGCTGGAGGCCCAGGTGTCGGGCAGCCTGCGTTTCCTGCACCGGGAGGACTCCTTCGCCCTGCAGCGTATCGTGCGCGGCCTGCGGGCCTGGGTGCGCCACCGGGGACTGCGCGACCTGTACCAGCGCTTCACCGACCCCGGTCCTCAACCCGGTACCGGGCTGGGCGCA
Source organism: Rubrivivax sp. (assembly GCA_021300575.1). Lineage (GTDB taxonomy): Bacteria > Pseudomonadota > Gammaproteobacteria > Burkholderiales > Burkholderiaceae_C > Rubrivivax. The sequence continues at coordinate 4,960 of JAJTDM010000127.1, forward strand.
CTGGTGACGGGCCTGCTGCGCACGGCCAGCCGCGCGGGCGAAGTACGCCGCTTCGACTACGACCTGCGCGTGGTTGAAGTGCTGCGATGCACCTTGAGCGATGCCGATGGCCGCCAGCCCAGGCCTTTCGTCCCTGGCGATGTGCTGCAGGGCCACAAGCGCCTGACCTATGCCGTGGCCGGAAATCCGTGGCGGCAGTTGACGGAACTGCGGGTCACCCGGATGCCGGGCCTGCCCGCATCCGGCCCGTGGCGCGGCGGCACCCTGGTGCTGGACCCCCGCTTCCTGGCCAGCCGGCAGACCCCGCTGCTGCGCATCGTCGAGCAGCAGGACCAGGTGCAGGCCCTGGCCGACCTGGCGGGCTTCGGGCTGACGATGCTGCGCCTGCTGGCCTCCATCCACCTGTGGACCTTCCGCAAGCCCGACACGCCGCTGACACGCGAGCCCGTGCGCCTGCCCCAGCCCATTGCCGGCCTGCCGCCACCGCAGATCACCGAGTGGCCCGTGGCACCCGCAAGCAAGGACAGGCCCGAGGCCCGGGTGCGCCTGACGCGCTATCCGCCTCCCACCGGCGCCGTCCCGGCCCCGGCCCTGGTGATGATCCACGGCTACAGCGTCAGCGGCAACACCTTCACCCACGAGAGCCTGCGCCCCAGCGCCGCCGAGTGGTTCCACCGCCAGGGGCGCGACGTGTGGGTGCTGGACCTGCGCAGCAGCAGCGGCCTGCCCACCGCCTTGGTGCCCTGGACGCTGGAAGAGGTGGCGCTGGTGGACATTCCCGCTGCGCTGCTGCACGTGCGGCAGGTGACGGGCGCGCCGGTGGACGTGCTGGCGCACTGCATCGGCTGCGTGATGATGTCCATGGCCCTGCTGTCACGCCCGCAGGAGTTACGGAAGCGGGCCCACAGCCTCGACCGCCCGGACCCGCTGGACGGTGCGCAGCAGGCCGCCCTGGCAGCCTTCAACGGCGAAAGCGGCGAAGGCCACCCGCACCCCACCGTGCGACGACTGGTGCTGAGCCAGAAGGGCCCGGTGCTGCGCTATACCGACGCCAACGTGCTGCGCGGCTGGGTGATGCAGTTCGCGCGACGCTGGCTGCTGCGCGATGGCTTCCAGTTCAGGCCCTCGGCCCAGCCCGGCGCAGGCGAACAACTGATGGACCGCCTGCTGTCCAGCCTGCCCTACCCCGACGCCGACTGGCGCGTGGAGAACCCGGTGTGGCCCTGGCGCCGCACACCCTGGACGGCCACGCGCCACCGCATGGACGTGCTGTACGGTCGCGATTTCGAGGCCCCGGGCCTGAGCCGCGCCGCCCTGGAGGCCATCGACGACCTGTTCGGTCCGATCCATCTGGACACGGGCACGCAGACCATCCATTTCACCCAGGCCGACCAGGCCACGGACCACAGCGGCGCCGGCTACTACGTCACGCCGCAGCGGCTGCGCGAGCGCTGGTCGGGCATCGAGACCCTGGCCCTGCACGGCCGCGACAACGGCCTGGCCGATGTCTTCACCCAGCGCCTGCTGGGCCTGCACCTGGGCGCCGCGGGTGTGCCCGTCATTGCCCGCACCTTCGACGGCATGGGCCACCAGGACCTGCTGATCGGCCAACGCTCGGCGCAGGTGTTTGCGGAAGTGGAGCGCTTTCTGCGGCAGGGTGTGGCCGGATTCGGTGCTCCTTCGCCAGACCTTCAGGCGCGGATGCGGTCGCAGCTTCAGCCGCAGCCGGTGGCACAGCAGGCCGAAGCCGTGATCCGCCCGCCCTGGCTGGGTCCGCGCCTGGATGTGCTGGCCCCGCCGCGGTTCAGTTCCGGCACCAC
>JAJTDM010000062.1 GCA_021300575.1 Rubrivivax sp.
ACCGCCGCCGCCGCCGTAACCACCACCACCGCCGCCGCCGTAGCCGCCACGGCTACCGCCGCCGCCGCCGAAGCCGCCCGGACGCTCTTCACGCGGCCGCGCCTCGTTCACCACGATGGCCCGGCCCTCCAGGGGCTGGCCGTTCATGCCATTGATGGCGGCTTGTGCTTCCGCATCAGAGCCCATCTCCACAAAGCCGAAACCCTTGGAGCGACCGGTGTCCCGGTCCATCATGACTTTGGCCGACGTGACGCTGCCAAATTGACCAAAAGCCTGCATCAGTGATTCGTCGCGCACCGAATAAGCCAGGTTACCTACGTACAGTTTGTTTCCCACGGGAAAAGCCCTTTATCTCTCGAACTCAGACAACATGTGGAGCTTCTACCCAGCGGAACCATTCAGCTACAGGCGCGGCGTCCATACACGAGTCGCGGATTATCAAGGGTCGCAATACCAGACCACAAAGCCCGATGTACAGGAGTGTTGTTTTCCTGCCCCCCGTGAAAACCCGTATCCGCCTGCAGCGCATCCCAGGTTTTGCTTCCCGCAACTCCGCTTTCTTCAAGCTTGCCAGCGGGCCAGACTGCTGGTTCTGAGCATGCGCAAGGCGGGTCGTCACCCAGGTGCTGCGTGAAGTACGATCCAGCCGAAGCGAGCCGAAACGAGCCGGAGCCTGCCTTGGACAGCGACGATTTTCCCGTATACGACCACATCGTGGTGGGGGCCGGCACGGCCGGCTGTCTGTTGGCCAACCGGCTCAGTGCCGACCCGAAGCGCCGCGTCCTGCTGATCGAGGCTGGGGGGCAGGACGACTATGTCTGGATCCACATCCCGGTGGGGTATCTGTACTGCATCGGCAACCCGCGTACCGACTGGCTGTATTCCACCGAACCCGACCCGGGGCTGAACGGCCGGCGTCTGCGCTACCCCCGTGGCAAGGTGCTGGGCGGCAGTTCCAGCATCAACGGCATGATCTACATGCGAGGTCAGTCGCGTGATTACGACGCCTGGTCCGAACTCACGGGCGACCCGGCCTGGGGCTGGGCGCACTGCCTGCCGGTGTTCAAGTCGCACGAGGACCACTGGCGCGGCGCCAGCGAGATGCATGGCAGCGAGGGCGAGTGGCGCATCGAGCGGCCGCGCGTGCGCTGGGACATCCTGGACGCGTTCTCGCAGGCGGCGCAGGAGTGCGGTATCCCAGCCACGGAGGACTTCAACACCGGCCACAACGAGGGCGTGGGCTATTTCGAGGTGAACCAGCGCAGCGGCCTGCGCTGGAACGCCTCCAAGGCTTTCCTGCGCCCGGTGATCCAGCGTCCCAACCTGCAGGTCTGGACCGGCGCCCAAGTGCAGCGCCTGATGCTGGGCCGCGCTTCCGACGGGCAGTGGCAGTGCGAAGGCGTGGAACTGCTGCCCACCAACGGCGCCCCCCGAGGCGCCCGAGCCCGCCGCGGCGTGGTGATGGCGGCGGGCGCCCTGGGCACGCCGCAGATCCTGCAGCTGTCGGGCGTGGGCCCGGCGCCCTTGCTGCAGGCGCACGGCATCGCGCCGCTGCATGAACTGCCTGGCGTGGGCCAGAACCTGCAGGACCACCTGCAGATCCGCGCCGTCTATGGCGTGCAGGGGGTGAAGACACTCAACACCATGGCGGCCTCGGCCTTCGGCAAGGCCTTGATCGGCCTGGAGTACCTGCTCAAGCGCACCGGGCCGATGAGCATGTCGCCCTCGCAACTGGGGGCCTTTGCCCGCTCGTCGGCCGACCGCGCCTGGGCCAACGTGCAGTACCACGTGCAGCCCCTGTCGCTGCCGGCCTTCGGTGAACCGCTGGACCGCTTCAACGCCTTCACCGCCAGCGTGTGCAACTTGAATCCCACCGCACGCGGCCAGGTGCGCATCGCCAGCGCCGACCCCCGGGCCGCCCCGCTGATCGAGCCGCGCTACCTGAGCACGCCCGAAGACCGCCTGGTGGCGGCGCAGTCGCTGCGCCTGACGCGCCGCATCGTTGGCCAGCCGGCGCTGGCGCGGTATCGGCCGCAGGAACTCAAGCCGGGAGCGCAGTTCGAGAGCGACGACGACCTGGCGCGCCTGGCCGGTGATATCGGCACCACCATCTTCCACCCCGTGGGCACCTGCCGCATGGGCCGCCCCGACGACCCGATGTCGGTGGTGGACCCCCGGCTGGCGGTGCGCGGCATGCGCGGCCTGCACGTGGCCGACGCCAGCGTCATGCCCACCATCACCAGTGGCAACACCAATTCACCCACGCTGATGATCGCGGAGCGGGCCGCGGGCTGGATCCTGGCCAGTACCTGAGCAACCCCAGGACCCCGTCGGGAGCGCGCGGCAGCCAGCAGTGCGGGTGAGCGGGTGATCGGTTGAGGGGCTGAGTGGTCGAGACCTTGCACGGGTATGTCCCGATGCCACCGCCTGAACGCGTCCTTACATTCGCGACACTCGCGTTGGCCGTCGCCAGGACAGGCGGCCGTGCAACAGGCGGGGGATCGAGGAGACGCACTATCAACAGCGCCCTCCACGCCACCACGGTTTTCCGGGTGCGCGTGGCGGTGGTGCCCAGGCCCCGTCAAGGGGCCTGACTTTTTGTGCATTACGGCGCGACGGTTTGTGGAAGCACACCCGGAGGGCGGGCCGGCCCGGGCATACTCGGCGCATCATGACCAATCTGAAGAGTTCCGCACCCACACAACTGGACATCCCGGCCATGCCGGCGGCGCTGGTGCGCCTGTCGCGCCTGCTGCAGGTTGAGGAGGTCGATCTCAAGGCGTTGGCCTCCCTGGTGGAGTCCGACATGGCGCTGGCTGCAGCCGTCATGAAGGCCGTGAGTTCGGCCGTGACGGGCGTGCGCGGACGCGTCAACAGCGTGCAGCAGGCCCTCACCTTCCTGGGCATCCGCGAGGTGGCGGCCATCACCTACGAGGTGAGCATGCGCGCCGCCTTCCCGCCCATCGTCGAGCTCGACCTGGTGTGGAAGCGCGGCGCCAGGCGCGGCACCCTCATGAAGTTCCTGGCGCAGAAGATGCGGCTGGAGCCTTACGCTGCCCACGCGGCCGGCTTGTTCGAGGAGTGCGGCAAGGCGGTGCTGTTCCGCCACGCGCCCGACCACTACCGCTCCATGCTGCGCGCCGCGCCCGATGACACGGACCTGGCCATCCTGGAGCGCGCAGGCTTCGGCCTCGGCCACGACGAACTCGGCGCCCGCCTGTGCGAAGCCTGGATGCTGTCACCCGAGGCCGTGAACTGCGTGCGCCGCCACCTGGAGGTGCTCCGCACAGGGCAGCTGCCCGCCGCGCCCGAGCCGCGCGAGCTCAGTGCGGTCTCGGCCATCGTGTGGACCATCATGAACAACCCGGGCAAGCTGGGCGAGGCCGTGCAGCAGTACGCGCCCCAGATCGGGCGCGACCCCGACGACGTGATGGACGCGGCCGAGGTGGCCATCGAGCGGGCCGACGACGCCGGGGCGGGCTAGAGCCGCCGGTCGTTCACCTTTTCTGCGGCAGTCGGTTCGCTGGCACACCCCGTTCGGGTCCGCGTGCGGGCGGCGATCCAGGCCGACACCGGCCACTGTCAAGGCCCCAAGTCGGGGAAACCATCATCCACGGGGCGTGCCATCCGGGCTAGTCTGCGCCCTGTCCGACCCCATTCCATTCCAACCCGTTCCATCTCACCCGACCGCGCCGCTTGCGGCGCCCGCACGCCATGAAGATCGACATCGCAGCTGACAAGCTGGCGCTGCAGCGCCTGTACCACTGGGAAGCCACGGCCCCGGATCGCGTCGTCCTCACCCAGCCCATGGGCGGCGGTGTGGTGCGCGACTTCACCTGGGCGCAGCTCATGGACCAGTCGCGGCGCATGGCCGCGCACCTGCAGTCTCAGGGCATTCAGCCTGGCGACCGCGTGGCCCTCATGTCCAAGAACACGGCCCACTGGTTGATGAGCGACTTCGCCATCTGGCTGGCGGGCGGGGTCTCGGTGCCCCTGTATCCGACGCTGGCACCTGGCACGATCGCGCAGATCCTGGAGCACAGCGGTGCCAAGCTGCTGTTCGTCGGTAAGCTTGACGGCTGGGAGGGCATGAAGCCCGGCGTGCCTGCGGGCCTGCCCTGCATCAGCCACCCGCTGTCGCCCGAGGACGCCAAGCGCAGCTATCCCGGCTGGGATGACATCTGCGCGGCCACGGCGCCGCTGGCCGGCCAGCCTGTGCGCGACGGTGACGAGCTGTCCACCATCATGTACACCTCGGGCACCACGGGCACACCCAAGGGTGTGATGCACAGCTTCGCCACCTTTGCCTGGGGTGTGGAGTCGGGGCTGAAGCGGCTGCCCATGGTCAACCAGGACTCGCGCATGCTCAGCTACCTGCCGCTGGCCCATGTGGCCGAGCGCACGCTGGTGGAGCACGGCCTGCTGGCCACGGGCATGCGCATCTTCTTTGCCGAGAGCCTGGACACCTTCACGGCCGACCTGCAGCGCGCGCGGCCCACCGCGTTCTTCTCGGTGCCGCGCCTGTGGGTGAAGTTCCGCCAGGGCGTGAACGCCAAGATGCCGCAGGCCAAGCTGGAGCGGCTGCTGAAGATTCCCATCCTGCGCGGCATCGTGAAGAAGAAGATCCTCTCGGCCCTGGGCCTGGACCAGTGCCAGTTCGCCGCCGGGGGGGCTGCACCGATGCCGCCCGACCTGCTGCGCTGGTACGCCACGCTGGGCCTGGAGGTGGTGGAGGTCTACGGGATGACCGAGAACTGCGGCATCAGCCACGCCACGCTGCCCGGCCACCCGCAGCCGGGCACGGTGGGTCTTCCCTACGACGGCATACACAGCCGACTCGACCCCGCCACGGGCGAGATCCAGATGAAGGCGCCGTGCCTGATGCTGGGCTACTACCGCGAGTCGGAACTCACCGCCCAGACCTTCACTGCCGACGGCTGGCTGCACACCGGCGACAAGGGCGAGATGGATGCACAGGGCAACCTGCGCATCACCGGCCGTGTGAAGGACCTGTTCAAGACCAGCAAGGGCAAGTACGTGGCCCCCGCGCCGATCGAAGACCGCCTGGTCATGCACGCGGCGGTGGAAGCCTGCTGCGTGACGGGCGCCAACCTGGGCCAGCCGCTGGCGCTGCTGATGCTCAACGCCGAGGCGGTCGCCCGCGCCGCGGGTGCCGCCGGCCGCGCCGAGCTGGAAGCTTCGCTGACCGCGCACCTGACCACGGTGAACGCCGGCCTGGACCCGCACGAACGTCTGGACTGCCTGGTGCTGGCCACGCGCGCCTGGACCGTGGACAACGACCTGATCACGCCCACCTTCAAGGTCAAGCGCAACCGCATCGAGCATGATTTCGCCGCCCGCTACGAGGAGTGGACCAGCGCGGGCCGGCGCGTGGTGTGGATGGAGTGAGACAGGACGAGCGGTGACGCTGCTGCAGCTCCGCCGGTCTTCAATCCACCTTCGCGCCTGAAGCCTTCACCACCTGGGCCCATTTCCTCGGCTCGGCCTCGATCAGCCTGCTGAACTCGGCCGGCGTGTTGCCGCCGGCATCGGGCTTGTTGTCGATGACGAAGGGCTGGCCGAACACGCGCTGCAGCTCGGGCGCCAGGGCGCGCGCCAGGATGTCGGTGGTGCGCCGCAGTGTGTCCGCTGCCAGGCCCTGCCGACATCGGGCCAATCCCGACGCGCGGCCTGCCTGGTTTCACGATACTGAGCCCTCTGCAGTCCCACAGGAGATTGCCATGCAAAGAAGAACCCTGCTCATCGCGGGCGCCGCCGCCAGCCTCGCTTCGGGCTTGCGCGCCCAGGCAGCGTGGCCGGCCCAGTCCATCAAGCTGATGATCGCCTTTCCCCCCGGCGGCCCCACGGACCTGACGATGCGCGCCCTGGCGGAGAACGCCTCCAAGCTGCTGGGCCAGCCGGTGGTGATCGAGAACCGCCCGGGCGCCGGCGGCACGCTGCCTGCGCAGGCGCTGCAGCAGGCCAAGCCCGACGGCTACACCCTGGCGCAGATCCCGCTGGGCGTGTTCCGCCTGCCCTACACCACCAAGATCAGCTGGGATCCGATCAAGGACATCAGCTACATCCTGGGCATCACCGGCTACGCCTTCGGCGTGGTGGTGCCCACCGAGTCGCCCATCAAGACCTGGGCCGACTTCGTGGCCTGGGCCAAGGCCAACCCCGGCAAGCTCAGCTATGGCTCCACGGGCGTGCTGACCAGCCCGCACCTGACCATGGAGGACATCGCGCAGCGCGTGGGCATCGAGTTGAACCACATCCCGTTCAAGGGCAGCGCCGACATGATGCAGTCCATCCTGGGCGGGCAGATCATGGCCGCGGCGGACTCCACCGGCTTTGCGCCGCACGTGGCTTCGGGCCGGCTGCGCGTGCTCAACACCTGGGGCGAGAAGCGCCTGGCCAAGTTCCCCGACGTGCCCACGCTCAAGGAGCTGGGCATCCCGCTGGTGCAGGCCTCGCCCTACGGCCTGGGCGGCCCCAAGGGGATGGATCCGGCCCTGGTCAAGCGCATCCACGACGCCTTCAAGCAGGCCATGGAAATGCCCAGCCACGTGGAGGTGCTGGCCAAGTACGACCAGCAGCTGATGCACATGGACCCGGCGCAGTACACGCGCTTTGCCGAAGAGACCTTCCGGCGCGAGAAGGCTCTGGTGGAGAAGCTGGGCCTGGCCAAACCCGGCTGAGCCCCCTGCCACTGGGATTGCCAGAGGGCTTCGACGAGCTCAGCCCGAACGGCGCGGGCGGCGGCACGCCCGATGCGACCTACAGCTTCAGCTCCAGCCGCACCTGCCAGTTGGTGAAGGATGGCGAGGTGTTCACCGCCGCCTCCCGCAAGGTGCCCAGTTCCAGGGTGTTGGTGGAGGTGTAGTCGCGCGGGGACAGGTTGCTGCCCAGCACGCGCAGGCCCACGGTGGGGCTGAAGGTCCACAGCGCGAAGGCGTCCCACACCCGCTTGCCCGGCGTGGTGGTCACCTGTTCGTCACTCAACTGCGTGCGGTAGCCCGGCACCCAGTTGACGTTGCCGCCCAGGGTGAGCGGCGTGCCGCGGATGCGGTAGTCGGCGCCCAGGTTGGCCGTGGCCTTCGCCTGGCTGTCCAGCCGGTTGTCCGGGCCGGGCACGCCCTCCACCTTCGAGCGGAACAGGCTGAGGTTGCTGCGCATCTCCACCCGGGGCGCCCCCGTGACCATCTGGTCGAGCCGGAACTTGGCCTCCAGTTCAATGCCCTGGGTGAGGGCGTCGCCGATGTTCTGCGTACGGGCCACGTAGCGCTGCACCGGGCTCCAGGACACCGTCTCCAGCGTGGTCACGCTGCGCATCAGGTCGCTGATGCGCCGGCTGAACAGGTTGGCGCTCAGTACGCCGCCGGCTTCCAGGTACCGCTCCATGGCCACGTCCAGGCCCAGCGCCACTTCGGGCCGCAGGTCGGGGTTGCCGGCCCGGTCGGGCGCGGTGGGCGTGTTGGCGCCTGCGGCCGGGTAGCGCGTGCTGATGGACGGCCGCGCGATCAGGTTGCCCAGGTCGGGCGACTTGTAGCTGCGCGTCAGGCTCATGCGCACCTGGTCACGGCCCTTGGGGTCGGGCTTCCATACCGCGTGCAGCAGCGGGGTGGCCACGCTGCTGCGGTTCTCCGGCCGGGCCGAGCCGTCGGCGGCGTCGCCGCGCGTGGCAATGCCCTCCCAGCGCAGGCCGGCATGCACCGCCCAGCGCGGGTTGAGCGCCCACTCGTCCTGGGCGTAGAGCGCCAGGCGGGTGGACGAAGCTTGCAGGTTGTCGCCAAAGTCGGTGAGCAGCGGCGTGCCGTCTTGCAGGGTGCTGCGGGTCTCGGTGCGGCGCAGGGCTTCAAGCTCGATGCCGGTGACCAGGTTGTGCTCGCCCACGGTGGCGCTGCCCGGGCCGGTAGAGGGGCCGGTTGCGGGCGGGCTGCCCAGCAGCGTGGACAGCTTGCCGTTGAGGTTGACCGACTGCTGGCGCGTACGCGAGGTGTCGACGATGGTGCGCACCGGGGTGCTGCGGCCGGCCACCGTGAACTCCTGGCGCTGCGTGTCGCCGCGCGCGCGCCAGGCCCCCAGGCCGCCGTTGAGCTCCAGGCGCGAGCCGCCCAGGCGCTGGCGCCACATCAGGTTCAGGCGCCCGTTGGTGAAGGCGCTGTCGGTGTGGGAGGCGCCGCTGTCGTAGTCCGGTGGCGTGCTGCCGATGGGCTGCACCAGCGAGAAGGTGCGCCGGTTGTCGGCCACGGTGTGGAAGAGCGTGGGCATGAGCGCGAGAGAGTCGCCGCCCTCGCTCAGACGCCAGGACAGGCGCCCGGAGAGGTTCGCGCCCGTGCGCCGGTTGTTGCTGAAGGCGGACTCGATCTGCTCGCGCAGTGTGGCGCCGCTGGCCACGTCCTCGTCGCGCGTCTGCGAGGTGCTCTCGTCCTTGCGGTGGCCGCGGAAGACCGAGCCCGAGACGTTGTAGGTCAGCGGGCCCTTGGCATTGTTATGCGTCCAGTTGATGCCCGGGGAGACGGTGCCGTTTTCCAGGCCCACCCCCACGCGCAGGTCGTTCAGCCGGCGGCGGAAGCCCTCGCGCGTGATGATGTTGAGGGTGCCGGCAATGGCCCGCGCGCCCGTCTCGGCCGTGGGCGCGCGCAGGATCTCGATGCGCTCCACTTGTTCGGGCGTGAGCGATTCCAAAGAAAAGCCCGGCGGCACCCGCTGGCCGTCGATCAGCAGCTGCGTGTAGCCCCCGCCCAGCCCGCGCAGGCGCGGCGGTCCGCCCCGCCCCGGCGCCCCGGGCGTGGTCACGCCCGGCAGGCGGCGCAGCACCTCTCCCAGCGTGGCGTCGCCGAACTTGTCGATCTCCTCGCGCCCGATGACGATCTTGGCGGCCGTGGAGCGTTGCCGCTGGGTGGTGTCGTCCGCGCGGCCGCCGGTGACCTCGATGCGCTGCTGGGGTGCTTCGGCTGGAGTGGCCGGGCTGGTGGGCTGAGTTTGCGCCGGAGGTGGTGCCGCGGCGTCGGCGGGTGCGCCGGGTGCAGGTGCAGGTGCGGGCGTGGGCGTCTGGGCCCAGCCCGGCCCGCCGGCCCCCAGCGTCACCAGCAGCAGGGCCAATGCGCTGCGCGAAGGCGGCCTGGTGTGCTGGGTGGGGTGCCGGCTGGAGACTGGGCCCCGGGGTGGTGGGCAACTGCGTGTGGGGCGCTGGAGTCGGGCCATAGCAGAGTGATTGTGGAGGGTGGGGGCCCGAGCATCGCCGGCCCGGGTTTCCGATGTGTTGCTGAAAGGCAGGTCGGCTCGGGCAGGGCAGCTCAGCGGCACAGGCTCAGCACCCTGGAGGCCTCTGCCAGCCGGCTGCTCAACCGCGATTTTCCCGACCACGGCGCACCTTGCACGACGTCCTGCACCCGCCAGCGGTCGGCCTGCAGCCGCAGTTCGATCTCGTCGGTCCAGTGCACGCCCTCGGGCGTGCCGCGGTAGGTGAAGCGCACGGGGCAGGTGGCGGCGCCTGGGCGGAGGCGGCAGTCCATCACCCGGAACTCGTTGGGCCCCTCGAACAGCGAGGTGATGAGGTCGCCCTGGATCGCCGGTGGGCCCTCGCAGGTCGACGCGGCCTGCTGCGTGGACACCTGCTCCAGCAGCGGCCGCAAGGTGGCATCCAGGTGCGGCCGCAGCGCCGGCAGTTGCGCCGGCTTGGGCACGCCGGCCGAGGCCAGGGGCTGGTAGGCCAGCAGGAACTGCCGGGTGGCGCTCGCCGGGTCCCCCAGGCGCCGGCGCAGGTGCGTGGCGGGGTCTTCGGCCGGGGCCAGGTCGCGCACGCTGGCCAGCAGCCGCACCGCGCGCGGCTCCACCGCAAACGCTTCCGCTGACAGGTACCCGCCGCTGCCGGCGGACTGCATCACCACCATCAGCAGCGGACGCGGGCGGCCGGGCAAGGCGAGCGTGCTGACGGAGCGGACCGTGCCATCCCGCGGACGCACCAGGCCGGCGGCGTAGAAGGTGTTTTCGTTGCCGGCGCGGGCCTCGGCGTCGAAGTAGGCGCGCACCGTGTAGCTGCCCATCGAGCGCGCCTCCAGGTCCCCTTCAGCCACCACCGCCACCAGCCCCTTGGTCAGGGGCACCGTCTGCGTGAAGCGATCGGCGGTGGCGGCACCCACCGCCACCCCCCAGGGCAGCAGCCAGGCGACAGCCAGCACCTGGGCGCAGGCGCGTCTCCAAGCGCCAGGCGGGCGTGTTCGTGCCGGGACAGGGGTCATAGGGCTTGGGTCATGGGGTCTGGGCGTTCAGGCAGCCACGTTCACGATGGTGGCCTGCATCAGCGCGATGAGCTTGTGGGGGCTCTCCGGCGAGCCCGTCCACGACGGGTTCTGGTAGGCCCGCACTTCGCCCGTGCACACCGTCAGCAGCCGCCCGGCGCTCTGCACTTTGCCGATGGCCAGGAAGTGATCGCCGATGCCCGGGCGCATCAGGTTGATCTTGAACTCGGCGGTCACCACCTCCATGCCGGCCGGTGCCTGCGTCAGCGCCGCGTACCCGCAGGCACTGTCCACGATGCTGGTGATGGCGCCAGCGTGCAGAAAGCCCATCTGCTGCGACAGATGTGCTGAGAAGGGCAGCGCAATGCGGACCTCACCTGGCTGCACATGCTGCAGGCGCGCGCCCAGGGTGGCCATCAGCCCTTGGGCGTCAAAACTGCGTTGGACGCGGGCGTGGGGGTCGTCGTTCATGGGAAGCGGATCAGGCAATGTGGGCCCCGTCTTCAGGGTCTGGGAAAGCGTTCCAGTATCTCGTCGCCGCGCCCATCCAACTTGCCTGTGGAGCGCCAGCCCAGATGCCGGTAAAAACCGTAGGAGCGGCTGGTCGGGTCCGCGGAGCACCCGAGGAACAGGCGCTGATGTCCCAGGGCCGCGAGGTCGCGTGACATGCGGCCCAGCAGCTCCTTGCCGATGCCCCGCCCCTCGAAGGCCGGCAACAGGGCCAGCACGACGATCTCGCCCTCGCTGCGCGACCCGAAGCAGTAGCCCACCGTCCGGCCCTCGCTGCTGCAGATGTGGCCCGGCAGTTCCTCGCGGCGGATGTCCTCGCCCCAGGTCTGCACGGTGATGCCCAAGGCCCGCAGGCGTTCGGGTGACACCGCGTTCTCCCGGGTCTGCCCGCGCAGCGCCACGCAGGCTGCGGCGTCCTCGGGCTGCGCGGCGCGGTACGCCAACGGCCCTGCGACACCCCGGCCCTGGGGCGGGGTTGCGTTCAACTGATTCCAGGCCTTGCGCAAGATGTCACCCATCAAAGTCCATTCGGGGTGGGCAGCACGCTCAGGCGCTGGCCACGTTGCTGAGTGCGCAGTATGCGACCACCCCCCAGGTTCCCGGGCCAGACCAGGCTTCAAATCCCGCCGGCCCCAGGCCGCAGAGCCCTGACGTCTGCAGAGTCTCTCTGTCTGCACAAGACTGTGCAACGTTCACGCTCTTAAGCGCCTTGCCCATGCACACCTCCTCGCTGCGCCGTGGCCCTGCCCGCGCCCTTGTTCTGGCCTCTGCCCTGGTCTCTTTGCGGCCTTGCCAGGGGGACACATGAAGCTGGCTCTCTGGCTGGGATGCGCCCTGCTGGCGCTGCTGTGGACGGGGGGTGCAGCGCTGACGGCCGCCCTCACCCAATGGGCCGCGCAGGTGCTGGCCTCTGGCGGCGCCGTTGACTGGGCGCAGGCGGCGGCGCGGTGGCCGGTGCCGGACTGGATCGCGCTGTGGGTGGACCCGCAGGTGGTGCGCTGGGCCCAGGAGGCGGTGCTGTGGGTGCTGGGCCTGCTGGGTTCGCTGAGCGCGGGGCTGCCGATGGCCGGGCAGGTGGTGGGCTGGCTGGTGCCGCTGGTGTGGGTGTTCTGGGGCCTGGGCATGCTCGTTCTGCTGGGACTGGCCCTGGGCGTGCACGTCTGGCTGGGGCGCGGCGCCGCCAGGGGGCGGGCGTGATCCTGCAACAGCTTGCTCGCCGCGCCACGCGGAGCGGCTGGGCTCGTTGTCCAAGCATCCGCCGACGAGCGTGACTCGGGATCGGATCAAGCGCTGCCGCGACACTGACCGCCCCGGCCATCAGGGCTTGTTCGGTGCCTGAACTCAAGCCGAGCGCGCAGGCTCGATGAGCGCGTCAGATGTCCGGGTGGTGGGCTTGCCCGTGCTGCCCCGGTGCACGATCTCGATCGGGTAGATCTGCAGCGCGCTGAAGGCCCGGCCCTCCAGCCTCGCCACGAGCTGGTCTGCTGCGGCCCGCCCCACCTCGGTGATGGGCGTGCGGATGCTGGTCAGGCCGGGCGTCTGCGTGGCCCCGAGGTCGGTGTTGTCCACCCCGCTGATGGACATGTCCTGGGGAATGCGCACACCGGCCTTGCGGCAGGCCACCATCGCACCCACGGCGAAGACGTCGTTGGTCGCCACCACTGCGGTGGGGGGCGCGGGCAGGGCCAGGAGCCGGTTCATCGCTTCCTCGGCCGCGGCCAGGGAGATCGGGGCGTACTGCGCGCAGTCGGCCTCCAGGGCGAGGCCTTGTTCTGCCAGCGCAGCCCGCACCCCGTCGCCCCGGGCCCGTGCGCGGTCGTTGCCCAGCACCGGCGCGCTGAGCAGCCCAATGCGTCGATGCCCCAGGTCCATCAGGTGGCGCGTGATGGCGTGCGTGGCGGCCCGGTTGTCGAAGCCGACGCTGGGGTGCCGGCCCATCGGGTCCACGCCCCAGGTCAGGACGTAGGGCCGGCCATAGTCCTCCAGCAGCGTGAACAGGCGCTGCTCGTGGTCCAGCCCCACGAAGACGAAGGCATCCACACCATGCTGCACCAGTTGTTCGGCTACACGGGTCTCGGCCTCCAGGTCGTAGTGATGCTCGGCCAGCACCAGCGAGTAGCCGTGCTCTCCCAGGCGCCGCTGCAGCGCGCTGGTGGTGCGCGCATACAGCGCGTAGTCGAACGAAGGCACGACGGCGCCCACCATCTTGCTGCGGTGGCTGCGCAGGCTGCGCGCGGCTCCGTGGGGCACGTAGCGCAACTTCTCCGCGGCCTCCACCACCCGTTGTCGCGTGGCCGGATCCACCTGGGCCGGGCTGTTCAGCGCGCGCGACACGGTGGCCGTCGACACGCCCGCCAAGCGGGCAACATCACGCGCGGCAGGACGGATCTTGGGCAAGGCATTCATCTGGAATCGATTACATCATCCCTTCTGTGCCGAGGGTAATCTGGTCGCTGTCACCAGGGAAATCCCTCAGATAACAGCGCTCACGGGCGCTGATCAGGGTGGTAGATTGCCCAATGTTATCGATTACATCGTGAGGAGACAGTCATGAGGGATTCGATCCACGCTGCAGCCCCGGCTGAGGGGCCCGACACCACGCGCCGCACCCTGCTGCAGGCAGCGGCCTCGGCTGGTGCGCTTGCGGCCGTTGCGCCTGCCGCCCTGGCGCAGGCCGACGACCTGGCGCCTTACCGTGCCGCCAAGATCAATTGGCGCCAGGCCGAAGGTGAACAGATCTCCGCCGCGGTGATACCTGCAGGCTACTTCGAGAACCTGATCGGACTGCTCCCGCAGTTCGAGGCCCTGACCGGCATCCGGGTGCGCGTGGAGAAGGTGCCGCCGGGCCAGATCCGCCAGAAGGCGATGCTGGACCTGTCGTCCAAGACTGCGACCTACGCTACGCACGCGGCCGACCCGATGTACTACCCGCTGTACGTCGCCAACCGGTGGGTGGAGCCGCTGGACAGGTACCTGGCCGACCCCGCGCTCACTGACGCGGCTTGGTTCAACTACAACGACATCCTCAAGGCGTGGCGGGATGCCGACAGCGTGGACGGCAAGCCCTACGGCATCCCTTTCGATGGAGAGGTCACGGTGCAGGTCTACCGCAAGGACCTGTACGACGCCAAGGGGCTCAGGCCGGCTGAGACCTACGACCAGCTGCTGGCCAATGCCAAGGCGCTGCACGACCCCAACAACCGCATGTTCGGCCTGGCCATGCGAGGTTTCGCAGGGGCCGGCCAGAACATGTACATCTACCCGTCCATCCTGCGCGGCTTTGGCGGCAGCTGGTTCCAGGGCGGCAACCTGGTGGTGAACTCGCCCCAGGCCGTGCAGGCGCTGGACTGGTACGTGAACGCGCTGACTCAGTACGCGCCGCCCGCGGTGCGCAACTGGAACTGGCCGGATATCGCCGACGCCTTCTCCCAGGGCACCATCGGCTGCTACCTGGACGCTCACTCCTCTGCGGCCGTCATCACGAACCCCGAGAAGTCCAAGGTCGTGGGCAAGATCGGCTATGCGCGCTGGCCCAAGGGTCCGTCTGGCCGGGGCGTGACCTCGATCTGGAACTGGGGCTTTCCCATCAATGCCACGCTGTCCGAGAGGGCCAAGCGTGCGACCTGGCTGTTCATCACCTGGGCCACCTGCGCCGAGACGCAGGCCCGGACGTCATGGAAGTTCGCCGGACCGGGCAAGCGCTCAGGCATCAACCGCCTGAGCCAGTGGAGGTCGGCCGAGTTCGCGGCAGCGATGGGCGATGCCGGGCATAACTTCATCCCGGCCGCGCTGCAGTCGCTGGAGCAGGACACAGACGTTGACTGGCGACCGCGCGTGCCGCAGTGGCCCGCCATCGGCGAGGCCATGGCCACCAGCATCCAGGCCGCACTCGTGGGGCAGAAGCGGTCCAAGGAAGCGCTGGACGAGGCGCAGGCGCGCATCACGCAGCTGCTGAGGTCCTGACCACGCCCGGCGCGGCGTCGCCTCGTCCCGCGACGCCCCGCCGGTTCGGGCCATGCGAGACCTTACCCGCAGAACCCCCAGGTCACGAGCTTCCTTGACTGCCCCATCGCTCAGACCCGAACAGCGGGAGCGGCGCTTCGCCCTCGCCCTGTTCGGCCCCGCCTTCCTGCTGCTGCTGCTCATCACCACCGCACCGCTGGTGTACCTGGTGTGGACCAGTCTGCAGCGGCTGGACATGGGCATGCCCTGGCTGTCGGGGTTTGCAGGGCTCGGCAACTACGCCAAGATGGGGGGTGACCCGCGCTTCTGGAACTCGCTGGTCCTGACCTTGGTCTACACCGGCTCCACCGTGGTGCTGCAGGTGATCGTGGGACTGTCACTGGCCCTGCTGGTGCTGCAGATCCCCAGGGGCCAGGGGCTGCTGCGCCTGGCGGCCATCCTGCCCATCGTGCTGGCGCCGGTGGTCGTGGGGCTGTTCTGGCGCACCCTGGTTCTGGCTCCTGACGTCGGGCTGGTCGACCTGGTCACGCGCTCGCTGGGCCTGGGCAGCCACAACTGGCTGGGTGACCCGCAGCTCGCGCTGATCTCGGTCATCGCCATCCACACGTGGCAGTGGACGCCCTTCGCCTTCCTGGTGTTGCTGGCCACGTTGGCCACGCTGCCGCCTGACATATACGAGGCCGCGCGCCTGGACCGCGCCGGCGCTTGGCAGCGCTTCAGGCACATCACGCTGCCCCTGATCCGCCCGGCCGTGGTGATGGTGGTGATCCTGCGCACCATGACGGCGCTGTCGGCCTTCGCTGCCATCTTTGCCGCCACCGGTGGCGGGCCCGGCTCGGCCACCGAGATCCTGAACCTGTACGCCTACCGCACCTCGTTCACCGAGTTGAACCTCGGTTACGGCGCCGCGCTGGCGGTGGTGCTGCTGGCCATCACGCTGTTCATTTCCTGGCTGCTGTTCAAGCGGCGTCGGGTGCCGGGATGAGGGCTGGGCGGTGAACACGGTCAGAACCGGCGCCCCGGGACGACAGGCGGGCCTGTACGTTGTGGCGGGACTGCTGCTGTCGGTGTGGGCTTTTCCCGTGCTGTGGGCGCTGCTGACCTCGTTCAAGACCGAGCGCGATGTGCTGGCCTACCCGCCGCTGTTCATTTTCGAGCCCACGCTGGCCAACTACCGCGCTGTCTTGTCGGGCCCGAATTCCATCCTGCCCAACCTGTGGTCCAGCATCGTCGTGGCGGGCTCGGCCACAGTGCTGACCATGGTGTTCGCGGTGCCTGCCGCCTATGCCCTGGCGCGGCTGCGCTACCCCCTCAAGCGCGCCAGCGGCTTCTATGTGCTGGCCACGCAGATGCTGCCTCCGGTGGGGTTGATCATTCCATACTACCTGGCGCTGCAGAAAGTGGGCGGGCTCAACTCCTATTGGGGTCTGGTGCTGATCGACCTGACCTTTTCTCTGCCATTTGCAATCTGGCTCATGGTGTCGTACTTCGAGGACGTTCCCTACGAGATGGAGGAGGCCGCGCTGCTGGACCGTGCCGGACGGTTTCGCGCGCTGTGGCACGTGATCCTGCCCCAAGTCAGCGGTGGCATCGCGGTGACGACGATCTTCGTGTTCCTCAATGCCTGGAACGAGTTCCTGTTCGCCGTGGTGCTGGGTGGCAATGACGTCAGGCCGGTGACGGTGGCGATGTTCAACTTCATCTCGGTGGAGCAGACGCAGTGGGCCCGGCTGGCCGCGGCGGCGATGGTGGCCATGGCCCCGGTCATCGCCATCGGGCTGTTCGCGCAGCGTCACATCGTCAAGGGGCTGACCGTGGGTGCGGTCAAGGGCGGAGGGCGCAGGTAGGTGACTGACATGACGAGCAAGGGCGCGGTGTCCATACGCGCAGTGGTCAAGCGGCACGGCGCCACCACGGTGCTGCACGGCGTGGACCTGGACATCGCCGCGGGCGAGTTCTTCGTGCTGCTGGGGCCTTCGGGTTCGGGCAAGACGACCACGTTGCGCATCCTGGCTGGGCTGGAGGCGGTCAACGCGGGGCAGGTGGTCCTGGACGGGGAGGACGTCACGCACCGTGAGCCGGGCGAACGCGATGTGGCCATGGTGTTCCAGAGCTATGCGCTGTACCCCCACATGACGGTGGCGCAGAACATCGGCTTCCCGCTGAAGATGATCGGCCAGAGCGCCGCAGCCATTGGGCAGGCCGTGCGTGAGGCCGCCCAGCGCGTGAGCATCGCCCACTTGCTGGAGCGCCGCCCGGGACAGTTGTCGGGCGGCCAGCAGCAGCGCGTGGCCCTGGCCCGCGCCATCGTGCGCCAGCCCCGGCTGTTCCTGCTGGACGAGCCGCTGTCCAACCTGGACGCCAAGCTGCGGCTGGAAACGCGCGTGGAACTCAAGCGGCTGCAGCGCGCCCTCGGGGTCACCACCGTATACGTGACGCACGACCAGGAGGAGGCGATGACCCTGGCCGACCGCGTGGCCGTCTTCATGGACGGCCGCATCGTGCAGGTGGCCCCGCCGCGCGAGATCTTCGGGCGCCCGGCCCATGTCAGCGTCGCCGGCTTCATCGGCACGCCTGCGATGAACCTGATCCCGGCGCGCTGGCAGGGCTCGTCAGTCCGTCTGGGCGATGCCCCCGCGGTCGAGATCGCCGCGTCTGCCCCCGAGCCCTGCGACGTCACGTTGGGCGTGCGCCCTGCAGACCTGCGTCTGGCCGAGAGTGGGCTGCCCGCGCGGGTGGAGTTGATCGAGGAACTGGGCGACAGCCGGATCGTCAACCTGGTGTCCCAAGGGCAGGCGCTGAAGATGAAGTGCGACGACGGTGCCGCGCTGGGCGAGGGCCAGGCCGTGCACCTTCAGTTCGCGCCAGGTAACGCCCACTTGTTCGACCGGCAAAGCGGCCGGCGGCTGAACTGATGACCGAAGCCCGTACACCAGGAGGAGTCCCGACCATGAACCTGCGCCCCGACATCGTGCTGATCCTCAACGACGACATGGGCTACTCGGACCTGGGCTGCTACGGCGGCGAGGTCCACACCCCCGTGCTGGACCGCCTGGCCGCGCGCGGGCTGCGCTTCTCGCAGTTCTACAACACCGCGCGCTGCAGCCCCTCGCGCGCGTCGCTGCTGACCGGCCTGCACCCGCACCAGACTGGCATCGGCATCCTGACCTACGACTCCGGCCCCGAGGGCTACGCGGGCAACCTGAACCACCGCTGCGTCACCATCGCCCAGGCCCTGAAGGCGGGCGGCTACCGCACCTACATGAGCGGCAAGTGGCACGTCTCGAGCAACCTGCGCGAGCCCACGGACTCCTGGCCCCTGCAGCGGGGCTTCGACGCCTTCTACGGCACCATCATCGGCGCGGGGAGCTTCTACGACCCCAACACGCTGACCCGCGGCAACACCAATGTCGAGCACGAGGCCCGCCAGGAGGGCTTCTTCTACACCGACGCCATCAGCGACCAGGCCGCAGCCTACATCCGCGAGCACCACGCGCAGCATCCCGACAAGCCCTTCTTCGAGTACGTGGCCTACACCGCGCCACACTGGCCGCTGCATGCGCAAGACGAGGACATCGCCCGGTACAGTGGCCGGTTCGACGCCGGCTGGGACCAGCTGCGCGAGGAGCGCCTGGACCGGCTTGTGCAGTCTGGGTTGCTGAAGGATTTCTGGAAGCTCAGCGGGCGCGACCCCTCCCAGCCGCCCTGGACCGAGGCCGAGCAGAAGGGCTGGCTGCTGCGCTGCATGGAGGTCTATGCCGCGCAGATCGACCGCATGGACCAAGGCATAGGCCGTATCGTCCAGGCACTGGAGGAGACCGGTCGGCTGGACAACACGCTCATCATCTTCCTGGCCGACAACGGCGCCTGCGCCGAGGACATCCCCGAGGGCGTGTCGCTGGAGGAACTGGTGGACAAGCTGATGATCGCGCGCGCGAACACACGCCAGGGCGAGCCCGTGCACATCGGGAACAACCCGACGGTCATGCCGGGGCCGGAGAACACCTACCAAAGCTACGGCCCGGCCTGGGCCAACCTTTCCAACACGCCGTTTCGTCTGTACAAGCACTGGATCCACGAGGGAGGCATCTCGACGCCGCTGATCATGCACTGGCCCCGCGGCATTCAGGATCAAGGCGCCATCCGCCACACGCCCGGCTACCTGCCCGACATCATGGCCACGCTGCTGGACGTCACCGGCCTGCCCTATCCCGACCGGTGGGAGGGCCAAGCCATCGCGCCGCTGGAGGGTCATTCGCTCAAGCCCGCCATGGCGCGGGACCAGCCCGAGCGGCCGCCCATGTTCTGGGAGCACGAAGGCAACTGCGCGGTGCGCATCGGCCGCTGGAAGCTCGTGCGCAAGTACCCCGGGCCCTGGGAGTTGTACGACATGGAGGCAGACCGCACCGAGCTGAACGACCTTGCCGCACAGCAGCCCGAGCGAGTGCGCGACATGGCTGCGCAGTACGATGCCTGGGCTCAGCGCTGCGGTGTGCTGCCACGCGACAAGATCGTGGCGTTGATGCGCAGCCAGGGGGTCACCCGGGCCTTCTGGGAAGACGAGTGAAGCTGCAGGTACTGGGTCAACAGCCCACTTGAACGTGGCAGAGCGCGCCTGCTGCACGCCTTCCGCGGCCAACCGGCCCCGCCACCGGTCGGATTCCCCCGGCACCGCGGTGCCAGCGCGGTCGCCCGCGCAGACCGGACTGCTGAGCCTGCCCGGTGGCGTCTTTCGCATGGGCACGGACAGCGCCGAGGGCTTTGCCGAGGATGGTGAAGGCCCGGGTCGCCTGGTGCAGGTTTCGCCGTTTCGCATCGCCGTCACGACGGTGACCAACGCGCAGTTTGGCGACTTCGTCCGCGCTACGGGATACATCACCGACGCTGAGGAGACGGGCGCCTCGTTCGTGTTCTGGTTGCAACTCAGCCCCGAGCGGCGGACTGGTATCCGGCAGGTGCCCCGTGACCTGCCCTGGTGGCTTGCGGTGGAGGACGCGTGCTGGCAGCGTCCGCAAGGCCCGGGCTCGGGCGTGCACGATCGGCTGGATCATCCGGTCGTCCATGTGTCCTGGCGCGACGCCGCGGCCTACTGCGACTGGTCCGGCCTGCGCCTGCCCACGGAGGCCGAGTGGGAATACGCGGCCCGAGGCGGCCTTGAGGGCCGGTGCTACCCTTGGGGCGACACGCTCGAAGGCGACGGCGAAGGCGTGTGCAACATCTGGCGGGGCGAATTCCCGGCCGCGCCGGCGCCAGGCTGGAGTCCCGGGCCAGTGGCCGCCGCGTGTTTCGAGCCCAACGGCTTCGGCCTGTACCAGGCTGCCGGCAATGTGTGGGAGTGGTGCGCCGACTGGTTCAGCCCGACCTACCACCAGGACACTTCTGATCAGAACCCAGTACAGCAACGCGTCACCGGCAGGCGCTCGATGCGCGGCGGCTCCTTCCTGTGCCACCGAAGCTACTGCAACCGCTATCGCGTGACCGGTCGCAGCGCCAACACGCCCGACAGCTCGGCGTCGAATATCGGCTTTCGCGTCGCCGCCTAAGGCCGGCCATCGGCCGGCGCTCGAGGGCGGCTGGTTGTCCTCTCCTTGTGAAACCAGGGGTTCCATGACCCGTGCACCTCGCAGGTGCCCCTGGACTCGGCTCGGGCGGCCCTGAATCGAGCAATGTCTCTGTTTCTGCACAAGACTGCGGCATGGAACACGGTAATTCCTCATCCCTTGAGACTTGGCTGTCGGCTGCACTGCTGCCGCAAGTTCTCGTCACTCACCACCCGGTGCACGCATGAGACAGGCTCCATGGCGGGAATGCGGCCTGCCGGCCCTGGGCGTGCACGTCTGGCTGGGGCGCGGCGCCGCCAGGGGGCGGGCGTGATCAGGCCCGACCCTTTTCGCCATGCGGCGCAGTCGGGCGACCGCTTGAGCCTGTCAGACCTGCTGGACCTGCACGGCGAGGCCTCTCCTGCCGTCCTGCTGCTGGTGCTGTCGGTGCTGTGCGTGCTGCCGGTGTACGGGGTGGGCACGGCCCTGAGCTTCGCCATCCTAGCCATGGCCTGGCGCTGGGGGGCGTTGACGCGTGGCGGCACCGGCCTGGGAACGGGGCTGTCCGATCGCCTGGGCCAGTTGAGCCTGAACGAGACCTGGTCGCGCCGCTGCCTGCACGGCTTGGCCTGGATGTACGCCACCGCAGGCCGCTGCCTGCGCACCCGCTGGACGGCGCTGTGCCACCCCCGCACCGGCCCGTGGTGGGGGCTGTGGATCGCGCTGATGGGCCTGGTGATCTTCCTGCCGCTGCCCTTCGGCAACGTGCTGCCCAGCATCAGCCTGGTGCTGCTCAGCCTGGGCTGGATGTTCCGCGACGGCCTGGCCCTGCTGGCCTCGGCGGTGGTGGGCTCGGGGGCCCTGGCCTTCACCTGGGCCTTCGGGCACCTGGTGTGGGAAGCCTTCCTGACCGTTCGCACCTGGCTGGGTCTGGGG
>JAJTDM010000179.1 GCA_021300575.1 Rubrivivax sp.
TGAACCGCCCCGGATTTTGAGGAGGCTCCTTCGATTGAGAATGGAGCCGATATGAGGAAGTCCCCGAAGTTTTCCCCCGAGGTGATCGAGCGTGCAGTGCGCATGGTCTTCGATGCCAAGGACCAGTACCCGTCGCAGTGGGCGGCGATCGAGTCGATCGCCGGCAAGATCGGCTGCACGGGCGAGACCCTGCGCAAGTGGGTTCGCCAGGGCGAGCGCGACAGCGGCGTGCGGCCAGGCGCGACGACGGCCGAGCAGCAGCGCATCAAGGACCTGGAGCGCGAGGTGCGCGAGCTGCGCAAGACCAACGAGATCCTGAAGCTGGCCAGCGCATATTTCGCCCAGGCGGAGCTCGACCGCCATCACAAGAGGTGAACGCCTTCATCGACGAGCACCGCGCTCGTTGCGGGGTCGAGCCGATCTGCACAGCGCTGCAGGTCGCCCCGTCGGCGTACCGTCGGCACGCAGCGCGTCAGCGCTTGCCCGCGCTGCGGCCGCAACGGGCCAAGCGCGATGCTCTGTTGCTGCCCGAGGTGCAGCGTGTGTTCGACCAGAACCTGCAGGTCTACGGCGCCGACAAGGTCTGGCGCCAGTTACACCGCGAAGGCCTGGTCGTTGCCCGCTGCACCGTCGAGCGGCTGATGCGACTGGCCGGACTGCGCGGTGTGCGGCGCGGCAAGTCGGTGCGCACCACCGTGCCCGATGCGAAGGCGCCGTGCCCGCTGGACCGGGTGAACCGGCAGTTCCAGGCGCAGCGGCCCAACGAGCTGTGGGTGGCCGACTTCACCTACGTCTCGACCTGGCAGGGCTTCGTCTACGTGGCCTTCATCATCGACGTCTTCGCCCGCTACATCGTGGGCTGGCGGGTCAGCACGTCGATGCAGACCGACTTCGTGCTCGACGCGCTGGAGCAGGCGCTGTACGCGCGCCGGCCCGAGCGTGACGGGGCCCTGGTGCACCACAGTGACCGCGGCTCGCAGTACGTCTCGATTCGCTACAGCGAGCGCCTGGCCGAGGCGGGCATCGAGCCGTCAGTGGGCTCCACCGGCGACAGCTACGACAACGCGCTGGCCGAGACCATCAACGGGCTGTACAAGGCCGAGATCATCCACCGGCGCGGGCCCTGGAAGACCCGCGAAGCGGTCGAGATGGCCACGCTGGAGTGGGTCTCGTGGTTCAACCACCAACGCCTGCTGGAGCCCATCGGCTACATCCCGCCGGCCGAAGCCGAAGCGAACTACTGGAGGCAACAGGCGCAGGCCTCATCCACAACCAAGCTGGCCCGAGAGGCAGCGCAGCAGGAGGGTTGAACCATGAATACATGGCCCAACCGGGGGGGGCCTCCGGCGGCCCCTGCGGGGGGCTGGAAGAGAGAGAATCCAAAGACCCAAACACCCAACTTGAGCATCAGATCAACCCGGTCTGACTCAAGCCAACAAGCCTCCGCGAAACCCGGTGTGGTTCAGCGAAGGCGGGTCTGAGTCTGCTTGATTGGCCGGTCCAAACTGGAAGCGGTCGGTGAGGTTTTTGCGTTGAATGACGGCCCACACCGGAACCGGTCTTTGGTAGGGCGGCAGCTCGGATGACCGCTGCACCTTCTTTACCGGTCACTCGGGCATGACCATCCTCAGCGCGGCCCGCGAACGACTCCTCCTGCGTGGGTCGACCGGCCGGACCCGACCCACTGCAGACGTAGAACCATTGAATCCGGCCGACGCAAACCGGCCGTTCGATGGGCATCTACATGAACACCATCGGCGAAATCACCAGATCCGTCGTGCCGTCGTGCCAAGCTCTCTTCCGCTTCAGAACCACCTGACCACGCAGCGTTGCAATGCCGGCGTTCGTTGGCCAGCGCCGGGCGGGTGATGTGACGGCAGAGTTGCTCCAGCGCTTCGCAGTCGTCGGCGTCTCGAAACACTCCCGTGTGCGGGCGGAAACCATGCTTGACGGCGCACAGGAACACCGCACGCCTGTGGCTACGCTCGCAAGCGAACTCGATCGAAGGCGGCACCAGCGAAGTGCAGCTGAATGTGGTGGCGAAGCAGGTATTGGGGTTGCACGGCTGAGCACCCCCCCCATGCCGCTGTTTGGCAGCCGGGAGCAGCTTGCACGCCGTCACTTCCTTGGCGCCCGGCGTAGAAGAACGCCTGCTCCGCCCCTACTTCACGACCAAGAATGACGGCAACGGCCTGGGCCTGCGGCTCAGCCAGGGCCTGGTGGAACGCTACGGCGGCGGCAGCGGCACAGGCAACCGGACCGATCGCCGGAGTGGCGCGGTGTTCAGCGTGCGGCTGCTGACCGAGCCGCAAGCGCCAGAGGTGGTGAACACGCACGACGAGCGACCAGGGAACGTTGTGAACGCGTCACCGTGACTTGGCGAGGGCATGGGGCGATATCAACGCAGTTGACGCGGTGAGCGTGGCCTCGGTCCCGACATGGGACCTGCCATGCACAAGGGCACGGTCAGGGACTGGCGGTCAAGCCCGCCAAAGAGAGCAGTTCGGTGGTCACCTGGGCGCCACCCCACCAGAGCAGCACCACCGAAGCAACCGCCACCAGCGTCACCAGATGGCCGGCCAGCAGCATCAGACCATCACGCAAACGCAGTCCCCAGGCGATCAGGACAATGGCCAGCGCGGGCAAGACATTGTCAAAGCTGATGATGGGCACTGGCACCATCATGGACAGCCCGGCCGCGGACAGCATGAAACCGTTGAACACCCGGACTGACGGCTGCGACAACGACAGCAGGCGGGGATGCCCCATCCGAGCGATGACACCCACGACGCGGCCGACCACTCGGATGAGCAGCGCCTGAACGCGGCCATGAAGCTCCCGCCGACCCAGCCAGGCGGGCAAGGGCAGCGTCCGACCCCGGCCCAGGCCACAGGCGACCAGCAAACAGAATGCACCCACGGCAGTGGCCATGCCGGGCAGCGCCACGGGAAACAGCAGCGGCATGGCCAGCAACGACAACCACACCAGCCGCTGCCGGTGTTGGGTACCCACGGTGTCGGCGAAAGTGCCACCCAAGGCAGCCAGGTGGCCGGCAGCCATCCGCTCGACA
>JAJTDM010000023.1 GCA_021300575.1 Rubrivivax sp.
TCAAAGTCAAGAAGCCCGACGTCAACGCTCAAATGCCCTTGCTGTAGTGGCAGCCGAAAGGGTCGCCTCTATACAAATCAACCACTTACAGCGTTTGGTGTCGAACTCGGGGGCGCCAGAGGAAGTCGCCCGCGTTGCCGGGGTCGCCTTCCACGAAAAGCTGCGAGGTGATCTCGCCAAAGCTCGGGTGGCGAACTTTCAGGTGGATGTGCGGCGTGCGGCCGGCATACGGCGCGGGGCGAATGGTGCGGAAAGCCACGGTGCCCTGGGCGCTGGCGCGCGCTTCGCCGTAGCCCTGGAAGCCTTCGTCCACCTCGGCCGGCTGGGCGCCGTCGCGCGGGTGCCGGTAGCGGCCCCAGGTGTCGCACTGCCAGATCTCCACCACGGCGCCGTCCAGCGCGCGGCCGCGCGTGTCGCGCACCTGCAGTTCCAGGCCCAGCGGCTCGCCTTCGGCCACGCGCTCACGCCCGCCACGCATCACGCGTGTCAGGTCGGCGTCCCAGTCACCCGCAAACGGCCCGCGTGCACGCCAGGCTGGCTGCGGATAGAACGGCCCTTCGGTCATGGGGGGCAAGGGCGTGGCGTTGCCGGCAGCCCGCACCACGTGGGGCGCGGCCACGGCGGCGGCAGCCGCGCTCAACAGCAGGGTGCGGCGGTGCAGGCGGTTTGGGGCGGAGGACATGCGGGGAATTGAAGCATCTGCAGGCTGTCCCGTGAGGCGGGAGGGTCTCGACCTCACCGGTTTCGGGGGAAGTCTGGCGTGCAGGCATGCCACGCGCTAGTGGGCCCTCAGCGCTGTGTACGCCCGTGCCAGCTCCTGGACGCCGGCATCGATCAGGTTGCCGGGTATGGCGGCGTAGCCCAGGCGCAGATAGCACTGCGTTGCCACAGATGACTTCCTGAAGAAGATGTCGCCGGGCTCGACGAGCACGCTGCGCGCCGCGCAGGCTTCGGTCAGCGCCAGCGAGTTCAGGTCGGCCGGCCCCTGGATCCAGGCGCCCGAGCCACCCTGCGACGGCATGATATGGAACTCTGGCAAATACTTGGCAAAAGCCCGGGTCAGCAACTCGCGCCGCTCGCGGTAGGTGACGTTCAGCTTGCGGATGAAGGCATCGTGGTGGCCTTGCGCGATGAACAGGCTGGCGGTGTGTGCGTTGTTGGCGGGCGTGTGCCGGATGATCAGGCGCCGCAGCGCCCGCAGCTCGCGAATCAGCTCGGCAGGCGCCACGATGTAGCCGATGCGCAAGCCGTGAGCGAGGGTCTTGGACAGGCTGCCGAGGTAGATCACCCGTCCGTCGGTGTCGAGGCTCTTCAGCGCGGGCAGGGGCCGGCCGGAAAAGTTCAGCTCGCTCTCGTGGTCGTCTTCGAAGAGCACGAGGTCATGCTTCCTGGCCAGGGCCAGGATCTCATGGCGGCGCTTCAGCGGCATCGTGACGGTGGTGGGGCACTGGTGGCTGGGTGTCACATAGGCATAGGCACACTGTGTCATCGCGCGCGAAGCGATGAGGCCGTCTGCATCGATCGGCAGCGCCTTCACATGGTCGGTGCGCAGCATGAAGTTGTTTCGCGCATCTGGATAGCCCGGTTCCTCGATGCCCACCACGGTCTTCCGGTCCAGCAGCACGTTGGCCAGCAGATAGCAAGCCATCTGTGAGCCAGCGGTCACCAGGATCTCATCGCGCTTGGCCATGATGCCGCGCGCAGGCAGCAGCCGGTGCTGGATCTGGTCGAGCAGGGCTTCGGAATCGCGGTTGATGTGGTCCTGCGCCCACTTGCGCACTGCCGGCACAAAGAGCGCCTGGTGGGCGCAGGCGCGCCAGTCGCGCAAGGGCACCAGGGTCTGGTCAAACTGGCCGTAGACGAAGGGGTAGGCAAAGTCCTGCCAGTTGGCGGGTTTGACGATATTGCGTTGGTGCCTTGCGCGCGAAAGCAGCCGCGCATCCCACTGCAGAGCGGAGGGTGCCGGTGTTTGGATCGACGACTGCACCGCCTGGCCCAGCAGGATGTCCCCATTGACCACCAGGCCACTGCGTGGCACCGCAATCAGGAAGCCCTTGTCCACCAGCACCTGCAGCGCCAGCGACACCGTGTTGCGCGACAGCCCGAGCGCAACAGCCAGTGCGCGACTGGGGGGCACCTTCGCGCCGGCAGGCACCAGGCCCATCAGGATGGAGTGAACCATCATCTCCTTCACCTGGCCCTGCAGGGTGCCGCTGCTGCCCGAGAACTGCGGGAACAGCTTGGCCCAGATGTCGGTGATCTCCTGCTTCTGTCTCATGCCGTGATCCTTTGGGTGCCGCCCGTGACGAGCATGTCTGACGGCTTCTATTCTGGAACCAAAACTATACGAATCTGGCTCTATTTGAATAGGGTTCTTGTACCTAGCATCTGCGGCGGTCGCCTGCCCAAAGGCAGATGAGCCCGCACCAAGCCCTCCACCTCTGCAAGCCCTTTTACTGGATGAACACCATGAAACGACTCGTGAAATCATTGATCATCGGCACGGCTTTCACCCTCTCCCTGGTGACCCAGGCCGTTGCTCAAACCAGGGTGCTGATCGGCCACTTTGGCGATCCCGTGCCCTACAAGGCGCTCATCGCCGATGGAAGCCTTGAGAGAGCCACCGGCTGGAAGATCGAGTTGCGACAGTTCGCTTCCGGCGCAGAAGTCAATGCGGCCATGGCCTCTGGCGGCATTCAGATTTCTGAAATCGGCTCTTCTCCCCTGGCAGCCGGCCTGAGCACCGGATTGCCCTATCAGATGATCGCTGCCGGCAAGGTCATTGACTCCTCCGAGGCACTGGTCACAAGAAATGGCTCTGGCATCGACAAACCTGCCGACCTCAGAGGCAAGCGCATCGCGACGCCGATCGGCTCAACGGCCCACTACTCATTGATGGGCGTGTTGAAGATGAACGGCATGACCGAGAAGGACATTACCTTGTTGGGCATGTCGCCCAATGAAATCGCCGCCGCCTGGGCACAGAACGCCATCGATGCCGCCTTCGTGTGGGTTCCGGTCCAAGCGAAGTTGCGTGAAAACGGCAAGGTGATGTACACCGCGGGCGAAGTGGCGAGAGCTGCAGGTTTTCATACTTTCAACGCATGGGTTGCGAACACCAAGTTCGCAGCTGAAAACCGCGACGGCTTGATCAAGTTCCTGAGGGCCGTATTCGAGATCAATGCGGATTACCACAAGAACAAGGCCGCATGGAATGCAGATTCACCAAAGATCAGAGCTGTTGCAGCGAACGTGGGTGTGACACCGGCGGCAGTCGTGCCCATGCTGGATGGCACGATTTACCCGGACGGCGAGGTGACTATGTCCGCCAACTGGATGGGCGGCGGCGCAGCCAAGACCATCAAGGGCACCGCTGAATTCCTCAAGAGTGCAGGCCGAATCAACCGGACTGCTGACGACTACAGCCCGTTCGTCAACTCCGAGTTCGCCCGGGCTGCTGCAGGCAAGTAAGCCGACTGTTGTGCCACCAGTGCCGACCTGTACAGGGCAGGTCGGCACTTCAGTTGTCCACTTCAAGGCTTTCCATGACCGCACTTGCCATCCGAAATGTGTCGGTGTTCTATCCGGTGAAGGGCAAGCCGCCCGTTCATGCGCTCCAGAACATCAATCTCGAGATCCACGAGAAAGACTTCGTGGTGGCGCTGGGTGCATCGGGCTGCGGCAAATCAACGCTGCTCAACCTGATTGCCGGCTTCATGGCACCCAGCGAGGGCGAGATAGCCCTCAAGGGAAGAGTGGTCACCGGTCCGGGTGCGGACCGGTCGGTCGTGTTCCAGAAGCACGCCCTGATGCCCTGGCTGAACGTGCTGGAAAACGTGGCCTTCGGCCTGAAGATTCAAGGGCACAACAAGGCCAGGAGTGAAGGCATTGCGCGCCAGTTCATCAAGCTGCTGGGGCTGGAGCAGTTCGAGCAGTCGGCTACCTACGAGTTGTCGGGCGGCATGCAACAGCGCGTGGGCATCGCGCGCGCACTCACCAGCGACCCCGACATCCTGTTGATGGATGAGCCCCTGGGCGCGCTGGACGCGCTGACCCGCGAGCGCGCACAGGAGCTGATCCTGAAGGTCTGGCGGGACACCGGAAAGATGGTGTTCTTCATCACGCACAGCGTGGAGGAGGCGCTGTTCATGGGGACTCGGCTGATCGTCATGTCGCCCCGGCCTGGACGCATCTCGCACACCTTTGATCTGCCTTTCAGCCGGCGCTACTTCGAGACGGGCAATGCGCGCGAGATCAAGGCGTCGGCCGAGTTCATCGAGCTGCGAGAAGCCGTTCTGCAGATCATCTTCAGCGACGAAGCAGGAGGCCATGATGAGTGAGAACCGTTCCGCAAGCGGCAATGGCTTCCTGACGGGCCTGATGAAGGCCAAGCCCGCCAAGCCCGGCGAGATCTACGGCGTACCAGGACAGGGCGAAAGTTTCAGGATCAGCGCCGTGGTGATCGTGCTGCTGATCTCCTTCTGGGCCTTCGTCACCTATGCGGGCTACATCAAGCCGCTGTTCCTGCCTTCGCCGCTGGGCGTGGTGGAAGCCCTCTTTGACGTGATGAAGGAAGGTTTCACCGGGGTCGGCTTCTGGGAGCACGTCTGGGTGAGCACCCTGCGGGTCTTCGGGGCATTCCTGCTGGCTTGTGTCATCGGCATTCCGCTGGGCATCGCGATGGGCATGAGCCCGGTCGCCCGCGGCATCTTTGACCCGCCCATCGAGTTCTACCGCCCGATTCCCCCGCTGGCCTATCTGCCGCTGATGATCATCTGGTTCGGTATCGACGAGCTGTCCAAGGTCTTGCTGATTTTCTCGTCAGTGCTCGCGCCCATGGTCCTGGGTGCGCGGGCTGGCGTGAGGTCGGCGGCGATCGAGCAGATTCATGCCGCCTACTCGTTTGGCGCCACGCGCTGGCAGGTGATCCGCATGGTCATCCTGCCGTCGGCCATGCCGGAGATCTTCACCGCGATGCGGGTGGGCATAGGTTTCGGCTGGACGACGCTGGTGGCGGCGGAAATGGTCGCGGCCACATCCGGCCTGGGCTACATGGTGCTGTCCGCGTCCCGCTTCCTGCAGACGCCCATCGTCATCATGGGCATCGTCGTCATCGCCGCGATCGCCTATGCCTTTGACCATCTGGTCCGCTTTGTTGAACGGCGCGTGGTGCCCTGGAAGGGCCGCGGTTGATCCGCAGGGCTGTCAACGCATCGATTTGAAGGCAAGCTCCCATGACGATTGAATATCTGAAGAAGGCTCCGCCGCGGCAGGAGTCCATTGACACCGCGACATCCGAAACGGTGGAGCGTCTGCTGGCCGACATCCAGCGCAACGGCCGCGACGCGGTGGAGAAGTACGCGCGTGAACTCGACGGCTGGCATGGTCCGATCGTGCTGGGCGAGAACGACTTTGCCAAGGCCACCCGGGCGCTGTCGCAGGGCGTGAAGGACGACATTGCGTTCGCGTATGCGCGCGTCAGGGATTTCGCGCTGCGCCAGCGCGAGTCGCTGCACGAGTTCGAGGTCGAACTCATTGACGGCCTGGTGGCCGGGCAGAAGCTGATTCCGGTGAACACCGCCGGCTGCTATGTGCCGGGCGGGCGCTATGCGCACGCGGCTTCCGCGATCATGAGCGTGTGCACCGCCAAGGTGGCCGGTGTGCCGGACATCGTGGCGACATCACCCGCGCACAAGGAGTCGGGCGTGAACCCCGCCATCCTGCACGCCATGAAGCTGTGCGGCGCCGACACGGTGCTGAGCCTGGGCGGCGTGCAGGGCGTTGCGGCCATGGCCTTTGGCCTGTATTCGGCCAAGCCGGCCGACGTGATCGTCGGACCGGGCAACCGTTTCGTGGCGGAGGCCAAGCGCACGCTGTTCGGTCGCATCGGCATCGACGTGGTGGCGGGCCCGACCGAGTCGGCCATCATTGCCGACGAGACGGCCGATGCCCATGTGGTGGCGGCTGATCTGGCCGGCCAGGCCGAGCACGGCCCCGACTCCCCGGTGTGGCTGTTCACCTCCTCGCGCGATCTGGGCCTGAAGGTGATGGATCTGATGCCCTCGGTCATTGCCGCCTTGCCGGAACCGGCGCGCAGCGCGGCCACCGCAGCCTGGCGCGACTATGGCGAGGTGGTTCTGGTCAGCAGCCGTGAAGAGATGGTGGACATCAGCGACGAGTACGCGCCCGAGCACCTGCAGGTGATGGCCCGTGACCTGGACTGGTGGCTGGCCCGGCTGACCAACTACGGTTCGCTGTTCCTGGGTGAGGAAACCACCGTGGCCTATGGCGACAAGTGTGCCGGTCCCAACCACATCCTCCCCACGCGGGGCGCTGCGCGCTACTCCGGCGGCCTGAGCGTGGGCAAGTTCATCAAGACGGTCACCTACCAGCGGCTCACCCGCGGCGCCAGCCGCGAAGTGGGGCAGGTGGCCGCCCGTATTTCGCGCCTGGAGGGCATGGAGGGCCATGCACGCACCGGCGATATCCGGCTGCGCAAGTATTTCCCGCAGGACACCTTTGAACTCGGCACGCTCGCGGGCCACCAGCATTGACCGGACGATGGCTGCATCCCTGACACCGCCGGTGGACCTCAAGACACAGGATGGCCTGTGGTTTGGCAAGGATCTGAG
Source organism: Rubrivivax sp. (assembly GCA_021300575.1). GTDB lineage: Bacteria > Pseudomonadota > Gammaproteobacteria > Burkholderiales > Burkholderiaceae_C > Rubrivivax. The sequence continues at coordinate 6,633 of JAJTDM010000023.1, forward strand.
TACCCCCGAACCGATTCCCGAGGATGCGATTGAACGCGCCGTGGCGCTGATGCGGGCCGGCCGACTGCACCGCTACGGTGAGCAGGGCTCCGGTGATCCGGAACCTTCGCTGCTGGAGAAAGAGTACGCAGCCTACGTGGGCAGCCGGTATTGCGTGGCCGTCAGTTCCTGCGGCGCGGCCATGTTCATTGCGCTCAAGGCAGTGGGCGTGAAGGCGGGCGACAAGGTGTTGACCAGCACCTTCACCCTGGCGCCAGTGCCCGGCGCCATTGCCCACGCGGGCGCGCAGGCCGTGCTGGTGGAGACCACGGCGGACTACCTGACCGACCTGGCCGATCTTGAGCGCAAGGCCATCAGCAGCGGCGCCAAGGTGTTGCTGCTATCTCACATGCGCGGGCATATCTCCGACCTGCAGGCGGTGCGCATGATCTGTGACCGGCACGGCATCGCGCTCATCGAGGACTGCGCCCACACCATGGGTGCCAAATGGGACGGCCGGCACACCGGCACCTGGGGCCAGGTGGGCTGCTACAGCGCCCAGACCTACAAGCACATCAATTCGGGCGAAGGTGGCCTGCTGGTGACCGATGACGACGATGTGGCGGCGCAGGCCATCCTGATGTCGGGCTGCTACATGATGTACGACCAGCACCTGCTCAGGCCCCCTGCCGAGGTGTTCGAGCGCTGGAAGTACGTGACGCCGAACTTCAGCATGCGCATGTCCAATCTGGCGGCCAGCCTGTTGCGACCGCAGATCGGGCAACTGGCCGACCGCGGGCGGCGCTGGAACCATGTGTATGCAACGCTGGCGCGCGAGCTTGGCAAGGCGCCTCACCTGACGGTGCCAGGCCGACATCCGAAGGAAGAATTCATCGCGAGCTCCATCCAGTTCACGCTGGACTTCACGCCGGTGCAGATCGAACGCTTCCTGAAGGAATGCACGCTGCGCGGGCTTTACATCAAGTGGTTCGGCACGCCCGCGCCGGTGGCCTTCACCAGCAATTACGAGCATTGGCGCTACCTCGAACACAAGCCCGATCTGCCCCATTCCATGGCGGTGCTCAACCAGCTGTTTGATCTTCGCACCCCGGTGTCACTGACCGACGAGGACTGTGTGCTGATCGGTCGCATCGTCGCCACCGCGTGCGCGCTGGCCGCCGGGGACTGATTTCCATCCCCGTCCACTCGAACGACAACACGAAAGCAAGCATGAAACTGACCAACTTCCCCCGCGTGCACATCACCCACGGCCCGACGCCGCTGGAGTTCATGCCGCGCCTGACCGAGGCCCTGGGCGGGCCCAATCTGTACATCAAGCGCGATGACTGCACCGGCCTGGGCTCTGGCGGCAACAAGACGCGCAAGCTGGAGTTCCTGATGGCGGACGCTGTCAAGCACGGCGCCGACGCCATCATCACGCAGGGGGCCACGCAGTCGAACCATGCCCGCCAGACCGTGGCGATCGCCGCCAAGATGGGCATGAAGTGCGAGATCCTGCTGGAGGACCGCACCGGCTTCAAGGACGCGAGTTACAAGAAGTCCGGCAACGTGTTCCTGGACCATCTTTACGGCGCGGGTGTGCGTGAACTGCCGGGTGGTACCGACATGAACGCGGCCATGGCCACGGTGGCCGAAGAACTGCGTGCCGCCGGACGCAAGCCCTACATCATTCCCGGCGGGGGCTCCAACCCTATCGGCGCATTGGGCTACGTGACCTGCGCGTTGGAGATGGTGAACCAGTTCAACACACAAGACCTGCGGGTGGACTGCGTCGTGCATGCAACGGGCAGTGCCGGCACGCAGGCGGGCCTGGTGGTGGGCCTGGAAGGCACGCGCAGCCTGATCCCGGTGCTGGGCATCGGTGTGCGCGCGGCCAAGGAGGCGCAGGAGACCAATGTCTACAACCTCGCCGTGAAGACCGCCGAGCTGCTGGGCGTGCCCGGTTGCGTCAAGCGCGAAAGCGTGATGGCCAACTGCGACTACGTGGGCGGCGGCTACGGCGTGCCCACGCCGGGCATGGTGGAGGCTGTCACGCTGATGGCCAGGCTGGAGGGCATCCTGCTCGACCCGGTGTACTCCGGCAAGGGCATGGCCGGGTTGATCGACCTGTGTCGCAAGGGGCACTTCAAGAAGGGTGAGAACGTGGTGTTCCTGCACACCGGCGGTGCCGTGGCGCTGTATGGCTACATGGACGCCTTCAGTGACCTGAAGCCGCTCTGAAGCCCCTGAGCTGATGATGGGTCTGGCCTGCTGGTCACGCGGTGACGGCACAGGGGGAGCATGGCGATGATCGGTGTACTGGGCGGCATGGGGCCCTTGGCCACGGTGGATTTCTTCGGCAAGGTCCTGGTGGCCACGTCCGCTGGCGGCGATGCCGACCATGTGCCCCTGCTCATCCAGTCCGACCCCCGCATACCGTCACGACCCGCCGCCATCCTGGGCGACGGGCGTTCCCCCTTGCCTGAGTTGATGGCCGGGCGCGACCGTCTGGTGGCCGCTGGTGCAAGCGCGCTGGCCATGCCCTGCAACACCGCACATTTCTGGTTCCGGGATCTGTCCGCAGCCTGCCCGGTGCCCTTCATCAGCATCGTCGATGCGTGTGTGGCAGAGCTCGCCCCCATGCTCAACGCAGGCGGCTCGGTCGGCCTGATCGCCACCCGTGCCACCCTGGCCGGCCGGATCTTCGATGCGCCGTTGATGCGGGCTGGCTACAGGCTGCAGGTACCCAACGATGAATCGATGGACCGGCTGGTCCTGCCCGGCATCGAACTGGTGAAGGCTGGTCAGACCCAGCAAGCCGGACCGCTGATCGAGCAGGCCGTTCGAGGCCTGTTGCAAAAGGGTGCTGATGCGTTGGTGCTGGCCTGCACGGAAACCCCCGTCGCGCTGGATGCCGTGCAGTCGCCGCTTCGCGCGAAGTGCGTGGACAGCACCGCCGCACTGGCACGGGCCTGTGTGGCCTGGTGGCGCCTGCATTCGCAAATCTCCTGCGCCACCTGAGGCGCCGGACCCGCCCGCCACGCGTCACGCGTGTCAGGTCGGCGTCCCAGTCACCCGCAAACGGACCCCGTGCACGCCAGGCCGGCTGCGGATAGAACGGCCCTTCGATCATGGGGGGGCAAGGGCGTGGCGTTGCCGGTGCCGCCGCAACGCTTCTCCCAGATCAACTCTTGGTGGGATGGTGTTGTTATCAGTTAGTGATAATGATTCATGATCCATCGAGACTCATCTCTCGACACCCTGCTGGAATTGAACGGCCAGGTGCTGGTGATTGACGAAGCGGGCTTCTGGGTGAAGTTCGTGGTGCATGAGGTGCCGGCAAGCGCGAACAAGCCTCACGGCCTGGACTACTCGCTCACCCTGCATGGGGTGGATGGGGGTCGTCTGGTGGGTTTTGACAACGCCCATCCGGTGGCGGGGCGGCCCAGAGGAGCGGGGCATGACCACAAGCATCGTTTGCGTACGGTCAGGCCCTACGACTACACGGATGCCGCCGCTTTGCTGGCCGCTTTCTGGCGCGAGGTGGAATCGGTGATGCGTGAAAGAGGAGTCTGGACATGAAGACCTTGAAGGTTGGGATCGCCTCTTACGAGGACATGAAGGCGCGTACGATGGCCATCGCCAGAGGAGAGCTGCACCCCAGGCCCGGAGACCCCAAGGTCTGGTTCACGTCGCCGGAGAGTTTTGCGAAGCTGCTTTCCAACCGCAATCGCGCACTGCTGGCGCAGATTGCCGACACGCACCCCGAGTCGCTGCACGAACTGGCGGCCACGACGGGCCGCACGCCCGGCAACCTGTCACGCACCCTCAAGACGATGGAACGCTATGGCCTGGTGCGTCTGCACCGAGGGGAGCGGGGAAAGGTGCGGCCTGAAGTGCCGTACCAGGAAGTGCGCCTGGAGATGCGACTGGCGTCCTAGGGGCGTGCCGCTGGCGTCGCGGCCGCCGGTGTCGGCCAGGTGGTTCAGGGACGAATCACGCGAGCGCCAGGCTCAATCGGCCTGTGCTCTCGGCCGCAGGCCGCACCTGGATTTCGATGTCATAACCCAGCCGGGTCAGGCAGTCCATGAGCTTGCGCTCAGAGAAATTGGCGAAGTCGCCACGCATCAGGCCCGAGACCTTGGGCTGAGGGATGCCCATCCGTTGCCCGGCTTCCTGCTGGGTAAGGCCCAGGCGCTTCACCGCTCGGGCGATCTCGATCACGAGCGCAGACTTGATCTGGAGTTCTTCTGCATTGGGAAGGTCGAGGTCGGCGAACACGTTGCCGGAGCTGGCCTCAACCTCGATGCCTTCAATCACCCGCTTTGCCATGTTGGAGTTCCTTTGCCAAGAGTTCAGCGACCTTCAGCCGAGCACGGATCACGTCCATGTCCTGTTGCGGTGTGGCGATGCCGCTCTTGCTTTTCTTCTGGAAGCAATGAAGAACGAAAACTGCCTGCGCGAACCGGACCGTGTACACCGCCCGGTAAGTCCCCCCTGCATCGTCCTCGAGGATTTCCAAGACCCCTGCGCCACCAAAACCCTTGAGCGGCTTGGCTGTGCCGTGCTGGTCGCCGCGCTGCGCGAAGTCCAGGGCGTGGCCGAAGAGCCGGCGAACCGGCATCGGCAATGCCATCAGATCCTTCTTGCTGCTGCCCACCCCGTAGAGGGGCTTGTTCACACCGCCCATACGGCAGTCTATACCACTTCAGATATAAGCAGCGAGGCGGGCTTGTCGTTCCTGGACAAGCGGGCCCACGCCGCGGTGGAAGTTGGGCTCTACTGAATCTATTGGTCGGGACAGGCAATGACCTGGGCAGCATGCATTCACTGGCGCTCGATCAAGGTCGCCATCCCCATGCCCGAGCCCAGGCACATGCTGATGATGGCGTAGCGGCCGCCGGTGTCGGCCAGGTGGTGCATGGCGGTGATGGTCATGCGCGGCGCAGAGCCGCATGGCGCACGGCACAGGTACCCCGGTTCGCCGCTGCCTTCAAGCGGCCTTTGACGCCGCAGACCGGTCCTGTCGTTTGCGCCACCAGCGGGTCACGGCCGGCGCCAGCAGGCAGGCGACTGACAAGGCCACCAGCACGGCCGTGACCGGCCGCTGCCACAGGAAGGCAAACGATCCATCGTGCACCAGCAGCGCGCGGCGCAGGTTCTCTTCCAGCAGCTTGCCCAGCACGAAGCCCAGCAACAGCGGCGCCATGGGGTAGTCCAGCAAGCGCAGCGCCAGGCACCCGGCAGCCAGCCCCACCATCAGCCACAGATCGAAGCTGTTGAACGACACCAGGTAGACACCCACGAGGCAGAAGAACTGGATCAACGGCGCCAGGATGGGCTCGGGGATGGCCAGTGTGCGGGCGATCCAGGGGATGAGCGGCAGGTTGATGATCAGCAGGATCAGGTTGCCGACGTACATCGAGACCACAACCGTCCAGAACAGCGCTGACTGCTCGACGTAGAGGCGCGGCCCGGGTTGCACGCCCAGGGCCACCAGCGCACCCAGGATGACCGCCGTGGTGCCCGATCCCGGGATGCCCAGCGTGAGCAGCGGCACGTAAGCGCCGCCGGCCGCCGCGTTGTTCGCGGTTTCGGGCGCTGCGACGCCGCGGCGCGAGCCCTTGCCGAACTCGTCGCGGCGCGCGCCGCGCGCCATGTTGCGCTCGACCGCGTAGGACATGAACGCCGCAATCGTGGCGCCCGCTCCCGGCAGCACGCCCACCACGAAGCCGAGCACTGACGACCGTGCCATCGTCGGGGCGACTTCCTTCACGTCGTCCTGGGTCAGCTTCAGCGTGCCCACGTCGCCGCGCGCGGCGCGCCGAGCCTCGTCGCTGACCTTTTCGTTGCGCAGCGCGGCCAGCAACGATTCCGACAGCGCAAAGGAGGCCATCGCCAGCAGCACGAAGGACAGCCCGTCAGCGAGATCGGCCACACCGAGGGTGTAGCGCTCCACGCCGTCGGCGATGTCGGTGCCGACGGTGCCCAGCATCAGGCCCAGCACCGTCATCAGGATCGCCTTGAGCGCGCCGCCGTTGTCGGTGAAGGCCGCCACCGCGGTCAGGCCCAACACCATCAGCGCGAAATACTCTGGCGCCTGGAAGCCAAGCGCCCAGCCGGCCAGCACTGGTGCGGCCAACATCAGCAGCACGGTGGCCACGGTGCCGCCCACGAACGACCCCCAGGCGCACAGCGCCAGCGCGCGGCCGGCCTCGCCGCGGCGGGCCATGGGGTAACCGTCGAAGGTGGTGGGTACTGAAGACGACTCACCGGGCGCGTTGATCAGCACCGACGCGGTGGAGCCGCCGAACATCGCACCGTAGTAGATTGCCGCCAGCAACACCATGCCCGATGCCGGGGGCATGGTCAGCACCACCGGGATCAGCAGCGACACCGCGGTCACCGGCCCCAGGCCGGGCATCATGCCGATGAAGGTGCCGAGCAGGCAGCCCATCACCAACAGCGCCATGTTGCCGGGCGTGGCAACGCCCTGCAGGCCGAGCAGCAGTCCTTCGATCATGTGTACTCCAGCAGCGCTTGGCAGCGCTCGTCGTCAAAGGCTGAGCAAACGCTCGAAAACACCCCAGTCCAGCGTCACGCCCAGTGCCCGGAACAGCGCCCAGAAGCCGAGCGAAACCCCCAGCGCCACGGACAGCAGCACAGACGGCCGGCGTTCGCCCAGCAGGCGAAAGCCGCCGCCGAGGAACAGCGCCGCTGTCACCACGAAGCCCAGGTGCGGAATCAGCAGCGCAAAGCCCGCCATCAGCAACAGCAGCCCGGCAGTGCGCCCCCAGGCGAAGCCCGCGACCCCGACCACCACGTTCGATGCGGGCCGCACCAACAGCACCAGCGACAGCACCGCGCCCAGCACCCCCAGCACCAGCGGGAAACTGCGGGCTGAAAACGGGCTGTCGTCTGACGCGTCGGGCACGGGTATGCGCCACCCCAGTGCGAGGTAGGCGAGCGAGAACACCAGCAGAGCCAGTGCCATCAGGCGCTCGGCCTGCACGCGGGTCGGCAGCTTCATGGTGTGCCGATCAGGATTTCAGCATGCCGGTTTCGGCCAACAGCGCCCGCAGGTCGCGTTCGTGCTGCACAAAGAAGTCCTGCGCGGCCTGGCCCCTTGTGAAGAACATGTTCCAGCCGGCGCGGGCGCGCACCTCTTCCCAGGCCGGTGTCGCGACCAGCCGCTCCAGCAGGTCCCCGAAAGCCTTGACCCGCGCCGGTGCGATGCCGGGCGCCATGAAAAGCGCTCGCACGTTGGCCAGGATCGCGTTGGGCACCCCCACCTCGGCCAGTGTGGGCACCGCCGGCACCTCGGGTGCCCGCTTGTCGTTCATCAAGGCCAGCAGCTTTGCCTGGTTGCCGCGAATCTGCGTCAGCGCCTCGGTATAGGGCATCACCAGGCACTGCACCTCGTTACCCAGCAAGCCGGCCATCGCCTTGCCGCCGCCGTCGTAGGCGATGTACTGCATGGCTTTGGGGTCGACACCGGCCTGCTTCAGCATCTTGGCTGCGGCCAGGTGGTCGATGCCCCCGCGCGGAGAGCCGCCCCCGAAACGCACCGTGCGCGGGTCGTTCTTGAGCGCGGCCATCAGCGCGCGCGCGTCAGCATGCGGGGTCTGGTTGTTCACCAGCACGCCGAAGATCTCGGCTGTCAGCGTGTTCACCAGCGTCACGTCACGATAGGTCTGCGAGAACTCGCGGTTCAGCGACCGGACCACGATCGATGTGCCGTTGACCATCAGCGTGTTCTGCTGGCGGGCCGCCGTCTCCATCAGGTGGGCGATGGCCACCGAGCCGCCGCCGCCGGTGCGGTTCTCAACCGCCACGTCCCTGACCAGGCCGCTCTTTTGCAGTGCCTCTTGCACGCCACGGGCGGTTTGGTCGAAGCCGCCACCAACGCCAAAGCCCACCAGCAGCGCCACCTTGTCGATGACCTCTGAAGCAAGGGCGTGGGCGGGCAGCAGGCCGGCAGCGGCGAGCGCGCCGACGATGCGCAGGGCCTGCCGGCGGTTCGCGGGTGATGGAATGTCCAAGAAGTGGTTGGTCATGTTCAGGCGTGGTCTGGGGTGGAGTACCGGCGCCGCCACGGGGGGCGCGCGCCACGGGTGCGCAGGAACGGCGCATAAGTCGCTCCAGCACGACCTGAAAGGTATTCGGGCCAACCTCTCAACGACCTTTCAATCGGCCAGGGCGAACCCTGAGAGGGTGCGTGGACGCCGCCACGCGATGGCACCCCGCGCCTCAGCGCCGCACGGTCACGCCGAACTCGCGGGCCAGTTCGGCCAAGCGGGCCCACTGGGCTCCAACCTCTTGCTCCAGCGCTGCGCCCGTCAGGGCCAGCGGCTGCAGGTCCCGCGCGCGCACCCGCGCCGCGTGCCCGGGCGACCGCAGGGCCTGGGCCATCTGCTCCACGATGGCCGCCAGCTCGGGGGCCGGGTAGTCCGCCGACGCGTACACGCCACGCAGGATGGGCCAGCTCACGTCAACGCCCTGTTCGCTGGCCGTCGGCACGCCGGCCAGCGAGCCCTGCAGCCGCCGCGGTGCGAGCACAGCCAGCAGCCTGACCGCCGAAGCACCGCCCGGCGCGGCCGACAGCTCGGCGGCATCGCCGCACAGCACCTGCACATGGCGGCCCTGCAATGCGCGCAATGCATCACCGCCGCCCTCAAACGCCACCACCCGCAGCAACTTGTGGCTTACACCTGCGGCGCGCGCCAGCAGTGCGGCCTTCATCCAGTCTTGGCTGCCGATGGTGCCCCCGGCTGCGAACGCCACCGAAGACGGCCTGGCCCGCAGCGCATCGAGCAACTGGCCCAGCGTGCGCCACGGGGCATCGGGGTGGACCGCCACCACGCCGTGGTCAATCGCCAGGCCAGCAATCCAGCGGATGCGGTCGGGCCGCCAGGCGCCGAAACGCCCCTGGGCCAGGTTGAGCAGCGTGCCGCTGGAAAAGGCCAGCAGTTCGCGCGGGTGTTGCCGCTGGCCCCGCACAACCTCGCTGTAAGTCAGCGCACCGATGCCCCCCGGGTGGTAGACGATGACCGGGGGCCCGGGCGGCGCTGCCAACAGCTCGCGCACCAGCTGGCAGGTGACATCGAAACCTCCACCCGGCTTGGCCGGCACGACACATTGCAGCGCCGCGAGCGACGGCGTGGCCGCCGCCCACGCTGCGGGCCCCAGGGGCAGCAGCAAGACCGCCCGCCTCTTCATGGCGCCCGCCACACGAGCGTCGCGCGCAGCCCGCGCCCCGCGACGCCGGGCGCCAACTGCAGCGCACCACCGTGGCGTTCGGCCACGGCCTTGGCCATCGCCAACCCCAGACCCGAGCCGCGGCTGCCGCGCCCTTTGGCGAAGCGCTCACCCGGCTGGGCCGCCACCTCGGGCGCCAGGCCCGGCCCGGCATCCACCACACCCAGCGCCCAGCCGCCGGCCCGGTCGCCCGCGGCCTCGACGGTCACCGGCCCGGCACCGTGCACCAGGGCGTTGTGGACCAGGTTGGACAGGGCCTCGCGCAGCTGCCCCAGGTCTCCGACGGCCGGCAAGCTGGTGTCGCCGGCCTCGACGCCGAAGTCAACACCCCCTGCGCGGGCCAGTGGCAGCAACTCCAGCGCCACCTCGCGCGCCAGCGCCGCCAAGTCAAAGGTCTCGGCCTGCAGCGGCGCCTCGTCGGCCCGTGCCAGCAGCAGCAACTGGTGGGTGGCGCGCGTGGCGTGGTCCAGTTCCTGGGACACCGCCTGTATCGCGTCGCGCGAGCGCTGCGGGTCGCTCTCGCGAAGCGCAAAGTCCAGTTGGGCCCGCAGCGTGGTCAGCGGCGTGCGCAACTGATGCGATGCGTCGTCCAGGAAGCGCCTGCGCTGTTCCAGCAGGCCGGATGTGTGCGCCACCTGCGTGTTGATGGCCTCCACCAGCGGTACCAGATCCTGCGGCAGGTCGGCGGTCGGCAGCCGCGTCAGGTCTTGTGAATCGCGCTCGCGCGCCAACTGCGCCAGCCGCCGCACCGGCCGCAGGGCCCAGGTCGACACCCCGATCACCGCCAGCGCCAGCAGGCCCAGGACCACCGCGTCGCGCCTGACGGCCTGCCGGATGAAAGCCGCCACGAAGCGTGAGCGCACGTCCACCGGCTCGGCCACCTGAATGACAACGCGGCGAGCGCCCGCCACCGGCGGCGCCAGCGGGCGCACCAGCGCACCGATGCGCACCGGCTGGTCCAGGTACGCCGCGTCGTAGAAATGAGCCTGGCCGTCGACCAGTGGGTCCGCAGGCAGCGGCAGATCTGGCGACCCTATTTCCACCAGCCCGTCATCGGTGGCCACGCGGTAGTGCACCGCACCGGCTGCCGTGAGCTCGAAGAACTCAAACAACCTGAACGGCTGTTCCACCGACAGTCCGCCGGACGCGGTGGACACGTTCAGGTCCAGGCCCCGCAAGGCCCCCAGCAGCGACCGGTCGAAGGCTTCATTGGCCGAGCGCACCGCCAGGCCGTAGGTCAGCCACAGGCTGATGCCCAGCAACAGCAGCAGGCTCGGCATCAGCACACCGAGCAAGCGCGTCCTAAGCGTCGCCCGGTGGACGCGGTTCCAGTGCATAGCCCAGCCCACGGTAGGTGTGGATGCAAACGCCGCGTCCCTCAAGCCGCCGCCGCAGCCGGTGCATCAGCACGTCAAGGGCTGCCGACTGGACAGGGTCGTCGTCGCTGAACACGCGGTCCAGCAATTGCTGGCGCGACATCGGCTCACCGCTGCGCGCGATCAACGCAAGCAACAGGCGGTGCTCGCGCGGCGACAGCGCCAGCACCTCGTCGCCCAGCAGGAACTGCCGCTGTGCGCCTTCGAAGTGCAGCGGCCCGCAAGACAGGCGCGGCCGGGCGCTTCCGCGCGCACGCCGGATGAGCGCGGTCAGTCGCGCTTCCAGCTCTGCCAGCGCAAACGGCTTGTGCAGAAAGTCGTCGGCCCCGGCGTGCAGCGACGACACACGTTCTGCCAGGCTGTCGCGCGCGGTCAGCATGATCACGGGCAGCGGGTCCTGGCGCGCCCGCAGGCGGCTCAACACCTCGCGGCCATCGCGCCCGGGCAGGCCGATGTCCAGCACCAGTGCGTCGTAATCGCCCTTGTCGAGCGCCTGCTCGACCAGCCGCCCGTCGTCGCGCCAGTCGACCCGAAAACCGGACTGCTCCAAGGCCTTGCTGAGCCACTCGCCCAGGGCGTGTTCGTCTTCGGCCAACAGGATACGCATGCCAGGATTGTCTGTCGGTGGGTGCCCAGCGGCGAACTCAGGGGCTCTGCCGTGCAGCCGTCATCAATCTACAGCCCCAGCTTCGCTGCCGGTGTGCCGGTCAGGCTCCGTGGTGTGCAGGATCGCTTTCAGAACCGACGTGGCGTACACCCCTGCGGGCAGAGAGAACGTCATCCACGGTTGATGGACTTGCGGCCATTCCCACAGCAGCCCCCCGGCCGGGCCACCAGGGCGCGGTGCTTCCGGTCCAGGCCGGCCTGGATGGCTTGGAACTGGCGGCGGCACCGTTGTCCCCCGTCCAGGACCAGGCCGTGCAGGTGGATGTTCAGGTGGGCGGTGAACCCGAAGCGCTGAACCAGCGTGACAGCGCGGCCGTGGCCTTCGTCAGCGACAAGCCCAGCAGCGGCCAGCAAGTGCCGCGTGGCCAAGCGCTGCACCACCTGCAGCACCGGCGTGACCAACTCGAGCTGCGTGGCCAGCAGCCTGTCCCACGGCACGCACTCCATGACCCGCGCGAACAGAGTCTTGCCGACGTTCACGCCCGCTCCTCGGAGATGTCAACCCCGAGAAACTTCCCGCATGCAGCCGCTCGCCGTTCAAGTCGGCACCAAACAAATTCGGCCATGAAGCGGCGCCAATGCTTGCTGTCAAGCTTGGCATCTTGCGTTTCACCGGACAGCAGTGATGGGCGCAATGCCCACAACTCAACAAGGTCCTGCAGCAGTCAGCCCGCGCTCACGGGTACGCGAAGTCAAGAAGGCCGGATGCCCTGCAGATCGCCATCACTGGCGCTCGATCAAGGTCGCCATCCCCATGCCCGAGCCCAGGCACATGCTGATGATGGCGTAGCGGCCGCCGGTGTCGGCCAGGTGGTGCATGGCGGTGATGGTCATGCGGCTCGCGTGGGATGCCGAGCTCGCGTTCGGCGTGCAGGTTCACCACGGCGAAGGCCTCGTTGATCTCCCAGTAATCGATGTCGGCCACCTTCAGGCCGGTGCGCTGCAGCAGCTTGGCAATGGCCGGCACCGGGCCTGCACCCATGATCTCGGGCGCCACGCCCACCACGGCCCAGTCCACCAGCCGCGCTTGCACCGGGATGCCGTGCTCCAGCGCTGCGCGGCGGCTGGCCACCAGCAGGGCCGCGGCGCCGTCGGTCACGCCGCTGGAGTTCCCCGCCGTCACCTGGCCCTGGCCGTCATGGCGGAAGGCGGGCTTGAGCGAGGCCAGCTTCTCCGCCGTGATCTGCGGGCGAGGGAACTCGTCGTGCTCGAACAGCTTTGTGGCGGGTTGGCCGTCGGCGCCTTTGCGAGCGCCAAGGTCCGGCACCGCGAGGGGCGCGATCTGCCGTGAGAGGAAGCCGCTGGCGCGGCCCGCACCGGCGCGCTGCTGGCTCATCAGCCCCCAGGCGTCCATGTCCTCGCGCCGGTAGCCGAAGCGCGCGGTCAGGTTCTCGGCCGTGTCGCCCATCAGCTCCTTGGTGAAGGGGCAGCGGTAGATGTAGTCCAGCCCGTCCACCAGCGTGGTGGGCCCGCGCCCGGCGCCCCAGCGCGTGCTGTGCGACAGGTACGGCACGCGCGAGTAGTTCTCGCCCCCAGCGGCCACCGCGATCTGGCTGTGGCCTGAAGCGATCTGCTGCGCCGCGCTGACGATGGCCTGCGAACCGGTGCCGCAGGCGCGCACCACGCCGAGTGCAGAGCTTTCCTCGGGCAGGCCGGCCAGCAGGGCGATCTTGCGGCTGACGAACAGGCCGTCATGGTCCACCGGTGCGGTGTTGCCGAACACCAGGTGGTCCACCTTCGAGGCGTCCAGGCCGGCCCGGGCCAGGCAGGCCTGCACCACGTGCACGCCCATCTGGTGCAGCGGCACGTCGCGCAGGGCCTTGCCGAAATCGCCAAAGGGCGTGCGGGCGCCCGAGCTGAGGATGATGTCGTCGTCTTTCATGACAGGACTCTTTCTGCACGCAAGTGTGCGGACACGGGGTCCGCCTGCAAAGGGGTGAAGGTGTAATGAGGCACAGGAGACTGGGGCTTACCAGTATAGGCAGCCGCCCCACAAAACAAAACAATCGTTCGGGTAACGACGTGGTCAAGCTGGCTTGCAAGGGCCTGCGCCGCCAACCTGAAGAAGCCCCCGCGTACATGAGCACCATCGACTGGCACCCCGAAGACCCCGCCACCTTGGCCGACCCTTATCCGGTCTTCGCGCGCATGCGCAACGAGGATCCGTGCTTCTGGAGCCCGCGCCTGAAAAGCTGGGTGCTCACGCGCTATGACGACGTCAAGGCCGTGTGCCTGGACAAGGAGCGACTGTCGTCGGACCGCCTGCGGCCGTTCTTCGCCTCGCTGCCGTCGCCGGAGGCTGAGCGCATCGGGCAGATCATCCGTTACCTGTCGCAGTGGATGGTGTTCAAGGACCCGCCGGACCACACCCGGCTGCGCCGCCTGACCAGCCGCGTGTTCCACGCCAAATCCATGCAGGCGATGCGGCCTCAGGTGGAGGACATCGCCGATTGGCTGATGGACGGCATCGGCGCGCGCACCGAGTTCGACTTCATCACCGACTTCGCCGGCCCGCTGCCCTGCCTGGTGATCATGGCCCTGCTGGGCGTGGAGCGCCCGGAGCTGGCCCGCGTCAAGCGCATGAGCGACGACATGGCGCTGTTCATCGGCTCGTCGCGCACCTCGCCCGAAAAGTACGACACCGCCGAGGCCGCCACGCACGAGATGGCCGGCTTCTTCCGCGAGCTGATCGAGGACCGCCGCCGCACGCCGCGTGCCGACCTGATGAGCGAGTTGGTGCACCTGCGGGACGACGACGGTGACCGCCTGACCGACGACGAACTCGTGGCCACCTGCATCCTGTTGCTGTTCGCCGGGCACGAGACGACGACGAACCACATCGCCAACGGCCTGCTGGCGCTGATGCGCTTTCCGGACCAGATGGCGCGTCTGCAGGCTGACCCGGGCTTGGCCAACGATGCGGTGGAAGAGCTGCTGCGCTACGACGGCCCCTCGGGCGCGCAGGTGCGCATCGTCAGCCAGACGCACGAGCTGCACGGCAAGACGCTGGAAGCCGGCCAGCGCGTGTTCATCATGCTCAACGCCGCCAACCGCGACCCGCGCGCCTACCCCGACCCCGACCGCGTGGACCTGGAGCGCGACGGCCCGCCCCACCTGAGCTTCGGCTTCGGCATCCACATCTGCCTGGGCTTTCCGCTGGCGCGCACCGAGGGGCAGGTGGCCTTTCCGGCACTGCTCAAGCGCTACCGCAGCATCGCGCCCATGACCACATCGCCGGCATGGATCAATTCGCTGGTGTTTCGGGGAATGACCTCATTGCCGGTGCGCGTGCGGCAGGCTTGAATACGCGCTCCTGCCCTGACCCTGACACTGACCCACCGCACTGCGAACGTCCACACGCTTCGACATGACCGCCCCCGCCCTGCACGCCGCTGACGCCGCTGACGCCGTTGCCCCCGGCACAGACCCGGCCGCCGCGCCTGAGCCGCTGCTGCGCGCCGAAGGCGTGTACCTGGGCTTTGGCGGCATCCAGGCGCTGGCCGGGGTGGCGCTGGACGTGCGCCCGGGCGAGATCACGGCCGTGATCGGGCCCAACGGCGCGGGCAAGACCAGCCTGTTCAACACCCTGTCGGGCTTTTACCGCCCGCAGCGCGGCCGCGTGCTGCTGGAAGGGCGCGACCTCACCGGCATCAGCGCCGACCGTCGCGCCGCCCTGGGCCTGGCGCGCACCTTCCAGAACGTGGCGCTGTTTCGCGGCATGTCGGTGCTGGACAACATCAAGCTTGGCGGCCACACGCGGCTGAACACCAACCCGCTGACGGCGCTGTGGTACCGCGGCCCGGCGCAGCGCGAGGAGATGGCGCTGCGCCGCGAGATCGAGCGCGACGTGATCGATTTCCTCGAGATCGACCACATCCGCCACCTGCCGGTGGCCGGCCTGGCCTACGGATTGCAAAAGCGGGTGGAACTGGCGCGCGCCCTGGCCATGCGGCCGAAGGTACTGATGCTGGACGAACCCGTGGCCGGCATGAACCGCGAGGAAACCGAGGACATGGCGCGCTTCATCCTGGACATCCAGGAAGAGCGCGGCATCACCGTGTTGCTGATCGAGCACGACATGGGCCTGGTGATGGACATCTCGCACCACGTGGTGGTGCTGAACTTCGGCCAGGTGATCGGTCAGGGCACGCCCGCGCAGGTGCGGGCCAACCCCGAGGTGGTGCGTGCCTACCTGGGCGATGAGGCCACGCGGAGGGTGACTCAGTGAACGCGGGGTTCGACTGGATCGCCCTGGCCGAGTTCTCGGCCATCGGCCTGCTGTCGGGCGGGCTGCTGGCGCTGATCGCGCTGGGCTTCGTGCTCATCTACAAGGGCACCGGGGTCATCAACTTCGCCATGGGCGAGTTCATGATGCTGGGCGCCTACTTCTTCTACACCGCCAACGTGATGTGGGGCTTGCCCATCTGGGTGGCGCTGCCGGCCACGCTGGCGGCGGTGGCCGGGTGTGCGGCGCTGGTGGAGCGCGCCATCCTGCGGCCGCTGGCCGGGCAGTCGGTGATCTCGGTGCTGATGGCCACCATCGGCCTGGCCAGCGCCCTGCACGGCGGCGTGGACGCCATCTGGGGCGGACGCAACTACGAGATGCCCACGCTGCTGCCGCGCCAGCCCCTGCTGATCGGCGACGTCCTGATCCCGGGCAAGGTGCTGTGGAGCTTCCTGCTCGCGGCCGTGGTCATCACCGCCTTCACGGTGTACTTCCGCCGCTCGCGCACAGGCGTGGCCATGCGCGCCGCCGCCAGCGACCCCGTCACCGCCTACGTGCTGGGCATCGACGTGCGCGCCATGCAGCGCCTGACCTGGATCTTCGCCGGCCTGGTGGGCGCCATCGCCGGCATCGTGGTGGCCTCGATGACCAGCCTGTCGCCGGCACTCGGCAGCGCCGCGCTCACCGTGCTGGCCGTCATCATCCTCGGCGGGCTGGACAGCATTGCCGGGGCCATCGTGGCCGGCCTCATCGTGGGCCTGCTGGAAAGCCTGACAGCCGGCTACCTGGGCGGCAAGGTGCGCGACATCGTGCCCTATGTGGTGGTGCTGGTGATCCTGCTGATCCGCCCCTACGGCCTGTTCGGCACCCGGCAGATCGAACGCTTGTAAGGCACCCGGCCCATGCGCATCCACGACTTCCGCCAGAGCTATGCCGATGACCAGGCGCTGTGGCCCACGCGCGTGCAGCGTCTGTGGCTGCTGGCGCTGCTGCTGGCCATCGCCGTGTTCCCGCTCGTGGGCGGGGGCTACGCGCTTGGGCTGATGTGCGTGCTGGGCATCCACATCATCGCCGCCTCGGGTCTGAACATCATGACCGGCAACACGGGGCTGATCTCACTGGGCCACGCCGCCTTCATGGGCGTGGGCTGCTACACCGCGGCCTGGCTGGCGCAGCGCGGCCTGCCCGTGTTCGTCACGCTGCCCGCTGCCGGGCTGATGGCGGCGGCGCTGGGCATCGTGGTGGGGTTGCCCAGCCTGCGCATCAAGGGGCTGTACCTCGCGGTGGCCACCCTGGCCATGCAGTTCCTGATGGTCTACATCTTCCGCGAGTGGGATTCGGTCACTGGCGGCGTGCGCGGCGTGAACGTGCCGCCGGCCGACTTCTTCGGCATCCCGCTGAACACCGATGCCCGCATGGCCTGGCTCATCGCCTTTTGCGCCGTGGTGATGCTGATCGGTGCGCGCAACCTGTTCCGTACCCGGGTGGGCCGCGCCTTCACCGCCATCCGCGACAAGGACATCTCGGCCGAGGTGCTGGGCATCAACCTGCTGCAGTACAAGCTCACCTCGTTCGCCATCGGCTCGTTCTACGCCGGGGTGGCCGGGGCGCTGCTGGGTTACTTCTACCGCGCCATGACGCCGGAGTACTTCACGCTGCAGCTGTCCATCTTCTACCTGGCGGCCATCATCGTGGGCGGCCTGGGCAGCACGCTGGGCACCATCCTGGGCGCCTTCTTCATGACGCTGGTGCCCGAGCTGCTGCGCGCTGGTGTTTCCCTGGCGGCGCAGTGGTCACCGCGCGCCATCGAGATCCTCTCGCCCATCCAGCAGGTGGTGTTCGGCCTGCTGATCATCGGCTTTCTGGTGTTCGAGCCGCACGGCCTGGTGGAGGTCTGGCGGCGCATCCGGCGTTTCTTCCACCTCTGGCCCTTCCGTTCCTGAACCCCGGGCGGCTCGCAAGCCTCGCGCCGCCCCAATCCACAACCCTTGAAGGAGACATCGATGAGCAAGACCGAACGAGACATCGCCAGCACCAGCCGCCGCCGTCTGGTGCAAGCCGGCCTGGGCGCTGCCGGGCTGGGCGCGCTGCCGCTCAGCACCGCCTTCGCGCAGAGCGGGGAGATCGTGGTGGGCGCCGCGCCCCCCATCACCGGCGTGTTCGCCTTTGCCGGCGTGGGTCTGCACCAGGGCCTGGGCGACTACTGCGAGTGGCGCAACGCCAACGGCGGCGTGGCCGGGCGCAAGCTGCGCTACATCGGTGAAGACTCGGCCTACAAGATGGACCAGGCCATGGCCGTGTTCAAGAAGATCATGGGCGCGCACCGCCCGCCGGTGTTCTATGGCGACTCCACCGCCTGGGCCAAGGCCTCGGCGGCCGAAGTGAGCCAGCTCGGCACCACGCTGACCTCCAGCCCTTCATTCGCCTCCGACCTGGCCGACCCCGTGAAGGCACCGTACTACTTCATGGCCGGCCCCACCTACGAGGCCATGATCGAGATCCAGCTCGAGTTCATCAACTCCCAGGCCAAGGCCGGCGGCAAGCCCTCGGTGGCGCTGGTCTACAGCGACACCGAGTTCGGCCGCGACCCCATCGAAGGCGCCAAGAAGCATGCGCAGAAGCTGGGCATCCCCCTGGTGCAGGAGATCGTCACCAAGCCCGGCGCGGTGGACGTCTCGGCCGAGGTGTCCAAGCTGCGCCGCTCCAAGCCCGACTACGTCATCTTCCACGGCTACGTGCTCGCGCCCATCCCCGAATTCATCAAGCAGATGAAGGAGGCCGGCATGAACGCCACCTCCATGGGCACCATCTGGAGCATGGACAAGACCACCGTGGACGCGATGGGCGCCGCCGGCGAGGGCTGGATGGGCGTGATGCCCTACCGCTACAGCTATGACACCGCGGGCGCGCGGTCCATGCAGGCCATCAAGGACTTCGCCGCCAAGGCGCGCCCGCAGATGAGCTACATCCCGCTCTTCTACACCCACGGCTGGCTGGTGGGTTCGATCTTCTGCGAGGTGATGGAGCGCTGCCTGAAGGCCAACCAGCAACTCACGGGCCCGAACATGAAGGCCGCGCTGGAGTCCATCCGCAACTGGGACACCGGCGGCATCATGGGCCGGCCCGTGTCCCTGGCTCGGCACCAGATCCCCATGGGCCGGATCTACCGCTACGACGCGAACAGCAAGCTGCTGCAGCCGGCCAGCGACTGGATCACGATGGAAGGCTGAGCACCATGAGCGACACCCCTGCAGCACCCTCTGCACCGGCCCTGTCGGTGGAGAACATCGAGGTGGTGTACCACCACACGGTGCAGGTGCTGCGCGGGCTGTCGCTGGCCGTGCCCGAGGGCCGCATCGTCGCCCTGCTGGGCAGCAACGGTGCGGGCAAGACCACCACGCTCAAGGCCATCTCCGGCCTGCTGCCGCTGGAAGTGGGGCAGGTGCGCGCCGGGGCCATCCGCTGGCGTGGCGAGCGCATCAACGACGTGGCGCCGCACCTGCTGGCGCGCCGCGGCATCGCCCATGTGCGCGAGGGCCGGCATGTCTTCGAAGACCTGACCGTGGATGAGAACCTGGTGGCCGCCAGCTTCGCGCTGGACGGTCGGCCGGGTGCGGGCAAGGCCGACACCGCGCTCATCTACGAGTACTTTCCCCGCCTGAAGGAGCGGCGCGCCCAGCGCGCGGGCTACCTCTCGGGCGGCGAGCAGCAGATGCTGGCCATCGGCCGCGCCCTGCTGGGCCAACCCGCGCTGATGTTGCTGGACGAGCCCTCGCTCGGCCTGGCCCCGCTGGTGGTGCAGGACATCTTCGAGATCATCGCGCGCATCAACCGCGAGCAGGGCGTGGCCATGCTGCTGGTGGAGCAGAACGCCATGGCGGCCTTCGGCATCGCGCATTACGGCTACATCATGGAAAGCGGCAAGGTCGTGATCGACGGGCCCACCGACAAACTGGTGAACGACGCCGACGTGCAGCGCTTCTACCTGGGCTACGGCGAGGGTGGGCAGGACGTGTCGAGCTTCCGCGACGTGAAGCACTACAAGCGCCGCAAGCGCTGGCTGTCGTGAGCAGGTCCGCCGGATGATGGGTACACGATGAGCACTGTCGACATCGACCGCCTGACCTTGCCGCAGCAACTGCGCCACTGGGCGGCCACGCGCCCTGGCGATGTGGCCCTGCGTCAGAAGGACTACGGCATCTGGGAGCCCGTGACCTGGGCCGGCTACGAGCAGGCCGCGCGCCACTTCGGCCTGGGCCTGGTCGACCTGGGGCTGGGCGAAGGCGGGCACTGCGCGATCATCAGCGAGAACCGCAAGGAGTGGGTCTTCACGCAGCTGGGCTGTGGCCTGGTGGGGGCCGTCACCGTGGGCGTGTACCCCACCTCGCCCGCGCCCGAGGTGGAGTACCTGCTGCACAGCAGCGATGCCGAGATGGTGGTGTGCGAGGACCAGGAGCAGCTCGACAAGGTGCTGGAGGTGCGCGAGCGGCTGCCCCGCCTGAAGCACCTGGTGGTGATCGATCCCAAGGGCCTGCGCCGGTACCAGGTGCCTTCGCTGTTGACCTTCGACGAGGTGCTGGCCCGCGGGGCCCGCTTCGAGGGCAGCGCGCGCGACCTGGTGGACGAGCGGCTGGCCCGGCAGTCCATGGACGACACCGCGCTGATGATCTTCACCAGCGGCTCCACGGGCCGGCCCAAGGCCGCGATGATCAGCTACGGCAACATCGCCGCCATGGCCGCCGGCACCGACGCCATCTATCGCTGCTCGCCCCAGGACTCGATGGTCTCGTACCTGCCGCTGTGCCACGTGGCCGAGCAGATCTACACCGTCCATCTGCCGCTGCGCTCGGGCGCGGTGGTGAACTTTGCCGAGAGCCTGCGCACCATCCAGGCCGATCTGCGCGAGATCGCACCCACGCTGTTCCTGGGGGTGCCGCGCATCTGGGAGAAGCTGCACGCCTCCATCGAGATCAAGGTGCGCGAGGCGGGCGGCCTGCGACGCCGGCTGTACAACGCGGCCCTCGCGGCCACGCTGCCCTTTGCCGAAGTGCCGCCCGAGCGCTGGAGCCTGGCTCATCACCTCACGCACGCCTTCTGGTACTGGACGGTGCTGCGCGCCTTGAACAACTTCATCGGCCTGCGCGAGTGCCGGCTGGCCTTGTCGGGCGCTGCGCCCATCGCCCCGGACATGCTGCGCTTCTTCCGCGCGCTGGGCGTGCCCATCCGCGAGGGCTACGGCATGACCGAGACCGCGGGCGTGGTGACGGTGCAGCGCAGTGCAGCCTCGCCCGTCGGCACCGTGGGCTCTGCCGTGCCCGGTGTGGAGTTGCGCATCGCCGACGACGGCGAACTGCTGGTGCGCGGCCCCACGGTGTTCAAGGGCTACTACCGCAACGACGCCGCCACGGCCGAGGCCATCGACACCGAGGGCTGGCTGCACACGGGCGATGTGGCGCAGGCGGTGCGCGGGCCCGAGGGCGAGGAAGTGCGCATCGTCGACCGCAAGAAGGACATCATGATCACCGCCGGGGGCAAGAACATCACCCCCAGCGAGATCGAGAACGCGCTGAAGTTCAGCGCCTACGTCAAGGAGGCCGTGGTGGTGGCCGACCGGCGGCCCTTCGTCGCGGCGCTGATCCAGATCGACCAGGACACCGTGGGCAAGTGGGCCGAGGAAGAGGGCCTGGCGTACACGCACTTCCGCAGCCTGGCCGAGCACGAGCGCGTGCGCGAGCTGGTGCAGGCCGAGGTGGACCGCGTCAACGCCCGCATGCCGCAGGTGCAGCAGGTGCGCAAGTTCCACCTGCTGACCAAGGAGCTGGACCACGACGACGGCGAGGTCACCGCCACCCTGAAGGTCAAGCGCGCGAGCATCGGCCAGAAGTACGCGGCCGAGATCGAGGCGCTGTATGGGGCCAGGGGCTGAGGGGATGCCTGTTCGAGCTGAGCCCTTCGACTCCGCTCAGGACAGGCCCGTCGAAGCCCTCTGAAAGCGACGCGCAGCAACTTGAAGAATGCACACACGATGAACGAGATCCGATTCGACGGCCGCGTGGCGGTGATCACCGGCGCCGGTGGCGGCCTGGGCCGTTCGCATGCCCTGCTGCTGGCCAGCCGCGGCGCGGCGGTGGTGGTGAACGACCTGGGCGGCAGCGTCAATGGCGCCGGTGGCGACGACGCTGCCGCGCGGCGCGTGGTGGCCGAGATCGAGGCCGCGGGCGGGCGGGCCCTGGCCAACTTCGACGACATCGCCACGCCCGAGGGCGCGCAGCG
Source organism: Rubrivivax sp. (assembly GCA_021300575.1). Lineage (GTDB taxonomy): Bacteria > Pseudomonadota > Gammaproteobacteria > Burkholderiales > Burkholderiaceae_C > Rubrivivax. The sequence goes on from JAJTDM010000023.1 coordinate 28,410, forward strand.
CCTGGTGGACGCGGCCCTGCGGGGTTTCGGCCGTCTGGACGTGCTCATCAACAACGCCGGCATCCTGCGCGACAAGACCCTGCACAAGATGGCGCCCGAGGACTTCGAGGCCGTGGTGCGCGTGCACCTGCTGGGCTCGGCCTGGTGCTCCCGCGCCGCGCTGCCGGTGATGCAGGCGCAGCAGTACGGCCGCATCGTGATGACCACTTCCGCCGCCGGCCTGTACGGCAACTTCGGCCAGAGCAACTACGGTGCGGCCAAGCTGGCGGTGGTGGGTCTCATGAACACGCTCAAGCACGAGGGCGGGCGCTTTGGCGTGAAGGTCAACACCATCGCCCCCGTGGCGCTCACGCGCATGACCGAGGGCCTGCCGCTGGCGCAGCTCATCGGCGAGGCCGCGCCCGAGCGCGTGGCCGCGGGCGTGGCCTGGCTGGCCAGCGAAGGCTGTGAGGTCAGCGGCTGCATCCTCTCCGCCGGGGCGGGCTACTTCTCCACCGTGCAGATCGTCGAAGGCCTGGGCGTGCATGCGTCGGCCGACGCCATCACGCCCGAGTTCGTGGCGGCGAACTGGGGACGGATCAGCGACATGTCCGCCGCCCGGCCCTTTGACAGCGCGGTCGATGCGTTGATGGGCGCGTTCGGGCCGGCCAAGGCCTGATGGCAGCCCCCCAGCCCATCCGCACCCGCGCCCACAACCGCCAGCCCCAGTTGCTGGAGGCGGCGGCGCGCGTGTTCCGGCAGAAGGGCTACGGCATCACCACGATGCGCGACATCGCCGCGGCCACGGGCATGACGGCGGGCTCCATCTACTACCACTACCCCTCCAAGGGCGACCTGTTGCTGGCGGTGTATGCCGAGGGGGTGCGCCGGGTCACCGCGGCGGTGCAGGCCGCACTGGAGCCTGACGGCACGCCCTGGGAAAAGCTGCAACGTGCCATCACCGCCCATTTGCAGATGATGGTGGGCCAGGCCCCCGACGACGCCCCTTTTGCCGGCGTGTTCGTGCAGGTGCAGCCGCACGACTTCCCGCCCGAACACCACGCGGCCCTGATCGCGCTGCGCAACGGCTACGAGGCCACGTTCCGCGCCCTGATCGACGCCTTGCCGCTCAAACGCGGCACCGACCGCCGCCTGCTGCGCCTGCAGCTCATCGGCGCCCTGAACCACGTCCCCCAGTGGTACCGCCCCGACGGCCCCCGCACCCCCCAGGCCATCGCCCGCGTGATGACACGGCACCTGCAGGCGGGGTTGGAGCCATGAAGGCGCAAGCGAAGACTCGTGGCGTTCGGGAAGGGGCGCCAGGCGCACTGTGCTGCGCTCATGTCCCCCGGCCGGGCGTTGCCCGGCCTCCTCCTTGACTTCGCTCCGCACAGTACCCCTGCCACCCCTTCCTGCGCAACAGCGTTCCTGCACCCTTCACGCCATCATGACCACTCTCGACACCCTCTACCCCCCCACCGCCCCCCTGGACACCCCCGAGCACAACGAGTTCCGAGCCACCGTGCGGCGCTTCGTCGAAGAGGAGGTCACGCCCCACCACGCGCAGTGGGAGCGCGACGGCCAGGTGCCGCGCGAGATGTGGCGGCGCGCGGGTGAACTCGGCCTGCTGTGCTTGACCGTGCCCGAAGAGTACGGCGGCGCCGGCGTGGACTTCAGCTACAGCGCCATCGTCGTGGAGGAACTCTCGCGTGCTGGCGCCACCGGGCCCATCTTCTACCTGCACTCCGACATCGTGGCACCCTACCTCGTGCACTACGGCACCGAGGCGCAGAAGCGCCAGTGGCTGCCGGGCATGGCGCGCGGCGAGATCATCGGCGCCATCGGCATGACCGAGCCCGGCGCGGGCAGCGATGTCGCGGGGATGCGCACGCGGGCCGAGCGCGAGGACGGCCCCGATGGTCCGGGCTACCGCATCAACGGCCAGAAGATCTTCATCTCCAATGGCCAGCTGTGCGACCTGCTGGTGCTGGCCGCCAAGACCGACACGACGCGCGGCGCCAAGGGCGTGAGCCTGCTGCTGGTGGACACCCACCTGCCGGGCTTCGGCCGCGGGCGCCGGCTGGAGAAGATGGGCATGCACGCCCAGGACACCTCCGAGCTCTTCTTCGAAGACCTGCGCGTGCCCGCCGACGCCCTGCTGGGCGAGGAGGGACGCGGCTTCGTGCAGTTGATGGAGCAACTGCCACAGGAGCGGCTGCTGGTGGCGATTGCCGCCGTGGGGGCGATGGAATCCGCCGTCATCTGGACGCGCGACCACCTCATGCAGCGCCAGGCCTTCGGCGCTCCGCTGTCGGACAAGCAGACCGTGCGCCACCGCCTGGCGCAGGCCCACGCCGACACCCGGGTGGCCCGCGCCTTCCTGGACGACTGCATGCGCCGCCACCTGGCCGGCGCGCTGGACAGCGCCACCGCGTCCATCGCCAAGTTCTGGTGCTCGGAAATGCAGTTCCGCGTGCTGGACGAATGCGTGCAGCTTTTCGGCGGCTACGGCTACATGCGCGAGTACCCCATCGCCCGCGCCTGGGCCGATGCGCGCGTGCAGCGCGTCTACGGCGGCACCACCGAGATCATGAAGGAGCTGGTGGCGCGGGAGCTGTTTGGGCGCTGAGCTCGGGGTTTGCGTGTGGGAGCGCAGTGGGCCGGGGTGAACTGACCGGCCCTCAGGGTCATTGAGACAACGCGAACTGAACAACCCGGTCACTCAGCCAGATGCCGTGGTCGCGCATGCGTTGCATTGCAGCGGGCATGGAAACGGGGTAACCAAGCTGTCTTGCCTTGAGCAACACGCCAATGGATCCCGTCAAGGACAGGTTGCAGAGTCTGGCCACCCGTCGACCAGCGGCCTCATCAATGCACACCAAAGGTATTTCCATGGTTATCGCCGTCTGGATCACTGCGGCCTCGCCACGATCCAGCGAGTTCTGCAGCCATGGAACCATGGGGACGGGCGACTTCTGAACGTCCAGCCAATCCGCACCCTCAAAGGCATCGACTCCAAAGGCCCGAGCGCCACCGGCGCGGACTTCGTCAGCCACTTCCAGCGGGACGACCACTCGACGGTACAAGAAGCGCAAGACTTCGAGGCTCCCTGTGGCTGCCGCCAACGAGATCAACGGTGTGGTGTTGGTGACCAGCACCTGGCCGCGCTCAGGCATGAGTGACGTCTGATGCCAACTCGTCGTCTTCCAGGTCGATCACCGACACACCAAATCGCGGGAGCTGGGCCAGGAAGCTCACACGATCCATACCGATCAACTGAGCCGCCATCCCCGAGGACAGACGCTTCATCTCGAACAACTTGACCGCCATGGCCAGCTTGGCTTCCTGAGCGAAGTCCTCCGGTGCCCGGTGGGTGGCATCCAAGTAGTGATTGGGTACGTCGACAACAATTTGCATCACGGCTCCTGGGCAGTGCTTCAGTTGGAATGGTATGCCGTTTGCCTTCCTCCATGGCCCTCGCCAGTGCACAGCCGCGCCCCTGCAGCCCCGATACTGCGCACCATCTGTTGTCTTGCTGCGAGTCCGCCATGGCCCGTTTCTCCCAGGATGCGCTCAACCCCGGCGTGCGCAAGCGCGAAGTGTTCGGCTGGGCCGCCTACGACTTCGCGAACTCGGGCTACACCACGGTGGTGCTGACGGCGGTGTTCAGCGCCTATTTCGTGGGCGGGGTGGCGGGTGGGGCGTCCTGGGCCACCTTCGTCTGGACGCTGACGCTGGCCGTGTCCAGCCTGCTGGTCATGCTGACCATGCCGGCCCTGGGCGCCTATGCCGACCTGCGGGCGGCCAAGAAGCGGCTGCTGGTGCTGTCCACGCTCGGGTGCGTGCTGGCCACGGCAGCGCTGGCGACGGTGGGCCCTGGGGACATCGTGTGGGCGGTGGTGTTCATCATCCTGTCCAACCTCTTCTTCTCCTACGGTGAATCGCTGATCGCCGCCTTCCTGCCCGAGCTGGCGCGCCCGCACAGCCTGGGCCGGGTGTCGGGCTGGGGCTGGAGCTTCGGCTACTTCGGCGGCATGCTGGCGCTGGGCGCCAGCCTGGGCTACGTGCTGTGGGCCCAGGCGCAAGGCCTGCCGGCGGCGCACTTCGTGCCTGTGACCATGCTCATCACCGCTAGCCTGTTCGCCGCGGCCTCGCTGGTGACCTTTGCGCTGCTGCGCGAGCGCGCGCAACCCCAGGCCCCCGGCGGCGCGGCCGGGGGTGCGGCAGCTTCCGGCATGGGCGCCGCCCTGGCGCAACTGGGTCGCACCTGGCGCCAGGCGCGGCATTACCAGGACTTCACCGCCCTGCTGGCCTGCGCCGTGGCCTACCAGGCCGGCATCTCGGTGGTGGTGGCCCTGGCGGCCATCTACGCCGAACAGGCGCTGGGTTTCAAGCAGACCGACACCATGATGCTGATCTTCCTGGTGAACATCGCCGCCGCGGCCGGCGCCTTCGCCTGGGGCTACGTGCAAGACCGCATCGGCCACCAGCGGGCCATCGCCGTCACCCTGGTGGGCTGGATCGTGATGACGGTGCTTGCCGGGCTGGCCACCAGCGCCGCGCTGTTCTGGGGCGCGGCCGTCATCGCGGGCCTGTGCATGGGCAGCAGCCAGTCCGCCGGCCGCGCGTTGGCCGGCGCCCTGGCCCCCGAACACCAGCGCGCCGAGTTCTTCGGCCTGTGGACCTTCGCCATCCGCCTGTCGGCCATCATCGGCCCGGTCACCTACGGCCTCATCACCCTGCTGAGCGCTGGCAACCACCGCCTGGCGATCTTCAGCACCGGGCTCTTCTTCGTGCTGGGGCTGGTGCTGCTGCGCAAGGTGAACGTGGCACGGGGGATAGCGGCGGCGGGGGCCTGAGATCTGGTGAAGGCCTGCCGCCGCCTTCGGCACCACGCACCCGTGCGATCGGCTTCCGCCGTGAAAGCGAATGAAGCGCCGGGCATCGCCTGGCTGTCTTGGCTGGTCCGCGGCTCAGCGCCCGCTGGTCAATAGACACGCGCCGCGTTATTATCTTGTGTCGTGTCTATCCGAAGCTTCAAGTGCAAGGACACCCAAGCCCTCTTTGAGGGCGAGCGAGTGAAGCGCTGGGTGAACATCGAGCGTCCGGCCCTTCGCAAGCTCGCGCAGCTGGACTGGTCTGCAGTTCTTGACGACCTGAAGGTTCCGCCGGGCAACGGACTTGAAGCGCTGAGGGACGACCGGAAGGGGCAGCACAGCATCCGCATCAATCAACAGTGGCGAGTCTGCTTTGTTTGGACCCCAGAGGGGCCCACGAACGTCGAGATCGTCGACTATCACTGAAGGAAGAAGCCATGCGTACAGCTCTACCGGTCTCGCCGGGTGAGATGCTTGAAGAGGAGTTCCTCAAGCCGCTGCGTCTGACGAAGTACCGGCTCGCCAAGGACATCGGCGTTCCGGCCCAACGGATCGGTGAAATCGTGTCGGGAAAGCGCGCTGTCACCGCGGACACCGATCTTCGGCTTTGCCGCTATTTCGGCCTCAGCGATGGCTGGTGGCTGCGTGGACAGGCCGCGTATGACACGGCGGTTGCCAAGGAAGCCCTCAAGGAAGAGTTGGCCGCCATCCCAAGGTGTTCGCTCTTGGCTGTCTAGACATCAGACTCCAATCGTCATGCGCTCCTCAGGCTGAAGCTGTCGGTAAGTCGTACTGGTTTGCATCTGTGCACCTTACCCGCGGTGGGGTGTTGCACTTCACATTTGAGGCCGTCTCGCGTAAGCTTTTGGCGCGGGCAGGTGGTTTTCAGCCTGAACTCGATGCCGTCTCTTTGACAGCTTGCCAATCCACAGCCAAAGAAAGCACTATGAGATTCGCCGGACTATGTTGTATGTGCTTGGCAGCCTCATTGGCCGCCTGCAGCTCTGTGCCCACACCCGACGCGAGCAAAGCCGATGTAGCTGCGGCAGGTCAAGCATGGGCGACAGCTACCAATGCATGCGAATTGGACAAGGTACTGCAGCTATACCATCCGGAAGCTGTTTTGTGGGGAACGACTTCACCGACCATCGCTGCATCGCCAGCGGGCATTCGCCAGTACTTCGATCGTACCTGCAACTCCGGCATGAACGCCAAGGTCGCGTTTGGTGAACAGAACATTCGGCTCTTTGGCGACACAGCCCAAAATTCAGGCATCTACAACGTCACGGTTGTCATCGGCGGGCAGACTCGCGTGCTACCCACACGCTATAGCTTCGCCTACCGCCGGATCAACGGGCAATGGCTGATCGTTAACCACCACTCCTCTTTGATGCCCACACCCCCACCCCAACGCCAATGAGGCCTCTTAAGTCACTCGCTGTAACGTATTGATTTACAAGACTTTTTCTTTGTATGGCGTGCTCCCCCGACGGATTTCATCCTTGACGACGCGGGAAGGCCTAAACGAGTCGCCTATGCGGTCACTCCCTCGTTCTACGAGGATAAAGACTGCGTAGTTCAGACCTTGTCAGTGTGGAGTGATCTGCCGTCTGCATGGAACTACGTCTACCGCGGCACACACCTAGGCGCGCTGAAGCAGCGAGCGGAATGCATTTGGTGTCGAACCCGGGCTTCCTGGACTTCTTCGCTGCGAATCTGCTGCACTTCGTGCACAACGCTGAGTACATCGCCTTCTATCCAGGCATGCCGTCTTGGTCGACCCGCGAGAAGGTGTATCTCGCCTGGATAGCCGGCGTCTCTGTCGGGCTTGCTGGCTTGCTGCTTTCACGGACAAGGCTCAAGGTGTTGGGACTCGCACTGATCGCAACGTACGGCGCAACTGGGATTGACGGGCTCGCACACTACACGCTCGCGCTCTGCTCTGAGCACACGCTGGCTGCCAACTTGACCATCTGGTTCGAAGTCTTGGCGGGGCTGGTCCTGCTGCTTGTTGCAGCGGTAGCTGCTTGCCGATCTGCAGTGAGTCCTCGTCCCGCCGTGCGCTGATGCGCTTTTGGCAACACCCTTCAAGTGACCGATTTACACGGTTGTTTCCAGCCAGGCTGCGCAACCGATCGGCTCGTCTACGAGGTCTTCACCAAGGAGGGTGTGGTGCGCGTACTGCGCATGTGGACCCACTACGAGTGAGGGCCAACCTGTTGCCTGAGACGTCCAGGCAAACCCTGCTTGCGCGCCACCCTGCAGTCCTCACGATGGCCGGATCGGTCGCCTGCCGAGCCTGCTGTCCCCCCACCTTGAGGAGAACTTCTGTGACGTTGACCCCGCGCCCTCTGCTTGCCGCCCTTGTGGCCGTGGCCGCCCTGTGGGCCAGCCCCAGCACCGCCCTGGTGCAGCAGGACTATCCCAACAAGCCGGTGAAGTGGATCGTGCCCTACCCGCCGGCGGGCACCACGGACGTGCTGGCGCGCATGGTGGCGCAGTGGCTGACCGAGAAGATGGGCCAGCCCTTCGTGGTGGAGAACCGGCCTGGTGCGGGCAACAACATCGGCACCGAGGCGGTGATCAAGTCCCCGCCCGACGGCTACACCATGCTGCTGGTGAACCCGGCCAACGGCATCAACGCCACGCTGTACAAGAACCTGAACTTCAACTTCATCCGTGACATCGCCCCCGTGGCGGGCCTGGTGCGCACACCCAACGTGATGGAGGTCACGAACTCGCTGCCGGTCAAGACGGTCAAGGAGTTCATCGACTACTGCAAGGCCAACCCCGGCAAGATCAACATGGCCTCCTCGGGTGGCGGCACTTCGGTGCACCTGTCGGGCGAACTGTTCAAGTTCATGACCGGCTGCGACATGGTGCATGTGCCCTACAAGGGCGCGGGCCCGGCGCTGGTGGACCTGATCGGCGGGCAGGTGCATGTGCTGTTCGACAACCTGCCGTCGTCCATCGGGCACATCAGGGGCGGCAGGCTGCGGGCGCTGGGCGTCACCTCCGAGGGCCGCGAGCCCTCCCTGCCCGGCGTGCCCACGGTGGGCGAGACCGTGCCGGGCTACGAGGCCACGGCCTGGTTCGGCGTTGGCATGCCCAAGGGCACGCCGCGCGAGATCATCAACAAGGTCAATGCCGAGATCAACCGCGCGCTGGCCGACCCCAAGATGCGCGAGCGGCTGGCCGAACTGGGCGGCAAGCCCATCGCCGGCACGCCGGAGGACTTCGGGCGCGTCATCGCCGCCGAGACCGCGAAGTGGGAGAAGGTGGTGACGGCCTCGGGGGCCAAGCCGGATTGAGACTCGCCCGCCCGCCCGCCCGCCCGCCCGCACGCAGATGCGGGCTGCGCGGCCGCAGCGGGCTGAGCGGGCTGAGCGGCCGCAGCGGGCTGAGCGGGCTCAGCGATCCGGGGTCCGCCTCAGCGCCGCGCCTCGATCGGGTACTGCGGGTCGCTGTAGCCGGGCGTGGAGGGGTGGCCCGGGCGCACCAGTGAGTCCACCAGGGCCTCGTCCTGTGCGGTGATCTCGCATCCGAGCGCACCGAAGTAGTCGGTCCATTGCGCCAGGGTGCGCGGGCCGGCGATGACGGCGCTCACGGCGCGGTGCGCCAGCACCCAGGCGCTGGCAAAGTGGGCCAGCGCCACGCCCTTGGCGGCGCAGTGCGCCTTGAGCGTCTGGGCGATCACCAGCGACTCCTCGCGGAACTCCGACTCCAGCATGCGCTTGTCGCCGCGGCCTGCGCGTGTGCCCTCAACAGGCTGAGTGCCCGGGGCGTACTTGCCGGCGAGCACCCCACGCGCGATGGGGCTGTAGGGCACCACGCCAATGCCATGGTGGACGCACACGGGCAGCACCTCCACCTCGGGCTGGCGGTTCAACAGGTTGTAGTAGGGCTGGCACACCACCGGGCCGGGCATGTTCAGCGACTTTGCCATGTGCACCACCTCGGCGATGCGCCAGCCGCGGAAGTTGGACACGCCCCAGTAGCGGATCTTGCCCGCGCGCAGCAGCGCGTCCAGGGCGCGCAGCGGCTCTTCCAGGTCCATGCCGTTGTAGTCGCGGTGCAGGTAGTAGATGTCCAGGTGGTCGGTACCCAGGCGCCGCAGGCTGTCCTCGCAGGCGCGCTCGACCCAGCGCCGCGAGTAGTGCGACTGGTTGGGCTCGGCGCCCATGAGGTTGCCCAGCTTGCTGGCCAGCACCCAGTCGCGGCGCGAGCCGTCCTTGAACAGCTCACCCAGCAGGCTTTCGCAACGCCCCATCGAGTAGATATCGGCCGTGTCGATGAAGTTCACGCCATGTTCGCGCGCGTGGGCCAGGATGTTGCGCGCCTCGGCCAGGTCGGTCTGGTCGGCAAACATCATGGTGCCCAGGCACAGGGCCGAGACTTTCAGCGGGCTTTTGCCCAGTGAGCGGTATTGCATGGGAGGCATGAGGGGGTCCTTGGTCGTCTGTTCAAGCGCTTGAAGGCCTCATCGAGCCGCCACCGTTCAACTTGCACGGTTCGCCCTCTTCCTTCGTGCCAAAGTGCCTGGACAAGCTCAAGGCAAACGCAGGGTCAAGGACAGGGATGTCGGATCAACGGCATGAGCAGTCGAGGGCCTGGGAACACCCGATTCAAACACCTTTGCTCCACCGGTCCTTGCTGCTGGCACATCTGCCCCTGGGCCGGATGGGCCGGCGCTCGTGACCTTCAGCGGTAGCGCCTGAGCTCCAGCTTGGCGATCTGCTCGCGGTGCACCTCGTCGGGTCCGTCGGCCAGCCTCAGCACGCGGCTCATGGCCCAGGCGCTGGCCAATCCGAAGTCGTTGCTCGTGCCACCTCCGCCATGGGCCTGGATGGCCCAGTCGATGACGGTGCAGGCCATCTGCGGCACCGCCACCTTGATCATCGCGATCTCGGTGCGTGCCACCTTGTTGCCCACGGTGTCCATGCGCCACGCCGCCTGCAGCGTCAGCAGTCGGGCCTGCTCGATCATGATGCGGGACTGGGCGATGCGCTCATGCGTCACCCCCTGGTCAGCCACCGGCTTGCCAAAGGCCACGCGCGACAGAGTGCGCCGGCACATCCGCTCCAGGGCTCGTTCGGCCGAACCGATCAGCCGCATGCAGTGGTGGATGCGCCCCGGGCCCAGCCGCCCCTGCGCGATCTCGAAGCCACGGCCCTCGCCCAGCAGCATGTGCGAGGCGGGCACTCGCACGTTCTCGAAGATCACCTCGGAGGCACGGTCGGGCACGCCATAGAAGCCGAACACCGGCAGGGGCCTGACCACCCGCACCCCGGGGGTGTCCATCGGCACCAGGATCATGGACTGCTGACGGTGCCGGTCTGGGTTGCCGGGATCGGACTTGCCCATGAAGATGGCGATGCGGCAGCGCGGGTGGGTGGCATTGGTCGTGTACCACTTGTGGCCGTTGATCACGTAGTGGTCACCGTCGCGCAGGATCGAGCTCTCGATGTTGGTGGCGTCGCTCGAGGCGACCTGCGGCTCGGTCATGGCGAAACAGGAACGGATCTCGCCTGCCAGCAACGGCTCGAGCCACTGCGCCTGCTGCTCTGGCGTGCCATAGCGGGCCAGCACCTCCATGTTGCCGGTGTCCGGGGCCGAGCAGTTGAAGACCTCCGGGGCCAGCAGCGAGCGCCCCATGGTCTCGCACAGCGGGGCGTACTCCAGGTTGCTCAGGCCGGCACCATGAGCGGGCTGCGGCAGGAACAGGTTCCACAGCCCCAGCGCGCGCGCCTTGGGCTTGAGCTCCTCCACCACCGGCAGCACCGACCAGGGGCCAAGCTTCTCGGCCTCGTCGAAGTAGCGGGCTTCGTTGGGGTACACGTGAGCCGCCATGAAGTCCTGCAGTTGATGCTGCAGCTCGTTCACGCGGGGGCTGGGTTCAAAAGACATGTCGGGGTACCTGGTAATGGGGCGGGCATCAAGCCGGAACCTGGCGCCTCACCGCAGCAAGGCCAGGGTCAGGGCAGGCCAATAACTGATGATGAACAGCCCCAGCAGCATCACCACCACGAAGGGCAGCGCCGCCTTCGAGACCTCGACGAAGCCCGCCTTGAAGGCCGCCATGGCCACGAACAGGTTCAAGCCCACCGGGGGCGTGATGTAGCCGATCTCGAGGTTCACCGTCATGATGATGCCGAAGTGGACGGGGTCGACACCGTAGACCTTGGCCATGGGCATGAGCAGGGGCGCCAGGATCACGATGGCAGAGCCCACCTCCATCAGGCAGCCGGCCACCAGCAGCAGCAGGTTGGCCGCCAGCAGGAAGGAGGAGCGGTCGTGGATCCAGGTCTGGACCCACGCCACCAGCGCCTGCGGCACGCGCTCGTAATCCAGCACCACGCTCAGGCTGGTGGCAAAGGCCACCAAGGGCAGCAGCATGCCCAGCGTGACAGCGGTCTCGCTGACGATGCCGTAGAAGTCCTTGAGGCTGACCTCCCGATACACCAGCCCCTCGATGGCCAGCGCATAGACCAGCGCCGCAGCGGCGGCCTCGGTGGGGGTGAAGTGGCCCGAGTAGATGCCGCCCAGCAGCAGCACCGGCAGGGCCAGGGCGGGCAGCCCCTCGCGCAGGGCCTGCAAGATCTCCCGCGCACTCCAGGCCTGGCCCCGCTGGCCGCGGTTGGTCCAGAAGGCGTACACACCCAGCAAGGCCGCCAGCAACAAGCCCGGCAGCACGCCCGCGATGAACAACTTGGTGATGGATGTCTCCGTCATGATGCCAAAGAGGATCATGGGGATGGACGGCGGGATGATGATGCCCAGCGTGCCGCCCGCGCAGATCAGCCCGATCGAGAACGACCGTGGGTAGCCTGCGGCGGTCAAGGCGGGAAACATCATGGTTCCCACCGCCAGCATCGTGACGATGCTGGAGCCCGAGATGGCCGCAAACAAGGCGCAACTCATGACGGTGGCCACGCCCAGGCCGCCGGGGATGGGGGCCGTGAGCGAGGTCATGATGCGCACCAGGCGGCCGGCGATGCTGCCGCGCGTCATCACCGCGCCGGCCAGCAGGAACATCGGGATCGACAGCAGGATCTCCTTGTCCAGCGCCGACCAGATGTCCTGGACCATGTACTCGACCTTGCTGTTCGCAAGCACCACATGCACGAACGCGGTGCCGACGGCCAGGATCAGCAGCAGCGGCTGGCGCAGCAGCGCCAGGCAGAACACCAAGGCGGCGCCCAACAGGAGTTTCATGCTTGCTCCGATTCCGCCGGGCGCAGGTTCGGAGCCCATGCGTAGGCCAGGTGCCGCAGCCCGGCCGAGACGAAGGCATACACCATGACAGCCTGCAGCGGCCAGATCGGAATGCCCAAGGTGACCGAGCGCTCGCCCACGGTGAAGGTCTGGTGTGCGAACCGGGTGGCGTACCAGGCCAGAGCGCCGAGGATCGCAGCCGACAGCAGGCTGCCCAGGCGCTCAATGCCCGGCGCCCACTGCCGCGGCAGCAAGGCATCGGTGGCCTTGACGCGCAGGTGTGCGCCCTTGCCGGTGGCCAGCACGAAGCCGAGCATGCCGGCCACGAAGCTCAGGTGCACGGCTGCGCGCTGCGCACCGAACAGGCCCTGGCCGAAGACCTCGCGCCCCAGCAGGTCGGCAATGAGGGCGCCGGCGCAGGCGAGGATGGCCGCCACGGCCACCGCCTGCTCAGCTGCCTGCAAGCGACGCAGAAACGCCTGCATGGCAGATCCGGCCCGCGCTGTGAGGTCTTCGCTCGTCACAGGCTGCGCCGGGCCGCCTGGATCTCCCGGTACAGCGCGACGGCCGCCGGCCCCATCTTGTCAACATAGGCGACCTGGCCCGGCGCCACCAGGTCGAACCAGGCCTTGCGCTGCGCATCGCTGATGCGGTGAACCTTGCCGCCCTCGGACTCGAACTTCTGCATCAGCGGCCCCTCCGAGGCCCGCACCTCGCCGCGCAGCGTGGCATATGCCGGGACGGCCGCGCGGATGGACTGCTGCTGCGCCGCGCTGAGCTTGCTCCAGGACGCCTTGTTCACGAACACGCCGTTGAACAGGTGGGTATGGCGCGTCAGGGTCACATTCGGCGCGCTCTTGGCCGCCGGCGTGGTGACGTAGTACACGAAGGGCAGGTCGGCACCCTCCACCAGGCCCTGCTCCAGGCCAGGGAACATCTCGCCCAGCGGCAACTGCACGCCATTGGCGCCCAGCGCCCCCCAGAAGAACTGGGACGACGGGGCCGGCGACACCCGGATCTTGCGTCCCTTGACGTCGGCGGGGCTGAGCAAGGGGGTCTTGCTCATCACGTCGTTGAAGCCGGTCTCGGTCATGCCGATCAGCACCAGACCCTTGGCATCCAGGATGGGGGCCAGCAAGCGCATGCCATGCCTGTCGAGCACGGCGTCACCTTCGGCCGGACTGGCCCAGAGGTAGGGGGTCGCGAAGACGGCCAGCTCCGGCGCGATGGAGGCCAGGCCGAGGACCGAGATCACCCCCACCTGCAAGCGCCCGCGCACGACCTGCTGCAAGGCCTCCTGCTCGCTGGCGACGAACTGGAACTCGGCCTTCACGGCTCCGCCGCTGGCGCCTGTGATCGCATCGGTGATGCGCACATGGTGGTCACGCAGCAGGCCTGGCTGCGCTGCCGAGGTGACTTTCCAGTCCTCGCTGGCCCAGGCGGTGCGGCTGCCCAGAAGTCCCAGGGCAGCCGCACCCGCAGCACCGCCCAGGACGGTGCGCCGGCGCAGCAAGGCAGATGACAGGGCGGTTGAGCGGGGAATCGATTTCATGATGTCTCCTTTTCAAGGGTGGGCGGGACGGGCGGGCTGCACGGAGGGCAAGCTTCAGTTGACGGCGCGCGTGCGCTCGCGCCAGTAGGGTTCGCGCAGCAGCCGCTTGAGCAGCTTGCCGCTGGGGTTGCGTGGCAACTCGGCATGAAAGTCGACGCTGCGCGGGCACTTGAAGTGCGCCAGGCGCTGGCGCATGAAGGCGATCAGGTCTGCGGCGGTGGTGCTCGTCCCCGGGCGCAGGACCACGCAGGCCTTGACGGACTCGCCCCAGGTGTCGTCGGGCACCCCGATGATGGCGCCATCGGCCACGTCGGGGTGGGCCACCAGCACGTTCTCGACCTCGGCCGGATAGATGTTCTCGCCACCCGAGATGATCATGTCCTTGATGCGGTCGTGGATGTAGAGCAGGCCGTCGCGCAGGTAGCCGGCGTCGCCCGTGCGCAGCCAGCCTCCGGGCTCACCGCGACCTTCGGGAAATGCCCGCTCGGTGGCGGCCTCGTCGCGCCAATAGCCCTTGAGGTTGCGCACGGACTCCACCCAGATCTCGCCCACGGCGCCCTCGGGCACGGGCTCGGCGCTCAAGGGATCGACGATGCGAAGCCGCGCGCCACCAGCAGGCCTGCCGGCGGAACGAAGTTGCTCGGTGCGTGCCGGATCAGCCAGCGCCGCCCGGTGGTCCTCAGGCATGAGAAAGCTGATGGGACCCGACACCTCGGTCATGCCGTAGACCTGGAGGAAGTCGCACCGGAACGCATCCATCGCCTGCTTGAGCAGCGTCTCGCTGATGGGCGAACCACCGTAAGCGATCAGGCGCAGCCCTCCCTTGTTGGCGGCCTCGGCGCCAGGCTGCTGCAGCATGAACAGCAGCATGGCCGGCACCAGGAACGCGTGGGTGATGCGGTCGCGTTCGATCGCGGCCAGGAACTCGGCCGGCTCGAATGTGGAAAACGCCACCGTCTGCCCCCCTGCCCAGACCGTGAGCAGCAGCATGGTCATGCCCGCGACGTGGAAGGTCGGCAAGGGGTTGCCGTTGACGTCATCCGCTGCGAACTGCCAGTCGCGTGCCACGGTCTCGCAGGTCGACAGCAGGCCCCGGTGGGTGAGCACCACTCCCTTGGGCCGCCCGGTGGTGCCCGACGAGTACAACTGCAGGGCGTCATCGTGCGGGCTCAGCGCCTCGGGCGGCAGCACGGCCGGGTAAGGCGCCATCCATTCCGCCAGCCCAGGCACGCTGCCATGTGCGCCCTGCGTGCGGACGACCTGGCGCAGGCTGGGCAGTTGCCCGCGCGGCACCACGTCCAGGAAGGCGGCGTCGGCCATCAGGAACAACGCCTGCCCGTGGTCGATGATGTACGCCATCTCGTCGGGGGCCAGACGCCAGTTCACGGGCATGCACACAGCCCCCAGGCGGCACGCTGCCAGCGTGAGGAGCAGGCACTCGATGTGGTGCTGGCTGAGGCAGGCCACGCGGTCGCCGCGCATCACGCCCATGGCGCGCAGGGCCTGTGCCAGCCGGGCTGACTCGGCGTCCAGGTCGGCAAAGCTCAGCACGCGCTCGCCTCGCCGTATGGCCGCGCGCCCGGGCCGCACCGCGACCTGGCGCGCCAGGGTGTCGACCAGGGTGCTGTCGGCAGCCGTCATCGACCGATCTCCAGCGCAGCTTCGGTGCCTTCGCGGATGGCCCTCATGGCGTCGAGTTCGCCGGCCTGCCGCGCGCCGCCGATCAGGCGCACGGACTGGCCCTGTGCACGCAGCAGCCTTGCGAGCTCATCCAACGGCTCCTGCCCCGCGCACAGCACCACGGTGTCCAGCGCCAGGCACCTGGGTTCGCCCTGCACGACCAGATGCAGGCCGGCGTCATCCACATGCCCATACCGGACACCTGACCACATGCGCACGCCACGCCGGGCCAGCAACGTGCGACGGATCCACCCGGTGGTCTTGCCCAGACGCAGTCCCAGGGCCTCGGGCTTGCGCTGAAGCAGCCAGACCTCGCGCGGTGACGCGGGGGCGGCAGGCGGCAGCAGGCCGCCACGCGCATGGCTGCTCAGGTCGATGCCCCACTCGGCGGCGAACTCCGTCCACCCGTCGGCCTCGATCTCGCCCGGCCCCTGCCCGCCCTCGGCCGGCTGCACCGAACGGGGGTGGGAGAGCAACTCGGCCACGTCAAAGCCAATGCCTCCGGCGCCGACGATGGCCACCCTGCGGCCCACGCGCTGCGGGTGCTCGATGGCTTCGACGTAGCTCATCACCCGGCCGGCAGGCTGCGCATCCCAGCCCAGGTCGCGCGGGCGCACGCCCGTGGCAACCACCCAGTCGTCATGCCCTGCGGCGAGCTCATCGGCCCGCACGCGCCGGCCCAGATGCACCTCTATCCCCAGCGCCTGCAGGCGCCTGTCGAAGTAGCGCAGGGTCTGCGCGAACTCCTCCTTGCCGGGAATGCGCCGTGCCAGCTTGAACTGCCCGCCGATGTGGTCGGCGGCCTCGTAGAGCGTCACCCGATGCCCGCACTCGGCCGCCGTCACGGCACAGGCCAGCCCCGCCGGGCCGGCGCCCACCACCGCCACATGGCGGCGCCGGGGTGCGTGCCGGATGACGATCTGTGTCTCCCGGCAGGCTCGCGGGTTCACCAGGCAAGAGGTCAGCCGCCCCTGGATGCTCTCGTCCAGGCAGGCCTGGTTGCAGGCAATGCAGGTGTTGATCTCGTCGGCACGACCTGCCTGCGCCTTGGCGACGAAGTCGGGGTCGGAGAGCAGGGGCCGGGCCATGGACACCAGGTCGGCATCGCCCGTCGCCAGGATCGCCTCGGCCACGGCCGGATCGTTGATGCGGTTGCTCGCCACCAGTGGCAGCCCCACCACCTCGCGCAGCGGTCGCACTGCAGGGGCGAAGGCGGCACGGGGCACCAGGGTGGCGATCGTGGGCACGCGCGCTTCATGCCAGCCGATGCCCGCGTTGAGCAGGCTGGCGCCGGCCACCTCGACCTGCGCAGCCAGGGCCGCGATCTCATCCCAGGTGCTGCCGCCCTCCACCAGGTCCAGCACCGACAGCCGAAAGATCAGCAGGGGTGCCGGGCCCATCGCCACCCGCACGCGGCGCACGCACTCGAGCGCAAATCGCATGCGCCCGGCCAGATCGCCGCCCCAGCGATCCTGCCGCTGATTGGCCCGCAGGGTGAGGAACTGGTGGATGAGGTAGCCCTCGGAGGCCATCACCTCCACGCCGTCGTAGCCCGCCCAGCAGGCCAGGCGCGCCGCGTTGGCGTAGTCGTTCAGGGTGCGCTCGATGTCCTCCTCGGTCATCGCCCGCGGCGTGGCTGGCGAGACCGGGCTGCGCAGGGCCGAGGGGGCCACGCCACGCGCATGGTGTGCGTAGCGCCCGCAGTGCAGCAGCTGCAAGGCGATGGCTGCGCCTTCAACGTGGACGGCCTGGGTGATGGGGCGATGCCGGGCCGCCTCCTCCTCGGTGTGGAAGCAGCTCATGCCGTCCCAGTGCACGCCCTCGGGGTTGGGCGACAGGCCGCCGGTGACGATCAGCCCGACGCCGCCGCGTGCGCGCTCGGCATAGAAGGCCGCCATGCGCTGCGGCCCGTCGGGCAGTTCCTCCAGGCCGGTGTGCATGGAGCCCATCAGCACCCGGTTGCGCAGCCGCAGGCCGCCAATCGTGATCGGACTCAGCAGAAGAGGGTAGGCCGGGGTGTTGGACATGGATGCCGAAGGCAGTCAGTGCTCGCCTGCCCAGCATAGGCTGCGAGGTCTGCGGTGGTCTTGTGCCAACTGGTCATGCCCGACCATGCCTGCGCGGGCCCAGAACCCGGACGCCCGGCCGCCCGGCGCCACAACGGCACGGCCCGGAAAGAACGCCTCAGGGTTGCGCCGTCTGAGCGCCCCGGACTCGTCCGGGCTCGATCCCCTTCAAGTGACCGATGAGGTGCAGCTTGCGCGAGCCGGCGAAGATGTCCCGCGGCTTCAAGCCGAAGTTCTGGCGGATCGAGTGGCTGAAGTGCGTCGAGTCGGGGTACCCGGCGTCCAGCGCGACGTCCACCAGCGCACTGTCGCTGCAGACATGGTGCAGCAAGCTGCGGGCCCGCTTCCAGGTGCGGAAGGCCCGGAACGGCGCATCCACTTCCTGCTTGAACAGGTGCAGGAAGCGCGACACCGACAGGTGCACCTGGTCGGCACAGGCCTGGGCACTGGCCGCCGCCGCCGGGTCGCGCTTGATGCGCTCGAGCACGGTGCCGATGCGGGGGTCCACCACCCGCGTGCTCAGTGCCTGGCCAAAGACCAGCTGGTCAAAGTCCTGCGGCTGCAGGTCGAGCGAGCGCCCCGCCGCGACCATGCGTGCGTGGCACCGGCGCACGTGGGAGGCGAACTCGGGGGCCTGCACGGTGCCTGCAGCCGCCCGCAGGAAAGCGGGCAGCCTGGCCAGGTCGACGCTTTCGGGTTCGACGTACATGGCCACGACGTGGCGCGCTTCGCAGGCCGCCTGGTGGGCGACGTAGGGCTGCACCACCGCCACCTCGCAGTCCTGCCAGGGGCCGTTGCTCAGGCGGATGCGCAGCGGGCCCTCCAGGGCGACGTACAACAGGATCGCGCCCTTGGTGTGCATGGACGGCGAGCCCAGCAGACCGGCGTAGAAGACCCGGTCGGGCGTGATCCACATCATGCGTTCGGCGCTGCTGCAGCGCCGCGGCGGCCACCACGGGCCCTCCAGATCAGGCAGGGACATCGATCTTCTCCAGGACCGGCTGACTGCGGGCGGTGCAGGTCGAGACCGGGCGAACCGATCTGCACCCCGACGGCTGGTGATCGTGCCACAGCAGACTCCGGCGTACGGCCCGGCGATTCGGGATCACCCTGACAGGACTTTCCCGCGCGCCGCGCCTTGTGCCCGCCGGGCTCAGCGGCCTGTCCACGCCGGCCGGCGCTTGTCATTGAACGCTGCCAGGCCCTCCTTGGCATCCTCGGTCAGCGTCAACAGGCCGATCTGGGCCTCGGTGTGGGCGATCGCCTCGTCGAAGGACATGCTGGCGATCGCCCGCATGGCCGCCTTGCCCCGACGGATCGCGGTGGGCGACTTGTCTGCGATGCGGTCCACCAGCCACTGCACCTTGGCGTCGAGTTCGGCTGCCGGCACGATGTGGTTCACCAAGCCCGCAAGCTGGGCCTCCTGGGCGCTGAACGGCTCGCCGGTGATGGCCCACTCGCGCACGGTGCGCGGCAGCACCAGGGTCTGCAGCAGGCTCAGAACCTGCATCGGAAACAGCCCGATCCTGACTTCGGGCAAGCCGAACTGAGCGTGATCGGCAGCGATCGCGAAATCGCCCATGGCCGCCAGCCCCACGCCACCGGCCATGCAGGCGCCGTTGATGCGCGCAATGATGGGCAGCGAGGCGTCCTGGGCCTCGCGCAGCAACTCGCCGTAGTCCAGGCGAGGGCGCGAGAAGTCGAACGCGAAGCCCTGCCCGGGGCGCAGATCCCCGCCCGCACAGAAGGCCTTGTCACCCGCGCCGGTGATGACGATCACCCGGACCTCGGTCAGGGCGTGCGCCCTGCGCAGGCCCTCGCGGATGCCGTCGATCACACCCGGGTGCAGGGCGTTGCGCTTGTCCGGGCGGTTGATGGTGATCCAGAAGGCTGCGCCCCGCTGCTCAAGCAGCACCTCGGCCGCGGTGTTCATCGCCACGCCGGCCTCAGGCACCGGTGCCCGGCGCTTCGGCCGTGATCTCGACCAGGACACGGCGCGCGGCCACCTGCTCGCCCAAGGCCACGTGCAGCGCGGTGACCACGCCAGCCACAGGCGCGCTGTGGACGTGCTCCATCTTCATCGCCTCCAGCGTCAGCACCGCCTGGCCCGCCTGCACGTGAGCCCCGGGAGCGACCGTCACCGCCACCACGCGACCATTCATCGTGGCGCGCACGCAGCCGTCGCCGCCAGTCTCGCCCTTGCGCGCACTGGCGACGTGCGTGCGGTCCTCCACGGCTTGGGTGCAGCCCTCGTGAACGAGCCACAAGTCCTGGCCATCCCGCTGGAAGACGATGCGCTCCATCACCCCGTCCACGATGCAGCGTGCCTCCTGCGCGCCCACTGTCACCGCCTGCAGTTCATGCCTCGTGCCTTCGATCTCCGCCTCGAAGCGCCCCGCCGTGCGTTGGGTCAGGGCAAGGGCGTGCTCCCGGCCGTCCAGGGAGAGCCGCAGACCCACAGGCAGGCCGTGGGCCAGCGTCGAGGTGCAAGCGTCAGCCGGCACGTGGCGGCTCGCAGGGGCCTCGCGGGCTGCCCGGACATCACCGCTCGTGCACTGCAGCAGCCAGGCGGCCATGAGCAGGCTGCGCTGGCCGTGGCGCTCGTCCACGGCCAGCAGCTCCGCCCGGTGGCGCTCGATGAAATCCGTGGTGGCCGCACCCGCCGCAAACTCGGGGTGGGCCAGGCAGCGCGCCAGAAAGGCCTGGTTCGTGGTGACGCCCAGCGCCACCAGGTCGAGCAGACCGCGGCGCAGGCGCCGCACAGCGTCCTGTCGTGCGGGGCCGTGTGCCACCAGCTTGGCCATCATCGAGTCGTAGAAGGGCGGCACCGCCGCGCCGTCACACAGGGCGTGTTCCACGCGCAGCCCGTCTGGGGCCTGCCAGCGGCTCAGCGTGCCGCTGCAGGGCATGAAGCCGTTGCGGGCGTCCTCCGCGCACAGGCGCACCTCGATGGCATGGCCGGACCAGCTGATCTGGTGCTGCTGCAGCGGCAGCGGCTCGCCTGCGGCCACGCGCAGTTGCCACTCCACCAGGTCCAGGCCGGTCAGCGCCTCGGTCACCGGATGCTCCACCTGCAGCCGCGTGTTCATCTCCATGAAGTAGTAGCGGCCCTGTTCATCGAGCAGGAACTCCAGCGTGCCCGCACCCTCGTAGCCTATGGATCGCACCGCTGCCACCGCGGCCTCGCCCATGGCCGCGCGCAGGGCCTCGTCCACGGCGGGCGAGGGCGACTCCTCGATCAGCTTCTGGTGCCGGCGCTGCACCGAGCAGTCGCGCTCGCCCAGGTGCACGGCTTGGCCGTGGCGGTCGGCAAAGACCTGGATCTCGATGTGCCGGGGCCGCTCGATGGCCCGCTCCAGGATGACGGTGGCGTCGCCGAAGGCGTTCCTTGCCTCGGACTGCGCGCTGTGCAGCGCCTGAGCGAAGTCTTCGGCAGCCGCCACCCGCCGCATGCCGCGCCCACCGCCGCCGGCCGTGGCCTTGATCATCACCGGGTAGCCGATTCTTTCGGCCTCCACGGCCATCCGTTCCAGGGCCTGGTCGGCGAGGTCCTCACTCTGAAAGCCGGGCACGCAGGGCACCCCCGCCGCACTCATCAGGCGCTTGGCGCCGGCCTTGTCCCCCATGTCGCGGATGGCCTGCGGGCTCGGGCCGATGAACACCAGGCCCGCATCAAGGCAGGCTGCAGCGAAGTCCGCGTTCTCCGCCAGGAAGCCGTAGCCCGGATGCACGGCGTCGGCCCCGCTGGCGCGCGCCGCGTCGATCAAGGCGGCGATGTTGAGGTAGGACTGCGCGGGCGCGGCCGGCCCGATGGCCACGGCCTGGTCGGCCGCCATCACGTGCGGCGCCTGCGCGTCGGCCTGCGAATACACCGCCACGGTGCGGTAGCCCAGCGCGCGGGCGGTGCGCATCACGCGCAGCGCGATCTCGCCGCGATTGGCCACCAGGATCTTGGTGAAGGGGCTGGCCTGGCTCATGGGATCTGTCGCAACTGAAGGCCTCTCACGGCCGGGCCACCGAGAACTGCATGGCTTGAGGTTGACGTGCCTGGGCCTCCCGGCAGATGGCCAGCACCTGCGCCAGCACCGCGCGGGTGTCGCGCGGGTCGATCACGCCGTCGTCCAGCAGCAGCGCGCTGGTGCGGAACACGCTCATCTGGCTGTCGAAGCGTTCCACGATGCGCTGTTCCAGGGCGTCCAGCTTCGCCGTGTCGACCTCGCCCTTGCGGCGCATCCCGGCCTCGGTGACGATGCGCATGGTCTGCGCGGCCTGCTCGCCGCCCATGACGGCGGTCCTGGCGTTGGGCCAGCTGAAGCAGAAGCGCGGCTGGAACCCGCGGCCGCACATGCCGTAGTTGCCCGCGCCGAAGGAGGCGCCGCAGTACAGCGTGATCTGGGGCACCGTGGCGTTGGTCACGGCCTGGATCATCTTGGAGCCGTGCTTGATGATGCCCGCTTCCTCATGCGCGCGGCCCACCATGAATCCGGTGGTGTTGTTCAAGTACAGCAGCGGGGTGCGGCTCTGGCAGCAGGCCTGGATGAAGTGCGTGGCCTTGGTGGCGCCGGCGCTGTCGATAGGGCCGTTGTTGGTGATCACGCCCACCGGCCAGCCCTCGATCTTCAAGTGCCCGCAGACGGTGGCGCTGCCGTAGTTCCCGCCGAACTCCAGGAATTCGGAATCGTCGGCGATGCGGGCGATGACCTGGCGCATGTCCACCGGACGCTTGTGGTCGGTGGGCATCAGGCCCAGCAGTTCCTCGGCCTCGTGGCGCGGGGGCTTGAAGCGGCGTGGTGGTGAGGCTGGCCGCACGCTCGGGTGCCGGCCCCAGTCGATCTGCGCAAGGATCTCCCGCGCCAGGCGCAGGGCGTCGCGGTCGTCCTCGGCCAGGTAGTCGCCCAGGCCCGACACCGAGGTGTGCATCACCGCACCGCCCAGTTCCTCTTCGGTGGCCACCTCGCCCGTGGCGGCCTTGAGCAGCGGCGGGCCGGCCAGGAAGGCGCGCGAGCGGTCGCGCACCAGGATGATGTAGTCCGACAGCCCGGTCTGGTACGCCCCGCCGGCCGTGGAGGAGCCGTGGGTGACCGTGACCACCGGCAGCCCGGCGGCCGACATGCGCGCCAGGTTGCGAAACGAACTGCCTCCGCGCACGAAATCCTCCACCCGGTAGGCCAGGAGGTTGGCGCCGGCACTTTCCACCAGCTGCACGTAGGGCAGCTTGTTTTCCAGCGCGATCTCCTGCGCGCGCAGCAGCTTGTCCAGCCCCATGGGCTGCAAGGCGCCGGCATCGATGCCGGAATCCGAGGCCAGGACCATGCACCGCACGCCGCTGACAAAGCCGATGCCGCAGATCACCCCCCCGCCAGGCACGCTGCGCTGCGGGTCGTCGGTGTCCAGGCCGTAGCCTGCCAGGGTGGACAGCTCCAGGAAAGGCGCGCCTGCGTCCAGCAGCAATGCCACGCGCTCTCGCGGCAGCAACTGCCCGCGCTGCTCGAAACGCCCGCGTGAGGCGGCCGACTTCGCTTTGGTGCGCTGCTCGAGCTCGCGAACCCGCTCCAGGAGCTCGAGCATGCCGGCGCGCTGGGCCTGGTAACCCGGGCTGCCGACGGAGATGGTGGATTCGATCAGGGCCATGCAGCGGTGCGGATCAGGTCAGGTGTGGAGGCAGTATGCCGGCGTCCTAGGGGGTCAGCGTGCGACGACGCCCTGTCGGCAGCTTAGGCAGACTGCCCGCTCGGCGTCTTGCGCCCAGTGGCTGCCGGTGCGCCGTGTCGCCACCAGGCACGGTGCTTGTCCAGCAATGCCGCCGGCGCGTAGGACATCTTGGTGCGCCGGAAGTTCGGCAGCCCGAGATCCTGCTCGAAGTTCAGCCACCTCAGGGGTGGCTCTGCTGTGGCGGCGCGGTGGCGCGCGTAGTGCTGGAACAAGGCCTGCGGCACACCCTTGAAACGTCCCAGCCCTTTGGCGAAGCGGATCACGTCCACGCCAGGCTGCAGCGCCTGGCCCAGCACGAAGCCGGCCGGCTCACTGTCGGCACGCAGCAGCCACCCCTGCAGCCCCAGTTCGGCAGCCCATGCCAGGGCTTCGCGGCACGCGCCATCGTCGGCGTCACCGGCCGTCTTTCCCTTGTCCGCAAGCCAGGCCTGCAGCACCCCTTCGGCCTCGGCCCGCAAGGCCGGCCCGTAGGGCAGGATCTCGACGCGGTGCGCATCCAGCAGCTGCGCCACAAGGTTGCGCTTCTTGCGCAGCGCGCCGCCGCGGTAATGAAGGAAGTGGGACACCGGGTAAAGGTAGTCGGCATCGTCGCGCAAGGCCACCGTCTCGAACACCGAGGGGTCGAGCCGGCGGGCCTGGGGGGCAGACAGCGGGAAGAAGCCCTCGTGGCCTTGCAGCAGTTGCTCCAGCGCCGCGGCCGGCGCCTCGTGCAGCGGGAACAGCGCGAAGACATGCCGCATGCCGTCATAGGTGCGCCCGCTCAGATGCGGCCAGGGGCCGTCTACGAAGCGCCAGGCGTGCGCCTGCCGGAACAGGAACAGGTTCGAGAACGACCAGTCCGACAACGCCGACTCCGCGCTGCCTTCGGCCAGTTTCGCCATCAGCGCTTCAATGCGCGGGCGCAGCGCCAGCGTGAGGGACACACCGCCTGCACCCGACCCGCCGTCACCGACCTCCACACTCACGGGTTTTCGTACCGAGGACGGCGCACGCCGGGGGCCGGCCCGTCAGCAGGGGGCCCGGCGAAACATTGCGCGATGGCCATCCACTGGCGCGCAGCCGGGCCTGATACCTGCAGCGAGGTGTCATCCACATGCCGTCGCTGTGTGACGACGAGGCAGAAGTCCTCGGCCGGGCCCCGTACCGACGACTCGGCACCCGGTTCACCCCAGGACCAGACTTGACCCCCCGGGGCCATCAGCTCGATCCGGGGTGGCATGCCCGGCTCCGGCAGCCCGCGGTTCGCGAAGGACCAGCCAAAGGTCGTCGCGCCGATGTGCGCAATGTGGCGCAACCGGTCGCTGGGGGGTCGGCGTCTGGGCAGCAGGTCCCAGACGTCCTGACCATGGGCCCAGGTTTCCATCAGGCGGGCTGTCACGAAGGAGCGTGCGCTCATCGAGGGCCCGTACCAAGGCAGGCGCGCCTTCGCGTCCAGACCGGACAAGGCCTGCACCAGGGCCTGGTAGCAGTTGCGCCAACGCTCCAGCAGTGCGCCCCCCTGCAGAGGCCCGAAGTGTGCCCGCGCGACGGCGCTGATCTGGCCGCCTCGCGCCATCTGGTCGTTCAGTGCCGCGGCCCCGGCGCTGAAGGCGGGCTCATCGAGCACGGCCTGCAGCGCGGTTTCGTCGAAATAGCACAGGTGCGCCACCTCGTCCCATGCCGACCAGCCGTGGAAGGGCCCGCGCTGGTGCCACTGCGTGGCGCTGAGGGTGGCGCACAGGGCGTCGAGTTCGCGGTACTCGTCCAGCAGGTCCTGACAGGTCTGTTTCATCGCTCCATCGTCCTTGCGGCGGGCGGCCCGCCCCTTCGGCACCCGCATTAGAAGACAACACCGGCACCGAAGACAGGCCCGGCATCCGGTCAGCGCCTGGACACAAGCCGGTGCCGGCGGGGTGATGGCAGGATGACGACTGCCGGGGCCGGGATGCCGGCTTCGAACCCTGCGCTGCCTGCGGGGCATGCAATGTCCAGCCAAGGAAGCACATGGACCACCCCCCGCAAGACCGCATCATCCGCATCGGCGGCGCCTCCGGCTTCTGGGGCGACAGCATGGTGGCCGCACCGCAGCTCGTGGCCAAGGGCGCGCTCGACTACCTGGTGTTCGATTACCTGGCCGAGACCACCATGGCCGTGCTGGCCGGGGCGCGCGCCAAGCGGCCCGAGCTGGGCTACGCCACCGATTTCGTGGACATCGCGATGAAGGCGGTGCTGCCCGAGGTGATGCGCCAGGGCATCAAGGTGGTGGCCAACGCCGGCGGCATCCACCCCCAGGGCTGCGCCGATGCGCTGCGCGCCCTGGCCGACAGCCTGGGCCTGAAGCCGCGCATCGCCGTGGTACTGGGCGACGACGTGAGCCCGCTACTGCCCACCCTGCGCGCGGCCGGCACGCGCGATCTGGCCACGGGCCAGCCCCTGCCCGAGCGAGTGCTCAGCGCCAACGCCTACCTGGGCGCACTGCCGGTGGCGCGCGCGCTGGCCGAAGGGGCGGACATCGTCATCACCGGCCGCTGCGTGGACAGCGCGGTGACTCTGGGGCCGCTGATGCACGAGTTCGGCTGGACGGCGCAGGACCACGACCTGCTGGCCGCGGGCAGCCTGGCCGGGCACCTCATCGAGTGCGGCTGCCAGGCCACGGGCGGCCTGCACACCGACTGGCAGGACATCCCGGACTGGCCCGACATCGGCTACCCCGTCCTGGAGTGCCACGCCGACGGCCGCTTTGTTCTCACCAAGCCCGAGGGCACGGGCGGACGTGTGCTGCGCGCCGCCGTGGCCGAGCAACTGCTGTACGAGATCGGCGACCCTGGCGCCTACCAACTGCCCGACGTGTGCTGCGATTTCCGCCAGGTGCGCATCGAGCAGCAGGGGCTTGATCGCGTGGAAGTCAGCGGTGCTCGCGGAACCCCGCCCACGGCGCAGTACAAGGTGTCAGCCACCGCGCTGGACGGCTACCGCTGCGCCGGAACGCTGGTGATCGTGGGCATGGACGCCGCCGCCAAGGCCCGGCGCACGGGCGAGGCCATCCTGCAGCGCGTGCGCCGCATCCTGCTGGCCCAGGGCCTGCCCGACTTCAAGGCCACGGCCGTGGAACTGCTGGGCGCCGAGACCCTGTACGGCCCCCACGCCCGCACCGGCGCGGCGCGTGAGGTGATGCTGCGCGTGGTGGCTGACCACGCGATGAAGCCGGCGCTCGAGATCTTTGCGCGCGAGATCGCGCCCGCGGGCACCTCCTGGTCGCCCGGCACCACCAGCCCGGGCGGCGGCCGGCCCTCGCCATCGCCCCTGATCAAGCCCCTGGCCTTCTTCGTCGACAAGGCGGCGGTGCCGGTGCAGGTGGTGCTGGACGGGCAGGCGCTGGCCGTGGAGGTGCCGCCGGCCGGGCCGGTGCTGCCCGTGGACCTGCCGCCGGCGGGCCGCGCGGCACCGCCGCAGAGCCTGCCCGAGCCCGCGCCCTGGGGGGACGACACCGCCGAGGAGCCCGAGGCGCAGATCGAGGTGCCCCTGGTGCGTCTGGCCTGGGCGCGCAGCGGCGACAAGGGCAACACCGCCAACATCGGCGTCATTGCGCGCCGGCCCGAATGGCTGCCGCTGTTGTGGGCGCGCCTGACGCCCCAGGCCGTGCACGCGCACCTGGCGCACCTGGTGCGCGGCCCGGTGGAGCGCTTCCACCTGCCGGGCATCAGCGCCATGAACTTCCTGCTGCACGAGGCCCTGGACGGCGGCGGCCCCGCCTCGCGCCGCATGGACCCGCTGGGCAAGGGCCTGGCGCAGATCTTGTTGGACATGCCGGTGCGGGTGCCGGCGTCGTGGGGGGGAGAGGCTGGCTGAGCCGGCCCCGGCAAGCCAGCTGGCGCCCACCCCCAGATCTTTTCCGAGTCCGCTGACAGGTGCCTTGACGCCGGCGCCTCGCCTGTGGCCGCACGCGTTGCGACAGGTTTTGCGCATGTTCAGCGTGCGCAATGCCTGGACTCCGGCGGCAGGCAGCCGAAGATCATGGCACCCATGCTGGAGCGGCTCGGTACACTGGACATCGGGACACCAGACAGGGTTTTTCATGATTGGATTGATGCAGCATCATCCTTTGTTGATTTCGTCGCTGATCGACCACGCGGCCAAGGTGCACCAGGGCGCGGAGATCGTGTCGCACATGCCCGGCGCGCCCGCGCACCGCTGCAGCTATGTTGACGTCGCACGGCGGGCGCGCCAGCTCGCGCAGGCCGTGAAGGCGCTGGGCATCCGCGAAGGGGACCGCGTCGGCACCATGGCCTGGAACGGCTATCGCCACCTTGAGCTGTTCTTTGGCGTTTCCGGCATGGGCGCCGTCCTGCACACGGTGAACCCCCGGCTCTTCCCCGAGCAGATCGCCTACATCGTCAACCATGCCGAGAATCAGGTCCTCTTCTTCGACGTCGGCTTCGCGCCTTTGGTTGCAATGCTTGCGAAGCAGCTCAACAGCGTGCGCCATTTCGTCGCCATGACGGATCGCGAACACATGCCCGACGAGGCGATTCCGAACCTGCTCTGTTACGAGGACTTGGTCGGGGCTCAGGACGGCACCCTGGAATGGCCGGTGCTCGACGAGCGCTCGGCGTCCTCGCTGTGCTACACCTCCGGCACCACGGGCAATCCCAAAGGTGTGCTTTACACGCACCGCTCGACGCTGCTGCACGCGTCGCTCGCCTGCATGACCGACGGCATGGCGATGTCGGCCCGCGACATGCTGTTCATGGCCTCGCCCATGTTCCACGTCAACGCCTGGGGCATGCCCTATGCCTGCGCGCTCTCGGGCGCGAGCATGGTGTTGCCCGGATCGGGACTCGACGGGGCCAGCATATACGCCGCGATGAAGACTGAGCGCGTCACCGTCGCGCTGGGCGTGCCAACCGTGTGGATGGGACTGCAGCAGCACGTCGCGACCCAGGGACTCAAGCCACGCGAGGACCTGTGCATCGAGCGTGTGCTGATCGGCGGGGCGGCCGCGCCGCGCGCCGTGGTGGAGACGTTCGCCAATGAGTTCGGCACGCGCGTCCTGCACGCGTGGGGCATGACCGAAACCTCTCCGCTTGCGACTCTCGCCAACCCCCTGCGCAAGCACCGCGACCTGACGACGGAGCAATACGTGACGCTGCAGGCCAAGCAGGGCCGCGTCCCCTACGGTGTGCAGATCAAGCTGGTCGATGACCACGGCAAGGAGCTGCCCCACGATGGCCAGGCCGTCGGGCACCTGCTCGTGCGTGGCCACTGGATCGCATCGGGCTACTTCCGTGCTGAAGGAGGCGCCATCCTGGACGAGGAAGGCTGGTTCGACACCGGCGACATCGCGACCATCGACGCAGACGGCTACATGCAGATCACCGACCGTGCCAAGGACCTCATCAAGTCTGGCGGTGAATGGATCTCGTCTATAGCTCTGGAGAACGCCGCCGTCGGACACCCCTGCGTGGCCGAAGCGGCTGTCATCGCGATCGCCCACGACAAGTGGCAGGAGCGGCCGTTGATGCTGGTGATGCGGCGCCCGGGCAAGGACGTCAGCAAGGAAGAGCTGCTGGGCTTCCTCGCGGACAAGGTCGCGAGCTGGTGGCTGCCAGACGACGTCCTCTTCGTCGAGGAGCTTCCCCACACGGCGACGGGCAAGCTTCAGAAGATGAAGCTGAGGCAGATGTACGGCGGCCACAGACCTTCGAGCGGCTGAGGCCCACCACTTTCCCGATGGGGATCTCAGGGCTCGGCAATATCGAGGCGCCGATCGAAGGTCACGACATTGGCGGCGGCCGCGCCTCGCGCCGCATGGACCCGCTGGGCAAGGGCCTGGCGCAGATCCTGCTGGACATGCCGGTGCGGGTGCCGGCGTCGTGGCTGGGATAGTATCGTCGGCCCAGGGAGACCCACAAAAGGACAACACCAGCCCATGCTCACCCCTGAGCAACAGGCACGCGTGGCCATGGATCAACTGCTCAGCGCAGCCGGCTGGGCCGTGCAGGATTTGAAGGCCTACCACGTGCATGCGGCACGTGGGGTGGACCTGTGGGAGTTGGGGCCGAGCCCTTGTCACGGGCGCATCAAGTGGAAGGATGCGCAGGGGCGGACGCTGAAGGCCTTGCAGGAGCAGGAGGCGGCGGCGTGAACACCGCTGAACTCACCGCGCTGCTGGACCGCCTGTGCGCCGAGCCGCGCGAGACCGAGTGGCTGGAGTTCAAGGCGAATCGCTACGAGCCACAGGTGCTCGGCGAATACCTCTCGGCGCTGGCCAATTCGGCCTGCCTGCTGGGCAGGCCGCGTGGCTACCTCGCCTTCGGCATCGAGGATGGCAGCCACGCCGTCGTGGGCACGACGTTCGATCCGCACGCCGAGAAGGGCAAGGGCGAGCAGTTGCTCCCGCTGTGGCTTTCGCTGGGGCTGCGGCCCAACGTCGGCTTCGAGATCCATCCCTTCACCTACCAGGGCGAACGCGTGGTGCTGTTCGAGGTCCACCCGGCCTTCGACCGTCCGGTGGAGTTCTACGGTACGGCCTATGTACGGGACGGCACGAGCAAGACGGAACTGTCGAAGTATCCGGAGAAGGCCCGCACGATCTGGAACCGCCGTGTCGACTGGAGCGCCCAGGTCTGCGAGCAAGCGTCATTGAATGACCTGGAGCCGCAGGCGATCGTCAAAGCCCGGCGCGAGTTCGCCACCAAATTTCCCGCCCAGGCCGCTGCGGCGGCAGGCTGGGATGACGCGACGTTCCTGAACAAGGCGAAGTTGACGATCCGCGGTGGCGTGACGTATGCCGCATTGCTGCTGCTGGGCAAGCCGGAGGCCTCGACGCTGCTGGCGCCGGCCGTGGCGCGCATCAGTTGGCTGCTGAAGAACGAGCGCAACGAAGACCTGGACTACGAGCACTTCGGCCCACCGTTCTTGCTGAACGTGGACAAGGTGCTGGCCCGCATCCGCAACCTCACGGTGCGCGAGCTGCCGGGCGGCACGCTCTTTCCGGTGGAGCTGACGCAGTACGACCCCTGGGTGATCCGGGAGGCGCTGCACAACTGCATCGCGCACCAGGACTATGGCCTTCGCGGGCGCGTCCAGGTGGTGGAGACGCCGGACGCCTTGCTGTTGACCAACGTGGGCGGCTTCCTCCCCGGGCGCGTGGAAACCGTGATCGAGCAGGACGCGCCGCTGGAGATCTACCGCAACCCGTTCCTGGCGGAGGCGATGGTCAACCTCAACATGATCGACACCCAGGGCGGCGGCATCAAGCGCATGTTCATGAAGCAGCGCGAGCGCTTCTTCCCCATGCCCGACTACGACCTCTCGCAGCCGGAACGCGTGATGGTGAAGCTGCGCGGTCGCATCCTGGACGAGCGATACACGCGGGTGTTGATGTCGCAGTCGGGCCTGGAACTCGGGCTCATCATGCTGCTGGACAAGGTGCAGAAGGGTGCGCGGATCTCTGCCGACGAGAGCCGGCGCTTGAAGGCGGCGAAGCTGGTCGAAGGCCGCTACCCGAAATTGATGGTGGCCGGCCCACTGGCAGCGCTGGCCGGGCAGAAGGCCCAGCACATTCGCAACCGTGGCCTCGACAGCCGGTATTACCGCGACATGATCGTGGAGCTTGTTCGCGAACATCAACCCGTGTCTCGAGAGGATATCGACCGGTTGCTCGTCGACAAACTGCCGGAGTTGCTGACGCAGGATCAGAAGTTGAACCGGGTCCACAACCTGCTGCGCCATCTGGTCAAGGCAGGCGCTATCGTCAATAGCGGCAGCCGACGTTGGCCCAGGTGGGTGCTGGGACCCAAGGCGCCGGGCTGATGGCTATCCATGGGGTACCAATGGGCTACCAATAGGAAAGCCAAGCCTAATGCTTAGCCTGCGTGCCAAGTACCTGATTCACAAAGGAAATTTCATTGATAGATTGCACAGAAGGAGCCGGCTTCATCAAAGCAGCAATCAATTGGAGTGGAATGGGAACGTCATGGACCTCCTACTCCCTCCCATTCCCTTCCATTCCCGCGACCTGACCCCTTGAACACCTCCACCCTCGTCCAGAAGCTCTGGAACTACTGCAACGTCCTGCGCGACGACGGCATGAGCTATGGCGACTATGTCGAGCAGCTCACCTACCTGCTGTTCCTCAAGATGGCGGACGAGCGCAGCCACCCGCCGTACAGCCAGCCCAGCCCTATCCCCACCGCCTACGCGTGGCCTTCGCTCCTGGCCCGCGACGGCGATGCGCTGTTCGACCATTACCGCCACACGCTGGAAGAGCTGGGCAAGCAGCAGGGCACGCTGGCGCTGATCTTCGGCAAGGCGCAGAACAAGTTCCAAGACCCGGCCAAGCTGCGCCGCGTGATCGTGGACCTGATCGACGCCGAGGAGTGGTCGGCCATGGGGGCCGATGTCAAGGGCGATGCGTACGAAGGCTTGCTGGAGCGCAACGCGCAGGACATCAAATCTGGCGCCGGTCAGTACTTCACGCCGCGTGCGCTGATTCAGGCGATGGTGGAATGCGTTGCCCCCAAACCTGGTGAGCTGATTTGCGATCCGGCCTGCGGCACGGGTGGCTTCCTGTTCACCGCGCACCAGTACCTCACAAGCCATTTCCCCAACCTCACCCGTGAAGAAAAGCGACACCTGAAGGAAGGCGCCTTCCGCGGCTGGGAACTGGTGCCGGGCACGGCGCGCGTGTGCGCCATGAACCTGATGCTGCACGGCATCGGCTCTGAGAAGAGTGTGCCGGTGCGCGTGGCCGATGCGCTGGCCGCCGACCCTGGCGAACGCTTTGACGTGGTGCTGGCCAACCCGCCCTTCGGCAAGAAGAGCAGCACCATGATCGTGGGCGAAGACGGCAGGACCTCCACCGAAAAAGACATCGTCGAGCGCGACGACTTCTGGGCCACCACCAGCAACAAGCAGCTCAATTTCGTGCAGCACATCAAGACGCTGCTCAAGGCGCATGGCCGCGCTGCGGTGGTGCTGCCGGACAACGTGCTGTTCGAAGGCGGCGCTGGCGAGACCATCCGCCGCAAGCTGATGCACGAGTGCGACGTGCACACGCTGCTGCGCCTGCCCACCGGCCTGTTCTACGCGCAGGGGGTGAAGGCCAACGTGATCTTCTTTGACAAGAAGCCGGCTTCGGAAACGCCCTGGACGCGCAAGCTCTGGATCTACGACCTGCGCACCAACAAGCATTTCACGTTGAAGACGAACCCGCTCAAGCGCGAAGACTTGGCCGAGTTTGTCAGTCTCTACCACCCCGCCAACCGCCACCAGCGCCAAGCCACCTGGACCCCCGAAAACCCACAAGGCCGCTGGCGCGTGTACGAGTACGACGAACTGGTGGCCAGAGACAAGGCCAGCCTCGACATCTTCTGGCTCAAGGACGAGAGCCTCACCGACAGCGACAACCTGCCGCCGCCCGAGGTGATCGCCCAGGAGATCGTGGAGGATCTGGAAGCGGCGCTGGAGCAGTTCAGGTTGATTGCGGGGGATCTAAGTTCCAAGGACCTGGCGCTGCGATAAGTCATCACTCGAGCCGTGCTGCCTGGACCGTTCAAGACCAGCACAGTCTTTTCCAATTCAGGTATGAGCCTGGAGCGACCTGACTTTGGTGGCGCGCGGAGCGCCAATCGGTTGTAGACCGAGCCAGTGTATTGGGCTGCTGGTCCTTGTCACTTTG
>JAJTDM010000063.1 GCA_021300575.1 Rubrivivax sp.
GCGCCGCAGCATCAGGCGCTGCAGCCCCAGGATCCAGATGCGGTAGTAGCTGGAGCCCAGGTAAGCGGCGGGCGGCAGGCTCTCGCGGGCCGAGCGGGATTGGTCGATGTTCCACTGCCCGGTGGCGCCCATGGCCACGGTCATCCCCATCGCTCGGCGTTCCCAAGGGGCGTGGAACAGAGGTTCGTCGGCCTCCAGGTGCACCGGCCCGAAGCCGTGCATGCCGCCCATGTCGTGTGCGCCGTTCATGCCGAACCTGCTGCAGGCGTTGAAGCGCTTGCGGCCGCTGCGCTGGCGTCAGCGCTCGCCTTGACCGAGGCCGCGGGCATGGCCAGCCCAGTGCCGATCATCGAATCACGGGTGACCAGCGCTGCCAGCTGCGCTGAGGTCCAGCCTTCGGTGCCCGCCGGTCGCACAGGTATCACCAGGTAGCGCACCTCGGCCGTGGAGTCCCACACGCGCACCGCCGTACCCTCGGGCAGCGTGACGCCGAACTCGGCCAGCACGGCGCGCGGTTCACGCACGGTGCGCGAGCGGTAGGGCGCGCTCTTGTACCAGGCGGGCGGCAGTCCCAGCACCGGCCAGGGGTAGCACGAGCACAGCGTGCAGACCACCATGTGGTGCTCGGCGGGGGTGTTGAACACCGCCACCATGTGCTCACCCTGGCGACCGGTGAAGCCCATGGAACTGATGGCGGCGGTGGCGTCCTCGGCCAGCCAGCGGGCGAAAGCCGGGTCGCTCCAGGCCCGGGCCACCACCTGCGCACCATTGCGCGGGCCCACGCGCTCTTCGTAGGTCTGGATGATGCGATCGATGGCGGCCGTCTCGACGTAGCCCTTCTCGGTGAGCAGCGTCTCCAGGGCCCGCACGCGAATGTCCATCTCGTCGAGGTGGCTGTGCTCGTCGTGGGCAGACCCGGGCCCGTGATGGTGGTGCTGCGTCATGGGGGGTGAGTTTAGTGGCGGCCCGGCCACCGGACACCCCCGGGAAACCGCAGGGGCGCCCGCATAATCCGCCGCCCTGGAGCGCCCTCGTGATCTTTCAAGCCTTCGAACGTCTGGTCGACCCTTACCCGCAAGCTGCCCCCGAGGCGCCACCCAAGGGCCTGCTGCCCTTTCTGTGGGCCTGTTCTCGGGGCACTCGGGGTTACATCGCGGCCATGACGGTGTTCACGGCCGGGATCGGCGCCTTCGAGGCGCTGCTGTTCGCCTTCCTGGGGCGCATCGTCGACTGGCTGGCCCGAGTTTCACCCGACCGGTTCTGGGCCGAGGAGGGCGATACGTTGCTGTTGCTGGCCTTGGTGCTGAGCACCAGCATCGCCCTGGCGGCGTTGCAGACCATGTTCAAGCACCAGACGCTGGCGGGCAACTTCCCGATGCGCCTGCGCTGGAACTTCCACCGCCTGATGCTGGGGCAGAGCATGGGGTTCTTCCAGGACGAGTTCGCCGGGCGCATCGCCACCAAGGTGATGCAGTCGGCACTCGCCGTGCGCGAAGTCTGGATGATCGTGGCCGACATCCTGACTTACGTGCTGATCTATTTCGTGACCATGGCCGCCGTGCTCGGCAGCTTTGACCTGCGCACGCTCGGCCCCTTCCTGCTGTGGTTCCTGTTGTATCTGGGCGCGGTGCGCTTGTTCGTGCCGCGCCTGGCACGTGTGGCCCAGGCCCAGGCCGACGCCCGTTCGCTGATGACCGGGCGCATCACCGACGCCTACACCAACATCGCCACCGTCAAGCTGTTCTCGCACTCCCAGCGCGAGGCTGGCTTTGCCCGCTCCGCGATGCAGGAGTTCATGACCGCCGTTCACGGCCAGATGCGGCTGGTGTCGGCCTTCGAGATCGTCAACCAGGTGCTGTCGGTGCTGCTCATCGGCAGCACGGTGGGCCTGACGCTGTGGCTGTGGTCGGTGGGTGACGTGGGCGTGGGCGCGGTGGCCGCTTCCACCGCGATGGCGCTGCGCTTGAACGGCATCTCGCACTGGGTGATGTGGGAGATGGCGAGTCTGTTCGAACACGTGGGGACGGTGCAGGACGGCATCGCCACGCTCTCGCGGCCGCGCACGGTGCTGGACCGCGCGGACGCGGCGCCGTTGGCGGTGCAGCGGGGCGAGGTGCGCTTCGAGCGGGTGGACTTCAGCTATGGAGGCGCACGCAAGGTGATCGACGGCCTGGACCTGCACATCCGCCCGGGCGAGAAGATCGGACTGGTGGGCCGTTCGGGCGCGGGCAAGAGCACGGTGGTGAACCTGCTGCTGCGCTTCTATGACGTGCAGGGCGGTCGCGTCCTCATCGACGGCCAGGACATCGCCGGCGTCAGCCAGGATTCGCTGCGCGCGCAGATCGGCATGGTGACGCAGGACACCTCGCTGCTGCACCGTTCGGTGCGTGACAACATCGTTTACGGCCGGCCCGACGCCACGGACGAGCAGATGCTGCGCGCGGCCGAACGGGCCGAGGCGACCGACTTCATCCAGCATCTGGTGGACCCCAAGGGTCGCACCGGCTTCGACGCTCACGTGGGCGAGCGCGGCGTCAAGCTCTCGGGTGGGCAGCGCCAGCGCATCGCCATCGCCCGGGTCATGCTCAAGGACGCCCCCATCCTGCTGCTGGACGAGGCCACCAGCGCGCTGGACAGCGAGGTGGAGCAGGCCATTCAGGCCAGCCTGTACCGGCTGATGGAGGGCAAGACGGTGGTGGCCATCGCCCACCGACTGTCCACCATCGCCGCCATGGACCGCCTGGTGGTGATGGACCAGGGCCGCATCGTGGAGCAGGGCACGCACGCCGACCTGCTGGCCCTGGGCGGCATCTACGCCCGGCTGTGGGCGCACCAGAGCGGGGGCTTCCTGGGGGAGGAAGTGGCGTAGGCCGGCGTCGGACGTGCTTTCAGTGGCCTGTCGGTCCCCAGGGGTTGATCACAGGGGTGTTCAGATCGTCAAAGTGCCGCTGGTTACGGGTCGCCAGCACGGCACCCTGGGCCATGGCGATGCCCGCGATGAAGGTGTCCCGGATGTCCACGGGGCGCCCGCGGGCCTTGCGTTGGGCGGCCAGTTGGGCGGCGGCCTGTGCGGCCCGGTTGTCGAAGGTGACCACACGTTGCGAGAGGTCTTGTGCGACCAGTTCTTCGAAACGTTGCAGCAGCAGGTCCTTCCTGGCCCCGTCGGTCAGGATGTTCAGCCCGTAGCGAACCTCAAAGACTGTGATGGTCGTGATCCAGATGTCCTGTGGCGCTTGTCTGTCGAGCCAGTTCACGACCTCGGCCTCCGGCGTCTTCTGCATCAAGGCCGACAGCACATTGGTGTCCAGGAGGATCATGAAGGCAACTGCAGGGGCTCTATGTCCTGCCCGCTGCATTCCGGGATGGGTGCATCCAAGCCCACGCCCTCAAAACGAGCGGCCATGCGGGAACCCAGGTGGGCTGGGACTGCGGGCGTCTGATCCACACTTCGCCGCAGGATCTGCCGAACCTCCTCCTCCATGCTCCAGCCGTGCTGACGCGCGCGCTGCTGGAGCGCGGCCTTGATGTCGTTGTCCAGGTCGCGGACGATGAGTTGGGCCATGGATTGCGTGCAAGTTCAAACCTGAGGTCACGTAGATGATAGCGTGCTAGCGCGCAGGCGGCTCGTGATGCCTCGTATGCGCTGGTGTGTGGAAGCAAAGGGCATCCCGACGAAAGGCAACGCTGGCAGGGGGCATTGACGACAATCCAGGTGTGTCCCAGTTGACCCTCGCCCCACCCGCGCCGCCCAAGGCCTTGACCGGCTACCGCCCGTTCTGGGCCAAGCGCTTCGGTCCGGCCCCCTTCCTGCCCATGAGCCGCGCCGAGATGGAGCAGCTCGGCTGGGACAGTTGCGACGTCATCATCGTCACCGGTGACGCTTACGTGGACCACCCCAGCTTCGGCATGGCGGTCATCGGCCGCACGCTGGAGGCGCAGGGCTTTCGCGTGGGCATCATCGCGCAGCCCGACTGGCACAGCGCCGAGCCCTTCAAAGCCCTGGGCAAGCCCAACCTGTTCTTTGGTGTGGCCGCCGGGAACATGGACTCGCTGATCAACCACTACACGGCCGACCACAAGATTCGCAGCGACGACGCTTACACCCCCGGCGGCGTGGCCGGCAAGCGGCCCGACCGCGCGACGCTGGTCTACACCCAGCGCTGCCAGGAGGCCTTCAAGGACGTGCCCATCATCATTGGTGGCATCGAGGCCAGCCTGCGCCGCATTGCGCATTACGACTACTGGCAGGACAAGGTGCGCCGCTCCGTCCTGGTGGACAGCAAGGCCGACCTGCTGCTGTACGGCAACGCCGAGCGCGCCATCATCGAGATCGCCCACCGCCTGGCGCGGCGCGAGCCCATCAACTCCATCACCGATGTGCGCGGCACCGCCTTCATCCGCAAGCCTGACGATGCGGGGTTGCACGGCTGGTTCGAGGTGGACTCCACCGAAGTCGACCGTCCCGGCAAGGTGGACGCGCTGCTGAACCCTTACCTGGGCATGGAGGAGAACGCCCAGGCCCAGGGGGAGACCTGCGAGGCTGCCAACGCGAACCCTGAGCGCACGGCTCCGCCCGCTGGGTCGGGCGCCGTGTCCGGAGCGAACCTGCCGAAGCAAGCCAACCCGCAGGAACAGCCCATCCGCCTGGTGCGCCGCCCCCTGGTCAAACAGGATGCGCGTGCCCTGGTGACGCCGCGCGACAAGACGGTGATCCGCCTGCCGGCCTACGAACAGGTCAAGAGCGACGCCGTGCTCTACGCCCACGCCAGCCGCGTGCTGCACCTGGAGACCAACCCCGGCAATGCCCGCGCGCTGGTGCAGCGCCATGGCGAGGGGTCGACGGCGCGCGACGTGTGGATCAACCCGCCGCCCATCCCCCTGACCACGGCGGAAATGGACCATGTGTTCGACCTGCCGTATGCGCGCAGCCCGCACCCGGTGTACGCCGACCAGACCGGGGGCCACGACGGGCCGACCAAGATCCCGGCCTGGGAGATGATCCGCTTCAGCGTGAACATCATGCGCGGCTGCTTTGGCGGCTGCACCTTCTGCTCCATCACCGAGCACGAGGGGCGCATCATCCAGAGCCGCAGCGAAGACTCGATCATCCGGGAGATCGAGGACATCCGCGACAAGGTGGCTGGGTTCACGGGAGTCGTGAGCGATCTGGGCGGCCCCACCGCCAACATGTGGCGCATCGGCTGCAAGAGCCCGGAGATCGAGGCGGCCTGCCGCAAGCCCAGTTGCGTCTACCCCGGCATCTGCCCGAACCTGAACACCGACCACACGCCGCTGATCAAGCTGTACCGCCGGGCGAGGGCCTTGAAGGGCGTGAAGAAGATCCTCATCGGCTCGGGCCTGCGCTACGACCTGGCGGTGAAGTCGCCCGAGTACGTGCAGGAACTTGTCACCCACCACGTGGGCGGGTACCTGAAGATCGCGCCGGAGCACACCGAGGGCGGGCCGCTGTCCAAGATGATGAAGCCGGGCATCGGCACCTACGACCGCTTCAAACAACTGTTCGAGAAGTTCTCGGCCGAAGCGGGCAAGAAGCAGTACCTGATTCCGTACTTCATCGCCGCGCACCCGGGCACCAGCGACGAGGACATGATGAACTTGGCGCTCTGGCTCAAGCGCCACGGCTTCAAGGCCGACCAGGTGCAGACCTTCTACCCCAGCCCCATGGCCACCGCCACGGCGATGTACCACTCCAACCTGAATCCGCTCAAGGGCATCAGCCGCGATGCGGCGCGCTCGGAGAAGGTGGACATCGTCAGAGGCGAGAAGCGCCGCCGCCTGCACAAGGCTTTTCTGCGCTACCACGATCCGAACAACTGGCCGCTGCTGCGAGAGGCGCTCAAGAGCATGGGCCGGGCCGACCTCATCGGCAACGGCAAACAGCAGCTGATCCCTACCTTCCAGCCCGCCACCGACGGGGCCTACGTGAGCGCCCGCAGGAAGAATTCCACCCCGGCGGGCGCCAAGGTCTCCACGGTGACCCAGGGCCGATTGCTGACGCAGCACACGGGCCTGCCGCCGCGGGAAACCGCGGCCGGTGGCACGGCGAACCCCCGACCCGCCCGGCGCCCCGCCGCCAAGCCTTCGCGCAAGGGCCGCTGAGCACGCACCCGCCCTAAAGCGCCGCCTCCAGCGCCGGGTCCAGCGCCGCCTCCAGCGCGGCCAGGTCGGCCACCGAGTTGTAACCTTGCACGGACACCCGCACGAAGGTGCGTCCTGCGTGCTGGGTGACGGGCACTTCGATGCAGTGTTGATCGAACAGCCGCGCTCTCAGGGCCGCCGCGTCCTGGTGGCGCACGGGCAGCGGCACCATCTGGCCGAAGTCCTCGGGGCTGCCGATGACCGGCAGGCTGAAGCGCTCGGCGGTGCGCTGCATGAGGCCGATCGCCAGGTCATGGCAACGCTGCCGCACCTCGGGCCAACCGTGGCGCTGCTGGAAGGCCAGGGCGGCAGGCACGGCCAGCCAGGCGGCGATGTCGCGCGTGCCCTGCCATTGCAGCCGACGCTCCAGCACGGTGCGGCCGGTGTAGGCGTCGAACCCGCTGTGGCCCTGGGTGCCGGCCACGTAGCCCCAGCTGGTCACGGTGGCGTGCAGCATCTGGTGGTGCTCCTGGCGTGCGTGCAGGAAGGCACTGCCCTTGGGAGCGCACAGCCACTTGTGGCAGTTGCCGGTGTAGAAGTCGGCGCCCAGGGCGTCAAGCTGCACCTCGATGTGGCCTGGTGCATGGGCGCCGTCGATCAGGGTCAGCACCCCCAGGGCGCGTGCGTGGGCGCACAAGGCCGCCAGGGGAAAGATCAGCGCCGTGGTGGAGGTGATGTGGCTCGCGAAGATCAGTCTGGTGCGCCGCGTCACCTCGGCCAGCAGCCGCTGGGCGAACCGCGCGTTGTCCAGCGGCAGGGGAATCTCCACCTTTCGGTAGACCGCTCCGGCCTCCTCGCAAACACGCTGCCAGGTGGCATCGCAGGCGCCGTATTCGTGGTCCGTGGCCAGAATCTCGTCGCCTGGCCGCAGGTTCAGCGAGCGTGCCACCACGTTGACGCCGGTGGTGGCGTTGGGCACGAAGACCAGGTCCGCTGCCTGTGCCCCGAGGTGGTGCGCCAAGGCCTGGCGGGCCTGCGCCAGCAACTCGCCCGAGCGCCGTCCGAGAAACTCCACCGGGTTTCGTTCCATCTCCCGCTGCCAGTGCTGCAGGTCCTCGAACACTTCGCGCGGGCAGGCCCCGAACGAGCCGTGATTCAGGAACACGATCTCGGGATCCAGGAGAAAGTGCGCCTTCAGAGGGGCAGCTGCGGGGTCGTTCATCACCCGGATTTTCGAGGAGCCGGGCCTGGCCCGGCAATTGCTCACGCCGTGCTCCGTGCCGGACGCGGCCCGCCGCAGGGCCTGTACGATGACACGTGATCCGTCATTCCAGACAGATTCCTTACGGGAGCGCAGCAGCATGACCCCAGGCAAGGTCCTCGTCGCCCAGGGCGGCGGTCCTACCGCCGTGATCAACCAGTCCCTGGTGGGCGTGGTGCTGGAGGCGCGCCGGCAACTCGGCGTGGAGCGCGTCTACGGCGCGCGGCACGGGGTGCGCGGCATCGTCAACGAAGACTTCTTCGACCTCACGCAGGAGACCAGCCACAACCTCGAGCTGGTGGCGGGCACCCCGGGCTCGGCGCTGGGCTCCACCCGCGACAAGCCCGACCTGAAGTACTGCCAGGAGATCTTCCAGGTACTGAAGGCGCACGGCATCGGCCACTTCTTCTACATCGGCGGCAACGACTCGTCGGACACGGTGCGTATCGTCAGCGAGGAGGCGACGCGGGCGGGCTACCCGCTGCGCTGCATCCACATCCCGAAGACCATCGACAACGATTTGGTGGGCAACGACCACACGCCCGGCTTTCCCTCGGCCGCGCGCTTCGTGGCCCAGGCCTTTGCGGGCGCCAACCTGGACAACGCGGCCCTGCCCGGGGTGTACCTGGCCGTGGTCATGGGCCGGCACGCCGGGTTCCTGACGGCCGCTTCGGCGCTGGGCCGCAAGTACGACGATGACGGCCCGCACCTGATCTACCTGCCCGAGCGCGGGTTCTCGGTGGAGCGCTTCCTGGCCGATGTGAAGGCCACCTACGACCGCCTGGGCCGCTGCATCGTGGCGGTGTCCGAGGGCATCCATGACCACTCGGGGACGCCGATCGCCGCCCAACTGGCCCAGGACCTGGAGCGTGACGCGCACGGCAACGTGCAACTCTCCGGCAGCGGCGCGCTGGCGGACCTGTTGTGCGACGAGATCAAGGCCCGCCTGGGCTTGAAGCGCGTGCGCGGCGACACCCTGGGCTACCTGCAGCGCAGCTTCCTGGGTTGCGTGAGCGATGTCGACCAACGCGAGGCGCGCGAGGTGGGCGAGAAGGCGGTGCAGTACGGCTTCTGGAGCGGCCGGGACGGCTCGGTGGCCATCCGTCGCACGGGCCACTACGCTGCGGACTACACGCTGCTGCCTCTGGCCGAGGTGGCGGGCCGCACCCGCACCATGGAAGACGCCTTCATCGCGCCTTCGGGCACGGATGTCACCGACGCCTTCCGGCTGTACCTGCGGCCACTGCTGGGCTCGGGCATGCCCGATGCCTACCGGCTGCGGCCCAACACGGTGGCCAAGGTGTTGAAGCCTTGACGCAGTGAGGTGTGCGTCAGGCGCGCATCAGGCGCGTCAGCCCCGTCATGTCAGGACAGGGGCGTCACCGCCAGGCGGCCACCCTGCGCCTGCACGGTCTGCCCCAGCAGCTTGGTGACAGCGTAGATCGCCTCGATGGTGGGCGTGGGGGTCTCGGTGATGCGGCCCAGCTCCACCACGGCGCCCACCAGCGCCTCCAGCTCCAGGGTGCGGCCGGCTTCCACGTCCTGCAGCATGCTGGTCTTGTGCGCGCCCACGGCCTGGGCGCCGGCCAGGCGCTGCTCAAGGCTGATACGGAACTGCACGCCCAGGCGTTCGGCCACGGCCTTGGCCTCGGTCATCATCCGCGCGGCCAGATCGCGCGTCGGAGCGAAGGTGCAGATCTGTTCCAGCGTGGCGTGCGTGAGCGCGCTGATGGGGTTGAAGGTCAGGTTGCCCCACAGCTTGACCCAGATCTCGCCGCGGATGTCCTTGCTGACCGGGGCCTTGAAGCCGGCGTTCATCAAGGCCTTGGACAAGCGCTCGACGCGCTCGCTGCG
This sequence comes from Rubrivivax sp., assembly GCA_021300575.1. Lineage (GTDB taxonomy): Bacteria > Pseudomonadota > Gammaproteobacteria > Burkholderiales > Burkholderiaceae_C > Rubrivivax. The sequence continues at coordinate 9,215 of JAJTDM010000063.1, forward strand.
CGAGCCGTCGGGCTCGCCCAGCGTGAAGCGGTTGCCTTCGATCACCTTCACCACGCCCGGGGCCACGAGTTCGGCGGCCGGATAGACCACGCTGCCGATCACGCGCTCGGGCTCGATGTGCTCGGCGATCAGCCCCCCAGGGTCCACCGCCTCGATGGCGCGTCCCTCCCAGGGGCCGGCCAGTTGGTGGAAGTACCACCAGGGCACGCCGTTGATCATGGTCACCACCGTGGTGTGCGGACCGAACAGGCCACGCAGGTCGGGCAGCAGGTCGCGCACCTGGTGGGCCTTGACGGTGAGCAGCACGGCGTCCTGCGGTCCGGCATCGGCGTAGCGTTGCACGGCCCGCACGGCCGGGGCTTGTAGCTCGCTGCCGTCTTCCTGGATGAGGCGGAAGCCGTGGGCGTTGATGGCCTCCAGGTTGCGGTTGCGAGCGATGAAGGTGACCTCCTCGCCCGCGGCCGACAACCTGGCCCCCAGGTAGCCGCCGATGGCGCCAGCGCCGACCACGGTGATCTTCATGCGTTCAAGTTCCTGTGTTGTTCACGATGATGGGGATGGCAGGCATCGACAGGATCACACCGCCGGCGCCCGGGCCTGCAGTGTGCGCCGCAGCGCCCCGAACGCGGGCCACACCAGCATGAGCACGGCCAGGCCGGCGATGCTGCCCACCAGCGGACTGCTCCAGAAGATGGTCAGCGAGCCCTGGCTCAGCAGCATGGACTGCCGGAAGCTGGACTCTGCCATGTCGCCCAGCACCAGGGCCAGCACCAGCGGTGCCAGAGGGTACTTCAGCTTCTTGAACAGGTAGCCCACCACGCCGAACACCAGCATCATCGCCACGTCGAGGAACGAGGAGTTCACCGTGTAGGCCCCCACCGCGCACACCATGATGATGACCGGCCCCATGATGGAGAACGGTATGCGCAGGATAGCCGCCCACCAGGGCACGGTGGTCAGCACCACGATCAGGCCGACCACGTTGCCCACGTACATGCTGGCGATGAGGCCCCAGACGAACTCCTTCTGCTCGACGAAGAGCATGGGCCCGGGCTGCAGGCCCCAGATCAGCAGGCCGCCCAGCAGCACCGCCGCCGTGGGAGAGCCGGGAATGCCCAGCGTCAGCATGGGCAGCAGCGCGGCGGTGCCCGCGGCGTGCGCTGCGGTCTCGGGCGCCACCACGCCCTCAATGCGGCCCTTGCCGAAGCTGTCCGGGTCTTTCGACATGCGCCGGGCCATGCCGTAGCTCATGAACGAGGCCGGGGTGGCGCCGCCGGGCGTCACGCCCATCCAGCAGCCCACCAGGGTGCTGCGCAGGAACAGCTTCCAGTGGTTCAGCAGTTCCTTCCAGGTCTGCAGCACGGTGCCGAAGGTGATGCGCGCGCTGCGGCCCTTGAAGGACAGGCCTTCCTCCATGGTCTGCAGGATCTCGCCGATGCCGAACAGGCCGATGACTGCGATCAGGAAGTCAAAGCCCTTGAGCAGCTCCGGGAAGCCGAAGGTCATGCGCAGCTGGCCGGTCACCGAGTCCATGCCCACGGCGGCCAGGGCAAAGCCGAGCATCATGGCCGCGAGCGTCTTGGCTGCGGGCTCCTTGCTCATGCCGATGAAGCTGCAGAAGGTCAGCAACTGCACCGTAAAGAACTCGGGCGGGCCGAACTTGAGCGCGAACTGCGCCACCAGCGGGGCCAGGAAGGTGATCATGGCCACGGCGAAGATGGCGCCCACGAAGCTGGAGGTGAAAGCCGCCGTGAGCGCCTGGGCCGCGCGCCCCTGCTGCGCCATGGGGTAGCCGTCGAAGGTGGTGGCCACGCTCCAGGGCTCGCCCGGGATGTTGAACAGGATGGAGGTGATGGCCCCGCCGAACAGCGCGCCCCAGTAGATGCAGCTCAGCATGATGATGGCCGAGGTGGGGTTCATGCCGAAGGTCAGCGGCAGCAGGATGGCCACGCCGTTGGCGCCGCCCAGCCCGGGCAGCACGCCGATCAGCACGCCCAGGGTCAGGCCGATCAGCATGAAGCCGAGGTTTTGCCACCCCAGCGCCACGCCGAAGCCCTGGATCAGGCTCTGGATTTCTTCCATGTCGTGTCTCCCTGCGGCTCAATAGCCGAACAGCGCTTCGAGCGGCCCCTTGGGCAGCGGTACCAGGAACCAGCGCTCGAACACGACAAACACCACCAGCGGCACGGCCACCGGCACCGCCAGCTTGGTGGCCAGCCGGTGCTGCCCATGCCGGTGCATGAACCAGCCGATGAGCAGTGCCGATGCCACGTACAGGCCAATGAACTTGATGAGTGCGACATGCACCACCATGGGCCCCATCACCGCGGCCACGCTGCGCAGCTGCGCGCGCTCGGCGAACACCTCCATGCGCTGCCAGGGGCGCAGCTGCGTGAGGGCTGTCCACCCGCTGGCGCCCAGCAGCGCCAGCCCGATGTAGAAGGGGAAGTAGCCGGCCTGGGGGCCGTCGTCAGCCCAGCCTGCGCCCACGCGCAGGCTGTCGACCATGACCACCAGCGCCAGCGCCATCAGCGCCAGTGCCACGCCCAGCTCCACCCAACGCGTGGAGACAGCGTCGCCCCCGGCACCCGCAGCGCCGTCGTCATGAGAGGTCTGCATGGAGGCCTCCTCAGTTGGCGAGGAAGCCGGCTTCGCGCATCAGCACGCGGTGCATCTGCTCGTTCTTGCCCAGCCAGTCGAAGTATTCCTGGCCGGTCATCACCGTCTGCTTGAAGGCGCCCTTGACCATGAAGTCTTTCCATTCCGGCAGCGCGCGCACCTTGGCCAGCAGGTCGACATAGTATTTGAGCTGGTCGGGGGTGACGCCCGGCGGCATGAAGATGCCGCGCAGCATCAGGTACTCCACCGGCAGGCCGGCCGAGGCGCAGGTGGGCAGGTCGTTCCAGCTCTGGGTGGTGGTGACCTTCTCCTTGTACGGCAGTTTCTGCGAGTCCATCACGCACAGGGCGCGCAGCTTGCCGGCGCGCCAATGGCTCTCGGCCTCGATGGGGTTGTTGACCGTGGCGTCCACGTGCTTGCCCACCAGCTGCGTGGCCACCTGGCCGCCACCGCCGTAGGGGATGTAGGTCATCTTCTTGCCAGCGGCCTTTTCCAGCATCACGCTGATGATGTGGTCTTCCTGCTTGCTGCCGGTGCCGCCCATCTTGATGCTGCGGTCGTTGCCTGCCTTGAGGGCTTCGAAGAAGGCCTTGGGGGTCTGGTGCGGCGAGTCGGCGTTGACCCACAGCACGAACTGGTCCAGCGCCAGCATGGCCACGGGCGTCATGTCGCGCCAGTTGAAGGGCACGGCGGTGCCCAGCGGCGTGGTGAACAGGTTGCTGAGCGTGATGACGATCTTGTGCGGGTTGCCCTTGTCGCCCTTGACGTCCAGGAAGGCTTCCGCTCCCGCGCCGCCGCCCTTGTTGACCACGACGATGGGCTGTTTGGTCAACTTGTGCTTGGTGGCCACCCCTTGGATGAAGCGCGCCATCTGGTCGGCGCCGCCGCCCGTGCCGGCCGGCACGATGAACTCGATGGACTTGGTGGGTTCCCAGGCCGCGTGGGCACGCGGTGCGCTGAGGACGGCGGCCGTGGCGGCTGCGGCGGTCAGCAAGGTGGCCAGAAGGGTCTGGCGGGAGCGGGTGGCCGGCATGGCAGTGCGTGCGGCGGCCGGGGTGGCGGGTGAACTCGTCGAGTTCGTCTTCAGGGTCCAGCTCATGTCGTCTCCTAGATTCAGAGGGAAGTCACATGCAGTGGTGAAAAACGCGGCCTTGCGACCGCGGGCGAAAAAGGGGAGGCTTCTGGTGGGGTCTCGTCCTTTGGAAGGGGTCAGTGAACCTGTGTCGGGTGGTAGGGCGTGGTGCCGAGCAGCCGCTCAGGCCAGGCCCAGCTTGGCCGCGAGGCCGATGCGCTGCAACTTGCCGGTCGCACCCTTGGGGATCTCGTCCATGACGAGGATCTTTTTCGGTACCTTGAACTCCGCGGCGCGGCCGGCCACAAAGGCCTGCAGGTCGCGCTCAGTGGCGCTCTGGCCTTCGCGCAGCACCACGGCGGCGGCGACTTCTTCGCCCAGCTTGGGGTGCGGCATGCCGAAGCACACCACCTGCGCCACCGCGGGGTGGTCCATCAGGATCTCGTCCACCTCGCGCGGACTGATCTTCTCGCCGCCACGGTTGATGATCTCCTTGAGCCGACCCGTGAGGGTGACGTAGCCGTCCTCGTCCATCACCCCCTGGTCGCCGGTGCGGAACCAGCCGTGGGTGAAGGCTTCGGCGTTGGCCTTGGGGTTGCTTTCGTAGCCGGCGGTGACGTTGGGGCCGCGGATCACGATCTCGCCCGTGCCGCCACGCGGCAGCAGCGTGCCGTCGTCGGCCATGATGGCCACCTCCGGGCCGGCGGCGATGCCCACGCTGCCGGGCTTGCGCACCGCCGGAGGCAGGGGGTTGCTGGCCATCTGGTGCGTGGCCTCGGTCATGCCGTAGCTCTCGATCAGCGGGGCGCCGAACACTTCTTCCATCTCGCGGATGACCTGCGGCGGCATGGAGCTGGACGAGCTGCGGATGAAGCGCAGCGGGTGCCGCGCGATCACGTCGGCGCTCTTGGAGGCGCGCGACAGGATGGTCTGGTGCATGGTGGGCACGGCCGTGTACCAGGTGGGCCGCGCCTCGTCCATCCAGCCGAAGAACTTCAAGGCATTGAAGCCCGGCGTGCAGAACACCATGGAGCCGGCCGACAGTGGCGTGAGCACGCCGGCAATCAGGCCGTGGATGTGGAACAGCGGCATGATGTTCAGCCCGCGGTCCGCCCCCGTGAAGGCCAGGGTGCGGGCGATGTGCTGGGCCGAGGCGCACAGGTTGGCCTGGGACAGCGGCACGATCTTCGGGCGCGAGGTGGTGCCCGAGGTGTGCAGCACCATGGACACATCGCCTGGCTGGGCCAGCCCCGGATGCGCGGCGGCCGTGCCCGGCGGTTGGGCGCAGTGCAAGGTGAAGCTGCCGGCACCCGCAGACAGCTCGGGCACCAGCTCGATCACGGGCACGCCCATGCGCTGGGCCACTTCCACCGCGGGCGAGGTGCTGCCTTGCTCCACCACCAGCGCGCGGGCCTTCAAGTCGGCCAGATAGAACTCGAATTCCTCGCCCCGGTAGGCCGGATTCAGCGGCGCGGTGGCCACGCCGCAGGCGGCGGCCACGAAGCAGGCCGCCATCTCCGGCCCGTTGGGCAGCACGATGGCCAGGCGGTCGTTGCGGCCGATGCCCATGCCGTTGAGGGTGGACAAGGTGCGGTCCACCAGGGTACGCAGTTCGGCGTGGGTCAGGTCCTGGCGGCCGGGGGCGCCCAGGGCGGCCTGGTGGGCGGCGCCGCGCTCCAGCAGACGGCGAAGACTGGTTTCCATGAATGACTCAATCGTCCCGGCTCGGTGGGGAGTCCGGGGCAGTAAAAGGAACCGTGATTGTCCGGCCCGTTCGGGGGAATCGGGAGGCGGAGGTCTCTGTCTCTGGACAGGAGGCGATGCCTTGGACGCTTCGCCCATTTGTCTTGGACAACGAACAGTTTGTAATTGACAAACCCTGACGCCATCATAGGTATTGACCCGGGGATTTCATCTCGTCATACAGAACGACCTTCCGGATCGTGATCAGGGTTTCCCCGGGGTGAGCCGATCGAAAGGCCGGGTCGACCGGTAGGCACCCGCGCGCTGCGGCTTGGCCAGCACCAATTGCCACAACTGCCCCTGGCGCGAGCGGAAGAAGCCGGCGCTGCTCAGCAGGTAATAGCGCCACATGCGCCGAAAGCGCTCGCTGTAGCGGGACTTGAGTTCCGGCCAGGCCGCCTCGAAGCGCGCGTGCCATTCCATGAGTGTGCGGTCGTAGTCCGGGCCGAAGTTGTGCCAGTCCTCGATGACGAAGCCGCGTTCGACAGCCCGCGCCAGCTCGCTGGCGGCGGGCAGGTGGCCGCCGGGGAAGATGTACCGTTCGATCCACGGGTCGGTGCGCCCGTTCGGTCGGTCCGTGCCAATCGTGTGCAGCAGGAACAAGCCGTCATCGGCCAGGAGCCTGTGTGCGGTTTCCAGGTAGGTGGCGTGGTTCTTCGGGCCCACATGCTCGAACATGCCCACCGATGCGATGCGGTCGAAGCGTCCCTGCAAGGCTCGATAGTCCAGGAGCCGCACGCTCACCGGCAGGCCTGCGCAGAGTTGCTCCACGTGGCGCGCCTGTTCCCTGGCGACGGTGATGCCGGTGACCTGGGCGCCGTGGTGCAGGGCGGCGTGGCGCGCCAGCCCGCCCCAGCCGCAGCCGATGTCCAGCAGCGTCATCCCTGGCGCCAGTTGCAGCTTGCGGCAGATCATCTCCAGCTTGTCTTCCTGGGCCTGGTCCAGGGTTCTGGCCTGGCCCCAGAAGGCGCAGGAATACACCATGCGGGCGTCCAGCATGCGCACGAACAGGTCGTTGCCCAGGTCGTAGTGGCGCTCACCCACCACGAAGGCCTTGTCGGGAGCCTGGGGGTTGCGCCAGGCGGCCTCCAGCAGGGCCCAGGCCAGCTTCAACCGGGCCAGACCGCCTGGCGGCTGGTCAGCGCGCAGCCGCAGCAACCGTGTGAAGAACTCGTCGAGTTGCTCGCAGTCCCAGTCGCCGTCCATGTAGGCCTCGCCCAGTCCCATGGACCAGTGCCGCAGCACGCGCCCGAACAGGCGCGGGTGGGTCAGCTGCAGGTCCCAGGGGCGAGGCCCGTTGATGCGGATGTCGGCCTTTTGGAGCCAAGTGGCCAGGGCGTCCGGTACACGGGGGTGGGCCTGCAGGCGGGTGCGTGCGCCAGAGGACAAGGTCTGCATGGGCGTCTGTATGGGCGTCTGCATGGACCAGGGGCGGCCCGGCGCCGGCAGGGCGCAGCGCAGGGCTGGCAGGGTTGCACGCCGAAGGGGCGCTCCACCGCGCACTGTGTCGCGCCCGGAGGGCAGCTGATCAGAGCAGGCTCAACCCGTGCAGCGGTCGTCGCTGGCTTTTCGCAGCGTCTGGCCCTGCCACGGCCCCCAGGCGCCTGAGGCCCCCACCACGCGCAGGGTGGGGCCCTGCGGGCTTGTCTGCCACTCGGCACGGGCTTGCGCGCCGGGCGCCCACAGGTGCAGCGTCGACGCGTCCATGCGGCCCAGCAGAGCCTTGAGATCGGTCGCCGGGCCGGCCTGTCCCTGCACCATCTGGAACTGCTGGCGCAGGCGCCACTGCAGACCCGCGCCGCCGCACCACAGGCCGGCGGCAGGTGCCGGCACCACCCAGAGGTGCAACTGGCTCAGCTTTTCTCGCCCGATGTTCTTGGTGGGCGCTTCCACCGTCAGCGAGCGGTCGGGTGTCCACTCGCCCATGTCCCAGTCATGCGATACCAAGCGCGTGCCGGGCTTGAGCCTCAGCAGGGCAGGGCGCAACTGCACGTTCACGGCAGGCAGCAGGTACATGGTGATGACGCTGGCTGCCGTGAGATCGGTCTTGAAGAGATCCTGCTCGCGGAACTCGGCCCTGTCGGCCACGCCAGCGGCCTGCGCATTGCGCTGGCTGCGCTCGACCAGTTCAGGCACGATCTCCACGCCCACGCCGCGAGCGCCGAAGCGCCGCGCCGCCGTGATGACGATGCGCCCATCGCCCGAGCCGAGGTCCAGCACGAAGTCCTTGGCGCTGACCCCAGCCAGCTCGAGCATGGACACGGTGACGTTGTCGGGCGTGGTGATGAAGGGCACTTCCTCCATCACGGGCATGGGCGCCAGGCCTTGCGCCGAGGCGTTGGCCCACACGGCAGCGGTGCAGGCAAGCGTGGTCAGCCAGCGGCCGAGCATAGGCCCTGGCAGTGGCCGGCCGCCGCGCCGCACGCGATGGTGCTCAGACGCGCTGGTCATCCTGGGCATCGCGCAGGCAAGTGCCATGGGTGCTTCCGTCGGGTCCGCTACTTGCCCGCGATGCCCAGCAACTCCACCTCGAAGTACAGCGTGGCGTTCGGTGGGATCGGGCCCCCGGGCGTGCCGCGTTCCCCGTAGGCGATGGCGGGCGGGCACACCAGCCTCGCCTTGCCGCCCACCTTCATCATCTGCACCCCCTCGGTCCAGCAGCGGATCACGCGGTTCAGCGGAAACTGCGCCGGCTGGCCACGGCTGTAGGAGCTGTCGAACTCCCTGCCGTCGGGAAAGGCGCCGCGGTAATGCACGCGCACCATGTCGGCGGCTTGCGGGCTGGCGCCCGTGCCCTCCTTCAACGAGGTGTAGATCAGGCCGGTGGAGGTGGTCACGTTGGCGGCGCCCGTGGGGGCGGCCTGGGTGGACACGGTCTGTGCGGGCGCAGGCTGCTGGGCCCCGGCAGTGAACGCCGCCAAGGCCAGTGCCAAGGCCGAGGTGTGGCGCGTCCATCCAGACGCGGCCGGCTTGCGAGCATGTGCAGTCATTTCCAGGAGTCCTTGAGGGTGGTGATGCGGTTGAACACAGGGGCCTGGCTGCGGTGGTCGATCCGGTCTGCCACGAAGTAGCCGTGGCGTTCGAACTGGACCCGGTGCTCGGCCGCTGCGCTGGCCAGTGAGGATTCCACGAAGGCTTGCACCACCCGGCGGCTGTGCGGGTTGAGCACGCTGCGGAAGTCGCGCCCTTCGGCGTCGGGCTGGTCTTCGGTAAACAGGCGCTCGAACAGCCGCACCTCGGCCGCCGCGGCGTCGTCCACCGCCAGCCAGGTGATGGTGCCCTTGACCTTGACGGCGTCTGCCCCGGGTGTGCCGCTCTTGGTGTCGGGCACCACGCGGGCGCGCACGGCGGCCGCGCGGCCGTCGGCGCCCTGTTCAAAGCCGGTGCATTCCACCACCATGCCGTACTTCAGCCGCACCTTGTTGCCGGGGGCCACGCTGCCGTCGGCCTGGGGCTGCGGCGGGTACAGCCGGAAGAAGCCTTTGGGCGGCACGTGCTCGAAGTCCTCGCGCTCGATCCAGACCTCGGGGCCGAGCTTGAAGTGCCGCAGGCCCAGTTCGGGGCGCTGCGGGTGGACCGGGGCGGCGCAGGGCTCGCGGTGCCCGGCGCCGAAGACCTCGTCCCAGTTCTCCAGCACCAGCTTCACCGGATCCAGCACCGCCATGGCGCGCGGGGCGCGGCCTTCCAGGTCTTCGCGCAGCGCGATGTCCAGCACGGCGTAGTCCAGCCAGATGTTGGTCTTGCTGGCACCCGTGCCGTCGGCCATGGCGCGGATGCTCTCGGGCGTGTAGCCGCGCCGACGCATGCCGAAGAGTGTGGGCATGCGTGGGTCGTCCCAGCCACTGACATGGCCCTCGTCGACCAGCGCCTTGAGCTTGCGCTTGCTGGTGATCACGCCCGTGAGGTTCAGCCTGCCGAACTCGTATTGCTTGGGCAGCGGGTGTGCCAGCAACCCCAGGCTGGCCAGGTGCTCGAGCAGCCAGTCGTAGAAGGGCCTCTGGTCTTCGAACTCCAGCGTGCAGATGCTGTGGGTGATGCGTTCCAGCGCGTCCTCGATGGGGTGCGCGTAGGTGTACATCGGGTAGATGCACCAGCGGTCGCCCGTGTGGTGGTGGGTGGCGTGCTTGATGCGGTACAGCGCCGGGTCGCGCAGGTTGATGTTGGGCGAAGCCATGTCGATCCTGGCGCGCAGGACCGCGGCGCCGTCGGCCAGCTTGCCGTCGCGCATGTCGCGCAGCCGCGCCAGGTTCTCGGCCGGGGTGCGGCCGCGAAAGCGGCTGTCCGTCCCCGGCGTGGTGAAGTCGCCGCGGTTGGCGCGCATCTCTTCGGCGCTCTGCTCGTCCACATAAGCCAGGCCGGCCTGCACCAGGGCCTCGGCGGCGCGGTACATGAAGTCGAAATAGTCGCTGGCCTGGTACAGGTGACTCGTGCCGCCGTTCTCCCAGTCGAAACCCAGCCAGTGCACGGCCTCCTTGATGGCGTCGACGTACTCCTGTTCTTCCTTCTCGGGGTTGGTGTCGTCGAAGCGCAGGTGGCACACCCCGCCGTAGTCGCGTGCCAGGCCGAAGTTCAGGCAGATGCTCTTGGCATGGCCCACGTGCAGGTAGCCGTTGGGTTCTGGCGGAAAGCGCGTGCGGATCCGGGCGGGGTCGGGCTGGCCGGCGGCGTGGTGGGCGGCATCACCCGGGCTGCCGCCGAAAGGCCGGCCGGCATAGGTGCCGGCGTCAAGATCGCGCTCGATGATGCCGCGCAGGAAATTGCTGGGTTTCACGGGCTCTGCCGGCCCGCTGGCCTTGGGGGCCGCAGATGCTTTGGACATGACAGAGATTCTAGGCAGCGGGGGCGAAGCGCCGCAGCGGTGTCCGGTGCGGTGAAGATCGCTGGTGACTCAGCGCCCCTGGCGGGCGCCGCCGTGGGCTGAGGGCCTCGTGTTCACAGATTCGCAAGCCGCTTTCGCAGGGCCTCGATGCGGGCCCGGTTGACGCCCAGGTCCCCCTCGCCCAGGCGGGAGGCCGAACGCACCTGAAGACGCTGGGCAACGGGGTCGAACCAGAACTCCGCGTCATCCACGAACCGCAGCCACTTTGACGTGTACTGCACGTACAGGTAGTCCGGCCCGGCCTTCACCACCTGCGCGCCGGGCGTGGCCTCCACCAGGGAACGCAGTCGTTCCATGGTCTGTGCGCTGTCCGCCTGGGCCGGCAGGGGTTCGATGGCCGTGTGGGCGTACTGCGCTCCCCATATCCCCGCCTGGCTGTGCACGTTGTTGCGGGTGACATGGGGCGGAGGCAGCCGTCCACCCTGCACTCCCAGCAAGGTGGGGGGCTTGCCGCGGAGCAGCCCCGCCTGCCCGGCGGCCAGCAACAACCCGATCGCCGCCACCAAGACGGCCAGCCCGATCGCCAGCGCGTTCAACAGCATGCTGACGGGCTTCTTCTTCGTGGCCTGCTTGTGGGCTGACCGGGCGGTGTTTGGTTGCACAAACCCTCAGCGCCGCCGCCCGCCGCCCAGCAGCGAGCCCAGCACGCCGCGCACGATCTCCCGGCCCACGGCCGACCCCACGCTGCGCATGGCGCTGCGAGCGGCCGCTTCGGCCAGGCCTTCCTTGCGTCCGCCGCGCGGGCCCGTGCTGCCAAACAGCATGTCCGACAGTCCGCCCAGCAGGCCTCCGCCCGCGGCCGCGTCGGCGGACGTGCCGTCGCCGGAAGCTGCCCCTCCCGCTGACAAGGCCGGCGCAGTGGACGCACGCCCCTTGAGCTTTTCGAACGCGGACTCCCGGTCCACCGTCGCCTCGTACACGCCGGTCACCAGCGAGCCCTGGCGCAGCGCCTCGCGCTGCTGCGGCGTCACCGGGCCGATCTGGCTGCCCGGCGGCATCACGAACACGCGTTCGGTGACGGACGGTCGGCCTTTCTCGTCCAGGAAACTCACCAGCGCCTCGCCCACACCCAGTTCGGTGATGGCGGTGGCGATGTCCAGCCGGGGGTTGGCACGCATGGTGCTGGCGGCCGACTGCACCGCCTTCTGGTCGCGCGGGGTGAAGGCGCGCAGCGCGTGCTGCACACGGTTGCCCAGCTGGCCCAGCACGCTGTCCGGGATGTCCAGCGGGTTCTGCGTGACGAAGTACACCCCCCCAGGTCACCCACCTCGGGCAGGGTCTCGAAAAGCTCTGACAGCATCCACAGCAGGAAGGTCGCGTACAGGCGCGGCGCCGTCATCAGCCGGTCGGCCGCCAGGATGTTGACCACCCCATGCCCCTCCACCGTCTGCATGAAGTCGGCGATGTCCAGCATGGGTTCGCCAAAGAACCGGTCGCCGCCCTGCTGCTCGATCTGCAGCAGCCCGCGCTGGATGGCGCCCACGCTGGCCGCGCTGATGTTGCCGTACTCGGTGGTGAAGTCCTTCGCGTTCTCGCCCACATGCTGCAGCATGGCGCGCAGGTCTTTCAGGTCCAGCAGGGCCAGGCCGTGGTCGTCGGCGATCTTGAACACCAGGTTCATCACCCCAGCCTGCGTCTCGTTCAGGGCCAGCATGCGCGACAGCAGCAGCGGCCCCATGTCGCTGATGGTGGCGCGCACCGGGTGGCCTTGCTCGCCGAACACATCCCACAAGGTGGTGGGGCAGGCCCGCGGGGCCGGCGCTTCGATGCCGCGTTCGGCCAGCACCCGCGCCAGCTTGTCGGACACGCGCCCGGTCTGGCTGATGCCGGTCAGGTCGCCTTTCACATCGGCCATGAACACGGGCACGCCAATGCGGCTGAAGCCCTCGGCCAGGGTCTGCAGGGTGATGGTCTTGCCCGTGCCGGTGGCTCCGGTGATCAGGCCATGGCGGTTGGCCAGGGCCGGCAGCAGATGGCATTCGGTGGTGCCGTGGCGGGCAACGAGGATGGGCTCGGGCATGGGGCGTCCTGGGGCAGGGTCCAAGAAGAACAGGCCCCGAAAGGGCCGGCCGGTAAACTCGAGCCAGTCTATACAAACCACATGTGTCCCTGCACCTGACCCGGCCCAGACCCTGGCCGCCGTTCGGGCGCTGGGCAAGGAGATTCGATGGCCGGGCATTCCAAATGGGCCAACATCCAGCACCGCAAGGGCCGGCAGGATGAGAAGCGGGGCAAGGCCTGGACGCGGGTGATCCGCGAGATCATGGTGGCGGCTCGCCTGGGCGGGGGCGACGCCGGGGCGAACCCCCGGCTGCGCCTGGCCATCGAGAAGGCCAAGGCCGTGAACCTGCCGGTGGACACGGTCAAGCGCAACATCGACAAGGCCACGGGCAACCTCGAAGGCGTGAGCTACGAGGAGATTCGCTACGAGGGCTACGGCATTGGCGGGGCGGCCGTGATCGTGGACTGCATGACCGACAACCGCGTGCGCACCGTGGCCGAGGTGCGCCACGCCTTCAGCAAGTACGGCGGCAACCTCGGCACCGAGGGCTCGGTGGCCTTCCAGTTCAAGCACTGCGCTCAGTTCGTCTTCGCCCCCGGCGCCAGCGAAGACCGCGTCATGGAAGTGGCGCTGGACGCCGGCGCCGAGGACGTGGTCACGGGCGAGGACGGCTCCATCGAGGTGCTGAGCGCGCCGGGCGACTTCGAGACGGTGAAAAACGCGCTGGAAGCGGCGGGCCTGAAGCCCGAGATCGCCGAGGTGACCATGCGCGCGGAGAACCCCATCGAAGTCTCGGGCGAGGACGCCGTGCGCATGCAGAAGCTGCTGGATGTGCTGGAAGACCTGGACGACGTGCAGGACGTGTTCCACAACGCGATGATCAGCGAATGAAGGTTCTCGTCGTCGGCAGTGGCGGGCGTGAGCACGCGCTGGCCTGGAAGCTGGCCGGCAGCCCGAAGGTCCAGACGGTCTTCGTGGCGCCTGGCAACGGCGGTACCGCGGGCGAGCCTGGCGTGCGCAACGTGCCCATCACCGACCTGCACGCCCTGGCCGATTTTGCTGCGCAGGAGAAGGTGGGCCTGACCGTGGTGGGCCCCGAGGCCCCGCTGGCCGCTGGCATCGTCGACCTGTTCCGCGCCCGGGGCCTGCGCATCTTTGGCCCCACACAGGCGGCGGCCCAGTTGGAGAGTTCCAAGGCCTTCGCCAAGGACTTCATGCAGCGCCACGGCATCCCCACGGCGCACCACGCCACCTTCAGCCACCCGGTGCCGGCGCACGAGCACGTGCGCGCTGCGGGTGCGCCCATCGTCATCAAGGCTGACGGCCTGGCCGCGGGCAAGGGCGTGGTGGTGGCCCTGACCGAGGAAGAAGCCCATGCCGCCATCGACGACATGCTGGCTGCCAACTCCCTGGGCGTGCAGCACAACGAGGGCGGGGCGCGCGTGGTGATCGAGGAATTCATGGCCGGCGAGGAAGCGAGCTTCATCGTGGCTTGCGACGGCGTGAACGTCGTCTCGCTGGCCACCAGCCAGGACCACAAGCGCATCTTCGATGGCGACCAGGGCCCCAACACCGGTGGCATGGGCGCCTATTCGCCCGCGCCCGTGGTGACGCCCGACGTCCATGCCCGCGTGATGCGGGAGATCATCGGCCCCACCGTGGCCGGCATGCGCAAGGACGGCATGCCGTTCACTGGCTTTCTCTATGCCGGGCTGATGATCGATGCCCAGGGCCGCCCGCGTACCGTGGAATTCAACGCCCGCCTGGGGGACCCCGAGGCGCAGGTGCTGCTGATGCGCCTGAAGAGCGACCCGCTGGACCTGTTCCTGCACGCCACCGATGGCACGCTGGACCAGGTGGAACTGCAGTGGGACCGCCATGTGGCACTGGGCGTGGTGATGGCCGCGGCGGGCTACCCGCATGCGCCGCGGCGAGGCGACGTCATCACAGGCTTGCCGGGGCCTTGCGATGACGGGCATGTGTTTCATGCCGGCACCGAACGCACGGCCGAAGGCAACGTGCGCACCAGCGGCGGGCGCGTGCTGTGCGTCACGGCGCTGGGCGATTCGGCGCGCACGGCGCAGCAACGGGCCTACGACATGCTCAATCCCATTTCGTTCGACGGCGCACAGTGGCGGCGCGACATCGGCCACCGCGCCATCAAGCCCCGATGAACGCCGTCGCCAGGCCGGTCCCGGCGGATCCACAGCCCTTGGCAACTTCGAGTCCTCAGGAGTTGCAGGGCCGTCCCGTGCAGTTCCAGGGCAGCCGCCTGGCACTGTGGTGCCTGCAGCGCGCCGGCTGGCAGCTGGACTTCGACGGCCTGCCGGCTCGCCAGGGGGTGATCGCCGTCTACCCGCACACCTCCAACTGGGATTTCATCGTCGGCATCTTCGCCAAGTGGGCCATGGGCCTGAGCGTCACCATCTGGGGCAAGGACTCGTTGTTCCGCATCCCGCTCTTCGGGCCCTGGCTGCGCTGGATGGGAGGCGTGCCGGTCAACCGCAGCGCGCCGGGTGGCATCGTGGCCGACATGGCCCGGCAGTTGCACCAGGCGCGCGAGCGCGACGAATTCATGTGGCTGGTGGTCGCGCCCGAGGGCACGCGCGCGCACGGGCCGGGGTGGCGCAGCGGCTTCTACCGCGTGGCCGTGAGCGCGCAGGTGCCGCTGGCCCTGGCCCACCTGGACTTCGGGCGTCGGCGTGTGGGGGTGCACTCCTGCCTGCAACTCAGTGGAGATCCCGACCTGGACTTTGCCGAGATCGAAAAGCGCCTGGGCTCGGTCCGTGGCTGCAGGCCCGAACAGGCCGCACCGATCAAGCTGGTGTGACGAGGGGCGCTGTCTCTGACCCAGATCATGCCGGGATGGACATGGCTGAGTGTCTAATTCCGTCGCAGGGTGTGCGAAGCGACCGAACCGCCATGATGCGCTGCCCCTGTCTTCACCCACGTACAGACCGGATGATCACGTGACTGCCCCTGACCCTTCGACCGCTGCCGTTGTCGACACTGCTGCCGTCCGGCAGTACCTGCTGAACCTGCAGGACCAGATCATCAACGCCTTGCAGGCCGAGGATGGCCACCCGTTCATCAGCGATGGCTGGACACGCGAGCCCGGCGGCCGGCTGGAGGGCGACGGCCTGTCACGCCTGGTGGAAGAGGGGGGTCTGCTGGAGCGCGGCGGCTGCAACTTCAGCCACGTGAAGGGCAAGACGCTGCCCCCTTCGGCCACGCAGCACCGGCCGGAACTGGCCGGTGCGCCCTTCGAGGCCATGGGCGTGTCGCTGGTGATGCACCCGCGCAACCCCTATGTGCCCACCGTGCACATGAATGTGCGCATGTTCGCCGCCCTGCCCGAAGGGCAAGCACCGGTGGTGTGGTTCGGTGGCGGCATGGACCTCACGCCCTACTACGGCTTCGAGGAGGATGCGCAGCACTTCCACCGCACCTGTCGCCAGGCGCTGGACCCGATCGACCCCGCGCTGTACCCGCGCTTCAAGACCTGGTGCGACGAGTACTTCTTCCTCAAGCACCGGGGCGAACCCCGGGGCATCGGCGGCGTGTTCTTCGACGACTTTGCCGAACTGGGTTTCGAGGGCAGCTTTGCCATGATGCGCGCGGTGGGCGATGCCTTCGTCGACGCCTACCTGCCCATCGTGCAGCGCCGGCGCCACCTGCCCTATGGCGAGCGCGAGCGCGACTTCCAGGCCTACCGTCGCGGCCGCTATGTGGAGTTCAACCTCGTCTTCGACCGTGGTACGCTGTTCGGCTTGCAAAGTGGCGGGCGCACCGAGAGCATCCTGATGTCCATGCCGCCCATCGTGAAGTGGCGCTACGACTGGCATCCCGAGCCCGGCACGCCCGAAGCGCGGCTGTACACCGACTTCCTGCGGCCGCGAGACTGGGCGTGACCACAGACTTGCGCGCTGCCGCGCCCGCGCGCATCGGTCTTCTGGGCGGCAGTTTCGACCCGCCGCACTTGGCCCATCTGGCCCTGGCGCAGACCGCGCTGTCCTCCCTGCAGCTTGATGAAGTGCGTTGGCTGCCGGCCGGTCAACCTTGGCAGAAGGTCGGCCGTGAGATGGCGCCTGGGCTGCATCGCGCGGCCATGGTGCGCCTGCTGATCTCTGGGGAACCGCGCTTTCATCTGGACGAACGCGAACTCCACCGGCCTGGTGCCACCTACACGGTGGACACCGTGCGTGAGTTCAGGGAGCAGCAGCCACAAGCCGAGTTCTTCCTGATCCTGGGGCAGGATCAATACAGCCGCCTGGACACCTGGCGCGATTGGCACGCCTTGCTGGGCCAGGTGACGCTGGCCGTGGCCGCACGCGGCGGTCAACGGCCCCTGCCTTCCCCGGCCCTGGCCGCGCACCCCCATCGCCTGGAAGTGTTGCCCCTGCCCGACATGCCGGAGTCCTCCACGGCCCTGCGCGAGGCCTTGACACGGGGAGATGATGTTTCTCCGATGGTGGGACCGGCCGTCGCAGGCTATATTGCCCAGCATCACCTCTACCGGGGCCCGCCCCCGACCTGAATGGACATCCGCAAGCTGCAACGAGCCATCGTCGATGGACTCGAGGACGTGAAGGCGCAAGACATCGTCGTCTTCAACACCGAGGCCCTCACACCGCTGTTCGAGCGGGTGATCATCGCTTCAGGGTCCAGCAACCGTCAGACCAAGGCCCTGGCCTCCAGCGTCCGCGAGACCGTCAAGTCGCGTGGCATGGAGGTGCTGCGCATGGAAGGCGAGGACAACGGCGAATGGATCATCGTGGACTGCGGCGCCGCCGTGGTGCACGTCATGCAACCGTCGATCCGCGAGTACTACCACCTGGAAGAGATCTGGGGTGCCAAGCCCGTGGCCCTGAAGCGCGCGGCCAAGGCCCAGGGTCTGGTGAAAGCCTCCGAGCCCGCCGCGCCGGCGGCACGCAAGCCGGACGCCAAACCTGCCGCCAAGACAGCGGCCAAGACAGCGGCGCGGGCGCCGGCGAAGACTGCTGCGCCCAAGGCGGCACCAGCCCGCAAGGCCCCCGCCGCCAAGACCGCCGCGCCGCGCCCGGCTGTCCGCGCTGCTGCGCCGGCCCGGAAGGCGACTGCGCCAGCGCGCAAGACCCCCGCGCGTAAGACCGGCCCTGCCAAGGGCTGACAACCATGCGGCTGGTCGTGGCCGCCATCGGTCAGCGCCAGCCCGCATGGGCTGAGGCGGCGTGGGACGATTTCGCCAAGCGCTTCCCGGCCGACTGCAAGCTCGAACTCAAGGCGCTCAAGGCCGAACCCCGTGCGGGCAAAGCTGCGCCCCAGTGCATGGCTGCCGAGGCGCAGCGCCTGGAAGCGGCCCTTCCCAAGGGTGTGCGGCGCGTCATCCTGGACGAGCGGGGCAGCCGCCTGACCACCGCCCAACTGGCTGAACGCCTGCAGTTCTGGCGCGGTGACGGCCGGGACGTGGCGCTGCTGATCGGCGGCCCCGACGGGCTGGACCCGGCGCTCAAGGCCACGGCCGACGAGACCCTGCGCCTGTCGGACCTGACCCTGCCCCATGCCTTCGCCCGTGTGCTGCTGGCCGAGGCCCTGTACCGCGCCTGGTCTGTGGTGCAGGGGCATCCTTATCACCGGGAGTGACGGGCCGATGCCTCCTCATCGATCCCGCGATCGTCATCTCGTCACCGTGCATGACAGCCCTCCCACCGTTCGGGCTGAGCCCGTCGAAGCCCCTCCCAGCTTCATCTGGCTGGCCTCCCAGAGCCCAAGGCGCCAGGCCCTGCTGGCGCAGATCGGGGTGACCCTCCAGCTGCTGCTGCCCGGCGACGACGAGGATGCCGAGGCACTGGAGGTGGTGCAGCCTGGCGAACTGCCGTTGGCCTACGTGCAGCGGGTGACCCGCGCCAAACTGCAGGCGGCCTTGGCCCGCCGCCTGCGGCGCGGCCTGCCCGACGCGCCCATCCTGTGCGCCGACACCACGGTGGCGCTGGGCCGGCGCATCCTTGGGAAGCCGGCCGATGCCCAGGACGCTGCCGCCGTGCTGTCGGCGCTGTCGGGCCGGACGCACCGCGTGCTGACCTCGGTGGCCGTGGCCGCACCGGCTCAGGAGGGCGGTCCGCCGCCAAAAGCATCGGCCGTCGTGCGTGCCGCGATGCCCAGGGCCCCGCAGATCGCCCAGGTCACCCAGATCACCCAGGTCTCCCGCGTGCGCTTCGCGCCTCTGTCGCCGGCCGTCATCCAGGCCTACATCGCCAGCGGCGAACCTTTCGGCAAGGCCGGCTCCTACGCCATCCAGGGCGCGCTGGCCGGCCACATCGCCCACATCGAGGGCAGCCACAGCGGCATCATGGGCCTGCCCTTGTTTGAAACCGCCGAACTGCTGCGCCGGGCACGCGTGCACATGGCGCTTGGCGCCGGGCAGTGACACCTTGACGGGAGCACGGGCGAGGCCGCAGGCGGCGGCCTGGGCGCCGAGCCCCTAGACTTGCCCCATGGCCACACAAGACATCCTCATCAACTGGGCCCCGCAGGAAACGCGGGTGGCCATCGTCGAGAACGGCGCGGTGCAGGAATTCCACGTCGAGCGGGCGCTGGAGCGCGGGCTGGTGGGCAACATCTACCTGGGCAAGGTGTCGCGCGTGCTGCCCGGCATGCAGAGCGCCTTCGTCGACATCGGCCTGGACCGTGCGGCCTTCCTGCACGTGGCCGACCTGCACGCGGCGCTGCCGGCGGGCCGCCGCGCCGAAGACGCACCCCTGGTGCCCATCGAGCGTCAGGTGTTCGAAGGCCAGACGCTGACCGTGCAGGTCATCAAGGACCCCATCGGCACCAAGGGCGCACGCGTGTCCACGCAGGTCAGCATCGCCGGGCGCATGCTGGTGCACCTGCCGCAAGACCAGCACATTGGCATCTCGCAGAAGATCGGCTCGCCCGAGACGCGCGACCAACTGCGCGCCCGCATGCAAGCCCTGGTGGGCACGCCCAAGGCCGGCGGGGGAGGGGGCTTCATCCTGCGCACCAACGCCGAGGAAGCGAGCGACGAGGAGTTGGTCGAGGACATCGCCTACCTGCGCAAGACCTGGAGCCTGGTGCGCCAGCGCGCCGTCTCCAAGCCCCCAGGCACCCTGCTGCACCAGGACCTCAGCCTGGTGGAGCGCGTGCTGCGCGACCTCACCACCGAGGCCACGCAGTCCATCCGCATCGATTCGCGCATGCAGTTCGAGGCCCTGCAGGCCTTCGGCCGCACCTACATGCCGGCCGTGGTGGACAAGCTGGAGCATTACCGTGGCGAGCGACCCATCTTCGACCTCTTCGGCATCGAGGAAGACGTGGCCCGGGCCCTGGCCCGGCGCGTAGACTTGAAGAGCGGCGGCTACCTCATCATCGACCAGACCGAGGCTCTGACCACGGTGGATGTGAACACCGGCGGCTTCGTTGGCGCGCGCAACTTCGACGACACCATCTTCAAGACCAACCTGGAGGCTGCGGGCGCCATCGCCCGCCAACTGCGCCAGCGCACCCGCGAAAGCCTGGCCCACATGCTGTGCCAGCCCTGCCCCACCTGCGAGGGCCGCGCCCAGGTCAAGACGCCGCGCAGCGTCTGCTACGACATCCTGCGCGAGATCCTGCGCGAGGCCCGCCAGTTCAACCCGCGCGAGTTCCGCGTGGTCGCCAGCGCCGCCGTGGTGGAAATGATGCTGGACGAGGAAAGCGTGCACCTCGCCGGCCTGAGCGAATTCATCGGCAAGCCCATCTCCCTGAGCGCCGAGCCGGGCATGAACCCGGAGCAGTACGACATCGTGCTGTTGTGAGGCGTGCGGGCCGCTGAAGCCTCCGCCGAATAGGGGTCATGCGTCAGGTGGTCATGCCTCACGCCTGCGGTACAGCTCACGCAAGCGCTTGTAGCCACCATCCGATGCAAGGTCAGGGCGTGCGACCTCTATCGCTTGCAGGCACTTGCCAAGCGTCAAGCTGGGCCAGGGCAGGTCGCTGACAACGGCCGTCAGAAGGCTCAGCGCCTCGGCGGGATACCGCCTGCACAGCGCTAACGTTGATATGGCTTCTCTCTGTCAAGAGGCCGAACGCATTCCTCTGCAATTACAGATGTCATTGATCCCGTTGCCGGACGGGGAACGCGACGGAGCCTGTGGTTGCCACCCG
>JAJTDM010000128.1 GCA_021300575.1 Rubrivivax sp.
AGCGATCGCGGTCCAGTGCCATCAAAGGTTTGACCGACCTCTACCCTTGCCGACCCGCACACCCACAGTGTCTTCCATCATCCAGGGTGCGCCTCAGGGCTCATGACAGTTAGCCGCGAAGCGAAAGCCACCCGCCAGGGTGGCTTTCTGCTTTGGGCCCGGTTTGTGCCCATTCTGTGCCCATGCCGTGCCCGACTGCGTTTCGTGCGATCACGCAGTGACCGTTGGGTTCTGTGCCCGTTCAGAATGGTTGCCATATTCGGCCAAGTTGCGCAGCGCCGCTGAGTCGGCGGGTTCACTCAGCCGCTCCAGACCTGCAATCATGCCACCTGCGCCGCGGATGGTGAAACATCCGCCAGTGCGCCGCGGCAACCCGCAACGGTACGACATTCTGAGCCCCCAAGGGCCGGGCGGTGCTCCTGCCTTGGATCAGGGGTGGCGTCGGGTTTACCCGGGATCGATCAGGCTTGCGGAGGGCGTTCGAATTCCATATGCTCCCTCAGCGTCTGGTTAAAGCGGGCGCTGGATCTTTCATCACGCGCACGGGAGCGCCTTCGCGTCAGTACGGACGCGCAAGCAACCCGCCACCAGGAGACACATTGATGCAGCGATTCATACGCGCGGCCTGTGCCGCACTGATGTTTGCCTTGGCGGCCATGCCGGCAGCGGCCCAGGAGAAGAGAGTCCGCGCCCAGATGGGCTGGGCGTTCCCGAGCAACACCGGCCTGCTGGGACCGGCGCAGATGCGCTTGGTCGAGATGATCCGGACGATGTCTGGTGGCTCGATCGACGTCCGCGGCTTCGAACCCGGGGCACTGGTGCCCGCCAACCAGTACCTGGATGCGGTGGGCAACGGCTCGCTTGACATGGCGTTCACTGTGTCGGCGTTCTGGACCGGCAAGGACATCGCGTTCGCGCTGTACGGCGCGGTGCCCTTCGGCCCGGAGGGCGGTGAATACATCGCATGGCTGAAGCACGGTGGCGGCGAGGCGCTCATGAAGGAGCTGCACGCCAAGTACAACGTGGAGGTGATCCCCTGTGGCCTGATCTCGCCCGAGGCCTCGGGCTGGTTCCGCAAGGAGATCAAGTCGCTGGACGATCTGAAGGGCTTGAAGATGCGCTTTCTCGGGCTCGGCGCAAACGTGATGCAAAAGTTCGGCGTGTCGACGCAGTTGCTGCAGGCCGGCGAGATCTTCCAGGCGCTGCAGCTCGGCACGATCGATGCCACCGAGTTCTCGATGCCGGTGATGGACGCCACCCTCGGCTTCCATCAGGTGGCCAAGCACTACTATTTCCCGGGCTGGCATCAGCAGTCGACGCTCAACGAGCTGATCATCTCGAAAAAGAAGTGGGCCGAGTTCAGCGCGCAGCAGCAGGCGACCATCAGGAACGCCTGCGACGCGAACATGCTGCAGATGTTCGCCGACGGTGAGGCGGCGCAGTTCGCTGTGCTGCAGGACCTGCAGAAGAACAAGGGCGTCACGCTGCACCGCTGGTCGCCGCAGATCCTCGCGGCCTTCGAGAAGGCCTGGGGGGAGGTCGCGGCCGAGCAGTCGGCCAAGAGCCCTGACTTCAAGAAGGGCTATGAGTCATACACGGCCTTCCGCAGGAACTACAAGCTCTGGAAGGACCTCGGCTACTTGAACTGAGGTAAGGCCACGCCGGGGCCGCTCTGAATTCCCGCCAGCGGCGGTGGCTGCCGGATACCGCGCCACCAGGGGCGGTCACGCGCCACCCCGCCCGCCACCGAGGCCCTCCATGACTGCACTGCTCCTCAAGTTCTCTGACTTCGTCGAGGCCCTCCTGCGCCGCATCGCCGACGCCGGCTCGTGGGCGTTTATCGCCTGCATCGTGACGATTGCCTTCGATGTCATCACCCGCAAGTTCGGGTTCCAACTGCCCGGCCTTGGGTCGACCCGGCTCCAGGAACTTGAATGGCATTTCCACGGGGTGCTGTTCTGCACCTGGCTGGGCTACGCCTACATCCGCAACGCTCACGTGCGCATCGACGTGTTCACCGGCACGCTGGCGCCCCGCTCGAAGTTGTGGCTCGAGCTCGTGTGCTGCATCGTGTTTGCGATGCCCTATCTGTGGGTTGCGCTGCCGTACGCGCACGACTTCTTCATGAACTCGTTGCGGCAGGGCGAGTCCTCGGATGCGCCGACCGGCCTGCCGTACAGGTGGATCATCAAGTTCTTCCTGTACCTGGCTTTCCTCACGGTGTCGGCCGCAGTCGCTGCCGTGGCTGCGCGCTGCGTGGTCGCGCTGTTTGGCACGCCAGAGCAGCGGGAGCGTGCCCACGTGCCGTTCGCGCGGCAGGGCTGAGGAGGCTGCGATGATCGACTGGCTGATCGACCACCTCGCGGTGGTCATGTTCTTCGCCCTGGTCTTCATCATGTTCCTGGGCTATCCGGTCGCATTCCTGCTCGGCGCGATCGGTATCGCCTTCGGCTTCCTGGGCATCCTGTTCGACGTCTACAGCATGACGCAGTTCGCGAACCTGCTGCCCCGGGTCTACGGGACGGCCGTCCAGAACCCGGTGCTGGTTGCGATCCCGATGTTCGTTTTCATGGGCACGATGCTGGAGAAGAGCGGCGTGGCCGAGGACCTGCTGCGCATCCTGCAGCTGATGCTGCGCCGTGTACCGGGCGGCCTCGCGATCGCGGTCACACTGCTCGGCACGATCATGGCCGCCACCACCGGCATCGTCGGCGCGTCGGTGATCATGCTGACGCTGATCGCGCTGCCGGTGATGCTGCGCTCCGGTTACGACAAGTCGCTGGCGGTCGGCACGATCGCGTCGGCGGGCACGCTCGGCATCCTGATCCCGCCGAGCATCATGCTGGTCATCATGGGTGACCTGCTGGGCATCCCGGTGGGCACACTGTTCACTGGCGCGATCCTGCCCGGGTTGCTGATGAGCGCCCTCTACGTCGTCTACATCGTGATCGTGTGCATCCTCAAGCCATCGATCGCGCCTCGGGTCACCGGGCCGCTCGGCCCGAACGACGAGCGTCTGACGGCGGGGCTGGTGCTGAAGGGCTTCCTGCCGCCAGCGGCGCTGATCACGCTGGTGCTCGGCTCGATCTTCGCGGGATGGGCGACCCCCACCGAGGCGTCGGGCATCGGCGCATTGGGCGCGATCCTGCTCGCGCTTGCCAACCGGCGGCTGTCGATGAAGTCGCTGCGCGAGGTGATGGCCTCGTCGGCGCTCACCAATGCCATGGTGTTCTTCATCATCTTCGGCGCAACGCTGTTCTCGTACGTCTTCAGGGCGCTGGGCGGCGACGACGTGGTCGCCGAACTGCTCAAGGAGATGGGTCTGGACACTGGCTGGGAGGTCATGATCTTCGTGATGCTCCTGACCTTCCTGATGGGTTTCTTCTTCGACTGGATCGAGATCTGCCTGATCGTGCTGCCGATCTTCGCTCCGATCATCGCAAAGCTCGACTTCGGCACCGTCGTCCAGGGCAAGCAGGTGATCCTGGCCTGGTTCGCGATCCTGATGGCAGTCAATATGCAGACCGCGTTCCTGACGCCGCCGTTCGGCTTCGCGCTCTTCTACATGAAGGGTACGGTGCCCCCGTCGGTGACGATGGTTGACATCTACAAGGGCATCACGCCCTTCGTTCTGGTCCAGCTCGTGGCGCTGGCGCTGTGCATGGCGTTTCCGGACGTCGCGCTGTACCTGCCGCGGCGGTTCGGATTCCTGGAATAGTCGATCGACGCTTGCGAAGGCGCCGTTCGACGCGGCGCATGGGCGTGGCCGCGCAGGTCAGAGGCGACGAGCGTGTCGTGCGGTGCCATGGTCGGCCACACCTTGTGTCACATCAGACTGGCTTGCGGATGGCCCGGCTTCGGTGAGGGCACCGCCATCGACCCGCGCCGCTCGCACGGCGGCGCGTTGCAGGTCGCGGGGCAACCTCGCACCGTGAAGGTGGAGAAGGCGCAAGGGAAACTCAAGGGCTCTGCTCAAGCTCCACGGGCTGCGGGCGAGCCCGGCAAGACTGCCTGATCCGAGGCCTGCTCCATTCCTTCAAGCACGACGACACCTGCGCCGGCCAGCTCTCAGGCGAGCTCGGGCGCGACCCGGATCAGGCGCTTGCCGAGGTTGTCTCCCCGATAGAGGCCGGCGATCGCATCAGGCGCCTTGTCGATGCCCTCCAGGATGTCCTCGCGATAGCGGATCAGGCCGTCGCGCACCCAGCCCTCCAGCTCCTTGCGCGCGTGTGCGTATCGACGCAAGTAGTCGAAGGCCAGAAAACCCTGCATGCGGGCGCGCTTGACCAGCAGTTGACGCTCCACCCGGGGGCCCTGCGGGATCGGATCCCAGCTGGAGATCGGCGCGGTGCCGCAGTTGATGACCCGCGCGCCAACGGCGAGACGGCGCAGAACGGCATCGCTGATCGGCCCGGAGGTGTTGTCGAAGTAGACGTCGATGCCCTTTGGGCAGGCGGCGTTGAGCGCATCACCGCGCCTATCGCAACCGGCTCCGAGTAGTTGGCGACTGCGCTGACCCAGCCGCGCATCGCGGGCTCGACCGAGAGGTACAGGTTGCGCACCAGCACCTGACCGTCCGCCGGCACGGGGGCGGGGGTTTCGACGATGCGAAAGTGGTCGGCCTGCGGGACGCCAGTGGGGCGCGAACTCAGGATCACCTGGCAATTTACGGGCTGGATCATGGCGGTCTCGAGGATGCGCGATCTGACGAGTCTAGGCGACCAGCCGCGCAGCGTCCCGGCGCGGTTTGGGGGCGTGCGAGCGGGTGTGCGGGGAAATCCAACAAGAAACCGCCAGGCCGGGCGCATGCGGCCCGCCGCCGAAGGGTGGTCGACCCGAGTGGAGCTGTGGCGCACTATGATGAAGAGCACACCTTTCAGGAGACTCCCATGCAACTCACCGGGCGCTGCTACTGCGGCGACATCACCTACGAGTTCGACGGCGAAGTGCAGGGCGCACTGCAATGCCACTGCCGTGAGTGCCAGTACATCACCGGCGGCCACCCGAACGTGGTGATGGTGGTGCCCGAGGTAGGCTTCAAGATCACCAAGGGCGAGCCGGCGGCCTTTGCGCGCAGCGATCTGGAGCGCCCGGTCACGCGCTATTTCTGTCCGCGTTGCGGCACCGCGCTGGGCACCCGCTCGCCAGCACGTCCGGGCTCGTTCATCATGAAGGTGGGCACCCTGGACGACCCCAGCGTCTTCAAGCCGCGGCTGGCCATCTTCACCGTGGACAAGCAGCCGTTTCACCACATCCCCGAGGGCCTGCCGGCTTACGAGCGCCGGCCGGGCTGATGGCCCTGGCCAGCGACTCGGCAGGCTGATCCGGGCGATGGCGCTCGTGGTGGCGCAGGCGGGAGTGTTCGGGCAGCACCGCGCAAGACCCCGCCCGCGCAGCCCATTGCCAAGGGGCGATAGAAACGCCTGTCCAGGAAGATTCCGAACTTCGCTTTGCGCGTTGAGGCTTGGTCGCCTAAGATCCCAGCGGAATCAGGAGAAACGCGATGCCCCAGATCCTCGACCCCCAGATCATTGCCGACTATGACCGGGATGGCGCGGTGGCCATTCGTGGCGCTCTCGCCCCGCATTGGGTTGAATTGCTCGCCGCCGGTGTGGAGCGCAACCTGCGAGAGCCGGGCCCGTTCGGCAAACGCTACACGCCCGAAGGCAAGCCCGGCATGTTCTTCGGCGATTACTGTTCCTGGCAGCGCATCGCTGAGTTTGAGGCGTTCTTGCGTCATTCCCCCACCGCCGCCATCGCCGGTGCGCTGATGCAAAGCGGCAAGGTCAATCTGTTTCATGAACATGTGCTGGTGAAGGAACCTGGCACGCAAGAGCCAACTCCCTGGCATAACGACCAGCCCTATTGGACGGTTGAAGGCTGGCAGGTGTGTTCGATCTGGATCCCGCTTGATCCCGTGGCGCGGGAAAATGGCGTTGAATATGTTGCAGGGTCGCATCGGCGCGACGAATGGTTCAAGCCGAAACGCTTTGCCGACAGTGCTGACCACCCTTCCGATGATCCGCGCTTCCTGCCGGTTCCTGATGTTGAAGGTCATCGGGCAGATTACACGCTGCTTGGTTGGGATCTTGAGCCCGGAGATTGCGTCGCTTTCCATGGGCTGACGCTGCATGGCGCGCCGGGCAATCGCAGCGCGAGGCTGAGGCGCCGCGCGGTTTCAGCTCGTTGGACGGGCGATGATGCAGTGTTCACACGCCGCAAGGGGATCGAAAGCCCGCCCGCGCCCGCCAATGCTCCGGGGCATGGCGCGGCCATGGACAGTGAGGTGTTTCCGGTGGTTTGGCGCGCTGCTCAGGCAGTCGCAAGTCCGTTTTGAGTCCAGCCACGCCGCAGCCTCTTGGGTTCGACCTCACCTGACAGCTTGAGCTCGACCCTGCCAGCGGTATTGAGCTGAACCCGCTTGTCGGCCAATGCGGGCTTCCCCGGGGCGCCTTGCCCAGAGGAATTGCTCTTAAGAAACACCCCTCAAGTGACTGATGCGCAAGGCGTTTTTCATGCGGCCCGCGGTGCGGCGACGAGTTGCATGCCGAGCTTGTTGGCGCGCTGTGACAGCTGGCGCAGC
>JAJTDM010000129.1 GCA_021300575.1 Rubrivivax sp.
TGAAGGGCGATGTCTTCGATGCCCACTGCAGGGCACAAGGCGTAGTTGGGCACCACCACCACCGCACCCGCATCCGCGAGCGCCGGCGCCACGAAGGAGTGGTCGGCCTTGTCCAGCGAGCGCCACCAGCCTCCGTGGATGAACACCAGCATCGGGGCGCCTGGGCGCCTTCGGGCCTTGGGTTCTCGGGCCGTATCGGACGGGCGGAAGACATCCAGTCGCTCGGCAGGGGTGTCGCCATAAGCCAGATCCAGCTGGCAGGGCCGGGTATCGCGAATGACCTGTGAATCGCGAGCCCACCGGGCGAGGATCCCCGCATGGCCCGGCACCCGGGCCCGGTTGTTGTACTGCGCGGCCAACCATGCAGGGTCTTGCTTGCGTGCCATCGGGCCTCCTGGGGTGAGTGGGCAAAGTATGCCCGCTGGTGCATGGGCACCAGTGCCGCCTGACGGCGAGAATCGGCGTTCACCTCTTGCAGGACCTCATCTTGACCTTCACGCCCAAGCCCGACGTCTGCCAGCCCACGGGTTCTGCCGAACTGCCCATGCTGGACATCTACATGCCGATGATGAAGTCGGCCGCCATCGTCGCCGCAGCGCGCCTGGGCTTGTTCGAGGCCCTGTCTGCCGGTGCTCTGGACACGCCAGCGCTCGCCCGTCGCTCGCAATCCAGCGAGGCCGGCGTGCGCACCCTGGCGGACTTCCTGGTGGCGCTCGGTTATCTCCACCAAGATGCAGGCGCCTACGCCAACACCGAAAGCACCCAGCGTTGGCTGACCCGTGCGGGCGCCATCGACTACACCCCGGGTGCCTTGTGGACGCACGAGGCGTGGGCCATGATGGGCGATCTGGACCGTGCCGTGCAGGCGGGGCGCCCCGCACAGACGCTATGGGAGCGCATGTCGCAGCAGCCGCACCTGGGGCCCCTGTTCTCGCGCTACATGCACGCCTTCGCGCAGGACCTGGGGCCGGACCTCGTGGCACATACGCCTGTGGAACCCGGGCACCACAGGCTTCTGGACCTGGGGGGCTCCCACGGTCTGCATGCGATGCGTTTCTGCCGCCACCACCCCCAGCTGCAGGCGGTCATCGTGGATCTTCCCAGCGCCTTGACCGACACGCCCGCGTCGATTGCCGCGGCCGGACTGGCTGATCGCATCACCACCCGCGCCGGCAACGTGCTGGACCTGGGCTGGGGTCAGGACTTCGACCTGGTGCTGTACCTTTCGGTGGGCCACAACCAGCAGCCCGAGGACAACCGCCGCGTCATCGCCGAAATCGCCCGCAGCCTGCGCCCGGGCGGGCTGCTGGTGGTGCATGACTATCTGGCCGGCACGCCCTTGAATGCCTTCCATGCCGCTTTTCGTCTGACGCTGCTGTTCGAGACTGGCACGCGCACCTACAGCGAGCAGGAGTACCAGGGGTGGATGCAGGAGGCCGGGTTTGCCAGCGTCCGGCGGGTCGACCTGAATCCCCTGGAGAAGGGATCGCTACTGCTGGCGCGGCGCTGAGGACCATGCCCCCGCCGCCACGTGTGGAATCGCGTACGGCCTAGCATCCGGGATCAATCGGGTGGTTCTGTGAGTCCGCCCTGTCACCACGAGGGCCCCATGAGCGAACACCTGTTATACGATTTCAGCGCTGACACCATCGACGGGCGGCCCCAGCCCCTGTCGGATTTCAAGGGCAGGTTGCTGTTGGTGGTCAACACGGCCAGCGCCTGCGGCTACACCCCGCAGTTCGCCGGGCTGGAAAGCTTGTGGAAGGAGTTCCAGGGCCGAGGCCTGACAGTGATGGGTTTTCCCAGCAACGAATTCGGCGCGCAGGACCCGGGCAGCAACGGCGAGATCGCCGCCTTCTGCCAGAAGAACTACGGGGTCAGTTTCCCCATGATGGCCAAGGTGCAGGTCAACGGACCGCAGGCCCACCCGTTGTGGCAATGGCTGCGCGAGCAGGCGCCGGGAACGTCGCCCGACGGCGCCATCGCCTGGAACTTCGCCAAGTTCCTCATCGGCCGCGACGGTCGGGTATTGCACCGCTTCGAGCCGGGGGACAAGCCCGCTGCACTGCGCCCGGCCATCGAAGCGGCGCTGTAGGCCCGGCCCTCGCCCAGGCCTTGCCAGGAAGGATTGGGGTTTCAGCCGGGGCGGTGTTCGGCCAGGTCGTTCCAGACGTCCTGACACACCAGCTGCCCGCCTTGCACCAGGAAGCGGTCGATGAAGCGAATGCCGCTGAAGGCCGTGCCGTCCAGCCAGCGGCCTTCCAGCGTGCCGTGGCAGTAGACCACCGTGCCTTCCGAAGTCCAGCATTCGTCGAAGCGCTCGAACTGCTTGGCCACACCCTGATAGCGCGTGCGGCCCCAGGCCACCAGTTCCTCCAGCGAGCCGAAGCGCGCGCCACCGGGAAAGCACATGGCAAAGCCGGGTGCGAGGAAGCCCTGGGCGCGGGCCAGGTCGCGCTCTTGCATCGCCTGCAGAAACGAGGCCACCACCTCGCTGGCCACCGGATGCGCCGCCCCGCCGCCGGTGAACACACGACCGTCCCGCCGGTAGGTCGATACCTCCTGGATGAAGGTGGTGGTTCCCGCCTGCGCACTGTTGATGACCGAACGCACGGCATCGCTCACCCGGTTCACGAGGCGCTCCTGCACCTCGCGCTCGTAGCCAGGCAACAGGGTGATCTGGGTCACGGGCATGATGGAAGGCTCCAGAGGTGAGGTGGTGAGCTCAGGGCCCGGGCTGCAAAGGTCCGGCCAGGGCGTGAATGTGTGACGAAGCTGCGATGAAGGTGTTTTGCGGATGCATGGCCGCTGATAGACTTGCCTCCATCGTGGGGACGTAGCTCAGCTGGGAGAGCGTCGCGTTCGCAATGCGAAGGTCGGGAGTTCGATCCTCCTCGTCTCCACCACCATCCCCAGGGCCCCTGAATGAACTTCGGGGCTTTCTCGTTTCCTGGCCTTGTCATCGGGTTCTGCTGGACGAACAGTCGGCAAATCCGTAGCGCTCGCAGAACGGGCTGCGCAACAGAGGCAACCAGTCCGGTACGCGGTGAAAGCGATCGGCCGCTTCTCTCAGGATCTGATCGCGGTAGGTTTCAAACCTGAAGCCTTGACCGTCCAGGTAGTGCAGACGCTGCCCGTCAACCTCGAAGCTTGCAGCCTTGACGCTTTCGAAGTACGGCGCAAAGTCGGCCTCATCCAAGGGCTTGCGGTCAAAGATGCGCACGGGCCGGCCGTCGAACTCCTTGAAGTCCACCGACAGGTCGTCTTGCCGCGCATGGTGTCGGCCCACACCAAACACCGGAACATAGCGTCCGCTGTGGAAGGCCAGGACCGCTGCGGGGCTGTAGCCTCGCGCCATGAGTGCGGCGTCGGGCGGCAGGCCTGTGCGCAGCGCTGTCGTCACCGCCGGAGCTTCACGCAGGAAGACGACGGAGGCAAACTGGCTGGACCGTTGCCACCAGGCCAGCGGCGCAGCGAACACGGCCGCCAACAAGAGCACGTGGGGCAGCGCCAGCCAGCCGTTCCACCTCAGCGCCTTGCGCAGCGCCTGCGGTGAAAGGCGCAATCCTGCCCACAGGACGAACAGCGGCACGAAGCCCAGCACCCAGTGCAGACCGACGGTACGCCGTGTGGCGACCAGGGCGAACAGCAGGAAGGGTGTTGCCCACAGCACCATCACCAGCAGGGAACCTGTGTGGCGTGGGGGCAGGTCACGGCGGGTCAGGTCTGACGAGGCGGCGTGGCCCGAGGCCTTGGAGTCCAAGTCCTGGCCATCGGCGGCGGACCCCGCCTCGGTGCCGGGCTTGGCCCGCAGGGCCTGCCAGATCAGCCAGGGTGTCAGCAGATAGACCATCATGCCCAGGTAGGTCACCCAGTGCGAAACCGACCACTTCGCGCCCTGGTTGCGGTTGAACACGTTGAACATGATGTTGGTCCAACCGTGCGTCGCGTTGAACGCGAGGTTGACGGCCACCCCGGGCAAGGCGCACACAGCGATCAGCACCAACACCCACGCCCGCTTGCGCCTCCATCCGAGCAACCACACGGCATAACCAAGGCCGACCAGCACCGCGAAATACTTGGACAGGAAGGCCATGCCGAGCAGAGCGCCGGAAGCCGCGTACCAGCCGACAGCGGCGCGTGGAATCGCCAGCGCTGCGTCCCGGTCGCCTGCTGGGGGGCCGGGCCTCGGGAGTTCGGCGCGCACGAAGCACCACCAGGATGCGGTCATGAAGAAGATCAGGGGGGTGTCGGTCGTCACCAGCACGGCCACCCAGGAAAAGGGCAGGGCCAGGTAGACGGCGCCGGCCAACCAGGCGCTGTCCTCCCGGTCTGGCGGCAGCAGTCGACGCACCAGATCCACCACGGCCAGTGCCACCACGCTGGTCAGCAGCACCGTGGCCAGCCGCAGCGCGAAAGGCGAATCACCCAGATGGCGCAGCAGCCAGAGCAGCCATCCCACCATGGGCGGATGGTCCGAATAGCCCCAGTCAGGACTGACGCCCCATTGGTAGAAGAAGGCTTCGTCTCCGGTGATCGGAAGCCAGGCTGCCAGCGCCAGTTTGGCTGCCAGCGTCAATGCGAACACCTTGGCGAAGACAGTGCGGGCATCTTCCGACGCGCCGAAGAATGTCGCCCTCATCGGTTGACCCCGGAAGTGAGAGGTGGAAAGCACATGGGCTGACCCGGGGGCGTCATGCTGGTCTCGCGCAGCAGCTGGGAGCGGGGCGCCACCTTCATGCGTCCGAAGCCAGCAGCATCACGCCCACCACGATCAGGCCGCAGCCTGCCAGCCGTTGCCATGAAAAGGCCTCCCCCAGCCACTGCACGCCCACCAGCAGGGTCAGGACGAACCCCAGGCTGACCAGAGGATAGGCCACGCCAACGTCAAGCCGTGAGAGCACCCAGATCCAGAGACCGGCACTCAGGCCGTACAAGGCCAGCCCTGTCCAGACCAGGGGGTTGGTCAACGCATGCCCGTACGTGGCCAGTACCGAGGCTTCTGCAGGGCTGGCAGGCGACGTGTGCGCGTTCATGCCCAGTTTCATCAAGACCTGGGCCAGGCTGGAGAGCAGCACGCACCCCAGGGCCACGGTCAGCGGCACCCACTTCATGAGGCCCCCTGCGAGGCCATGACGCCTGCGATCACCATCGCCAACAAGGTGATCCAACTGGCGCGGTCCTTGAGTGCGAAGGCAATCGGATCTTCCCCCCGCAATTCCCGGCGCGCGACCTTGAGCCAGATCCTCATCATCCAGGCCATCAGCAGCGGCGCCAAGGCCCACAGCCACAAGGGCTGCGGGTACAGGGCCCGCCCGTTCTGGCTCTCGATGTACAGCGCCAGCACCAGCACCGCCATGAAGCCGCTGCTCACCCCCATGCCACGTAGCGTGGCGAGGTCCTCGCGACGGTAGCCCCGGCCGGGTGTGCGGGTCGCGTCGGTGTCGTTCAACTCCTCCAGTTCGGCGCAGCGCTTGACCAGCGCAAGGCTGAGGAAAAGGAAGAGTGAGAACGCGAGCAGCCAGTTGGAGAGGGGGACCTGCGCCACCACGGCCCCTGCGGCAATGCGCCAGGTGTACAGGCCCGCCAGCAACAGCACGTCCAGAAGCGCCAGGCTCTTCAGGTGCAGCGAATACGCCACGGTGATCACCAGATAGCCCAGCAGCATCAACGCGAGCGCGGGTGAGACGGCCAAGGCCAGCATCAGGCCTGCCGTCAGCATCAATGCGGCCATGACGAGCGACTGACCGATACCCAGTTGACCGGCCGCCAGCGGACGCCACCGCTTGTGCGCATGACGGCGATCGTTGGGCAGGTCCAGGAGGTCGTTGAAGAGATATGTGGCCGAGGCGCACAAGCCGAAAGCCACGAAGGCTGCGAACACCGCGACCCAGGTGTGTGCGTTGGTCACATGGCTGGCCAGCAGCGGCACGAACACCAGGGTGTTCTTGCTCCACTGGGTCAGCCGTATCGCCTTCAGCAGGGTGCGCAGGCTCATCGACGGGCGCTCAAAGATGCGCGCCTGCGGGTGCAGTTCCTTCAACCGCCTGCTGACTTCGGCGGGGGCGTTGACCGCCACGGCCTCGGCGCTGCCGCGCCACACTTCAAGATCCACTGCGGCGTTGCCCGCATAGGCGAAAGGACCGTTGCTGTGCTGCTGGATCGCACTGAGCTTGCGTGCGCCCGAAAGATTGACGTCCGTGCTGCCGATGTGATCTTCGAACAAGCCCAGGTGCTGCGCCACGTCGTGGCCTATGCGGTGATCCGCAGCGCTTGCCAGCACCAACCTTCTGCCGCTGGCGCGCTCGGCCCGCAGGAAATCCAGGAAGCTGGCGTGGTAGGGCAGTGTGCTGGCGTCAGGCAGCGCCTCATCCGCGACCCTGCGTTTGAAGGCCAACTTGCCTTGGAGCAACCAGCCCAGCAGCCTGAACAGGTTCAGCGGGTTTCGCCGAAGCAGCAGCAGCACGGATTCATGCAGCGAGTCTCCAGGAAACAGCGTGCCGTCCAGGTCCACATAGAGCGGTAGCGCGGGGGAGGACTTGAC
>JAJTDM010000130.1:0-6421 GCA_021300575.1 Rubrivivax sp.
GGCGCCGAACAGCACGTTGAAGATGGCGTCGGGCTTGGAGTCCAGCAGGGCCTGCACCACCGGGCCGGCTTCCACGCGTCCCAGCGGCGGCGCCTGTTCGGCGACGAATTCCACGTCAGGCTGCGCCGCCTTGAGCAGCTGCTTGAAGCTGGCGATGGCCGACTGACCGTACTCGTAGTTGGGGTAGACGATGGCCCAGCGCTTCTTCTTCAGCTTCGCCGCCTCGGGCACCAGCATGGCCACCTGCATGTAGGTGCTGGGGCGCAGGCGGTAGGTGTAGGCATTGCCGTTGGCCCAGACGATCTTGTCGGTCAGCGGCTCGCCGGCCAGGAAGAACACCTTCTTCTGCTTGGCGAAGTCGGTCAGCGCCAGGCCGATGTGCGACAGGAAGGTGCCGGTCAGCACGTCGATCTTCTCGCGTGACAGCAGTTCTTCGGCCACGCGCACCGCATCGCCCGGGTTGGCGTTGTCGTCGCGCGTGATGAGCTCCAGCTTCTTGCCGCCCACGCCGCCAGCGGCGTTGACTTCCTCCACCGCCAGCTCCATGCCCTTCTTGTAGGGCTCCAGGAACGCAGGCTGCGCCTTGTAGCTGTTGACTTCGCCGATCTTGATCACGCCCTGGGCATGCACCGGCAGGGCGGCGGCGGCCACCAGGCTGGCGGCGGCGATCAGGTGTCTTCTCTTCATGGGGCAATCTCCTTCAGGAGTGGGGGTGGATAAGCGTCGAATCTTCCCGGGCTTGGCGGCTCAGCGCAACCCGTCAGTACCCTTGATCTCGTGCACCTGCAGGCCGCCGATGCGCGGCAGCGGGCGCCCGCTGTCGGTGACCACCACGGCCACGACGATCTCGTTCGCGCGCGGCGCGTCCACGATGCGGGCTTCCATGGCGTCGAAATGGCTGCGCACGAAGGCGGCGTCCTTGTGGC
This sequence comes from Rubrivivax sp., assembly GCA_021300575.1. Lineage (GTDB taxonomy): Bacteria > Pseudomonadota > Gammaproteobacteria > Burkholderiales > Burkholderiaceae_C > Rubrivivax. The sequence continues at coordinate 927 of JAJTDM010000130.1, forward strand.
CCAGCGGCACGTCCACCGCGGTGCCCATGCCGCCTTGCTTCTTGGCCGAGGGCACCAGGGCAGCGCCCTTGCTGACGGCCGCACGCAAAGGCGCGCCCAGCTTGGGGTGCAGCAGGGCGGCGGCGTGCTCCAGTTCGCCAGCCTCGCCCACGATGGCGGCCTTGCCGTAGCTCTGCGCCTGCTCAGGCGCAATGCCCAGGGCCTGCACGCAGCGCTGGCCCAGCAGACCGCCGAGCTCTTCACCCATGGCGATCAGCTCGTCCAGGTTCTCCACGTAGCGGCCGGCGCAGGGGTTGTGGATGACAGCCATGGCCAGCGCGCGCCGCGTGGGTGGGCTGATCTCGCGGTCCATCTCGCGGTGGGTTTCGTCGATCTGCACGACAAGCTTGCGGATCTGGGCGGGCATGTTCAGAGTCCTCTCGACGGTGTTCGGTAGGGTTCGTCAGGGTTCAGCAGGGCGCAGATTGGGCTGTCAGCGCTGCCCATCCCATTTGGCGATGTCGGCGGCCTTGAGGCCCCCCACCCGGGCGTGGATGCGCGAGCCGGTGCTCATGGCCAGCACCACCACCATCTCGTGCGCGCGCGGTGCGTCCGGCACGCGGAACTCCAGCGCGTCGAAGTGGCTGCGCACGTAAGAGGCGTTGATGTGCGTCAGGGGGATGTCCAGCGTGGCGCCGGGGCCGCCCACCTTCTTGGTGCTGGGCACGATGGCCAGCGCGTTGCCGGACTGTCCACCGCCGGATTGCCCGGCCTTGTAGGCGGCGGCGTCGCCTTTCCAGCCCAGCAGTTCGCGCATGGCGTACCCGCCGGGCACGTGCCACAGGGCCCCATGTTCCAGTTCACCAGCCTCGCCAATCAGCGCGCCCTTGCCGTAGCCCTGGATGCGCTCGGGCCCGACCTGCATGGCGGCCAGCAGTTGCTGCGCCAGCTTCAGTCCCAGGGGAGACAGCGCGTCCATCAGCGGCAGGATGTCTTCCACATAGCGCCCGGCGTAAGGGTTCTTCAGCACGCAGCCGATGGCGCCACGCCGCAGGGGCTCGGCGGCCACGGGGCCCCCCTCGTGAAAGATGTCTTCAACCTGGGTGAGGATGCGTCGGATTTCGATCATGGTGCGGGGTGTCGGGTGAGGGTGAGGGTGAGGCTTCCGTCGGATTCAGGCGGATTCGGGTGGCTTTGGAGTGGCTCGGGGTGACTTCAAGCTGCCTGCTTGAGCGCCAGCGCGGGCTCGATGGTCAGGGTCTGCCCCTGGCATACCAGGACCGCGGCATGGATCAGACCGGCTCCTTGCAGTTGCTGCGCGATTCCGGCGCCGCGGCGCAGCGCTGCAGTGACCACCCCTGCCGCCAGCGCGGGCACCGCCACGGTGACCAGGCGCTCGCCCAGGTCGCTGTCGTCCTTGAGCGATCGGGCGGGTGCCCGCTCGATGCCCAGGCGGGCGTCCGGTTCGGTCGGGTTCACGGCGTTGGCGATCACGGTGGCGGCCGCATCGGCCTGGGCGGCTGTGGCGGCCAGCACGGTCACCGCGTCCGCAATGCCCAGCGAGTGGCTGCGTCCGCGCCAGCCGCTGGTGGCCACGCCCCGCACGGGGTCGCTGGCCTGCAGCGTGAAGCCCCCGTCGAGAGCGGTGCGGCGTTTCGCAATGTCCGCCACCATCCCCACGCGCCACTGCGCGCCAGGCGCCAAGTGCAGCGCAATGTCGCCGCCGTTGTTCACATAGGCGCGTTGCAGGCCGGCCTGCGCGTAGGGCGTCAGGATCTCCTGCGCCACCGCGCCGGCCACTGCGGCCATGGGGGTGATGAAGTCGGTGGGCAGGGCCGCGCAGGTTTGCCACATGCGGCGGGCGACGGGGCCTTGGACGGGGCACGGCCCAGGCTGCACGGGCAGGCGCAGCAGCGGCAGTTCCGCCACCAGTTCCCGCAGCACGGTCTGGAAGCGGACCCAGGCCTGCTCGTGAGCGGTGCTCAATGCGGTGTCTGGATCTCCGCGACCGACCTCGGCCCCGATCACCAGCTCGATCGGGCCGTGGGCGAAGTGCCAGCGGTCGCCAGGCAGGGGGGTGCGGGTCGGTCCCATCGTGTTCACCCGAGCATGGGCGGCTGGCCCAGAGGCCAGGGGTTCTCGGGGTGCCCGGCGATGTAGCGGCGCGACAGCGGTGCGCCGTCGCGGTGCCCCGCACCGCGTGCCAGGGCCTGCTCGATGCTGCGCACCTGCCCCATGTGCCCGCCCAGCGCCTCGTAGTCCGCCAGGCGCATGCTGAATTCGATGGGGGCCACGATGGCCGGCGTGGGCACAGTGCCGAAGCTGTTCGCGGGCATGCGCATCACGTCGGCCATGACGGTGATGCCGCCGCCAGGCCACACGTAGGCCGGCGCCCCGCCGCAGGTGACGTTGACCAGCGCCTGCTTGATCTTGCGCGTGAGCAGCACCGGGTTCTCGGTCACGCCGGCGCGCAGGCTGCCGCCTGCACCGGCCAGGAACAGCACCGAGGCCACCGAGGGCTCGCAGTTCTCGCCAATGCGGGCCACCGTGGCGGCCACCTCCGGCGGCATGGGGGCCGGGCGCGGCACCAGTTGCTCGTCCAGCACGTACCAGGCGCAGTGCTCGCCCGTGGTGGAGGTCATCAGCAGGCGCAGCCCCGGGTAGGCGACCTTGGGGTCCCAGCCTTCGATGATGTCCATCGGGTTCGTCAGGTCGGTGCCGCCCCAGCCTGTTCCCGGGTTGGCCACCTGGAAGTAGCGCCCGGGCGTGCTGCGCCGGCCGCGAATGCGGATGCCCGAGGGCACCATGTCCAGGCAGCGGCCGGCCTGGTGCTCTGACAGGATGCCCGTGATGTGGTCGTCCACCACCACGGCCTCGTCCACGTGGCCGTACCACTGCTGCGCGAAGATGCCCACGGCCGCCGAGCCGCAGCCCACGCGCATGCGCTGCTCTTCCACGCCGTTGACCACGGGCGCGCGCCCGGCCTGCAGCTGCAGTTTTGCGCCGCCTTCGATCTGCAGTTCCACGGGCTCGCGGTTGCCCAGCGCCATCATCATGTCGCAGGTGATGCGGCCCTCCTTCTTGGAGCCGCCCGTGAGGTGGTGCACGCCGCCCAGCGACAGCATCTGCGAGCCGTACTCCGCCGTGGTGACGTGGCCCACGGCCTCGCCCTTGCAGCGCACGGTCGCCTGCTCCGGGCCCAGCCAGCGGTCGGTGTCGATCTTCACCTTGAAGCTGCAGTAGCTGAAGATGCCCTCGGTCACCACGGTGACCATGTCCACGCCCTCGTGCCGGGAGGAGACGATGAAGGGGGCTGGCTTGTAGTCGGGGTAGGTGGTGGACGAGCCCACGCCGGTGACGAAGACCTCGGGCGCGTGCAGCAGTCCACCCGTGCCGGGGTCGGCCGGGGCGTCCAGGAAGGGCACCGCGGCAGCGTCTGGCGCTGCGGCGTTCCCCGCCAGCCCGCGCTCCAGGATCAGCACCGGGTCCAGCCGCACCAGCACGCCCGCCTGGTTGGCGTAGCGGTCGCATGCCCCCACCTTGCCCGCTGAGATCTGGCACAGCACCGGGCAGGCGTTGCACTCGATCTTGTCAGCCGCCATGCGCTCGCTGCGCGGGCGCGACTTCTCCAGCACCTGCGGGCGTGGTGCGTCATGCGCCTGCTGATGCACTCTGTCTGGACTGCTCTGGTCGCTCATGCAGTTGATCGATGGGTTCAGCCCGTGTAGCATTCACTTCACAAAAATGTTGCGTTCGCTACATGAAAACCCAATCTATCGCAATTGAGCCGTCGTCGCAACGGGGGGATTACCGATGAGTGCGTTTCTCCATGAGCGCGTGCTCACGGTTCACCACTGGACCGACCGACTGTTCAGCTTCACCACCACGCGCGACCCGGCGCTGCGGTTTTCCAACGGCCACTTCACCATGATCGGGTTGATGGTGGACGGCAAGCCGCTGCTGCGGGCCTACAGCGTGGCCAGCGCCAACTACGAGGAGCACCTGGAGTTCCTCAGCATCAAGGTGCCCGACGGCCCGCTCACCTCTCGTCTGCAGCACCTGCAACCCGGTGACACCGTTGTCGTGGGCCGCAAGCCCACCGGCACCCTGGTGACGGACTACCTGAACCCGGGCAAGCGGCTGTTCCTGCTGTCCACGGGCACGGGCCTGGCGCCCTTCATGTCCATCGTGCGCGACCCCGAGGTGTACGAGCGTTTCGAGCAGGTGGTGCTGGTGCACGGGGTGCGCGAGGTGGCCGAGCTGGCCTACCGCCAGTACCTCACCGAGGAACTGCCCCGCCACGAGTTTCTGGGCGAGATGGTCAGCGCGCAGCTGCGCTATGTGCCCACCGTGACGCGCGAGCCCTTCCCGACCATGGGCCGCATCCCGGACCTCATCCGCAGCGGCGAGTTGGCCCGCCTGGTGGGCGGCACGGACCTGGACGCGGCCACCGACCGCGCCATGATCTGCGGCAGCTCCGCCATGTTGCGTGAGCTGAAAGGGCTGCTGGAGGAGCGCGGCTTTGCCGAAGGCAGCACCAGCCGGCCGGGCGACTTTGTCATCGAGCGGGCCTTCGTGGACCAGTAACCGGCCCTGCAGCATCTCCCGACACAGCCCCGACACAGCTTCCGCCACCGCTCTCAGCGTCACCGGCCATGCCCACCGTGCGCAAGCCCGCTGCCACCGCCCGCAAGGGCGGCGTGCGCGAGCAGTCGGCGCAGGCCACGCGCGAGACGCTGCTGAAAGCGGCCATCAAGGTCTTCGGCAAGCAAGGCCTCAACGGGGCCCGGGTGGAGCAGATCTCGCGTGCGGCCAAGTCGCACGACCGGATGATCTATTACTACTTCGGCAGCAAGGAGGCGCTGTTCGTCGCGGTGATCGAGGAGACCTACCGGCGCTTCAACGAGGCCGAGGCGCGGCTGGCGCTGGACCTGTCGCAGCCTGTGCAGGCCCTGCGCGATGTGATCGCCTTCATGTGGGGCTACTACCAGAAGCACCCCGAGTTCATCACCCTGCTCAACAGCGAGAACCTGCACCGCGGCCGGCACATCGGCAAGTCTTCCAAGGCGGGTGAGTACTCCTCCCCGGCACTGGAGGTGTTGTCACGGGTGCTGGGCAGCGGGGTGCAGGCCGGTCTGTTCCGCCCGGAGTTGCGGGCGCGGGATGTCTACCTGATGATCGCCTCCATGGGCTACTTCTACCTGTCCAACCGCTACACGCTGTCCACCTTCCTGGGCGAGAGCCTGGAAGATCCGGCGGCCCTGGCGCAGTGGCAGCAGTTCATCACTGATGCCGTGTTGCGCACGGTGTTGGTGACCGTTCCCCCTGCAACTCCCTGAAGTCCACATCTCACTCTGTAAGGAGCCTCCATGGCCGAAGCCGCCGCCACCGCCACCTCTGGCAAGGTCGTCATCCGCAACATCGGCCTGCTGCTGTCGGGCGACATCGACCGCCCCATCCTGGAGGCTGACACCATCGTGTGCGACAAGGGCCGCATCGTGGCCGTGGGCAAGGAG
>JAJTDM010000130.1:6437-11063 GCA_021300575.1 Rubrivivax sp.
GCAGCCCGACCTGTTGATCGACGCGCGCCAGACCTGCGTGGCCCCAGGGCTGATCGACAGCCACGTGCACCCGGTTTTTGGCGACTGGACGCCGCGCCAGAACCAGCTCGGCTGGATCGATTCCACCCTCAACGGCGGCGTCACCACCATGATCTCCGCCGGCGAAGTGCACCTGCCCGGGCGTCCCAAGGACATCGTGGGACTGAAGGCCCTGGCCATCACCGCGCAGCGTGCCTTCGACAACTTTCGCCCCGCGGGCATGAAGGTGCTGGCCGGCGCACCTGTCATCGAGAAAGGCATGGTCGAGAGCGACTTTGCCGAGCTGGCCGCGGCCGGCGTGAAGCTGCTGGGCGAGGTCGGCCTGGGCTCGGTGAAGGCCGGCTACGAGGCGCGCGAGATGGTGGCCTGGGCGCGCAAGCACGGCATCCAGAGCACCATCCACACGGGTGGGCCGTCCATCCCCGGCTCCGGCCTGATCGACAAGGATGTGGTGCTGGAGGCCGATGCCGACGTTATCGGCCACATCAATGGCGGCCACACCTCGCTGCCCGAAGCCCATGTGTGCGAGCTGTGCGAGAAGTCCTCACGCGCCATCGAGATCGTGCACAACGGCAACGAGAAGGTGGCCATCGCCGCCGCCCAGATGGCGCTGCAGCTGAAGTGCCCGCACCGCGTGATCCTGGGCACCGACGGGCCGGCTGGCTCAGGCGTGCAGCCCCTGGGCATGCTGCGCATGATCGCCCTGCTGTCCAGCTTGGGCAACATCCCGGCAGAGTTGGTCTTCTGCTTTGCCACGGGCAACACCGCGCGCCTGCGTCAGCTCGATTGCGGCCTCATCGAGCTTGGCCGCGCCGCCGACTTCGTCTTCCTCGACCGCGCGCAGCACACCGCCGGGCGCACCTTGCTGGAAAGCATCCAGTTGGGTGACCTGCCCGGCGTGGGCATGGTCATGATCGACGGCGTGGTGCGCTGCGGCCGCAGTCGCAACACTCCGCCGGCGATGGAGGTGCCGGTGGTGGTCTGATCAGGGCTGGGCCCTGGCATTTCGGCCTTTCGGCCTTTTTGAGCCTTTATGCGCCTGGCCAAGTCTCAGCCGGCCGGTGCCGGTGTCGACTCGTTCGCCACGCGGGCCCAGAGTGCGCGAACTTCATCCTTCATCGCCAGCGATTCCTGCCACCGGTCTGACAACTCGTAACCATCAGCACCGGTGATCGCGTAGGGCGTTGGACCGAGCTCGCAAAGGAAGGTCAGCGTGGCCTGGGGGCCTGCGCGGCGCCGCCAGCTGCGGAAACCGTACTCCCACCAGCCCATGAACAGGTCCACCCAGGGGCGGTGGTACGCAAAGCTGGTCTGGATCTGCACTTGCTCTCGGCTGGCAACCCGGCCGTGGAAGCCCCAGGTGTTGTCCAGAATGCGATGCATCAGCGCATGGTTCTCGTCGCTGACGGGCCATGCGAATTCGCGGCCCAGCAGGTAGTGCGACAGGTCGGCCGTGAAACGCAGGTTCGGAAAGCGGTCGAGCAGGTGCAGCGTGAAGAACAGATCGGTGGTCATCCGATCGCGGTGTGTCTCGATGTGCAGCGCGATGCCGGCGTCGGCCGCAAGCCGGTGCCAGCCCTCGATGTAGGGCACGCAGTCCTCCAGGTGATAGGGGCGCACGTCAGCCTGCAGATTGATGTGGTCGGCGCCAAACTCCTGCACGTGCTCGATGATGGGCTTGAGCTCGTCGACGGTGCGCGGGTAGCACTGCGCCTGCCAGCTCATGCCGTGCGCGCGCAGATAGCTGGTCACCGTGCGCACGAAGTCGCGGTCCGCGAACCGGACGCCGCAGCCGTCAAACCCTGCGGTGCGGATCATGTCGAGCTTCTCGTCAAGCGTCCACTCTACGCCATCGGGCCGACGGCGCTCCATCGCCCACAGGGACTGGTACACCAGGAACTTGTTCATCGCGTTGCCCTTTTTCATCCGTGACGTTTGCACCCCTTCAGCCAGGCCGCGCTCAAGCGCTTTCCCGGCTGACGATCTCGAAGCCGAGATCCACCACGCGCTCCAGCCCGGCCAATGGGAGGTCGCCGGCGTCCAGGCGCTCGACGATCAGCCGTGCCGTGGTGCGCCCGATCTGCTCACCCGGGATGCGGACCGTGGTCAGTGGGGGGTTCGATGCCCGCGCGAGCTCGAAATCGCCAAAACCCGCGATGGCCAGCTGGCCTGGTACCGCCACGCCGAGCCGCAAGCAGGCCTGTGCAGCGCCGAATGCCACCACATCGTTGACGAAGAACACGGCGTCCGGCGGCCGTTTGCGCGCAAGCAGCTGGCCCACCGCCCGCTCCCCCGAGGCGAAGGTCACGCCGAGATCGTCCAGCGTGATGATCTGAGCCGCACGGCCGAGCTCAGCCATGGCCTGGCGATAGCCCGCCAGTCGCTGCGCTGCCCGATGCTCGAGTTGGGGTGGCGCGCCGGCGAAGGCGATGCGCCGGTAGCCCCGATCTGCCAGTGCCAGCGTCATGCGGCGGGCCGCTTCCAGATTCGAGAATCCCACCGCGCGGTCGATCGGGTCGTCGCACAGGTCCCAGGTTTCCACCACGGGCAGCCCGCGCGAGCGCAGCATCGATCGCACCCGCGGCGCGTGAGCGATGCCGGTGAGCACCACCGCCACCGGCTGCTGTCCCAGCAGGTTCAGCAGGATCGACTCCTCCGCCTCGAGCGAGTAGCCTGAGCTGGCGATTAGCAACTGCAGACCGTGCTCGCGCAGCCCGTCGGCCAGCCCCTCGACGGTCTCGGCGAAGATCGTGTTGCGCAGCGTCGGCACGATGGCCGCCACCACCCGCGAGCGCTGCGATTTCAACGTCCCCGCGGCGAGGTTCGGGACGTAGCCAGTCGCCTCCATGGCCGCGAGCACGCGCTCGCGTACCTCTTGCGAGACCTGCTGCGGCGTGCGCAGCGCACGCGACACCGTGATCGTGCCGACGCCTGCGCGTTGCGCGACGTCCACCATGCGCACGCGGCCGCTGCGGCTGCCGGAGGTCATGGTCTTGGGTCGCCGTTCGGACGTTTCATTCCGGCAGCTGGATCTGCACGGCCTCGCCGTCCAGGCGTACCGGATAGGTGCGCAGCGCCTCACAGGCGGGGGGTCCATCGACACGCCCGGTGGGGATGTGGAAGCGGCCGTTGTGCATCGGACACTCGATGAGGTCGTCGAGCACGAAACCCTCGGCCAGCCGTGCCACACCATGTGTGCAGATGCCGTCGGTGACGTAATGGCGTCCCGCAAGCCGATACGCGCAGTACACGTGGCCCTCGCGGATCACCTCCAGTACATCCTCGTCAGGAATCTCAGTGCGCGTACAGAGTGTGACCCACATGGTGCACCACCCTGTCTCAGCCGCCAGCGGCGGGGCCCGCCGCATCAGCTGTCAGAGGCCGCGGCAGTGGGGGCGACGCCGTTGCATGCGGATCGGTGCGCTGAGCAAGGATCACCCGGACGATCTCCACATGGGCGGCAATCAGGCTTGGGCTGGGCTCGGGCAGCTGGTCTTTGATCGCTGCGTTCAGCGCGGGCAGGGCGTGAAACGGTACCGACGGGTAGACATGGTGCTCGATGTGATAGTTCATGTTCCAGTACAGCACGCGGCCGAGCCAGGAGTTGGTCATCGACCGGGTGCACAGCCGGTGATCAGACACGTTCTGCGCCATCGCCATGTGCTGGGTCGTGATGAACGCATAGACCGCGAAGGCCCCTGCGAAGCGCGGAATGAAGAAGTAAAGCATCGGCACCCAGGTCTGGCCGATCACGGCCCAGGCGAGCAACCCGGCATAGCCCGCCATCATCAGGCGTGCCTCGCGCACGACGATGTGGTCCTGACCAGCAGGCAGATAAACCCTCTCGCGTTCGAGGATGCGGCCGCTCGCATGCCGCACCATCAGCTTGGCGCGGGGCCAGAACTCCAGCAGCCCGATCACGTCGCCGAACCACGTCCGCAACTGCACCGGATTGGTGTAGCCCATCTGCGCGTCGACCTTCCAGTGCCAGGTGTGGGTGTGATGGTGAGAGTGCGCAAATCGCCGGTGGGTCGGCGACTCGCCCCAGATGAAGGAGCTGGCCCACAACACCGTCTCGTTGAGCCAGCGCGTCCGGAAGGCGGTGCCATGCGCGCATTCGTGGGAGGGCGCGTAGGCAAAGCCCAACACCACGCCGTAGGCGATGACCGCTGGCACCAGCCAGGCGCTGCCCCGGGCGAGGTGGATCCACAAGCCCGCCGCCGCAAGCAGCAGCCCCCATACCGCAAGGAAGTAGAGACCCGGGCCGTTGGCGCGCTTCATCAGCCCCTTGAGCGTCGCGCGCTCGATGCGCGGCTCCCACCAGGCACTGCGGAAGGTTTGCACGGGCGGTGCGGTGGACATGGACGGCTCCTCGAAGTTCTCGATGCGTGGACGGCTGGTTCAAGTGTCCATCCCCATGGTATCGATACCATGAGTCGTGGTCAAGGGGTGTGCGGCATGCCGCCGCCATGCAAGTCTTTTCCAATTCAGGTATGAGCCTGGAGCGACCTGACTTTGGTGGCGCGCGGAGCGCCAATCGGTTGTAGACCGAGCCAGTGTATTGGGCTGCTGGTCCTTGTCACTTTG
>JAJTDM010000024.1 GCA_021300575.1 Rubrivivax sp.
GCTGCCATCAGCCCTCAGCGCGTACGTTTGCGGGTGGCCGCAGCGGCTGTAGTCTGAGTGGCCTTGCGGGACGCCGTCTTGGTCCCTGGCGCCGCCCGGTCCCCTCGCGCAGCCTGGGCCGCCATGCGCAGCACCGCAGCGTCCATGTCCTCCAGGCTGACTGTCGGCCCGGCATAGGCCACGCGCCGGCGGATGGCTGCCAGGCCTTCGGGCAAAGCAGCTTTTGGGGCCAGGACAGCCGGGCGCAGGAGCACGCCTTCAGGCGTGTCGTGGACTTCCAGCTGTGTGCCCGGGGCCCAGCGCAGCGCAGCCCTCAGTGTCTTCGGAATGATGACCTGCCCTTTGCTGGACAGCGTGGTGGTTTGCATGGCGGTGCTCCACTGCGGTAAGACGTCCATCTTACGGCTGCAGCCGCCTTCCTCAATCCGCCTTGATGTCGTTGTCCTTCACCACCTTGGCCCAGGTGTCGATCTGGGCGTCGATGAAGGCGCGGGCGGCCTCAGGGCTGTCGGTGCGCACGTCAATGCCCTGGCCCGCCAGCTTGGCTGCCACCTCGGGCGACTTCAGCACGGCATTGATGGCGGCGTTCATCTGACGGACGACGTCGGGCGGGGTCTTGACCGGGGCCAGCACGGCCCACCAGGCCGGGGCGTCGAAGCCGGCGAAGCCGCTCTCGGCCACGGTGGGCACGTCCGGCAGGTTGCCCGAGCGCTTGCTGGTGGTGACGGCCAGGGCGCGCAGGCGCTTGCTGTCCAGGTGCGGCTTGGTCAGGAACACCGAGCCGATGGACAGCGGCACATGGCCGGCCAGGGCGTCGTTCATCAAGGGGCCGCCACCCCGATACGGCACGTGCACGAGGTTGAGCTTGTTGCCGCGCGCCAGCAGCGCCACGGCCAGGTGGCCCAGGCTGCCGGAGCCGATGCTGCCGTAGCTCACGCCCTTGGCGGTGCGGCCGGCGGCCACCACGTCGGCAAAGGTCTTGTAGGGCGAATCGGCTTGCGTGGCCAGCACCATGGCCCCGGTGCCCACCAGCGCCACGGGCGCCAGGTCGCGCCGGGTGTCGAAGGGCATGGATGGAATCAGTGACGGGTTCACGCCGTGGGTGTCGAACACCACCGCAAAGGTGTAGCCGTCGGCCGGCGCGGCGGCCACGGCGGCCGTGCCGATGGAGCCGGAGGCGCCGCCCTTGTTCTCCACCACCACGGTCTGGCCGAGCTGCTGCTGCAACGGCCCTTGCAGGATGCGCGCGACCTGGTCCACCGAGCCGCCGGGCGGGAACACCGCCACCAGTTTGATGGGCTGGTCCTTGGGCCAGGCCTGGGCGAGGGCGGAAGCGGACCAGCCCAGGGTCAGGGTGGCGGCCAGCGTGGCCGCGACGGCCAGGCGGCGTGTGAGGGTCGTGTGCGGCATGGCGCGAGGGCTCCGGGGTGGGGAAGGAGCGCGCAGTGTGGCGCAGCCGGGATGTCCCAGCGCGGCAGTGGACCGCTCAGGGCCGTGGTGCCCCCCCAAACGCCAGGAGCTACCCGGCCCGGCCCGTCAGGGCCGTGGTCGTGCGGGCCCGCGCTCCTGGCGGGCCAGGGCCAGCTGGGCATCCAACTCGGCCTCGCTGATGCGCTTGAGGACGCAGAAGTTGGCCTTGGTCAACGAACTGGCCTCGTAGGTGCGCAGCAGCAGTGCGCGCTCGCGGCGGGCTGGGTCGTCGGGCAAAGGGCTGGATGCCTGGGCGTGTGGGGTTTCGGGATGCGGCCGCGCCTGGTGCTCCTTGGCGCGCAGGTCCTGGCGGGGTGGCCGCACGTCCCGCTGCGGCACGTGCGCCCGATCGGGGCCGCGGTGCCCGGGCCGGTCGGGGCGGGCCAGTCGGTTTGGTCGATCTGGTCGATCGGTCTGTGCGCTTGGATCCCGCGCTGGTCGAGGTTCACGCCGCTCACGGAACTCGCGCGGCGCGCGGGGGGAATGCCCGCCCGGGCCTGGGCCGCCTTCGCGAGCGACCCGCTCCTGGCGGGGCGGTTGTGCCTGATCGGGCGCGTCCAGCGCGCCTGACGCGCCGGCCACGCCTTCACCCGTGGCGCCCTCGGGCGGCTGGGCGCGCGGCGGGCGCGGGTTGCGCGGGCCACGGGCCTGCGCCTCTGCTGCCCGGCGTGCGGCCACGATGGCTCGGCGGCGCTCCACCTCCTCGCGCGCGGCCTGGCGGTGTTCCTCGGCAATCTCGCCCGCGGGCTCGCCGTCCAGGTCGAAGCGGCTGGGCGCGGCCACCAGCGCCTTGAGGTACGGCGTGCTGGTGGTGTGCCGGTGCAGCACGATGGACAAGGCCTTGCGCGTGAACAGGCCCGGCGCGCGCTGCTGGAGGTCAGCCTGGATGCGCAGCTTGATGGGCTTGGGCGGGCCCTGCGTGCCGAACAGGGCCGGGAACATCTCCGCCAGACGGGCGGCGCACTGCGCCGGCGACAGTTCGGTCTTGGCGGGGGCCGCTGCCGTGGTCTCCTCGGCGCCTGGAACCTCGGTTTCTTCGGCACCCGGGGCTGTGGGCTCGGGCGTCGCTTCCACGACTTCTTCAGCCGCCGGTGCAGAGGCCGTCTCTGGCGAGGCCGGCGCCGTGGCAGTCACTTCGCGCGCTTCGGCTGGGGCTGCATCGTGATCTTCGACCACAGGAGCGGTGACTTCCTGGGGCTTCTCGGCAGGGTCCGCCGGGGCAGCCGGTGCGGCATCGTTCTCAGTGGACATCGGCTCACAGTGCCTTCTCAGTGTCGGGTGTCGTGGTGCAGGACCAAGGGGCGAGATTGTCGCCTTGTCCGCAGGCCTCGTGGCGGGGCCGTGCGCGGGGTCTTCCCCATGCCGCCTGACCGCGCAACGACACACGCATTACCCTTGGCACCTGGACTTGCTTCACGGCTCACGCCGACATTGTCATGACCGACACCTCACGCATTGCCGTGCTCACGGCCGCAGGCAGCGGCTTGGGCGAGGCCGCTGCGCGCCAATTGGCTGCCGACGGCTGGCAGGTGGCCATCCTCTCGTCGTCCGGCCGGGGCGCCGCCCTGGCCGAAGAACTGGGCGGCGTGGGCATCACCGGTTCCAACCTGCGCACCGAAGATCTGCAGCGCCTGGTGGAGGCAGCGATGCAACGCTGGGGCCGCGTCGACGCGGTCGTCAACAGTGCCGGGCATGGCCCCAAGGGCGGGCTGCTGGAGATGACCGACGAGGACTGGCAACTCGGCATGGAGTACTACCTGCTGAACGTGGTGCGCATGGCCCGGCTGGTCACACCGATCATGCAGCGCCAGGGAAGCGGCGCCTTCGTCAACGTGTCCACCTACGCCGTGTTCGAGCCCGAGGCCGCCTTCCCCACCTCGGGCGTGTTCCGCGCCGGGCTGGCGGCCTTCACCAAGCTCTGGGCCGACCAGTACGCGGCCGAGGGGTTGCGCATGAACAACGTGCTGCCGGGCTTCATCAGCAGCCTGCCGGAGAAAGCTGAGCGCCGTGCCCGCATTCCCATGGGCCGCTACGGCACGCCCGAGGAAGTGGGCCGGCTCATCGCCTTCCTGACGTCTGACGCCTCGTCCTACATCACGGGGCAGAACATCCGCATCGACGGCGGGATCACGCGCTCGGTATGACGCTGAAACGGCGCCTGGCCATGGGGATGGCGGGGGCGGTCGTGTGGCCCGCAGCGGGGCTGCGCGCTGATCTGGCCGCTTCGAGAATTGCCCCCGCGTAAGCCCCCTGCCAGCGCGATCGTGTCCAATCAGGGTTTACGCCTACTTTTTCAGGAGACACAACATGACGACTCGTGACGTGGTGGTGCTGGGCGCCGTGCGCTCGGCCATCGGATCCTTCGCAGGCTCTCTTTCCGACATCGAACCGGCGGAACTCGCCGGCACGGTGATGAAGGCCGCGGTGGAGCGCTCGGGCGTGGACCCCAAGGTCATCAACTACGTGACCGTGGGCAACACCATCCCCACCGAGAGCCGCTTCCCCTACGTGGCGCGCGTGGCCGCCATCCAGGCCGGCCTGCCCATGGACAGCGTGGCCATGTCGGTCAACCGGCTGTGCTCATCGGGCCTGCAGGGCATCGTCACCACGGCGCAGAACATCCTGCTGGGCGACTGCGACTACGGCATCGGCGGCGGCGTGGAAGTGATGAGCCGCGGCGGCTACCTCTCCACCGCCATGCGCACTGGCGCGCGCATGGGCGACACCAAGCTGATCGACACCATGGTCGCCACCCTGACCGACCCCTTCGGCGTGGGCCATATGGGCATCACGGCCGAGAACCTGGCGGCCAAGTGGACCATCACGCGCGAAGAGCAGGACGCCCTGGCCGTGGAGAGCCAGCGCCGTGCCGCGGCCGCCATCGCCGAAGGCCGCTTCAAGAGCCAGATCGTGCCCATCGTCAAGCAGACCAAGAAGGGCGAAGTGGTCTTCGACACCGACGAGTACGTCAAGGGCAGCACCACCCTGGAGTCGCTGGCCAAGCTCAAGCCCGCGTTCAAGAAGGACGGCACGGTCACGGCCGGCAACGCCTCGGGCATCAACGACGGTGCCGCCTTCTTCGTGCTGGGTGACGCCGCTACCGCGGCCAAGGACGGCTACAAGCCGATGGCACGCCTGGTGTCTTACGCCGTGGCCGGCGTGCCCAACGATGTGATGGGCGAAGGCCCGATTCCGGCCTCCAAGCTCGCGCTGAAGAAGGGCGGCGTGACGCTGGACCAGATGGACGTGATCGAGTCCAACGAGGCGTTTGCGGCGCAGGCCATCGCCGTCTCGCGCGGGCTGGGCCTGGACATGGCCAAGACCAACCCCAACGGCGGCGCCATCGCGCTGGGCCACCCCATCGGCTGTTCGGGCGCCTTCATCGCCACCAAGGCCATCTATGAACTGCATCGCACGGGCGGTCGCTACGCGCTGGTGACCATGTGCATCGGCGGCGGCCAGGGCATCGCGGCGGTGTTCGAGCGGCTGTAAGTCAACGCCGGAAGGCGGCGCCCCTGCTTGGCGCTGCCCGTCGACAGCGAGACTCAGTGGTTCTCGCTGTCGCGTGCAGGCAGGGCCGAGCGCTTGCGCATCATGCCCCAGCCTTCCATCGTCATCACCGGCTCGGCGTGCTGGTTCAGCACGGTCCAGCGCGACTTGACCAGGCCCACCTCCGGGCGGCGGGTCATGGTGCGGGCCTCCAGCACCTCCAGTCGCACGCTCAGCGTGTCACCCGGATAGACCGGCTTGACCCAGCGCAGCTGGTCGATGCCCGGTGAGCCCAGGCTGGCGGTGTCCAGCAGATGGTCGTCGCAGATCATGCGCATGGCCATGGCGGTGGTGTGCCAGCCGCTGGCTGACAGGCGCCCGAAGAGCGAGGCCTCAGCGGCCGCGTCTTCCAGATGGAAGGGCTGCGGATCGAACTGCGCGGCGAAGGCCACCGTGGCTTCCCGTGTCACCGCCGTGGCGCCGAACTCGCGCACCGTGCCGGGGCTGAAGTCTTCCCAGTGGTAGCGGTACGTGCGGGTCGCGGAGTCCTGAGCCATGACAGGAGCATAGCCGCACGGTCTCGCGGCCATGTTCCGGGCGGCGGGGCACGCAGGAGAAGCGAGAATCAGCGAGCAGCAGCTTGCCTGCTCACCCACCGTCTCACCGCCTGCGTGGAGCCCCCATGACCTTGCTGATCCTCGGCCTCGTGATCTTCCTGGGCGTCCATTCGACGCGTGTCTTCGGCGAGGGCTGGCGCTCGGCGCAGTTGGCGCGCATGGGCGAGAAGGGCTGGAAGGGTGCGTACTCGCTGGCTTCGCTGCTGGGGCTGGTGCTGCTGGTGTGGGGCTACGGCCTGGCCCGGCAGTCGCCGGTGGCCTTGTGGACCCCCGTCATCGGCCTGCGGCACCTGGCCTCGCTGCTGACGGTGTTCTCGTTCATCCTATTGGCGGCGGCCTACGTGCCGCGCAACAGCGTGAAGGCCCGCATCGGCCACCCCATGGTGGCGGGCGTCAAGCTGTGGGCCTTGGCCCACCTGCTGGCCAACCACACCCTGGCGGACCTGCTGCTGTTCGGCGGCTTCCTCGTCTGGGCGGTGTTGTGCTTCCGCGCCGCCCGCGCGCGGGACCGCGCTGCGGGCACCGTCTACCCCGTTGGCACGCTGCAGGGCAACTTGCTCACGGTGGGCGCTGGTCTGGCGGCCTGGGCCGTGTTCGCGATGTGGCTGCATGGCGCCCTGATCGGCGTGCGGCCCTTCGGCTGAGGGGCGCCGCAGGCCTTCAGCCTGCCGTCGCCAGGCCTTCGCCGGCCTTCAGGTGCTGCTTCCGTCGCCGCTTCAGGCCAGCCGCCCGGCCCGGAAGTCTTCCACCGCCTGGTAGATCTCCTGGTTCGTGTTCATCACGAAGGGTCCGTACTGCGCGATGGGTTCGTTCAGCGGCTGGCCCGCGATGAACACCGCCCGAGCACCCTCGGCACCCGCCGTCAGCACCACGCCGTCGCTGCCCGGCGTGTTGGCCAGCACCGCCATGCGCTGGCGCGGCACCTCGGTGCCGGCCACGGTCAGCGCACCGCGGTACACGTAGACGAAGGCGTTGTGGGCGGGCGGCAGCGCCTGGTCGAATCGCGCGCCGGGCGCCAGCTGCACATCCAGGTAGGTGGGTGCGGTGGCCTCGCGCTGCATCGCGCCCTGCACGCCCAGCGCCTGGCCGGCGATGATGCGCACGCGCACGCCTTCAGCCTGTGCTTCGGGAATCTCCGTGGCCGGGATGTCGCGGTACCAGGGGGCGCACAGCTTGTCGCGCGCCGGCAGGTTCAGCCAGAGCTGGAAGCCCTCCATGCGGCCGTCCTCCTGTTCGGGCATCTCGCTGTGGATGACGCCGCGCCCGGCGGTCATCCACTGCACGGCGCCGTTGGTCAGCAGACCCTCGTTGCCGGCGGAGTCGCGGTGGCGCATGCGCCCTTCCAGCATGTAGGTCACGGTCTCGAAGCCGCGGTGGGGGTGGTCGGGAAAGCCGCCGATGTAGTCGTCGCGGCTGTCGCTGCCGAAGGCGTCCAGCATGAGGAAGGGGTCGAGCCGGCGCTGCAGGTCCTGCGTCAGCACGCGCACGAGTTTGACGCCGGCACCGTCGCTGGTGGGTTGGCCGGCGACGAGGCGCTCAACGCGGCGTGGCCGCTGGCTGACGAAGGGTGGGGTGTGGGTCGTGTCCATGGCGTGATCATCGCGCCAGCCGTTGCCGCTTGCATCGCGCCCACTTGAACGCGCCGTTCAAGGCGGGGGAGTTGAAGAATTGCACGCGTTCGGGGTGCTTCAGGCGGCGCCGCAGCCACGAGCACCGCCGGTCGCGCTACGCTTGGCCCATGCCGTCACCGGTCTTCAACCTGCCCGCCACGCACCGACGACGCCTGCGCGAGGTGTGGCGCTCGGCCGGGTGGCCGTACCAGGATTTGATCGAGGTGGAACTGCTGGCCGCTGGCTTGCTGGAGCGCCGACAGGATGCCGCCGGGCGCGAGACCCTGCGCGTCACCGATGCCGGGCTGCAGGTGCTGGCGCAGACGCTGCAGCGCAACCGCGCGGCGCGCGACCCGCACGAGGACCTGGTGGCCCGGGTGGCGCTGGAGATGCAGCGGGCCGGGCGGGTGGTGTGGCGCGGCCTGGCGCTGCGCTCGCCCCTCAGCCTGTCGGAGGACGCCGCCGAGCCGAGCCCCGATGACACCTCGGCCCCCTGGACTTCAGACCTTGCCGGCCTTGCGCCCCCGGGTGACGCCGCAGCCCCGGCCACGCGCTGGGCCATGGCCGTGCCCGACGTCTTTTCCATCCGCTACACCACCCGGGAGGATCTCGTCGAGCCCATCGTGCACGAGATCAAGGTGCGCCGGGCGGATCTCCTTTCTGATCTTCGCAGCGCTGACAAACGGGCGGCCTACCTCGCCCTTTCCAGCCAGTGCTGGTACGTGCTGAAGGCCGGCATCGCCGAGCTGGAGGAGGTGCCGCCGGAGTGCGGGGTGATGGTGGTCCACCTGAGCGCCCCACAGGGTTCCTCGGCGCTGGAGCCGGTGCTGGAGGTCCTGCGCCCGGCCCCGCGGCGGCGCCACCGCATCGCCTTTGCCACCTGGGTGGCGCTGGCGCGTGCCACCCCTGACCCCCCGCCTGACGAGGGCCCTCAGGACTTGTTCTGACCGCTCTGCGGGGTGCCCCTCTCAGGGCGATGACCGCCCCGATTCACAATCAGACTTCATTGCGCGCGCGCTGCTGCCATTGCTGGAAACACAGCCATGAACTTCTTGATGTGTTCAGGGCGCCAAGCCCGCACCTTGCTGTGCACCTTGGCGGCCCTTGCTTTGTTCGGCATGGCCTACGCCGCCCCGGGCCTGCCTTCCACCAACGTGGCCTGGGTGCCCGCGGCGGCAGACGCCGACATCGACCGCGCCTTCGCCCAGGCCCGCAGCGAGAAGAAGCCGGTGCTGCTGTACTGGGGCGCCACCTGGTGCCCGCCTTGCAACCAGCTCAAGGCTACGCTGTTCAACCGCCAGGACTTTGCCGCCCAGGCGAAGAACTTCGTGGCGGTGCACGTGGACGGCGACCGGCCGGGCGCGCAGAAGCTGGGTGGGCGCTTCAAGGTGCGCGGCTACCCCACCGTCATCCTGATGACGGCCGAGGGCGCGGAAATCTCCCGCCTGCCGGGCGACGCCGATGCACCGCAGATCATGGCCGTCCTGCAGGCCGGGTTGTCGGGCGGGCGGCCCCTCAAGGCGGTGCTGGCCGATGCGCGCGCCGGCAAGACCCTCAGCGCCAACGAGTGGCGCATGCTGGCCTTCCACGGCTGGGAGGTGGACGAGGATCAGCTGGTGCCGGCCAAGGAGCGGCCCACGTTGCTGGCCGAGCTGGCCCGGCGCAGCGAGACGGCCGCCGCCGGAGCGCGCGACGGCGAGACCAGCACCCGCCTGTGGCTCAAGGCGCTGGCCGCCAGCGATGACGGCAAGGGCCTGAAGCCCGAGGCCGCGCAGCGCGAGCTGGTGCAGCGCGTGTTGGGCGACGCCGCGCTGACGCGCACCCACATGGACGTGCTGGCCAATGAGGCCGCCGACATCGTGCAGGTGTTGACTGCCGAAGAGTCCGCCGAACGCGCCGCGCTGGTGGGCCGCTACGAGGCCGCGCTGGTCAGGCTGCAGGCCGACGCCACGCTGTCACGCGCTGACCGGCTGTCGGCCCTGGTGGCGCGGGTGCGCCTGGGCCGGCTGGGCCAGGGCAAGGACGTGGTGCAGCCCAAGCTGCCCGAGGCGCTGGTGCGCGAGGTGCGCGATACCGCCGTGCGCCTGGACCGGGAGATCACCGACGGCTACGAGCGGCAGGCCCTGATCACCAGCGCCGGCTGGCTGCTGGGTCAGGCCGGCCTGTGGGCCGAGAGCGATGCGCTGCTCAAGGCCAACCTCGCCAAGAGCCACTCGCCCTACTACCTCATGAGCCAGCTGGGCGGTAACGCGCGCAAGCTCGGACGAAAGGACGAGGCGCTGCAGTGGTACCAGCAGGCCTTTGACCGCAGCGAAGGCCCGGCCACGCGGCTGCAGTGGGGCTCGGGCTACTTCAGCGCCCTGGTGGAACTGGCCCCGGCCGACGCCGCGCGCATCGAGAAGACGGCGGCCCAGCTCTTCAGCGAAGCCGCCAAGGACAAGGGCGCCTTCCACGAGCGAAGCGCACGCTCACTTCAGCGTGTGGGCAGCAAGCTCAACGAGTGGAACAAGGACGGCAGCAAGGCTGCCGTGCTGCAGCGCCTGAAGCGCCAGCTCGACGGCGTGTGCGCCGGGGTGGAGGCGGCCGACGGCCAGCGCGCCACTTGCGAGGGTGTGCTGAAGCTCAAGACGGCAGGTTGACTGGGCTCGGGCGCCGTCCAACGGCCGGCGCCGCCGTTCATCGCCTGCTTGCGCAGCTGGTCGCACGGGGCTCGAAAAGGACAGGGGCGCGGCGCCACACTGCGGCCCTTGATGACCACTTCTGCGCGCCACGCTGCGCGCCCGCATCGCCCATGAAGCTCTCCTCACGCCCCGTCGTCACCGGCTGCGCCGCCCCCGAACCCCGCCCAACTTCTGCGTCTGCCGCGGCCCTCGGATCCACTTTCGCCCTGTCCACCGCCCTGGTGGGCCTGGCCATGGCCACGGCCCTGCTGCTGCCGGTGCCGAGCCAAGCGCAGCCGCAGAATGCGACGGCGGCCGCGCCCACCACGGCGCCACCCGTCTACCCGGTGCGGGAGTTCTTCCGCAGCCCGGAGCGCTCCGCCTTCCGCCTGAGTGATGACGGACGCTGGCTGAGCTTCAAGCAGCCCGTGACGCTGGCCGGCGCTGCCGGCCGGCGCGACAACCTGTTTGTTCAGGCGCTGGAGGGCAGCCGGCTCACGGGCGAGCCGCGCCAGGTGACGCAGGAGACGGCGCGCGACGTGGACGGCTACTTCTGGAAGGGCAGTGACACCGTCGTCTACACCAAGGACTTTGGCGGTGACGAGAACTTCCATGTGGTGGCCGTGGATGTGGCCTCGGCGAAGGCGCGAGACCTCACGCCCTACGAGGGCGTGCGCGCCGAGATCGTGGACGATTTGCCGGATGACCCGCTGCACCTGCTGGTGGCGCACAACAAGCGCGACCGTCAGGCCATGGATGTCTACCGTCTGAACGTCAAGACCGGCGCAGAGACCCCGGTGGCCACCAACCCCGGTAACGTGGTGGCCTGGGTGACCGACCACGCGGGCCGCTTGCGCATGGGCGTGGCCAACGATGGCGTCAACAACGTCATCCTGTACCGCGACAAGGAGACCGACGCCTTCAAGCCGTTGATCACCACGGACTTCCGCACAAGCGTGAGCCCGCAGTTCTTCGACGCGCAGAATCGCCGGTTCCATGCCCTCAGCAACCGGGGCCGAGACAAGGCGGCGCTGGTGCTGATCGACCCTGCCAGGCCGGAAGCCGAAGAGGTGCTCTTCGGTCACCCGAAGGTGGATGTCTCCGGGGTTGTCTGGTCGCGCAAACGCCAGGTGCTGACCCAGGCTTCCTTTGAGGTGGACAAGGCCGAACGCCAGGTCTTCGACGCGCAGACGCGCGCCCTGTACGACAAGCTGCAAGCCCGTCTGCCGGGCTACGAGGTCATGCTGCAGGCGCAGACCCGGTACGAGGACAAGTTCGTGGTGGCGGCCTACAACGACCGCACACAGGGCGCGCGCTATCTGTTTGACGCCAAGACCGATGGGCTGACCAAGCTGGGCGACTTGACACCTTGGCTGCCCGAGACCCACATGGCCCCCATGAAGCCGGTGCGCTATGCGGCGCGCGACGGGCTGGAGATCCCTGGCTACCTGACGCTGCCCGTAGGGCGCGCACCCAAGAACCTGCCGTGCGTGGTGAACCCGCACGGCGGCCCGTGGGCGCGTGACAGCTGGGGTTTCAACCCCGAGGTGCAGTGGCTGGCCAACCGGGGCTACTGCGTGCTGCAGATGAACTTCCGTGGGTCCACGGGCTTTGGCCGGCAGTTCTGGGAGGCCAGCTTCAAGCAGTGGGGCCTGGCCATGCAGGACGACATCACCGACGGTGTGAAGTGGCTGGTGGACCAGGGCATCGCCGACCCCCGGCGCGTGGGCCTCTACGGCGGCAGCTATGGCGGCTACGCCACCCTGGCGGGCATCACCAAGACGCCAGAGTTGTACGCTGCGGCGGTTAACTATGTGGGTGTGAGCAATCTGTTCACGTTCATGAACACCATCCCGCCGTATTGGGAGCCCTTCCGCCAGCAGATGTACGAGATGGTGGGCAACCCCCAGGACCCGAAGGACGAGGCCCGCATGCGCGCCACGTCACCGGTGTTCCAGGCCGATCGCATCCGTACCCCGCTGTTCGTGGCGCAGGGCGCGCGCGACCCGCGCGTGAACAAGGCCGAGAGCGACCAGATCGTGGAGGCCCTGCGCAAGCGCGGCGTGCAGGTGCAGTATCTGGTCAAGGACAACGAGGGCCACGGCTTTGCCAACGAGGAGAACCGCTTCGAGTTCTACGAGACGATGGAAGGCTTCCTGCAACAGCACCTGAAGCCCTGAAGCGTGACCCCGGAACCAAAGCCCGGGCTGTCTCACTTCCAGCCGGCATGGCACAAGGTATTCGCGCAGCTCATACGATAGGCTCGCGCCACGGTTTCACCCCAGCGTTCAACAGGACACCGCCATGCCCCGCCACATCCTCACCGAAGCCCAGCTCCACCCCGCCATCCGCGACCGCGTGGCTCGTCACGAACGGGCCATCGTCGAGGCGGTGCAAGCCGCCGTGGCGGCGCATCCGGTGGTGGTGGTGGGCATGCGTGCGAACCCTTACCCCGCCAAGGCCCGTCGCCTGCTGGATACGGCGGGCATCCCTTACCAGTACCTGGAATACGGCGGCTACCTGAGCGACTGGCGCCGCCGCAACGCGCTGAAGCTGTGGACCGGCTGGCCCACCTTCCCGATGGTCTTCGTCAAGGGCGTGCTGGTGGGCGGCTTCGACGACCTGAAGAAGCTGCTGGACAGTGGCGAGTTGAAGGCCCTGTTGGGTTGAGATTTCGCTTGCCGTTGGCGCCCTTGATGCAACCCGCAGGTTCGTCCCTGTACGCAGGCCCACCACTCATGCCGTGGGACCCGGGCCGGGGCATGCCATGCTCGAAATCGGCGGCATGAAGTCCATATCGGACAAGCCCCGCGCCCGGCGCCCTGCGCGGTGGCGTCGCCCTGGGTGGTGGGGTCTGGCCGCGGCGGTGGTGCTGGCAGGCTCCAGCCTGGCTGCGCCAGCTGTCTCGGCGAATGCGACCCTGAACCCCTGCCGCCTGAAGGGCCTGGAGCACGAGGCCCGCTGCGGTGTGGTCCAGCGCCCGCTCGACCCCGCGCAACCCCAAGGCCCGCAGATTGACGTGCACTTTGCGGTGCTGCCGGCGCTGGCCCGCCACAAGAAGCCGGATCCGGTCTTCTTCTTTGCCGGCGGACCGGGGCAGAGTGCGATCGCCCTGGCCGGCACGCTGGCGCGGCCGCTGGCGCGTTTGACCAACCGCCGCGACGTGGTGCTGATCGACCAGCGCGGCACCGGGCGCAGCGCGCCGCTGCACTGCCCGGAGCAGCCGCTCACCCAGTCCCTGCGCGAGATGGCCGACCCCGCCGCTCAGGCCCTGCGCCTGCGCGAATGCCGTGCGGCCTTACAGAAGCTGCCGCATGGCGACCTGCGCCAGTACACCACCACGGTGGCGATGGCCGACGCAGAAGCCGTGCGCCAGGCGCTCGGCGCGCCCTTGGTGAACCTGTTGGGTGGGTCCTACGGTACGCGCGCCGCCTTGGAGTACCTGCGCCAGTTCCCGCAGGCGGTGCGGCGCGTGGTCATCGACGGCGTGGCGCCGCCGGACATGGTGCTGCCGGCCTCGTTCTCCACCGACGCGCAGGCAGCGCTCGACGCCCTGTTCGCCGCCTGCCAGGCTGAGCCGGGCTGCGCGAAGGATCACCCGCAACTGCGCGAGCGCTGGGCCGCGCTGCTCAAGAGCCTGCCGCGCGAGGTGAGCGCGTTCCACCCGCTCACGGGGCGCGAGGAGCGTCTGACGATGACGCGCGAGTTGCTGACCAGTCTGGTGCGCCCGCCCCTGTACGCGCCGTTGCTGACCTCGGCCCTGCCGCTGGCCATCGACGAGGCGTCGCAAGGGCGCTTCGGCGCGCTGGTCGGCCTGACCTCGGCTCTGGGCAGCGCCCGTGGCAGCGCACAGCGTCTGGCCGAGGGCATGCACTTCTCGGTGATCTGCGCCGAGGACTTCCCGCGCCTTCAGGCCGGCGCCTACGCCGACCGGCCGGGGCCGGACTTCGCCAACGACTTCGCCGACATGTACCGGCGTGTGTGTGACGGCTGGCCGCAGGGTACGGTGCCACCGGCCTTCTACCAGGTGCCGCCCGCGCCCATGCCGGTGCTGGTGTTGTCCGGCGGCCTGGACCCCGTGACGCCCCCCCGCCACGGCCAGCGCGTGGCCCAAGCCCTCGGACCGCAGGCCCGCCATGTGGTGGTGCCTAACGCGGGCCACGGTCTGATGCTGCAGGGCTGCCTGCGCGACGTGGTCTTTCGCTTCATCGACGCCCCTGACAGTGCGGCCGCACTGCAGGTGGACGGCGGGTGTGCCGAGAACATGCCCCGGCCGCCCGCGTTCGTGGCTCCAGGGTCGGTGCCCGTGCAGGCACCGGGTACCGCCGTGGCGCCAGGCCGGGGGGGCCGGTCATGATCGAAGTGCAGGACCTGTCGCGCCGTTTCGTGCAGGGGCATGGGCGCAAGGCGCGCACTGTGCAAGCGGTCGATGGCGTGAGCTTGACCGCAGCCAATGGCCGCATCACCGGCCTGCTCGGCCCCAACGGCGCGGGCAAGACCACCACGCTGCGTATCGTGGCCGCCTTGCTCAAGCCCGATGCCGGGCGCATCACGGTGGACGGCATCGACGTGGCCGCGCAGCCGCAGCAGGCCCTGGCGCGCATGGGCGTGCTGTCAGATGCGCGCGGCTTGTACACCCGGCTGAGTGCGCGCGAGAACATCCTGTACTTCGCCCGTCTGCATGGCGTGCCGGCCGAAGTGGCCGGCATCCGCCTGGAGACCTTGGCCGACACGCTGGACATGCGGCCGCTGCTGGACCGTCGCACCGAGGGCTTCAGCCAGGGTGAGCGCATGAAGACGGCGCTGGCGCGCGCGCTGATCCATGACCCGCCCAACATCATCCTGGACGAGCCCACCAACGGGCTGGACGTGCTGGCCACGCGCTCGCTGCGCGAGTCGCTCAAGCGCCTGCGCGACGAGCAGGGCAAGTGCATCATCTTCTCCACGCACATCATGCAGGAGGTGCAGCGGCTGTGCGACCAGGTGGTGGTGGTCGCGCAGGGGCGCACGGTGGCGCAGGGCACGGTGGATGAACTGTCCGCGCGCACGGGCCTGGCGGACTTCGAGGAGACCTTTGTGGCGCTGGCGTTCGGTGCTGGGGCCGGGTCTGCTTCCCCGGCGGGCTATGACGCTGCGGCTGCCTCGGTGGCGGGAGGGCCCGCATGAGCGCCGCCGCAGTTCGTCAGGCCTGGGCCCACGCCTGGGCGGTCTTCTGCAAGGAACTGCTGGACGCCTTGCGCGACCGGCGCACGCTGGTGATGGTGCTGCTGAGCTCGGTGGCCATGGGGCCGGTGGTACTGGTGCTGATTTCCACGCTGGCGTCGTCGTTCGAGAAGCGGGCTGAGGCGCGCGAGGTGGTGGTGGCCGGCATCGCCCACGCGCCGGGGCTGCGCAACTACCTGGAGCGCCAGACCTACACCGTCAAGGAAGCGCCGCCCGACTACGAGCAGCAGCTCAAGGAGAGCCGACTCCAGGACCCGGTGCTGGTGGTGCCGGCCGACTTCGAGAGATCGCTGCGCGAAGGGGCTGTGCCGGTGTTGGAGGTGGTGAGCCACAGCGCCAACCAGCGCGCACAGGGTGGCGTGGGCCGCATCGCCGGGCTGCTGCGCGGGTTCAACCAGGAGCAGGCGGCCTTGCGCTTGCTGGTGCGCGGGGTGTCGCCCTCGTTGCTGCAGGCGGTGGAGGTGCAGGAGTTCGACCTCGCCAGCCCGGCCACGCGTGGCGCGCAGTTGTCGTTCATGCTGCCGTTCTTCGTGCTGATGGCCGTGCTCTACGGCGCCTTGAACGCCGCCCTGGACACCACGGCCGGTGAGCGCGAGCGCGGCTCGCTGGAGCCGCTGCTGATGAACCCGGCCAGCCCGCTGGCCCTCACGCTGGGCAAGTGGGCGGCCGTTTCGGCGGTGGGGATGCTGATTGCGGTCCTGAGTTGTCTGAGCTTCCTGCCCGGGCAGTGGCTGCTGCGCAGCGAGACGCTGTCGGCCATGTTCCGCTTCGGCCCCGGCGATGCTGCCCGTTTCCTGGCGCTGCTGCTGCCGCTGGCGGGCGCGCTGTCGGCCGTGCTGATGGCCATTGCCATCCGCTGCAAGAGTTTCAAGGAGGCGCAGGCCAACGCCACCGTGGTGCTGCTGGGCGTGTCGATGCTGCCCCTGGTGACGCTGTTCAACCCGGGCGGCGAGGCCGCCTGGCACCTGTGGGTGCCGGCGCTGGGCCAGATCACGCTGATGGGCCGCGTGCTCAAGGGCGAGCCCCTGGCTGCGCTGGACCTGGGCATCCCGCTGCTGGTCAGCGTGGTGGTCGCGGCCGTGGGCGTGTGGTTCGTGGCGCGGTCGCTGCGTGCGGCGGCCATCAAGTGAGCTTGCGCTCACTTGACACGAAAGGCCCTCTCGCATTGAGGAAAGAGCGGGAGGTCCGCCTCCTGCACAAGGCGGCGGGGTCGTCTCTCAGGTCTTCTTCATTGGGCAACTGCTGAAGCCCAGCATGGTGTAGATCGGGCAGAAGCCCAGCGCTGCCGTCAGCAGCGGCACCACGCCGATCCAGCCCCAGACACCGATGGTGCCGGCCAAGGTGAGGGCGATCAGGGCCAGGCCGATCACCGCGCGCACGATGCGGTCGATGCCGCCGACGTTGGTTTGCATGGAAGTCTCCTGTTGCGTTGAGGGGCCCAGTCTGGCCCGCCCCGGGGGGCGGCGTCCATGACGTCCCTCAACGCCGACGAAGGGGCTTCGTTGGCGCGCAGGAGGCAGGCGCTGGCGATGGCGCCTCAGGGCCGGGTCATGCGCTCCAGACGAAGCAAACCCGCCATCGCATCGGCAGCGCTGTGGCCGCACATCTCGGCCGTGGGGCGCAAGGAGCTGCACACGGCGGGCCTTTCGGGCTGACCGAACAAGCGGCAACGCAACTGCTCGTCCAGTTGCACACAAGGCACCCCCGCCGGCTTGCCCTCGGGCATGCCGGGAATGGGAGAGCTGATGGACGGGGCGATGCAGCAGGCGGCGCAGTGGGGGCGGCAGAGCATCGGCAGACCGGGCGCAGCAGATCAGGCGGGCAGAAGACCGGCCCTGCAGCCGGGATCAAACGTTGAGCGAGAACCCGAGATCCACCTCGGAGGCTGGCTGGCCCCCTCGGATGCCCCAGTTGTCCAGGGGCGGCTCCTGCAGGACGATGAAGATGTCGGCGGGCGCGATGCCCAGGGCACCGAAGCGCTCGACGATCGAGCGAAACAGCGCCTTCTTGGCCTGCAGGGACCGGCCCGGGAACAACAGGATCTCCACATAGGTGTAGAAGTGTTCCGGCCGGTGCTCGATGTAGCGGATCTGCCGGTCATCTTCGGGCACCTTGAGCGCTTCACGCTGTGCCAAGTACACCGCCTCGATCATCGCCTGCACTTGCTCCGGCGGGCGAGGGCGACGGACTTCGATCTTGGACATGGGCATGCGGGCAGCATAACTCCCCGTGCGGGGGCACTCGCCGATTCAGGTGGCCACTGTCCATGCGCGGATCCAGTCCGCCAGGGTGTCTTCGCTCAAGTCGCCTGCCGCCAGCGCCAGCATGTTCATGACGCAGTCTTGGTCGGTCGCGCGCAAGGCATGACCGTTGAGTGCCAGGAAGAGCTCGATGGCGATGAAGGCGGTGCGCTTGTTGCCGTCGACGAAGGGGTGGTTGCGCGCCAGGCCGAAACCATAGGCGGCCGCGAGTGCGGCCACGTCAGGCTGCCCGTAAGCGGCCAGTTGCTGAGCGCGGGCGAGGGCGGACTCCAGCAAGGCCGCGTCCCGCAAGCCAGGGGGGCCGCCGTGTTCAGCGAGTTGTTCGTCATGGACCGCGAGAAGCACCGCTGGCTGGATCCACGTCAGAGTGTCGCCCTTGCCGACCTTCAGCTTGGCGAGCAGTTCCTTGGGCAGCACCACCCCGAGCGAGTTGCCGATCTGCGTGAGCTTCAAGGTGGTCATGGACCTCTTTCGTAATGACGCCTGTAATAATAAGGGATGCGCAAACGGCGGAGCTGCCGGTCTCCCCGTCAGAACGAAGGATCCGCCACCTGTGCGCGGCGGGGACGCGTGCCGGATTCTGGCCCACAACCCTAGAATCTGCCTACTTTTTGGGCACCCAGGCGGTGTTCGCCTCTCCAGGAGTTTCCCTTTGCAATTCCCCAAGCGCTTTGACGTCATCGTCGTGGGCGGCGGCCACGCCGGGACGGAGGCTGCGCTGGCCGCCGCGCGCATGGGTTGTGCCACGCTGCTGCTGACGCACAACATCGAGACGCTGGGCCAGATGAGCTGCAACCCGTCGATCGGCGGCATTGGCAAGGGGCACCTGGTCAAGGAGGTGGATGCGCTGGGGGGTGCGATGGCCGCGGCCACTGACGAGGCCGGCATCCAGTTCCGCATCCTCAACGGGTCCAAGGGCCCGGCCGTGCGCGCGACGCGGGCGCAGGCCGACCGCGTGCTCTACAAGGCCGCCATTCGCCGCCGCCTGGAGAACCAGCCGAATCTCTGGCTGTTCCAGGCCGCAGTGGACGACCTGACGGTGGAAGGCGGCCGGGTGACGGGGGCGGTCACGCAGTCGGGTGTGCGCTTTGCGGCGCCGGCGGTGGTGCTGACGGCGGGCACCTTCCTGGACGGGCGGGTGCACATCGGCCTGCAGAACCACAGCGCGGGCCGGTCGGGAGATCCGCCGGCCGTCACGCTGTCGGCGCGCCTGAAGGAGCTGAAGCTGCCGCAGGGGCGGCTGAAGACGGGCACGCCGCCGCGCATCGACGGCCGCACCATCGACTTCTCCCGGCTGCAGGAGCAACCGGGCGACGGCATGCCCGGGCCGGACGGCGCCCCGTCTTCCATCGCGCTGCCGGTGTTCAGTTTCCTGGGGAACGCGGCGCAGCATCCGCGGCAGGTGCCGTGCTGGATCACCCACACCAACGAGCGCACCCACGCCATCATCCGCAGCGGCTTCGACCGCAGCCCCATGTTCACGGGCGTCATCGAAGGGGTGGGGCCACGCTACTGCCCGAGCATCGAGGACAAGGTGAACCGGTTTGCCGACAAGGGGAGTCACCAGATCTTCCTCGAGCCCGAGGGGCTGACCACGCACGAGTTCTACCCCAACGGCATCTCCACTTCGTTGCCTTTTGACGTGCAGATTGAAGCCGTGCACTCCATCGTCGGGTTGGAGGAGGCTCACATCCTGCGGCCGGGTTACGCCATCGAGTACGACTACTTCGACCCGCGTGAACTGCGCTCGAGCTTTGAGACGCGGGCCATCGGCGGGTTGTTCTTCGCCGGCCAGATCAACGGCACCACGGGCTACGAGGAGGCCGCCGCGCAGGGCCTCTTCGCCGGCTTGAACGCCGCATTGCAGGTGAGAGGCCGTGAGCCCTGGTTGCCGCGGCGCGATGAAGCCTACCTGGGTGTGCTGGTGGATGACCTGATCACGCGTGGCGTCACCGAGCCGTACCGCATGTTCACCAGCCGCGCCGAGTACCGGCTGCAACTGCGCGAGGACAACGCCGACCTGCGCCTGACCGAGGCCGGGCGCCAGTTGGGCCTGGTGGACGATGCGCGCTGGGAGGCCTTCAACCGCAAGCGCGATGCTGTTTCACGTGAAACACAACGATTGAAGTCGGCCTGGGTGCACCCGGCCGTGCTGCCCAGTGCAGACGCCGAGCGCTTGCTGGGCAAGGCCTTGGAGCATGAGCACAGCCTGCTGGACCTGCTGCGTCGCCCTGGTATCGGCTTTGACGCCGTGGCCAAGGTGGCAGCGATCGCCCGCCCCGAAGCCGCTGTTTCACGTGAAACACTGCGTGCCGAACTGGGCGCGGAGCTGGCAGATGCCGTGATCGAGCAGGTGGAAATCGCCACCCGCTACGCCGGCTACATCGGCAAGCAGCAGGACGAGGTGGCCCGCGCCGCTGCCTATGAGCACCTGCCGCTGCCGGCGGACCTGGACTACCAGGCTGTGAAGGCGCTGTCCTTCGAGGTACGACAGAAGCTCAGCGCTCACCGCCCCGATACGCTGGGACACGCTTCACGGGTGCCAGGGGTCACGCCCGCGGCTATCTCTTTGCTGCTGGTGCACCTGAAGAAGGGCCGCTTGAGGCAGGACAGGGCAGGGCGCGAAGAAGGGGCTGCACTGTCCAGGGTCGCCGCGGATGAGGCGGCGTGAGTTGCCGAAAAGCCGAACTGGCAACACCTGCGTGACCCCTCGTTCGCCGCTGAACCCCTTCAACTTCAACATGCAAAGGGAGCTGCCTCGTCGGCTGCGCCCTACGCGGCCGCGCCGGTCCACATGAGTGCGCCGATCACCAACTCCAGCGCCACTCCGCCCGCATTGAGCCAGGAAGGGTTCCGGTCCAACGCCATCGAAGCCAGGCGCGCGAGCGCTGCACCCAGCCATGCGCAGGCCGCGACGGCGTAGGCCGCCGGGGCTTGGAGCACCAGACAGGCCAACCCCAATCCGGCGAACAGGCCGCCGTAGGTGGCCCGAAGCTCGGACAAGCCCCTGGGGCCCTCTGGCTTCAAGCCCACCATGCGCCCGGCATGCAGGGGTGCCAGGAGCCCCAGCGAACCCAACGCGACGGTCAAGATGGCGCCCAACGAAGCAAGAACATCGCTCATGAAACTCACCCTCGAATCACCAGACCTGGAGTTCGAGCCGGGGGAACTCAGTGCTGCGGGTTCGATTTGAGATTGTCTGCTGTACCTTGGCCCTGGTGCGAGGCTCCTGCGCCTACACACTCCGAGCCCTTCATGTTCTGATGCAGACTGCTCTTTTCGATAGCCCCACCCGCACCGCATGACCGACCTGATGGAATCGTTGTCCCTCCCACTGGACCAGGGCCTGGAGCGCCTGGGCCTGGAGGTCCCGCTGCCCGCTCGCCGGCAGTTGGTTGAATATCTCGTGCTGATCGAACGCTGGAACCGGGTGTACAACCTCACGGCCGTCCGCAACCCGGCCGACATGCTGGTGCAGCATCTGCTGGACAGTCTGGCGGTGGTGGCCCCTCTGAGGCGGCATCTGCAGGACAAAGCGCCGACCCCTGGCGCTGATGCCCCAAGTGCGCGAATGCTGGATGTGGGCAGTGGCGCTGGCTTGCCTGGGGTTGTCTTGTCCATCGTAGAGCCGCGCTGGGACGTGACGTGTGTCGACGCCGTGGCCAAGAAGGCCAGCTTCATTCGGCAGGTGTCGGCCGAACTCGGACTGCCGAACCTTCGCGCCCAGCACGCCCGTGTCGAAGATTTGCCAGCGCCGTCCGGGTTCGACATCGTGACCTCCCGTGCCTTCGCCTCGCTGGCGGACTTTGTGTCCCTGACGGGCCCTTTGCTGAGCCCGACTGGATGTTGGATGGCGATGAAGGGTAAGGTGCCTGAGGACGAGATGGCCGACCTGCCTGACGGAGTCGAGGTGTTTCACGTGGAACAACTGGAGGTGCCGAGCCTGGAGGCTCAGCGTTGTCTGGTGTGGATGAGAAAGAGGCGGACATGATCAAGCTAAGCCCTGAAAGCGGTCGATTCCAGTCCCTGCGTTGCGGCTGGCGGTCCGCTGAGGCTCGGGCCCGGGCTTGGGCGGCGGCGAGCCTGCTGGCGACGGCCGCCCTGAGCAGCTTCGCGCAGTCGCCCAGTGCTGTCGCCACACCTGCGCCGACCGCGGGCTCCGCAGTCTTGGCGCCCTTGCAGTCTTTGCCCGCACTGGAAGTGCCGCCCTACATGGGCACCTGGTACCAGGTGGCCCTGTTCCCGAACGTCTTCCAGCGCCAGTGCGTCACCGACACCACGGCGGCCTACCGGCAACTGCCGGACGGCACGGTGGAGGTGAAGAACCGCTGCCGTACCGCCGACGGCCGCATGGACGAGGCCCTGGGTCAGGCCCGTCCCACGGGCACGCTCACTGGCACCACCTTGGCCCCGGCGCGGCTGGAGGTCAGCTTTCTGCCGGCCTGGCTGCGCTGGCTGCCCGTGGGCTGGGGCCGCTACTGGGTCATCCAGTTGGCGGATGACGGCCGTTACGCCGTCATCAGTGAGCCCACGCGCGAGTACCTCTGGATCCTGTCGCGCCAACCCCGCCTGTCCCCGGCCGATGACGCGGCGATCCGCAGCCGGCTGGCGCAGCAGGGGTTCGCGGATCTTTCGAAGTTACAGATGCACCGCCACACGCCCTGACCAGAAGCTGCCGCCAAGGCACTGGCACTGTTATATTTGCATATAACTTGCCAGCCCGCTCTACCAGCCATGCACCACACCAGTCTTCGAAAAGTTGGCGGCTCGGTCATGCTGACCATCCCCCGCACCCTGTTGGACCAACTGGAGTTGGAGGCCGGAGCGCGTGTGGACCTGGCTGTCAGCGAAGGACGGCTGGTGGTGGAGCCCGCCCGCAAGCCCAGGTACACGCTGGCGGAACTCCTGGCTGCTTCCGATTACGCCGGGGTCACGCCCTCTGACGAAGACCGGGCCTGGATCGATGCCCCAGTGGCAGGCCGCGAAATCCTGTGAAGCGGGGCGATATCTACCTCGTCGATCTGGACCCGACGGCTGGGCGTGAGCAGCAGGGGAGCCGGCCCGTGCTGGTCGTATCGCCTACCGAATTCAATGAAGCCACCAGGCTGCCCGTGGTCTGCCCCATCACCCACGGGGGAGATTTCGCGCGCCGAATCGGCTTTGCGGTGGAGATCACCGGAATCCGAACGACAGGCGTGATCCGCTGCGATCAGCCCAGGCTGCTGGACTTGAGCGCGAGGCGGGGCCGACAGGTGGACAGCCTACCCTCTGCGTTGATGGACGAAGTGCTGGCACGCCTCACCCCGCTGTTCAGCTGACCCTCCAGCGATTCAATTCAACGCACACACCACCATGTTCGGCATCACCGACTACGGCGCCTTCTGTGCGGCCGTGCTGCTGTTCCTGGCACTGCCCGGGCCCGGCACGTTTGCCTTGCTCACCTCCACCGCCAAGGGGGGCTTCAGGGCTGGGGCTGCGGCCACGGCCGGGGTCATCATCGGTGACCAGGTGCTGATGTGGCTGGCGGTGGCGGGCGTGGCGGCATTGTTGGCAGCGCATCCGACCTGGTTCCGTGCCATCCAGTATGCCGGCGCGGCTTACCTCGCCTGGATCGGGCTGAAGCTGCTGTTCGCCAAGGAGGGTGACGCGCCGCCCATCCGCATCGAGCCGCACCATTACCTGCGCCAGGCGCTGCTCATCACCCTGCTCAACCCCAAGGCCATCGTTTTCTACATGGCCTTCTTCCCGCTGTTCATCGACCCGGCGCGCCACCAGGGCATGGTCACCTTCACGGCGATGGCCGTGACGATTGCCCTCATCACGGCGGCCTACTGCCTGGTGCTGTGCGCGCTGGCGGGTCTGGTCACCGAGAAGGTGCGCACCCACCAGCGGCTGGCACGCTGGATGGAGCGTGCCGCCGGCATCTTCCTCATCGGCTTCGGCCTCAAACTCGGCAGTTCCTGATGCGCATTTTCTGCATTGCCAACCAGAAGGGTGGGGTGGGCAAGACCACCACCGCCGTGAACCTGGCTGCGGGGCTCGCCAAGATCGGCCAGCGCGTGCTCCTGGTGGACCTGGATCCGCAAGGCAACGCCACCATGGGCTCGGGCATCGACAAGCGCGAACTGCCGCTGAGCGTGTACGACGTGCTGCTGGAGTCTGCCAGCGTGGCCGAGTCACGGCAGCGCAGCGAGAAGGGCGGCTACGACGTGCTGGGCGCCAACCGCGAGCTGGCCGGGGCCGAAGTGGAACTGGTCGGGCTGGAGCGGCGTAACGAGCGCCTGCGCGCGGCGCTGAAGGCGGCGCAGGCCGATCACGATTTCGTGCTCATCGACTGCCCGCCGTCCTTGAGCCTGCTGACGCTGAACGGCCTGTGCAGCGCCCACGGCGTGGTGGTGCCCATGCAGTGCGAGTACTTTGCGCTGGAGGGGCTGAGCGATCTGGTCAACACCATCAAGCAGGTGCATGCCAACCTGAACCGTGACCTCCAGATCATCGGCCTGCTGCGCGTGATGTTCGACCCGCGGATCACGCTGCAAACCCAGGTGAGCGACCAGTTGAAGGCGCACTTCGGCGACAAGGTCTTCCAGACCGTGATCCCGCGCAACGTGCGCCTGGCCGAGGCGCCCAGCTACGGCCAGGCGGGCGTGGTGTTCGACCCTTCGTCCAAAGGCGCTCAGGCCTACGTGGCCTTTGCGCAGGAGATGGTGGCGAGGTTGAGGCGGTGACGCTTCCGGCCTCTGACGAGGATGGGGCGGCCGCCCTGCATCCAGACTTGGGGCCGCAGCCGTCCGCCGCGGTGGTACTGGCCCAAGACATGGACCCAGCCCTGCTTCAACGCATCGAGGACAGCAGCCTGAATGCCAGTGCGCCGCCGCAGCAGCGCTGGCTGGATGGCTGGCTCGTGCGCTATTGCCCAGGCAAGGCCAAGCGGGCGCGCTGCATCAATGCCGTGGCCCTGGGTCGGCGCAGCGCGCAGGCCAAGCTGGTCGAGTGCGAAGCCCTGTTCCGGGAGGCCGACTTGCCGCTGGTGGTGCGCATCACCCCCTTCACCCAGCCGGCGGGCCTGGATGCCGAACTGGCGCGTCAGGGCTGGCCGCTGTTTGACGACACCCGGGTGATGGTGCTGGCCGAGATGGAGGGCAAGACGGGCAAGACGGGCCTGATTCGCCAGACGGGCCCCACTGACCAGACGGCCCGGACGGTCGAAATGGCCCCACCGGGCCTGCCTCCCGGCTGGAGCGAGACGACTTGGTGGGCCTGTACGACATCTTCACCGCCCCCGCCGCGCGCGGCGGTGGTCTGGCCCGCGCACTGTGCGCGCGCCTGCTGCAGATGGCGCGGGACGAGGGCGCCCGCACCGCCTACCTGCAGGTGGATGCGGCCAACGGGGCGGCGCGCAAGGTGTACGCCAGGCTGGGCTTCCAGGACGCCTACAGCTACCACTACCGCAGCCGTGAAGCCTGAACGGCGAAGCCAGTGCTAACTTTGCGGTCAGCCTCCCGCAGCGCCAGGGCGAGCCATCTTGAGAGACGACTGCGCCAGCATCAGCTCACACCAAGCTCTTGAAGTACCCGCAAGTCACTGCTCGCGAACTGGGTCGCTTGTTCAGTCAGCAGTGCCAAGGTGGGCTCGCCGGGCTCAAGGGCCACGCCATTTCGCAAGAGCTTCTGCCCCTGCGCCGCCAGGATGACCTGGACTTCTCGGGCCCATTGCACAGGCTCGGTATACCCCTGGCGTCGCGCTTGGAGGAAGAGCTGTGAGAAGCGGTTCACCGCCACTGCGCCGCCAATCAGCGGGCTGGCCAGCACGCTGATCTCGGAACTGCCGCGGGCCTGGCGGCACAGGGCCTCGTTCAATGCAGCGGCCGGGGCGGCGGCTGCATTCACCTCGCTCTCAGTCTGGGCCGGGGCCAAGTGGCCCGTGCCCACCAGCGTCATCACCGCCTCGATTACCTGGGCAAACGTGACGCCCGCTGCAGCCACTTCCTGCTCAACCTCGGCAATGCGATGAGCCTTCTGGTCGCTGAGGTACTGCAGGATGGGCTCATACACGGCAGGGTTCATGCTGGCCTGGCCAAGGGCGCCGCCCACCTTCAGGGGCACAGCAGAGCGTGGAACCATGAGCACCACCCGGATTTCGCGCAGGGCCTCGTTGCGGTCGTAGGCGTTCAAGCGCCGCGGGCCCTTGATCCAGTAGTCCCGGCGA
Organism: Rubrivivax sp.; assembly: GCA_021300575.1. Taxonomy (GTDB): domain Bacteria; phylum Pseudomonadota; class Gammaproteobacteria; order Burkholderiales; family Burkholderiaceae_C; genus Rubrivivax. Next base: position 25,539 of record JAJTDM010000024.1, read on the forward strand.
AACTGCTGGTTGGTCATGAAGTCCCGCACCGACTCCCTGAAATGCGCATCCGGGATCTCCGCAAGAAAGTCACTTTGCGCCGGCGTCAGGTTGAGCCAGTCAAGACGTTCCAGGAAGTTGGCGCTGCAGGCGTGCGTCATCCGCGCAGAGGCCAGCCGCTCCGCCACGGTGGCGAAGTGCATGGGTGTCCAGTGCTGGTTGAAGTATTCATGCGCCACATAGCGTCTGTTCTGGCCCTTGATGCCTTCCATGCGCTGGCGGATCTGGGGGTGGGCACGCATGAAGGCGGGGTCGGTGGCAGCCAGTCGTTCGACGAAGCCAATCGCCTCATCCACTCGACTGAGCAAGCCTTGCCCCGCGGCGCCGATCACTTCCGCGTGCTGGGCCATCAGGTGGCGCACAGGCGCGAAAGCAGCCCATCCCGGCTGTGTGTTGTAGCTGACGTAGGCCACACCACCGACACGCAGCTTGCGGCGGATGAAGTCGCTGATCACCGCCCGGTTGTCATCCGACACCCAACTCCAAATGCCATGCAGGCCGATGAAGTCGAAGTCGGGAAGGTCTGTGCGAGCAGCGAACTCGGCGAAGGACTGGTCGGCAACTTGTGCGCCGTTGCCCGAACTCCGGGCCAGTGCCCAGGCCGAGGCCGCCTGGGCGGGGTTGAAGTCGGTGCCCCACCATTGGGCACCGGAGGCCGCAGCATGAACGTTGAGGCTGACCCCTTGCCCGTATCCCAGCTCGCATGCGTTTTCAAAGGACGGGGGTGCAAAGCCCGCCATCAAGAGCGCCAGCCGGATGCGTGTCGGATTGAGTTCGGCGTAGTAGCCGTGGGTGTACTCAAAGTCCGTGACATATCCATCGCCATGCTGCGTGGCGCCTGCATCAAGAGATAGGGGGGCTTGCTTCAACGGTTCTTCCCTTGCCCCGCCGGGGGCGTCATGGTCATCTTGAGCCGTTCCGACTCGCGCGAGTACGCGGGTACGAAGTGGCGCGAGAAGATCTTTTCAAGCCAGTCGGCCATCTGCGCCCCCTGCTTCTCGTAGCGCTCGACGTAGGCCTCCCACATGCGGGAACTGTCGAAGAACTGCGGCAGGCGTGACTTTCCTGGGGACAGCTGCTTGCGAAGTGTCTCGGGATCGAACTCCCGAAGAGCCGCTTCCACGGCAGCCCGGCTGGCGGCTACCGTGGCAAGCTCGTGGACCCGGAGCTCATCCACCGCTTCTCGCAAAGCTGCATCGGCCGGCTTGAAGCCCGGCATGCCGCTTTGGGCGATCAGCAGGTACTGCAGCGCGGAGGCCAGGTCGATGCCCGTTTTCAACGGATTGTTGTCGCGTGAGGCGAGCATGGTGCGGTCTTCCACCCTCAGTTCACGCTTGAGTTCGGCACGAGCGTTCAGCAGGTCAATCAGTCCGCTGACGATCAGCCTGACCGTTTCCCCAACGCGTTCCCAGGCGGCATCGTCCAGTGCAGGCGTTTGAGCAAGCCCCAGTCCTCGCGCGAAGGCGCTGGCCGCCTGTACATGACCAGCTCCCCCCGCAAGGCCCGCAGCTGCCGGGTCGGCGTCGTGGCGCGGCGCGGCAGGGGATATCGCTGCCTGGCTTGGGGCGGCGGAACCGACGGCTGGGCGCGCCGGCAAGTCGGCGGCATGGGGCACCGGTGACTGCTGTCCGGGGCCGAACCAGGACGAGTCCTGAAACGGGTCGGCACTCGATCCCCCCCCAAACAACGCGTCGAAATCCAACTCCTGCGGCGCGGCAGGACTGGGGTAGGTTGACTTGCTCGCGGGCTCTGGAGCCTTTGCCGCAGTCGCAGCCCCTGCCGGCGCAGCGACGTTCCAGCCAGACTCCAGCGCAGCCCAGGGGTCGGCGTTGCCGCCGGCTGAGGGGAACGGCTGTGTTGCCGGAGCACCGGTGGAGTACACAGCGGGCTGTGCTGCTGGCGTTGCCGCCCCCTGCGGCAGCCTCAGGGGCAGGTTCAGATCGTGCACATGGTCGGTGGCAAGACGGCCCGGGCCCTGCGCAGGCGCAGGTGCCCCGGCTGACCCGCTACCCATCCCCAGCCAGTCATCGATGTTCATCGTCCCGCCACCGGTGCGGCTGGCTGAACCTGCTCCCACACCGCCCAGAAGGGACATCGGGTCATCGGTAGACGCCTGCCCGCCCGTCTGCGGCTGCGCCAGGTTGTGGCCGAAAGAATGAAGTTCGCCGCCAAGCCCGGGACGAGCCTGCTGCGGTCCCGCGGCTGGAGCTTGAGAGATGGCGGCAAAAGGGTCTGCCGCAGCAGGTGCCGGCGGCTTTGCGCGAGGCACGCCCAGAGCATCAAAGGGGTCTGAGCCCCGCCCGAAGGTCGGCCCTGCGCCACCAAAGAGCGATGCGAAAGGATCATCGGCGGCGGATGGGGCGCCCACCGCAGCGAACCCACCCCCCGCTTCGGCGGCTTCGATGCGAATCGTGTACGAACCCAAAGTCACATGACCACCCAGCCCAATGTGCACTGTCTGCCCAGGCGCGAGCTCGCCCTGGCTCGTGGTGGCCCCGTTGACCGAAGACAGGACAGTGACCTGGACACCGAGGCCCGACGCCGCGATGGAAAGATGGCGTCGAGACAGCAGGCGGTCTGGATCGGGCAGATGCAGCGTGGCCGCCGGATCCCTTCCTACGATGGCGGCTGCGGTGCCGTCCTCAAGCAGATGTGTTCGGTTCAGCGACGGGCCTTCGGCGCGCAGTAGAACGGGCATTTGCGGTGCAACTCAGGGATGGGAAGACTTGGGGAGGCCAGCTCGCCGGAGGCGGAACGCCTTCAGACGGATGCCGGCCGGTTCCCGCAGGTTAGGAACGTGGTGTCCCGGCGGCGCAACCCCGCCAAGTGGTTGAACGGTTTGCATAATAGGGTTAAATTGATCGAGCGCAGACTTTTGCACGTGCAGTTCGTCGCCCAGGGGTCTTGCGCCGGGCTGGCGCGCGAGGCCCGGGGCGGTTCGGACTGATAAGAAAGCAGGGTGGGTTCATGTCGGAAATCAGCCGCTCCAGGCTCTTCTCGAAGCTCGGGCCGACGGCCTACAAGGCGCTTGAGTCGGCCACGGTCTTCTGCAAGATGCGGGGCAACCCCCACGTCGAGCTGGTCCACTGGATCTTCCAGTTGCTTCAAGCCGAGCGCAGCGACTTGTCGCTCATCGTCAAAGCCTTCGACCTCGACCCAAGTCGACTGCAGGCAGACCTGACGCGGGCCCTGGACGCCTTGCCGCGAGGTGCCAGTTCGATTTCCGACCTTTCGTCTCATATTGATGAAGCCGTGGAACGAGGTTGGACATGGGCGTCAGTGATGTTCGGCTCGAGTCACGTACGTAGCGGCTCTCTGCTTGCAGGTATCGTCAAGTCCAGCACGCTGCGCAATGCCTTGTCGGGGCTTTCGCGCGAATTCGATCGCATCAAGCCCGACCGCCTCGTCGACGAGTTCGACACCCTCACCAAAGGGTCATCCGAGGAAGGCGAAGGCCTGTCGGCAAGCGGTGCGTCTCCCGGCGAGGCCTCCGGGGCCATGGCGGGTGAAGGCGCCAAGGGCAGTGCGCTGGCGCGCTACTCGCAGGACCTGACCGCCAAGGCCCGCGCGGGCGAGATTGACCCCGTGCTCGGGCGCGATGAAGAGATTCGCCAGATCGTCGACATCCTGATGCGGCGGCGGCAGAACAATCCGATCCTCACAGGCGAGGCCGGTGTCGGCAAGACCTCGGTTGTCGAGGGATTCGCGCTGCGCGTTGCCAAGGGTGATGTGCCCCCCGCACTGCGCGAGATTCGAATTTGTTCGCTCGACCTCGGCATGCTCCAGGCGGGAGCAAGCATGAAGGGTGAATTCGAGAACCGTCTTCGCCAGGTCATTGACGAGGTTCAGTCCTCGGTTCAGCCCACCATTCTCTTCATCGATGAGGCGCACACCTTGATCGGTGCCGGCGGAGCCGCCGGCACGGGAGATGCCGCCAATCTGCTCAAGCCCGCGCTTGCCCGCGGCAAGCTTCGCACGATTGCGGCCACCACCTGGGCGGAGTACAAGAAGTATTTCGAGAAGGATCCGGCGCTCACGCGCCGCTTCCAGGTGGTCCAGGTCGACGAGCCGGATGAAACCCGGGGCATGCAGATGCTGCGTGGCGTGGTGCCGGTGCTGCAGAACCACCACAAGGTGGAGATTCAGGCCAGCGCCGTGGAGTCGGCTGTTCGCTTGTCGCACCGCTACATCCCGGCGCGGCAGCTGCCTGACAAGGCCGTGAGTCTTCTGGACACCGCCTGCGCCCGGGTGGCCGTGAGCCAGTACGCGACCCCTGCACCGGTTGAAGACCGTCAGCGTTCCATCGAGGTTCTGACCACCGAACTCGACATTCTTGAGCGCGAGTCCAAGCTGGGAGGCGACCACTCCAAGCGCATGGCAGAGATCGGTGCGCAACTCGCTCAGGCGCGCAGTGAACTTCAGGCGCTCGAGGAGCGCTGGTCCAGGGAGCGGGACCTCGTGACGCAGATTGTCGATTTGCGCAACAAGGCCGCTGCAGGTGACGAGGCAGCCGCGGCGTCCTTGCCTGAGCTCGACAGCGCGCAATCAGCGTTGCGTTCCTTGCAGACCGATCTGCCCTTGGTGCTCCCGGTCGTTGACGACATGGCGGTGGCGGCTGTGGTGCAGGATTGGACCGGCATCCCTCTGGGCAAGATGGTGGGCAACGAGGTTCGCAACATCCTGGCCTTGGCCGACACCCTGAACCAGCGGGTCATCGGGCAGAAGCACGGCCTGGAGATGATTGCCAAGCGCATTCAGACTTCACGTGCCAAGCTGGACAACCCGAACAAGCCCATTGGCGTGTTCATGTTGTGTGGGCCATCGGGTGTGGGCAAGACCGAGACGGCGTTGGCCCTGGCCGACACTTTGTACGGTGGTGAACAGAATGTCATCACCATCAACATGAGCGAGTACCAAGAGGCGCATACCGTTTCGTCCCTCAAGGGAGCCCCTCCTGGCTACGTCGGCTATGGTGAGGGCGGTGTCCTCACCGAAGCCGTGCGCCGAAAGCCCTACAGCGTTGTCCTGCTCGACGAAGTCGAGAAGGCCCATCCCGATGTTCATGAAACCTTCTTCCAGGTCTTCGACAAAGGGTGGATGGAAGACGGCGAAGGGCGCTACATCGATTTCAAGAACACGCTCATCCTGCTGACCTCCAATGTGGGCAGCGAGGAAATCATGCGCATGTGCGCTGACCCGGAGCTCGCACCCGGGCCGGAAGCGATCGCCAAGGCGTTGCGCGACCCTCTGCTGAAGGTGTTCCCCGCAGCATTGCTGGGGCGCATCGTGACCATTCCCTACTACCCGCTGTCCGATGCGATGCTGGGCCAGATCATTCGCCTGCAGCTCGACAGGATCGTCAAGCGGGTGCGTGCGAACCACGATGCCGATTTTGTCTACGGCGACGATGTGGTGAGTCTCGTGGCTTCACGCTGCACCGAGGTGGAGAGCGGCGGCCGCATGATCGACGCCATCCTCACCAACACCATCCTGCCGCGTGTCAGCGAAGCCATATTGAACAAGATGATCGCCCAGGAGCGCATCAGTCGCGTGGAGATTGGGGTCGAGGGTACGGAGTTCGCGTTCCATTTCGCCTGAACCACGGCAGCCTGTGGCCGGCGTGGCCGGCTCGACCCGATTGCCGTCCTGACCAACCCCGCTGACCTGCCCGACCATGAGCACAGAATTGGCCCGAGTCATCTGGTCGGAGGGACTCTTCCTTCGGCCTCATCATTTCCAGCAGCAGGAGCGCTACTTCGAGGGTCTGCTGGAGGCCAGGCTCAGGCCTCTCGCGGCTTCTGGTCATGGCTTCAGCCGACTGAGCATCGACACCGCACTCTTGCTCCAAGGCAAGGTGCAGCTGACGGCGGCCGCCGGCGTCATGCCTGACGGCACCCCCTTCGAGGTGCCTTCGGAGGCTGCGCACCTCGTGCCCTTCGATGTCCCGGAAGGTACGCGTGATGCGACCTTGCATCTTGCGGCGGTGCTGCGGCGCGCGGGCGCCAAGGCGTTCACCCTTGAAACCGCCGGACAAAGTCAGCGGCGGATGCGTTACGCAGGACTGGACAGCCGGGTGCAGGACAACGTCGCCGGGTTCGATGCGGAAGCAGAGGTGAAGCTGGGCGTGCTGACGCTGTCTCTCGGGCTGCAACCCTCGTTGGATGGCTCGATGACCTCTTTGCCCGTCGCGCGCATCATCGAGCGGCGCGCGAACGGGGATGTCGTGCTTGATGGGAAGTTCGTGCCCCCACTGATGGATGTCGCTGCCCACCCTCGAACACGGGCTTGGCTCGACGAGATTCACGGCCTGGTCAAGCAGCGAGGAGATGCATTGGCCTCTCGGATCGGCGCGCCAGGAACAAAGGGCGTGGCCGAATTCGCGGACTTCCTGTTGCTGTTGCTCTGCAACCGCTACGAACCCCTGCTGGCGCACTTGCGCGCGGTGGTGCCCCTGCACCCCCTGGATCTCTATGCGGAGTTGTTGAAGCTGGCGGGCGAATGCAGCGCCTTCGGGCAGGAGTCGCGCAGGCCGCCCGCCTTCCCGCCTTACACCCATGCGGGTCTGGCCGAGACGCTGGAGCCGGTGGTGGAGGAAATCCGCCGCGCGATGGCTGCGGTGCTCGAGCAGACAGCCGTTCAGATTCCGCTGAAGGACCTCGGCCGCGGCTTGTATGGCGCGGACATCCCTGACCAGCGCCTGGTCCGGTCCGCCTACTTCGTGTTGGCGATCAACGCGCAAATGCCTACCGAGGCCATCCGCACGTCGATGCCAGGCCAGGTGAAGATCGGGCCGCCCGAGAAGATTCGTGATCTTGTCATGGCCCTTGCCCCCGGCGTGCGCATAGAGCCATTGCCGGTGGCACCGCGCCAGATACCTTACCACGCCGGATTCACGTACTTTCAACTCGATCCCAAGAGCGAGTTCTGGTCAGCGATAGAGACGACGCGACGGCTGGCGCTGTACGTCGCGGGGGATCCCCCCTCGCTGGAACTGCAGATGTGGGCGATCCGCACCTGAAAGCCACGCCCGCTCACTGAAGGACGGCCATGCAGAACGAGCCCTTTGACGCTGACAAGACGATGCTTTTTCGGCCGGCATTCTCTGCGGCCGGAGCGGGTAAGCCCTCGGCGCCGACACCTTCAGGTGCGCCGTTGGAATTGCGCCAGATTGGTGCGCTGGGCGCGATGAATCCCCTGGTGGCGGCGGCCAATCCGCTGCTCATGACCTTGCCCACCTTGCGCACCGCCAGTGCACCCGGCGACGTCGCCGCATTGCGCGCAAGGTTGCTGGAAATGGTCAAGGACTTCGACGTGGCCTGCTCCACCCAGGCAGTGCCCGAAGACCAGCGACATCTTGCCCGCTACGCGATCTGCACGGTGCTGGACGAGGCTGTGCAGCGAACGCCCTGGGGGGGCACGGCCAATTGGGCGCAGCAAAGCCTGTTGATCCACTTCTTCAAGGAGAACTGGGGCGGAGAGAAGTTCTTCCAGATCCTGGACAAGATGATGCAGACCCCCACGCGCTTCACGGCGTTGCTGGAACTGTTCTACGTTTGCCTGGCCCTGGGCTTCATGGGCCGCTATCTTCTGACCGACGCGGCCGGGCGCCAGGCGGTAACGGAGTTACGAGAGCGTCTGCACCAGCAGATCAGGCAGAGCCGGCCGCAACCTGATCGCACCCTGTCCCAGCGTTGGCAAGGGGTGTCCGTGGAGTCCCGGCGCTTCAAGGGCTTTGTGGCCTTCTGGGTTGCAGTCGGTGCTGCTGTGTTCCTTGGCCTTGGCTTGTATGCCTTCTATGCCTTCGCCCTGGGCGGCGCGCGTAGCGACCTGTCCCTTGAGCAACTCAGCTTGAAGCCCACGCCCCCGACACGTACCGCCTTGGCACCTGCCGCCAAGCCCCGCCTGGCCCAATTGCTGCAGGCTGAGATCGCTGCCAGGCAGCTCGAGGTGCGTGATCTCCAGCTGGAGTCCGTCGTGACCCTGCTTGGTGAACAGACATTCGATTCGGGTAGCGCCACGCCTGCGAGCGGCGCGGTCGCCGTGATCGAAAAGGTGGCGAAGGCGCTTGACCAGTTGGAGGGCCGTGTGATCGTGACGGGGCATACCGACAACGTGCCCACGCGCACATTGCGGTTCCCTTCGAACTTCGAGCTGTCCAAGGAGCGAGCCCGCACCGTGGCCGCGCTTGTGGGTGCAAGCTTGAAGGACGGGACGCGTGTGAGTTCGGAGGGACGTGGCGATACCGAGCCCGTCGGACCCAACAACACCGCAGAAGGCCGAGCCCGCAACCGTCGAGTGGAAATCACCTTGCGCGTGATGGCCGCAGGTCAGTAAGGGGTCGCCGTGAAATTCTTCCAAGCTCACAAGCGCTGGTTCATCGGCGCGTTCGTCGTGGTGGCGCTGGGTTGTGTGGTCTGGTTCGCAGGGCCACTGTTGACGCTGGGCGACAGTCGGCCGCTTGACGGCTGGGTCTCCCGCTTGCTGCTGGTTCTGCTGCTGGCGCTGGTTTGGTTGGGTGCCGAGTTGGCCCGGGTGCTTCTAGCGCGACGGCGCAACAAGCGATTGCTGGAAGAACTGTCTTCTGCGGGCGCAGACGACTCGGTGTCACGGGAAGAGGCGGAGTTGCTGGCCAGGCGCTTCCGAGAAGCGCTCGACACGCTCAAGGGCACCCGGCTGGGGGGCCAGGGTGGCGCCAAGCTGCTCTACCAGCTTCCCTGGTACATGTTCATCGGTGCGCCAGGTTCGGGCAAGACCACCGCACTCGTCAATTCAGGACTGCGTTTTCCGCTGGCGAAGTCCGGCACCTCCGCCTCTGCGCTGGGAGGTATTGGTGGCACACGCAATTGCGACTGGTGGTTCACCGATGACGCCGTTCTCATCGACACCGCAGGCCGCTACACCACTCAGGACAGCAACGCGAAGGTCGATCAGTCTGCGTGGCAGACCTTTCTTCAACTTCTGAAGAAGTACCGTCCGCGCCAACCCATCAACGGCATCTTCGTCACCCTCAGCATTGGTGACCTGTTGTCCTTCACGCCTTCCGAGCGCTCGCAATATGCGCAGGTGGTGCGGCAGCGCGTGGATGACCTTCAGCAGCAGCTGGGCCTGCAGTTTCCTGTGTATGTGATGGTCACCAAGTGTGACTTGATCTCCGGATTTGACGAGTTCTTCTCCACGCTGGATGCCGACCAGCGGGCGCAGGTCTGGGGGGTCACCCTCGGCTTCGACCTGAAGACTCGAGAGCCTGAGTCTGCGCCAGAGGGCTTTGCTTCGGCCCTGCCGGGCCTGGTGGAGCGTCTCAACAACCTGCTGCTCGAACGCTTGCAGGAAGAGCGCGATCCCGAGCGCCGAGCACTGCTGTATCCGTTCCCCCAGCAGTTCGCAGCCGTCGGACCCCTGGTCAGCGAGTTCCTGGCGGGCGCTTTCGGCAACAGCAAGTACGCGGGCAAGGTGGTGGTGCGCGGCGTGTACTTCACCAGTGGCACCCAGCAAGGAGCCACGATTGACAGGCTGCTGGGCGCGCTGAACCAGTCGCTTGACCTTCGTTCCGGAGGCGCCCGCCGCTCTCAACCGGCCGGCGCGGGCAAGAGCTTCTTTATCCAGCGGCTCATGACCGACGTGGTCTTCCCGGAGGCTGGTTTGGCGGGCTTCAGCGAGGCTCGGGAAGCCCGCCTGACCAAGATCAATTGGGGTTTGGCCGCAGGCTCGGCTTTGGTGGCGGTGGGTCTTGGCGTGGCCTGGACCTTGAGTTTCTTCTCGAACAAGGAGGGATTGGCTCGGGCCGGTGCCGCCGCTGTTCAGGCACGAATCGCCCTGGGTGCTGTAGAGGCGCCCCGTGTGGGTGATCTGGCCGCGCTGGTCGAGGCCTTGAATGCGATGAGGCGAGTTCCTGCAGCGGTACATGACCCCGTGGACGATCCTCGCATGGGCATGACCTGGGGCCTTTACCAGGGTGACGCCGTCAAGGAGCAGGTCGGTGAACGTTACCGTTACGCGCTCCAGCAAGGGCTGATGCCGCGCATCGCGCTGCAACTCGAGGCGGTGATGACCTCGCCCGACGCCAAACCGCAGTATGTCTACGGTGCGCTCAAGACCTACTTGATGATGTACGACGGCAAGCGTTTGGAGCGCCAGTGGTTCGTCGGTGCCATCAGTGAGTTGTGGCGGGCTCGCTTCGACCCCGTCTTGCTGGAGTCTGCCCGTGGGCACCTAGAGACCCTTGTCAACGGCGGGGACCTGCTTGTAGAGCGTTTCCATCCGCGCAACGATGCGATTGTTGCTCAGGCCCGAGAGCGCATTGCACGTTCGTCCATCGTCGATCGGGCCTACGAAATGCTGCGCGTGTCTGGCGCAGGGGCCCCTGAAGGCTTGCGTTTGAGCGAAGTCCTCGGCGCGTCGGGGGTAGGCATCTTCGAACGTGCCTCGGGGACGCCGCTGACGGAGCCTGTATCCGCGATCTACACCCGCCAGGGATACCGCAAGTTCGTCAAGCCTCGCATCGACGAGATCGTCTCGGTCATGGCCGCAGAGGAGGCGTGGGTCCTGGGAGCGCAATCCTCAGGCGTCGGCAAGAGCGATCCCTCCCAGATCGCCGTGGAAGTGCAGCGCAGGTACTTCGCGGACTTCCAGTCCACCTGGGCCACCGTGCTGGCCGACCTGCGGCTTCGCCGCATCGATGGCGTGGCAACTGCCCTGAACGCAGCGCAAGTGCTCTCGCAGCCGGACTCTCCGCTCAAACGCCTGGTTGCCGCAGTGGCTGATGCCACCCGCCTGACGGCCATGGATGCCCCAGGTGCTGCCCAGCAGGCAGCCGTTGACAACGCAAAGCAAAAGGCCAAGGAGGCCGCGACGCAGGCCACCTCGGGAATGTTCGGCGCGCAGGCCAGTGCGGTTGTGAGCGCAGCCTTGCCGACCGATGCCACGCGCAGGCTTGAGGCGCAGACAGAGGAGTACTTTGGAGGACTCAGACGCCTGGCGGGCGATGGCAAGGCCGGTGAGATCGACGCCGCCATTTCCCTCATCGCGCAAGTTGCCAACGAACTCGTTGCCATGCAGCAGAAGATGTCCAGCGGGCAGGGCATCAAGGAGATGCCCGCCGGGCTGGCCAATGCCCGCGCCAGCGCTGACCGCTTCCCCGCCCCCGTAGGCAGCACGATCAAAGGACTGGTCGCGTTCGCCGAGCAGGAAGCGTCAGGGGGCGTGAAGAAGGAGGTCGAGGCAGGTCTGGGGGGCGCCGCCGCGATGTGCAAGCGCTCGGTACCTGGCCGCTATCCATTTGCACGCAACGCTCAGCAGGATGCGGGGGTCCAGGACTTTGTCAGTGTGTTCAAGGCCGGCGGGGACCTGGATGCCTTCTTCGCCAGCAACCTGGCACCCTACGTGGACAAGTCCCGTAGCGTGTGGGGCCTGAAGGCCACCGGGACTGGCGCGCCGCCCGTGACCCAGGCCACGCTCCAGCAGTTCCAGAACGCAGAGGCCATCCGCACCGCCTTCCTGGGCGGCGGGTCATCGCCGCAGGTCCAGGCCGATGTCTCCCTGGTGGCGGGCGACGAGGTGACGATCGACTATGACGGCACCACGCACCGCTTGCGCGCCGGATCGCCCGGGGTGCGGCTGGCGTGGCCTGCCCGGCCTGGGGCGCGCCTGAGCGTAGGGCCTTCGCAGGTGGCCAATGTCGAGGGTGCCTGGGCCTTGTTCCGCTTGGTGGACAAGGGAACCATCGACCCTGCCAGCGCGGGAGACAAGCTTCGGGTGTCCTACACGGCACCCTCAGGAGCCAAGGCGCAGCTCGAGATCCGCACGGGCAGCGCCGCCTTCAACCCCTTCAGGCTGCGGGAACTCGCCGCCTTCAGCTGCCCCTGAGGAGACGCACCGTGACAGTGGCCTTTGGTCTGTACGGCAAGCTACCCTCGGTGGGCGATTTCATCGGTCGAGGCTTCTCACCCGAGCTTCGACATGCGCTGGATGGCCTTCTTCAGTCCGCCCTCGCCACGGCGATCTCGGACGGCGTGCACCCCCATACCCTGTTCGAGAATGCGCCGTCGTTCGTGCTGAGCGTTCGGCCTGGCGCGCTGTGCGCATCCGGGTTCGTCGGTGGCATCGTTCCTTCGCAGGATCGGGTGGGCCGTCTGTTCCCGTTCTGTCTGGGTCTTGAGACCGATGCGCAGATGCAACGGCTTCCCCTGTCCTGGCCATCCCTGGGTTTGTCTCAGTACCTTTGCGGCTTGGGGCTGGGAGCGAAGGCCGCTGGCGCGACGGCTGATCAGGTCATGGCTGAGCTGCCTGACGCAGCCCGCTGGCAGGCTCTCTCAGGGCAAGGCGTGCCATTCGCCTCTGCTGCAGACGAAACCGTCCCCAGGCTGCCTTCAGAGGGCAGCGCTCAGTGTTTTGTCGGACCTGAGGCTGTCATGAGCCCTGTGGACCGGGCTTTGTGCAGCCGCCTGCCCTGGTCTGCGCAGGTTCTGGGCATCGTGCTGGATTCAGCTGGCGGTTTCGACCGCTTCTTCTCCATGAAGAGCCTCTCGGACCCAGCGCCCCTGGCTGCAGTCTTCGACAGGCAATGGGCCCGCAGGGGTTGGGTTGAGTACGGGCCGGTTGCGCCTGTGCCGGATGCGCCTGTGCTGGTTGCGGTCCCACCATCCGCCGTCATGGAGGCCACGCCTGTTCAGGACGCTGCGGGCACGCTGCCTGCGGCCGGAGGCGACGACACGCGTCCTCTTCTTCCCCGGATTGACAAAGCGGCGTCCCCAGTTGATGATGTTTCGAGGGAGTCTGGATGGCAGGCCATGGTCACGGGCGAGGCCCCGTTGGCCGGTGACGAGCCTCAATCCAACGTGCCACAAACCAATATTCAAAGCGCATGAGCCACGAGGCCTTTCTCGATCCGATTTCCGACGACGAACCATCCGGCGAAGACTGCGGCTACAGCTTCGAGCTGCAGGTCATGGACGCGTTGGCGGAGTATCTGTGCGAACGGGCGTCGGTCGAAGAGTTGCGCCGGCAGTCGCGTCAGCCGTTTTCGGGCGAGAACGAAGAGAGCGATCGCAGGAATGCAGAAGCCTTCCTGAAGGACGGGGAGCGCAAGGCGGACTCCCTGGCAGCCAACTGCAAGGAGTTGCTGGGCCGTAACGTCACGCCGGCGTTGGCCTGCGAGAACATTGACAGCCGCGCTGCCGAACTGCTCTCCCGCCGCGGCAAGGATCTGCGTGTGGTCAAGGCGTTGGCAGTGTCCTGGCTGCAGGCACGCGGTGTCGAGGGCCTGAGAGACGCTGTGCTGCTGTTCGAGGCTTTGCTTGAGCGTTTCCCGGATACCGTTCATCCACGACCGGACGAAGACGACCCCAGCGACGTCTCTGCCCGCGCCATGGTGTTGTCCGAGATCGTGGCGGGCAAGGGTTTCGCCAACCTCTTGCGCGAGTCCGTGGTGTTGAACTCGGCCGCGGGCAACATCGTCATGCGTGATGCCGAGGTTCTGGAGAGGAACCTCGACCCCGATCCTGATCGCCCCGCCAGCATCGAGCAGTACCGCGGCGTGGTCCGGCTGGCCTTGGCGCGTGAGCTTGGCGTGGCGCCCGATGCGGTCGCTGACGAGGCGATGCAGCAGCGCCTGGAGGCCCTGCGCCAGCCTTTGCGGGACACCAGCCAGGCCATGGACCGCCTGATGGGCCGCTTTGAAGCTGGCTCCGTGCGCGGAGATGCGGTACAGGCGCTCCTTGACCGCATGGCCCGGCAACTGGGTGAGATCGCAGACCAAAGCGGAGCTTCTGCGGCTTCGTCTGCTGTCAACGATGCCCTGGGAGATCCGCCCGCGGTCCTGGCGGTACAGGCCGGCACCAAGGGTGGCGGAACGGGCGGTGGTGGCCGTCTGCAGACCCGGGAAGACGCGCGACGGCAAATACTCGAGATCTGCGCCTTCCTCGAAAGTGTCGAGCCCAGCCACCCGGCACCCTTGTTTCTGCGCCGTGCCGAGCGTCTGCTCGGGGCGCGCAGCTACTTCGAGATCGTTCGCGACATGACACCCGACGCTCTCAGTGAAGTTTCCCGCATTACCGGGCACCAGGCGCCTGACGAATGATCGTGAGCGGTCTTTCGATTCAGGCTCATCGCAGCAACCCCCTCTTGAAACCACTGGCCCCTAAAGGAGTCCCCGAATGAGCAGCAGCCAGAAATTCATCGCCCGCAACCGAGCCCCGCGCGTTCAGATCGAGTACGACGTCGAGCTCTACGGCGCACAGAAGAAGGTCAACTTGCCGTTCGTGGTAGGCGTGATGTCGGACCTCGCTGGCAAGAGCGACAGCGAGGAGGCGCAGAAAGTGGTCGCCGACCGAAAGTTCCTGGAGATCGATGTCGACAACTTCGACAACCGCATGGCGGCGCTTCGGCCCAAGGTGTCGTTCCAGGTGGAAAACACGTTGACAGGCGAGGGCAGCATGCCCGTGTCCATAGACTTCCAGAGCATGGAGGACTTTCAGCCTGCCAAGGTGGCATCCAAGGTCGAGCCACTGCAGAAGCTGATCGACGCGCGCCAGCAACTGTCCTCGCTCTTGACGTACATGGACGGCAAGACGGGCGCCGAAGACCTGCTGGCCAAGGTCATGCAGGACCCTGATCTGCTGAAGACCATCGCCCAGGTGCCGAACCAGGATCCGAAGTCCTGAGGGCAGCACCGAGCTGACACGCCACCCTATCCATACCGACCGACCTCCGGAGGAAGAGCCATATGGCCACCGAACAAGCCAAGAGCGCACTTGCCGAAGTGCAGATGCAGGAACTGGGCGACCTTTCCAGCCTGCTGAAAAAGGAATTCAAGCCCCGCACCGACACCGCCGAGCAGGCAGTGGAGAGTGCCGTCCAGACCCTGGCTCAGCAAGCGCTGGCCAACACCGCGCTGGTCAAGGACGACGTGGTGCAGTCGATCGAAGCCATGATCTCCGCGCTCGACGCCAAGATCGGCAAGCAGCTCGACAAGATTCTTCATCACCCCGACTTCCAGCAACTCGAAGGCGCCTGGCGCGGCCTGCACTATCTCGTCAACAACACGGAAACCGACGAGACCCTGAAGATCCGGGTCCTCAATGTGTCCAAGAAGGACCTGGGCAAGACCTTCAGCAAGTTCAAGGGCACGGCCTGGGACCAGTCCCCGCTGTTCAAGCAGCTCTACGAGCAGGAGTTCGGTCAGTTGGGGGGCCACCCCTACGGCTTGCTGGTGGGGGACTACCAGTTCGACCAGAGCCCGCCCGATGTGGAAATCATGCGCGGCATGGCCCAGGTGGCGGCAGCCGCGCACGCGCCCTTCCTGGCCTCGCCCAAGCCTTCGCTTTTCCAGATGGAGTCCTGGCAGGAACTCGCCAACCCGCGAGACCTCACCAAGATCTTCCAGACGCCCGAGTACGCGGCGTGGCGCTCGTTCCGCCAATCCGATGACTCCAAGTACATCGGGCTGGCCATGCCGCGCTTTCTCGCGCGTCTGCCGTACGGCGCCAACACCATGCCTGCCGAAGGCATGACCTACGAAGAAGAGTCGTTGGGGGGCAAGCATGAGCAGTACGTGTGGGCCAATGCCGCCTACGCGATGGCCGCCAACATCACGCGCTCCTTCAAGCAGTACGGCTGGTGCACGTCCATCCGCGGCGTGGAGTCCGGTGGCGCGGTGGCCAACCTTCCGAGCCACACCTTCGCCACCGACGACGGTGGCGTGGACATGAAGTGCCCCACGGAAATCGCGATCAGTGATCGTCGCGAAGCCGAGCTTGCCAAGAACGGCTTGATGGCCCTGGTACACCGCAAGAACTCCGACTTTGCCGCGTTCATCAGCGCCAACTCGATCCACCAGCCGGCGGAATACGAAGATGCGGCAGCTTCAGCCAATGCTGCGCTGGGTTCGCGTCTGCCCTACATGTTCGCCACCTGCCGGTTCGCCCACTACCTGAAGTGCATCGTGCGCGACAAGGTGGGCGGCTTCGCCAGTGCGGCTTCGATGCAGCAATTTCTTCAGAGCTGGATCCTGAACTACGTCGATGGAGACCCCGAGGGCTCAAGTGAAATGGTCAAGGCAACCCACCCCTTGGCGGGCGCTGAAGTCGTCGTGACGGAGAACAAGTCCAACCCGGGCTACTACAGTGCACAGTTCTTCCTGCGGCCGCATTACCAGCTCGAAGGCTTGAACATTTCGCTTCGTCTCGTTTCCGAATTGCCGTCCCAGCGGGCGGCATGAGTCCCTTTAGACCCCTAACATCAGGAGAGCATCATGGCAGTTGATATCCACATCAAGATCGACACCATCGCGGGCATGTCCGAGCACAAGGATTTCGCCGGCCAGATCATGTGCGAGAGCTTCAGCTGGGGCATGACCCAGACAACGAATTTCGGGTCCAGTACCGGTGGCGGTGCAGGCCGCGTGAACATGGGCGACTTGACCTTCATCCACAAAGTTGACAAAGCCACCCCCAAGTTGATGATCGCCTGCTGCACCGGCCAGCACCTCAAGGAAGCGGTTCTGACCTGCCGAAAGGCCGGAGGCGCGGCCGGGGTGGATTTCTTCAAGATCACGCTCACTGACGTCATCGTGTCATCGGTTCAGCCCAGCGGTTCGAACCAGGAAGACACCCCCAGCGAAGCGGTCAGCCTGGCCTTTGCCGAATACAAGGTGGAATATCAGGAACAGGACAACAAGGGATCCAAGAAGGGCGGCCCGGTGATTTCCGGCTTCAGCATCCAGAAGAACACGAAGACGGCCTGATCCATTTGACTTGAGCCGGGTTGACCCCCGGTCCACGCTCATGGCCCTTTGGGGCCGGCAGGCCTGATGCCGCAGGAGGATTCCATGTCGCTGACCCCTCTGTTCGAGGACGCCAAGCGTCGCGTTCAGGCCAGTCCCGCCGATGTGGGCGCGCGCAGCGCCCTGTGGCAGATTTTCGCCTTGCGCGGGGAGTACGAGCGCGCCCGCACCCAGTTGGACGCGCTCGTCTCCTTTGACAGTTCCTGGGCCATGGAGGCCGAGGCCTGCCAGGGCTTGTTGCAGGCCGAGGTACAACGCGAGCGCGTGCTGGCTGGCGAGGTGGCTCCGGTGTGTCTGGGCGAACCGCCTGCGTGGTTTGACACGCTGGTGGCCGGGCTGGCGACGTGGCGCAGCGCGCCGCAGCAGGCCGCAGGCCTGTTGCTGCAAGCGCAGATGGAGAGTTCGGCCCGTGCCGGCACGGTCAATGGCCAGAGCTTTGAGTGGCTGTGTGACGGCGACGCCCGCCTGGGCCCGTGTGTGGAGGTCATGTCCAAGGGCAAGTACTTCTGGTTGCCCTGGTCGAGTGTCCGCTCCATCGTCATCCGCCCCCCCACGGAACTTCGCGACAGGATGTGGGCGCATGCCCTGGTGGAGATCGGCGACGAAGGCAGCATCGAACTGTTCCTGCCTGCCCGCTACCCTGGACCTGAAGACGACGAACAGCGCATGTCCCGCATGACCCAGTGGCGCGAGATTGGCGAGAACGCCTATGTCGGGCTGGGTCAGAAAACGCTGGTGACGGACCAGGGTGAGACCGGCTTCCTCGATGTGCGCGAACTGAAGCTCGCCTGAGGACGGGCCTGCGTGTCGATCTTCCTGCCTTGCCTGCTGCAGCGATGGTCTGACGAAAGCCCCGTCAGCAGTGGTGCACGGGCGACGATGAGCACGTGGCAGGACGTCAGAAAGGACGTCTTGCGCAACCTGCAATGGATGCTCAACACCGAGTCGCCGAAGCTGCTGGCCGGACGTGAACCTCCCCCCGCGGTGGCGGACTCGGTGTTGTGCTTCGGTGTGCCCGCCTATTCGGGGCGCACCCAATCCACCATGGACCCGGATGAAATCGCTTGGGAGATCAAGCGCCGCATCATCGCCTTCGAGAGCCGCATTGACCGTCACACACTGGAAGTCAACGCTCTGAACACGCAGCAGCGGCACCGCTTCAACAAGCTCCAGTTCTCGGTCCACGGGTTCTTGCGGGCAGACCCGTTGCCCATCGAGTTCCTTGTTCACACGGAACTCGACATGGAAACCGGGCAGGCCCTGGTCACTGGCTGACGCCCGTCTGTTCCCCAGGAAGGCCCCCCGGTGGATCCGCGCATCATCGATCTCTACAACGAGGAGTTGCTGCACCTGCGCACGGAGGCGGCAGAGTTCGCCCGCGAGTTTCCCGACCGCGCAGCCCGACTGGCCATTGATGAGCACCGGGTTGAAGACCCGTACGTCGAGCGATTGCTTGAAGGGGTGGCCTACCTTGCCGCGCGTGTGCGCCTCAAGCTGGACACCCAATACCCCGTCTTCACGCAGCAACTCGTGGATGTGCTCTTTCCAGGATGGCTGGCGCCGACGCCTTCCGCCTGCGTCTTGCGGCTCAACCCTGACATGGCCGATGGCCAGTTGGCCGAGGGCGTGGTCGTTCCGCGCGGCTCGTGCATCGTGGGCTCCCTGCGCGGGAACGCCGATACCCGCTGCGAGTTTGAAACCGCGCGGGACCTGCAGCTGCTTCCCCTGCAGGTGGTGTCGGCACAGTACGTCGCTGCCCGGCCGGAGGCCGCGCCTGCCGGCCCGCAGTCCCAGGCCACCGCGATGTCGAGCTTGCGTCTGGAACTGGAGCTTCTGGGTGACGCCAGCTTCCAGACCTTGCCCTTGGACAAGCTGCCCCTGTTTGTCACGGCATCCGACGCCTACGGTGCGCAACTCATGGAGCTGCTGGGAGGGCGCTGCCTGGCTGTGGGCCTGTCAGCCACCGCGCAGTCGCGGCAGGCGCATGCCTGGTTGCCTGGCAAGGCTGTCCAGCACATCGGGTTTGATGAGACCGAAGCACTGCTGCGGGTGCCGGTGCGCGGCCACACGGGCTTTCGCGTCCTCAAGGAGTATGCAGCGCTGCCCGACAGATTCCGTTTCGTCGAGCTGGTCGGCCTGCGCCAGGCCCTGCAGGGCTTCAAGGGGCGCAAGCTGCACCTCCACTTCCACTTCTCGGGGGTTTTCGAGCGCCTGGAGAACGCCGTCAAGCCGCAGACGCTGTCCTTGTTCTGCGTGCCCGCCGTCAACCTGCGCGAGCGCCAG
Organism: Rubrivivax sp.; assembly: GCA_021300575.1. Taxonomy (GTDB): domain Bacteria; phylum Pseudomonadota; class Gammaproteobacteria; order Burkholderiales; family Burkholderiaceae_C; genus Rubrivivax. The sequence goes on from JAJTDM010000024.1 coordinate 44,638, forward strand.
CTGGACCGCATCGACCTGACCCCAGGGCAGATGGAGTACCACCTCGTGGCCGACCGCATGCGTCCGCGCCAGCATGAGGTGGTTCAGCTGCTGGATGTCGTCGGAGGCGGCAGCGGCTTCGAACGCAGCTTCTCGCCCGTGTTCGAAGTGGTCAACTCGGGCAAGCTCAGCAGCGCAAGCTTCTACACGCTGCGCCGCGAGCGGCGCATGCTCTCGCAATCTGAAACCATAGGGCGCGCGGTCACCTACCCCGGCAGCGAGATCTACCTGTCGCTGGCCGAGCAAGGCGCCCCCCCCTACGGCAGTGACCTGCGCTACCTGTCCGTGCGCGCGCTGTGTTCCAACCGCGACCTGCCGCTGTACCTGAGAGCGCAGTTTTCCGAGGCCCGTTACCAGACGGTGGACACGGTGCCTGTCAAGTCGGTCGACTGCCTGGCCGGGCCTTCGCTTCCGTTGTCCTCGCCGTCCGACGGCTTCGACCCCTGGCTGGCCCTCAGCCACCTGTTCGTCAACTACCTGTCCCTGTTTGACAGTGGTGGCCCGCGCGGGGCCGATGTGCTGCGCGCCATGCTGAGCCTTTATGCGCCGATACCGGGGCACTTCCTGCTGCGTCAGGCTGACGGCCTGATCTCGGTGGCGGCCGAGCAGATCACCCGCCGCGTACCAGGCGGAGGGCCGCTGGCCTTCGGCCGGGGGGTTGCCATCAGGCTGAGCATGAACGACCGCGCTTTTGACGGGGGCTCCCCCTTCATCCTGGCCGCGGTGCTCGAGCATTACCTGGCCGCCCATGTCTCGATCAACTCCTTCGTCGAGACCACGCTCGAAATGTCTGACCGGGCAGAACAGCTCACATGGCCTACGCGCTTCGGTCGGCGGCCGACTTTCTGAGCACGCTTCGCCGGCTGATCGCGCGCCCTGAAGGGCTTGCGGCGGCCAGGCGTCTGACGCGGCGGCAGTGGCGCCCCTTGCGGCAGGTGCTGCGCCGCGCAGACGCCCCGGCCATCCTGGAGATCATCCAGTCGCAATCGCTGGCGCGGCGCCAGCAGCAGCATCGCGCGCCGCAGCCCTGGGGGCTGGAGCAGGCCCTGCAGGCGCTCAACCGCGACGATGTCCACGCCACCTTGTTTGGCGCGCTGCGCCTGCTGCAGGGGGCACAGCCGCAAAAGGGTCGGCTGGGCTATTCACGCCGGGCTGAAGAAGACCCGGTTCGCCTGGACCAGGGCTTGCTGATGGGCTTTGCCGAGCGTGAGGTCGACCCCATCGAGCCTCCCCGCAGCAGCCATGCCAGCGGCCGGCCGGTGCTGACGCAGTGGGCCGTCGGACTGCTGGGCCCCCAAGGTGCTTTGCCACTGGCCTGGACACAGTATGCCCATGACCTGGCCCACGCCGCCCACCGGTCGGCGCGCGACACCAGCTTCCTGGCCTTTGCCAACGTGCTCCAGCGGCGGCAACTGGCTTTGCTGTACCGGGCCTGGAGCGACACCCAGGCCATCACCGGCGTCGATGCGCAGGGTGACGCCCACCCCCTGGCAGACCGCTTGCGCGCCGTGGCCGGCCTGGCCCATGCCAGCCTGGCCGGGCGCGACAGCGTGGCCGAGGGCTTCAAGCTGGCCTTCGCGGCCGTTCTTTCTCGCCGCGTCAAGAGCCCGCAGCCCCTGGCCGCCATGCTGGCGCGGCACTTCGAGTGCGAAGTGCGTGTCGAGGAGTTCTGTGCCCGCTGGCTGGAGATCCCTGTTGACCAGCGTACGCGGCTGGGCACGGCCTTCTCGCAGTTGGGTGCTGACGCCGTGGCGGGCGCCATGGTGTGGGACAGCGCCACGCGGTTCCGCATCCTGGTCGGCCCAGTGGGCCTGGCGCGTTACCGCGAGTTCCTGCCGCATGGCAAAGCCTACCGGCAGTTGCACGACCTCGTCGTGCTGTATGCGGGGCCGGAGTGGGAGTGGGAACTCGTCCCCTTGCTGCGCCATGACGAGGTGCCCTACAGTTGGATCGGCAACGAGGGCCTGCTGCTGGGCTGGTCGTCGTGGCTGGGCGTGCGCTACGAGCGCACCGACGCCCGAGACCTTCGGCTGGGCATGGCCCCCAGCTTCAACTCACGCAAGGCCAGCGCCCACTGACACCATGTCCCGCACACTCGACATCCAGACACCGCTGGGCCCCAAGGCCTTCATCCTGATCGAGATGACGGGCCAGGAACACCTGTCGCGCCTGAGCGAGTTCCACATCAAGCTCAAGAGCAAGCGGCCCGACATCGGCGTGGACCAGATGCTGGGCCAGAACGTCACCATCCGCATCGAACTCCACGAGGGCAAGGCCCGGTACTTCAACGGCTACGTCACCCGGTGGGGCGGCGTGGACGAAATCCGGGACAGCCTGGCCGGCGGCAAGGAAACCAAGGCCTACGTTTACCACGCCACCGTGCAGCCCTGGCTGTGGTTCCTGACGCGGCAAGCCAACAGCAGGATCTTCCAGGGCAAGACGGTGCCGCAGATCGTCGAAGACGTCTTCAAGGGCCATGGTGGCCTGGCCAGCTTCAGCAACAAGACCAGTGACGCCTACAGAACCTGGGACTATTGCTGCCAGTACCGCGAGACCGACTTCAACTTCATCAGCCGCCTGCTCGAACAGGAAGGCATCTACTACTATTTCGAGCACGCCAACGGCAAGCACACCCTCACGCTGGTGGACCGCAGCAGCGCCCACTCCCCGTACCCGGGCTACGAAGAGGTGCGCTTCGACGAGGAAGACCGTGACCACAGTGAAGTCTTCAAGCGCTGGAGTTCCACGCACGAAATCCAGCCCGGCCGCTACGTGGTCAAGGACTATGACTACCTGAAGCCGCGCACCGAAGTCACTGCCAGCGCCAGCAAGGCGGTCAAGCATCCTTACGGGGACTTCGAGTTCTTCGACTACCCCTCCGAAACCGAGAAGCCCGCCGAAGCCGAGGCCGCGGCCCGGGTGCGGATTGACGAGCTGCACACCCAGTACCAGACGTTCACCGGTTCGGGCAACGTGCGCGGCCTGCAGCCTGGGTGCAGCTTCAAGCTCACCCGCCACCCCGTGGACGGCTTCAACGACAAGCACCTCATCGTGGGCGCCAGCTATGTGAGTTCGGGCAACGCCGACAGCAGCGGCTCGGGCCCGGGCTTCGAGTTTGACTGCAGCATCTCGGCCATTCCCCTGAAGCAGCAGTTCAGGCCCCAGCGCACCACGCCCAAGCCGTTGGTGCAGGGCCCGCAGACGGCGGTGGTGGTGGGCAAATCGGGCGAGGAGATCGACACCGACGAACATGGCCGCATCAAGGTGCAGTTCCGCTGGGACCGCTATGGCGAGGCGGACCAGAACAGCAGCTGCTGGGTGCGTGTGGCCCAATCCTGGGCCGGCAACGGCTTTGGCACCTGGGCCCTGCCGCGCCTGGGCCAGGAAGTGATAGTCGAGTTCCTGGAGGGTGATCCGGACTGGCCCGTGGTGACCGGCAGCCTCTACAACGGCGAGAACAAGCCCCCTTACGCCATGCCTGGCGAAAAGACGCGCTCGGGCATCAAGACGCGCAGCAGCAAGGGCGGCGGGGCCTCCAACTTCAACGAACTGCGCTTCGAAGACAAGAAGGGCAGTGAAGAGATCTACCTTCACGCCGAGAAGAACCAGACGCTCTACACCAAGAACACCCGCACCGAGTACGTCGGCAACGAGAGCCACCTGCATGTCAAGAAGGACACGCTAGCCAAGCTGGAGGCCGACGTGCATGCCGCCATCAAGGGCGACGACATCGCCAAGGTGGACGGTGGCGTGCACCTCAAGGTGGGCCAGGACTGGCAGGCCAAGGTGGGCACCAAGCTCGCCGCCGACGCCGGCCAGGAGATCCACCTCAAGGCCGGCACCACCCTGGTGCTGGAGGCCGGCACCCAGATCACCCTGAAGGTGGGCGGCAACTTCATCGACATCAACCCCGGCGGTGTCTTCATCAAGGGCTCGATGGTCTTCGTCAACTCCGGCGGCAGCGCCGGCTCCGGCAGCGGCGCCTCGCCCAAGGCCCCGAAGAACGCCGAGAAGGCCCCCGGCTCCAAGGGCGGCACCGACAAGCCCATCACCCAGAAAGCGGCTGCCCTGAAGGCCGCGCGCGCCTCATCCACCCCGTTCTGCGAAATCTGCAACGCCTGAAGCCGCTTGCCGACACCGACCCATGTCCGCTTTCACCGAACTCTGGTCGCAACTCAAGCAGCCCGGCCAGCCCGCCCCCTACATGCTGATCGATTGCGCGGGCGTGGAAGGCGGCGCCGAGCGCCTGCCGCGCGACATCTTCGACGAGTTCGAATGTCTGTTCACCGGCGACCTGGCCGAGGAACTGGAAGACGTGGCCCCCTACCTGGGCCGCCTGGCCAGCCTGGGCCCCGAGGCCCAGGCCGTGGTGGAAGACCTGCTGGCACGCCACCTGGGCATCCTGGTGACGCTGCCGCCGCCAGCGGGCAGCGACGAACCACCCAGCTTTTCGCAGGTGCACCGGCACTTCCGCAAGTTCAACGTCGTCTACGGCCCCGAGGGCAAACCGCTGTTCTTCCGCTACTACGACCCACGTGTCATCGTCGACGTGCTGAAGGTGCTGGATGAGCAGCAGTTGATTTCCTTCTTCGGGCCCGTGGCGTGGCTGTGCCTGGCTGGTGCTGACGGCTGCATGGTGCATTGCACGCTCGCGGCCGGGCAGTTGGCGGTGCGGGAGTGAGGCTGTGCCTGCCGGCTTTGCTGCCTTCACGCGAGAGTGTGCAATCAGTGTTCGGAATCGAAACGATGCTGCGACTAGGATCCGCTGCGCTTGAGAGCCTCCGCGAGATCCAGTCGCGCAGGCTCGTCGATCGCCTCGACACATGGCTTCAGGCTGCTTCCCCGAACTGGTCCCGACTGCCCGTGGAGCAGCGCGCTTCGGTGCTTCGATCAGGGCTGGCACTTGGCGAGCAGTCCGGCTTTCAGACCGCGAGTGACCTGGCTCTGTTTGCCAAGCTCCACGCCGATCTTGGCGAGCATCGCGGCAAGTTCTTTGAACACCCTAAGGTGCGCGAAGTTATTGGATGGGAGGTGCGCAACCAGGGCGCCAAGATATACGAACTCTTTCGCCTTGCGGAACCCATCGTGCGGCACCTGCAAACGGCTGCCGAAACGGAGAAACTGCCATGAGCGCCACCTATCTGGAGCAATCCTGCGAGTCGAGCGAAGAGGCCGGCTTTTCGAGCCAAGAGGTATGCGCTACCAAGCCCGTATCGGCCTGCCCCGGAGCTGTCAAGTCCTCGAAATCGACCTACAAGCCTTGTGACGTTGTCCGTCTTTATGTCCGTAGCGTCTCTGGAACCGGGGACGACTCTTTCGAGCAGTTGGTGGTGTGCGATGGACCATCCGAAAAAGACACAAGCCTGACCAAGGCGCAGCGGGCCCTGCTGGGCGCTGACGACGCGTTGCTCCAGACGGTGGCGGATTACCACAGGGACGGAACCTACGACCCCAAGAAGATGCTCAAGGTTACCGTCGTTCCTAGTGCAAAGATCGCCCCGATCTGTGCTTTACACGAGGAAACCGGTCTGATCTGGAAAGGCCATGATGGCAAGAGTGAGCAGTTAGCTCTGAATCAATCGACACCTATCGAATTACTGGCTGAATCCACTCGTGCATTCAGCGGTACAGGCGGCTTTCTGAAACCATTTTGGTCATTCAGCGAAAGTCGAAAAATCGTCGAATACGCTATCGCCGATAGTTGTGGAGTTCGCGCAGGCGGTATTCCCAATGGCTCATTGCGGACTCGAGTGGAAGTATGGCCCAACGATATATTCGAGCTGACCTTCAAGATACCTCCTCTATTCAGCCACAAGAAGATGAAGGAAACCTTCATTAATCTTCGTAATCTTACGCACTCAACTGAGTCGAGTGCCGAAACCAAGGATCGCGTTTCGGGCGTGAATACAAGTTCTAAGGAAGTTAAGAACGCAGCGAAGGGAGATGATTATTCAACCCAGAGCAGGAGCGCGACGGATTCTAGTGGAATAGTTCACAGCAGAGAGACCACGAGAGGCCTGAAGGGGACCGACGATACGAAGCCGACGGAAGAAGTAAAGAAAACGGAATTTACCCAGTCAAGCCCTGTCACGGCGGGACTCTTCATAAGAAAGAAGACAACAACCGTAGACCTTACCGGAAAGGCTTCTGATGAATCGAAGGAGGTAATTGCCGTATCTCAGCAAGTTTCGCTGAAGCGCAATGGTATCGAACTTGATATTTCGAAGACGATCAACTCGGTAATTAAGGCAACGCGCGACTTCCAGTCGATCGTCACTGAACTTCAGGAGGTCGTTCCAAAAGTCGGCTGGTATTCAGAAACATCGATCACTGTGTTGGAGGGGTCGATCACAGGAACATGGGGAACTGCTCCAGAATTGAATAGTGAGCACTCGAGAATATGGCGGGTCATTCCCTACTATTCGGTCGCGTTTAACGTCAACCTATTTTCCGCGTATTACAAGATCGGATTCGGACTTAAGATTGAAGTGTCAAATTGGTTTGCCAGCGACCCCCTTTTGAAAGTCGATCTGTCGGCTGAACTACTACTATCCTTGGATGTTCCAATTAACTTGACCTTTAGTTCAAACGACCGTGCTAATTATGTGCGAACAGTTACTGAAACTGCCAAGTATTCTCTGAAGGGTACTGCAACAGCGATGGCACTTGGATATGGCATTGAGTCCTCTGTGGATTTGAGTGGCAACCTCGAGATTTCAGGAAAGCTGAGTGCCAGTCTGGCAAAAGCGCCAGTATACGAGGGAAAGGCGGTACTGACGCCACTCGTCATCACCGTCACAGTGTCTCGATCGGATTCAAAGCCATGGGTCGAAGAAGTTTTCAAATGGCCAGAGCAGCCTTGGACGATCTGGAGCGGTAGCCTCCCCTCCAGCGAAAAAGCTTGATAGGTTGTTCTATGGAAAAGATCATCTATCTCCAGTTCTTCGCCTCCAGGGTCGAGGCCGAAGCGCGAATCAACGATATACCTGTGGCAAAGTCGCATCTAGGAGAGCAGAAGACCGCCGGTATCCCAGTACGTCAATACATCAACGAAGGGATCAACCGGATCGAACTGAGGGCTCAGCCCAACGGCCAAGCACTTTCCGACTCTGCGGAACTCGAACTTCGGCTGGCAGTATTTCAGGAAGGGGAACCGCTGAAGTTCCACGCCGGCCGTGAGTTTGCACGGCTGCGCCCTGTGCTCAATCCTCTGACACCCGTACCATTCTCGGTCTTCGCGGACGCGTCCGTCGACAAAGGATCCGGCGGCAACTGGGCTTGGGCGCAAGCGCCCGTGCTTGACATGGCGCGGTTTCGAGGGGCTCTGGACAACTATGTATCGCGCTTGGCCCAGTTGTTTGCAGCCCGGGACTGGCAAGGCCTCGCCCAGGAAACGAAGTCGCGAATGACCGAGGATGCCACGGCCTACGCTGGCGTCCCCTTGGAGGCGCGCCTTGCCGACCTCAGGCAGCTTTTCACCTTAGGAAAAGACGAGCAATGGCGCCCCCTTCCCGTCGACCCGCAAAAGATGATCTACCGCATTGCTGCCGGGGGCCGACTCGTCGAACTTCTGGGGGCCGACGGGCTGCCCGCCCTGCGAACTTGGTGCGCCGATATCCTTCGGCCCTACAAGACCCCCGGCTACTGCCAATTCCCGGCGTTAGTTGGTGTCCTGAAGGATCGATTTGCTGTTTTAAGGTAAGTCGTCGGCCCTGCAAAACACCGTAACCCATTGTCAGCATTGAGATTTCAGGGTCAATGCTGATTGCCGGAACTCCCAGGAAGATATTCAATGGGCTTCAGTTTCTGAGAGTTCTGGGAGCTGAATCGATGGCCACCGACGACTTCTTCCGCGCACGGCTGGATGGCATGGTGGACCCTCGGCATCCGCTGGCCGTGCTGGCTCGCAAGATGCCGTGGTCAGAGATCGAGGCTGCACTGGCCCCGGCTTTTGCCCACAAGGACCGCAAGGGCCGCTCGGTGGAGGGAGCCGACATGTTCGGCCCGACGCTGTCGGTGGCCGGTGCGGGTGTCAGCCCTGCGGGCCGGCCTCGCCTGCCGATTCGCTTGATGGTGTCGCTGCTGTACCTGAAGCACGCCTTCAACCAAAGCGACGAGTCCGTGGTCGAGCGCTGGAGTGAGAACGTTGTCTGGCAGCTCTTCTCGGGCATGGAGTACTACACGCCGAAGTTGCCGTGCGATGCCACCCAGATCAGCCGGTTTCGTAAGGTCCTGGGTGAGGCCGGCGTGGAGCAGCTTTTGAGGACCACCATCGAGACGGCGGTGGCCATCCAGGCGGTGAAGAAGACCGAGTTCGAGCGCGTGATCGTGGACACCACCGTCCAGGACAACGAAGTTGCGGCGAAGGCTCATATCGGCGCAGCCGATGTGAAGCTGCGCAGCAGCGGCCGCAGCCACAAGGCCATTGCCCACCCGACCGACGCACGGCTGCTGGACGTAGCCCGCCAGATCGTCGTGCGCTACGCCCAGCGCGCAGGCATCGCGCTGAAGATGACCTACGAGCGCGAAGGCAGGACGCTGCGCCGGCGTGCTGGTGGCTACGCCCACGCCAAGCAGTTCAAGCGCCTGAAGACCGTGCTCAAGCGCCAGCGCACGATCCTGGGCGTATTGGTGCGGGAGGTCACCCGCAAGATGGCCCAGATGGGCGGCATGGCCGCCGATGTGAAGGCCAGGCCGAGCACCGTGCTGGAGCGGGCCGAGCGCATCCGCACCCAGAAGACCAAGGACAAGAACAAGCTGTACGCGATGCACGCCCCGGAGGCCGAGTGCATCGGCAAGGGCAAGGCGCGCAAGCCCTACGAGTTCGGCGTCAAGGCCAGCATCGCGGTCACCCACGGCAAGGGCTTGATGGTGGGCGCCAGAACCTTCCCCGGCAACCCCTACGACGGCCACACGCTGGCCGCCCAGATCGAGCAGACCGCCACGCTGCTGGAGAACATCGGCGCCAAGCCCACCACGGCGGTGGTGGACCTGGGCTATCGCGGCGTGGATGACGATGTGCCTGCAGTGAACGTCATCCATCGAGGCAAGGCCAAGAGGCTGACGACCAGGCAGAAGACTTGGCTGAGAAGACGCCAAGCCGTGGAGCCGGCCATCGGGCACCTCAAGGCTGATCACCGCATGGACAGGTGCTGGCTCAAGGGGTCTGAAGGCGACGCACTGCACGCGGTGCTGTGCGCAGCGGGCTTCAACATCCGCTGGCTGATGCGCGCCATCGCCGCGCAGGCGCTTGTTTTTGTCTTTTTCTGGCTGAGGTTGTGGGCCCAGATGGCCCTGGGCGAGCGCTATGCGGCCGTCAGGCGAGCACAGGGCCAACCAGACCAGACTACGCGGCTTCTTGGTCAGCCTGCCCGGGGTGGCCATCGATTCGCACCCGGGGCGGCGGGATGAATTTCGCAGGGCCGACTAATCAGGTTTCGTCAAGCGAGCCAGCCCGAGCGGGTCGGCCAGCTTGTTCGAGAGCTTTTCCCTCGCCAGCACCCACAGGTCGACCGCCTGGTCCATCCTGTCCTGCGCCATCTGCCAGGCACTCTTAGGTTCTTCGATCACCGGAGTGGCTGCATCCCCCGGGCATTCTGCGATTGGGCTTCCTGCGCTTTTCGGAGGCGGCGCCGCTTCTGCAAAGGACGGTGTCGACGGCTGCCCGTCCTGAATGAGAATCTCGTGCGCCTTCCGCGCCTGCTCGCGCAGCTGGCGCTCGCGCTCGGCTTCGCGGTCTTCCGCGAGGCGCTGCGCTTCGTACTCGGCGTTCTCCTGATCGAAGCGCTGCTGCTTCTCCTCCCAGCTCAAGTTGTCGTCGTCTTGATCCATGCCCAGCGGCGCTCCTTTCTGGCGGTGGCCAATGCGATGTCGTGCACCCGCAGGATCCAGTTTTCCGAATCTTCGCCGACCCAGCGGTCAATAGGGTATACCCAGGGGATGCTTTCGTTCTCCTGGAAGCTGAGTCCCCAGCAGAGGGCCACCTTGAAAAACACGGCAATGCCGATGTTGGAGCCGACGCCCGCCGCCAAGGCTTTGTCGATCGTCTTGTCGATAGCGTCCCGCAGCTGGACGTCGTTCAGCTGCCGGCATCGCTCGGCGAACGGGCCACGCGCTTTATCGAACAGGTCATGCCTCAGGCGCTCTTCTCGCTGCTCGCGGAGAAACTCGATCTGATCGACGTTGAAACACAGCATGCAGAATGCACAGGATCCAACTGAGGATGCTAGCTGCCGTGGGGCCGTGGGGAGGGGAAGTGGAGCAGGCGATGGGAATCGAAATCACATCTTGAGCTTTCGGAAGGGTCGGACGCAGTCCTCCGCTAGAGTTATTTTGCCTGACTGCGTGATGCATCCAAGGCGGCCAGACCGTCAGCAGCCAGCCAGCCGCTCGTTCGGCGTCCCGTGGTCCGGTTGACGAACTCGGCCAATGCCCAACCCTCCACCTCCTGACTGATGCCGACCACGTCGCCTCGAACGAGGTAGCCTTGCCGCTTGGCTGACGCTTGCGGTGATGCATGAAAGAAGAGCCTCGTATCGCGCACCACACGCAGCTGGGTCCACGCACCATCTGCTACCTTGCTCAGGGGCAAGCTTATGTCGATGAGAGGGAGCAACACCATGCCGCACCCGTCATGGTCACGGCCACCCTGGATGGAGAGCAGCACATCGTCGCCATGTGTCGAAAGCGTGCCTTCCATCGTGCCGACTGCACTCCAACTGTTAATCCGCACCCTGCCGGACGAACTGGGCCCTGCCAGGAAGAACGAGCAGCGCTTCGAAGGCCCCTCTCCCTGCAACTCCAAGTAGTGGCCTTGGACCGTACCGTCTGGCGCAACAGCCAGCATCAGCCCCTCGTACAGGCCGGGCTTGAGAGTCGCAGCGTGAGCACTTGCGCCCAACAGAAGCAGGACAAACCAGGCGCGGAAGTACCTCATGGAGACTGCCCGCCTGCTTTTGCCACAGGGGTGCTGTACTTCTTGTAGGCCTTTTCGATGCGTTTGTCGTAGTCGCCGTAGTCTTTGCCGTTGTAGATGGTCGCCATCTGAACGTAGTCCATCTCTCGCAGCGCCGTCACCAGCGCGTTGCGCTTCTTGCAGAAACCAACGAAGGCCTCAAGCTGGCCTTTTTCACCTGCACGCATGGCGGCGACAAAACTTTGCACGGACTTGTAGCCACAGTCTGCATAGTTGAACCCCATGACCTGAAACATGCCCCACGAGCAAGCCATCAGTGCGGCATCTTCGTCGAGTGCCATGGCGGACTCTAGCGTCGCCCATGCCGCAACCTGATCCTTGTTGTTGGTCTTCCATTCCGCCCCCGCCTTCTGGGTGTACGGATAGGACAACAGGGGATACTTCTTGTCGTACGCCTTGTGGGTGTACTTGCGAAAGATATGGCCCTCAAAGGCAATGACTGGCCGGCCGTCGGAGCCAAAGCCATTCTTCCCCCCCGACTCAACGTGAGCGAAGGCACGCACCATTGCTGTGGACACCCCTGGCCCCAGGGCCGCTGCTGCCCTTTCGAAATCTGCAGCCGTCAGGGGGGTCCGACTCGTTGATGGTGCGGCCCGGCAAACGGCAAGCGACCTCGGAGCCGGAGGCTCGGGGGCGCGAAGGTAGTCTGGGACGATCCCCACAGTGCCGCTGATCGGTGAGCGGCTGAGGCACATCGTCCCAAGGTCTATCTCGTACGGGTTGACCACCATGCACATCGGGCCTTTGGCCCTTACCGCCGTCACCAAGATTTCCTTTCGTGCTGACCGTTACAGCAGTTACGCGTGTGTGATGCCGTCAAGGATGGCAACCGACCTGACGTGATGTGCGAATCATCGCCAAGCTTGGCTCGCGCCGCCCGCCAATCCAGCCCCTCGCCCCTCACGCATCCTCTGCCGACCCGCTGCCCTTGCGCAACGAACCACTGCCCAGGCTCCCTCCCGCCGCGCGCACTGCGGCGCGCGCTTGAGCCAAGAGTCCCATCGCGGCGGCCTTGGTTCTTGCGCCGGTCTCGTCACGGATGAGCTTAAGCACGCTGGCAACTTCACCTTCGCTCATGGGCTCTTCGTTCATGAGCTTTCTTTCGATGATGGGCGCCACCTTCTTGCAGGTGACCATGCCGATCACCAGGCCCGCGGCGCCGCCTGCGGCAATGCCCTGCAAGCCCAGGATGCGGCCCACGGACACGCCCGTGATGGCCGCGCCGGCCACGCAGGCGCCATAAGAGATGTCCTTGCGGTCTTTCTCGGTGAAGATGTCAAAGCTTTCCAAGGCAGGTTCTCCATGGGGAAGGTTGTGGAGTACAGCGTTCTCGGGTTTCAACCCTTCTTTGGCCTTCATGCAGCTCTGTGGCGCGATTGGCCGTTGACCGCCGTCCTCCAGGCAGGAAGCTTAGCGTCAAAAGCGGATGTCGCTTCGGAACTCACCCAAGAGTGCGGAACCTCGCGGGCACGGGCGCGTTCCCTGAAGCGGATGCCCCGTTCTTCAAGGGAGGCCGCCTGCCGCCAGGTTCGCATTTCCCTGGCCTGCCGGGTGCCAGACCGATAAACTTCGCTGGCGCTCGCGGGACCGTGAGCCAAAAGCCTTCCCGATCAGCGCCCGCAGGCGCCCCCGCAAGCCCAGCGCGACGCGCCTTCTGATCATGCCCCTGCAAGTCGTCAACACCGCACAGCTCAGCTGCTCCATGGGCATGGCCCCGAGCAGCCTGGTCGTGCTGCCCGTCAACCGCGTCATGTCCGGCAACCAGCCGGCGGCCAACATCATGGATCACAAGCCCATGGTGAACATCCTTCCCTTTGGCATGTGCCGCAGCCTGGCCAACCCCACCGTGGCATCGGCCACGGCTGCCGCCATGGGCACGCTCACGCCCATGCCGTGCATTCCCAACACGCCCGCGCCCTGGACGCCAGGGGCCACCACGGTGTTGCTGGGCAACATGCCTTCGCTGGATAACACCTGCAAGCTCACTTGCATGTGGGCCGGAATGATCAGCGTCACCAACCCCGGGCAAACCACACACATCATTCCCTGAGGGGCCTGCGGGCGGCGTACAGTCACGCCCCAGCGATCTTGCGGTAACCCCTGCGTCAAGCCTGTGCCATGAGTTCATCACCCGCCCTGGAATTCGCTTCGGCCCTGGACATGGGCCGCGCGCGCAGCAACAACGAAGACGCCATTGCGCTGGATCCTCAGGCCCGGTTGGCCGTTCTGGCCGACGGCATGGGTGGCTACAACGCAGGGGAGGTGGCCTCCGAGATGGCCACCCGCATCATCAGCCAGGGCTTGGGCCGGTGGCTCCAGAACCTGGGCACCCCGCCCTCCGAGAGCGTGCTGCATGAGGCCATCGAAGACTGGGGCCGCCACGCCAACCGCACCATCTTCGAATCTGCGCGGGACGTCAAGGAACACCACGGCATGGGCTCCACCGTGGTGTTGGCCGTCTTCACGGGCGACCTCCTTGTGGTCGGCCATGTGGGAGATTCCCGCGCCTACCGGCTGCGGCAAGGTCAGCTGGATCGCCTGACGCGTGACCATTCGCTGCTGCAGGAACAACTCGACGGCGGGCTGATCACCCAGGAGCAGGCCCTGACCTCCACGCACCGCAACCTCGTCACCCGTGCGCTGGGCATGGACGAGCAGGTGGAGGTCGAGACCCGTTCCCATGAAATGCGCTCGGGCGACATCCTCCTGATGTGCTCGGACGGCGTCTACGACCTGCTGGATGACCAGGAGATGGCCCGTCTGATCGGGCAGGCCGAGACCCTGGACGCGGCCTGCAAGGCCCTGGTCGAGGCCGCCAACGATGCCGGCGGCAAGGACAACATCTCCGTCGTGCTGGTGCGCGTCGGCGCCGAGCCCGGCAAGCGCAAGATGTCCTGGTGGCCGTTCAAGCGCTGAGCCTGCCCAGCAGCCGCGGTCGCTGAAGGCTCAGCGCAGCACGGCAGGGCCCTTGGGTTCGGGCACCCCGGACGCTCCCAGCTGGAAGGCGCGGCGCTGCCAGCGCGCGGTTTCGTCTGCAGGCGCCTTCTCCGCCACGGCGATCTCCCAGCGGCGCTTGGCGGCGGCCGCGTTGCCGCCCTCGGCCGCACGCTCGTAGGCCGCCTTGGCCGGGCGCATCTGGCCCGCCTTTTCCAGTTCCTGGGCGCGCTGGTACTGGAACGCCGGGCTGGCTTCCTCGCGGGCCTTGGCCGCCTTTTCCGCAGCGGCTTTGTCTGATGCAGCCTTCTCCGCGGCGGCCTTCTCGGCCGCAGCCTTGTCCGCAGCGGCTTTCTCCCCTGCGGCTTTGTCGGCAGCCGCCTTCTCGGCAGCAGCCTTCTCGGCAGCTGCCTTTTCGGCGGCGGCTTTTTGCGCAGCAGCCCTGTCGGCTGCGGCCTTGTCTGCAGCAGCCTTCTCCGCGGCGGCCTTCTCCGCTGCGGCTTTTTCCGCAGAGGCCTTGTCTGCCGCCGCTTTTTCGGCCGCGGCCTTCTCGGCTGCCGCCTTGTCTGCGGCCGCCTTGTCTGCAGCGGCCTTCTCCCCCGCCGCCTTGTCTGCGGCCGCCTTGTCCCGGGCCGCCTTGTCCTGACCTGACTTGTCTTGCGCCGTCTTGGCGGCCGCGTCACGCGCTTCCTTGTCCTTGGCGGCCTTCTGGCTGGCCTCGCGGGCTTCCTTTTCCAGCCGTGCGCGCTCGGCCTCGCCGGCCTTGTCAGGCCCCTTCGCCGTGGGCGGGGGCGCAGGCGCCTTCTCGGGCCGCTGCTCGGCCTGCGGTGCTGGCGCAGGCGCTGGCGCTGGCGCAGGGGTCGTGACCGGCGCGGGCTTGCTGGGGGCCGCGTCTGGCTTCGGGTCGCCCCGGCCCATCATGAGGGCGATGCCAACCACCGCCGCCACGGCCACGCCGCCGCCCACGATGAGCCCGGTCTTGCTCTTGGCCGGCGCCGGTGCAGAGGCGGCCACGCCAGAGGTCCGCGTCGCGGATGCCGTCGCGGCCTGCGTCGCCTTGGCTGCAGTGGCAGCTGATGCCGTTGCCGCCGCCTCGCCTTGCGGGGCGGGCGCGTCCTGCAGCAAGGCCAGGGGGTCGGTTGCGGCTGAGGAGGCCGGGCTTGCGGCTCCGGCTTCCCCCAGCCGGAAGGCCGGGCCCGCCAGGCGTGTGGCGTCCTCTCCCGCCGCCGGCGCTGCGGCCAGCGGCGAGGCGCGCCCCAGCCGCGTGGCGTCGTCGGCAACGGCCTCGGGTGGTGGGGCCTCGCGCGCAGCCCGGGCTTCCTGTTCCCTCAGAGCCCGCTCGGCGGCCTCGCGTTCTTGCTGTTCCCTGCGCGCTTGCTCGGCAGCTTCGCGGGCTTCCTGCTCCTTGCGGGCGCGCTCGGCCGCCTCCTGGGCTTCACGGGCCTGCTGCTCGCGTTGCAGGCGCTCGCGCTCCTCGGCCTCGCGTGCGGCCCGGGCCTCCTGCGCCTTGCGCTCTTGCTCCGTGCGCGCCTGCTCGGCCTCGCGGGCCTCCTGCTCCTTGCGCGCACGCTCCTCGGCCTCCCGCGCGGCACGCTCTTCCTGTTCCTTGCGGGCGCGCTCGGCCGCTTCCTGGGCTTCACGGGCCTGCTGCTCGCGCCGCTTGCGCTCAAGCTCCTCGGCTTCGCGCGCGGCCCGGGCCTCCTGTTCCTTGCGCGCCGCCTCGGCGGCCTCACGTGCTTGCTGTTCCTTGCGTGCCTTCTCGGCGGCTTCGCGGGCTTCCTGCTCCCTGCGCGCCTTCTCGGCCGCCTCGCGTGCCGCGCGCTCTTCCTGTTCCTTGCGTGCCCGCTCGGCGGCCTGCCGGGCCTCTTGCTCGCGGCGGGCCTTCTCGGCCGCCTCGCGGGTCTCCTGCTCCTTGCGGGCGCGCTCGGCCGCTTCCTGGGCTTCACGGGCCTGCTGCTCGCGCAATTGGCGCTCACGTTCCGCGGCCTCTCGTGCGGCGCGTTCTTCCTGCTCCTGGCGAGCGCGCTGCGCGGCTTCCCGCGCTACCTGTTCCTGGCGTTCCCTGTCGGCCGCTTCCCGGGCCAGCTGTTCACGCTGCAGGCGTTCGGCCTCCAGCGCGGCCGCCTCGGCGCGCACGCGCTCCACGGCCGCGGGCGAGGGCACCATCGTGGCGTCCGGGGCCGGGGCAGGCTGCAACGAGGGTGAGGAAGGTGCCGTGCCGGCGGTGCCCGCAACCGAGGCGGTGCTGCCCGTCGTGCCTGCCAGGCTGGCCGAGCCCGCCGAACCTTGGGAGTCGTCGCTCGGGCTCAGCATGCGCAGCCGCCTGCGGGCCCGGGCCGTGAAAGTGCCGTTCGGGAAGGCCTTCAGGAAATCGGTGAAATCCGCCGGGTCGTCGGATTCCTGGATCTCTTTCCAGTAGACCAGCTCCATTTCCTGGGAAACAGCCGTGGGTGCCGTGGTGCCCGTACCCGCCGTGCTGGCGGCTGCGCTCGTCCCGGAGGTGCCGGCACCTGCGGTGGCCGCCCCCTGCCGGCTGGCGCTGCCGGTGGAAGGCGCCGGTGACGCATCGGCACCGGGCGGCACCGCAGTCCTGGCAGGCTGGTCGCTGCCGCGCCCCAGCGCCCGCAGGGCCATGGCGAAGTCGCGGGCGGTGGCGTAGCGCTGGGTACGGTCCTTCGCCAGCGCCTTCATGATCACCGCGTCGTAGGCCGCGGTCAGGGCAGGGTTCTGCGCCGAGGGCAGCTTCGGGTCCTGCATCACGATGGCCGTGGAGATCGCGAAGTCGCTGGGCCCGTCGAAGGGCTTCTGCCCCGTCACCATCTCGTACAGCAGCACGCCCACGGCGAACAGGTCGGAGCGGTTGTCGATGTCGCGCAGGCCCTGCACCTGCTCTGGCGACATGTCCTTCAGCGTTCCCACCATCGAGCCCTGGGTGCGCGTGGCCTCGCCGGAATCGGTGATCCGGGCCACGCCGAAGTCGCTGAGCTTGACGCGGCCGCTGCGGTCCAGCATCACATTGGCCGGCTTGATGTCCCGGTGCACCACCCCTTGCTCGTGGGCGTAGTTCAGGGCGGCCAAGAGCTGGGTGACGATGCCCAGCGTCCGCTCCATCGTGAACTTCTCGCCCCTGTTACGCGCTTGCGACAGGTCCTCACCGTCGATGAACTCCATGACGATGTAGGCCATGCCCGAATCGCGCCCGGCGTCGTAAACGCCCACGATGTTGGGGTGCTGCAGCTTGCCCGCAGCCCGAGCCTCCGAGCGGAACCTGAACTCGTACTCCGCCGCCTGCTCGCCCGACAGGTGCTGCACCAGCACCGTCTTGATCGCCACCGTGCGATCGATGTTCGGGTCATGGGCCTTGTAGACCAGGCCCATGGCACCCTTGCCGCAAACGCTGACGATGTCGTAGCGACCGATCTTCTTCACTTGGGGCTCGACGGGCTTGGCCGGGGTTCGCTGGTTGGGGCGTCCCAGCGGGCAGCGAGACGGCGAATTGATTCTATAGAGTCAGGCGCGGTCAGGGCCGCTGTCGGAGTCCAAGGGCCCTCAGGGCCCGCTGCGTACCTGACGAGCAAGCGCTGCTTGCGTCGCTTGCCACCCCCCCCCCCCCCATTTGGGGGATGGCTAGGGTGCGCGTCGCATTCGGTCTTGACGGCTGGTTGAGAATCCTCACAGAATCAGCGGAACTGCCTCTGTGAATCAGGGGCATGCCTTCGGTTATCAGAATCAAGCCCAGCACACTGGAGCAGCACATCGTGACACGTACACCGCATCGGTCAAGCCTTCGTCAGGGGGGGGCTCTGGTCGCTGCCCTGATCAGCACCTCCGTCCTCGCCCAGGCACCCGCCTCCCCGCAGCAACCCGGCCGACAGCTCGCCGACACCCCGCCGCCCCGGCCGGGCGCGTCGGGGGTGGAGGTTCCGGTGGTCAAGCCGGCCTTCGTGGCCACCAACATCAAGGTGCGGCCGGAAGCCTTCCGCGTCACGGGCTCCACCGTGTTCACGCCAGAGCAACTGGCCGACCGCCTGTCGCAGTTCCGCGGCAAGGAGCTTGACTTCAACGGCCTGGCCGATGCGGCTGCCGCCATCAAGCGACTCTACGTGGACGAAGGCTACCCGCTGACGGACGTGTACTTCCCCGAGCAGCGCTTCGCCGCCCAGGGTGGCACCATCGAGTTCGCCGTGGTCGAAGCCCGCATCGGCAAGGCGCGGGTGGCGGTGGCCCCGGGCGTGCCGGTCAGTGCAAGTCTCATCAAGAGCCTGGTGGAATGGCACCTCACCCCCGGGCAACTCATCACGCAGGCCGGGCTGGACCGGCCAGTGTTGCTGCTGCGCGACATGCCCGGCATCACCGCCACGGCCAACGTCACGCCGGGCAGCGTCATCGGCCAGGCCGATGTCACGGTGAACGTCACCGCCCAGGGTCGTGCCACTTCGGTCTCCGCCGGCCTCGACAACTTCGGTGCCGAGGACGTCGGCCGCTACCGCCTGTCACTCAACGGCTCGGTGGACAACCTGCTGGGTTATGGCGACACCGCCACCGCCAGCCTGCAGCCCACCAGCCGTTCCGGCACCTTGCTGTACCGCCTGGGCTACCGCGCCTCCATCGGCCCGGCGGGCACCAAGGCCAACCTCGGCTTCAGCCACAGCAAGTACAAGCTGGGCGGCGATTTCGCCGGGCTGAATGCGCTGGGCGATGCCAAGATGCTGACCCTGGCCGCCATCCACCCGGTGTTGCGCACGCGCAACAACAACGTCTTCCTCCAGGCCGGGGCCGATGTCAAGCGCCTGCGGGACGAATCGGGCAGTGGGGCTGACCTTGTCGCCCCCGAGCGCTCGGTCAACGTCGGCAAGCTCGGTGTGCTGGGCTCTTTCGCGGGCGGGGGCCTGTCCGTGGGCGCCACCACCAGCTACAGCCTCACCGTGAGCAGCGGGCGCCTGAACATCCGAGACCAGGCCACCCGCGAGGCGGACCAGCTCGCCACCGGGCCGGGCACCCAGGGTTCGTTCCGCAAGGTCAACCTGGAGCTTCAGCGGGTGGAGTACATGTCCGACACCCTCACCCTGCTGGGCTCGCTGGCGGCGCAGACGGCCTCCCGCAACCTCACCTCCGCTGAAAAGCTGTCCCTCACCGGCCCGCAGGCCGTGCGGGGCTATGCAGCCGTGTCCGACACGGTGGTGGACGAAGGTGCCGTCGTCTCGCTGGAACTGCGCCAGCGCCTGGCGGGCTTCCAGCCCTTCGGCGCCACCACCAGCGTCAGCATCTTCTACGACTACGGCCAGGGCTCGCTGCACAAGGTGCGCAACGCCACCACGAACAGCCTGTTCGTCGGTGCTGTCAACCGGGTCAAGGTCGATTCCGTCGGCATCGGGGCCAGCCTGGGCATCGAGGGCGATTTCTTCATCAACGCCACCGTCTCGCGCCGCTCCGGTGACCCGATCTTCTCCGGTTCCGATACCAACCAGTTCTGGTTCTCGGCCGTGAAGTTCTTCTGAACCCGCACCGCCCGTACTGCCAGACCTGCCGTCCAGCCCTTCCACAAGATCATCAGAGAGGTCCCGCGCGGATGACGGAACCCAGGCGCCCCCGGCCCCTGGCCCTGCCCCCCGCGGCGAACTTGCACAACGGCCTTACAGCCTGAGAGAGTCAGCACCATGAATGCATCCGGCGCCGCCCGTTCATCGAACACCGCCTCCCCTGCAGTCGCCCCGTCGGGCACTGCCAAGAGCAAGCGGCTGGTACGTTTCATCCGCGTCCGCCTGTCCCGCAAGCTGTGGGCCACCTACCGCGTGTTCCAGCGCAACCCCTTCCCGCGGGTGCTGGCCATGCTGCTGGGCGGCTACATGGCCGGTGCAGCCGCCAACGGCGCCCTGCCCACGGGCGCGCAGGTCACCTCCGGCCAGGCCACGGTGAACACGCCCACGGCCAACCAGATGACCATCACCCAGGGCAGCCAGCGCGCCACCCTGAACTGGCAAAGCTTCAACATCGGTGCCGGCAACACGGTGCAGTTCGTGCAGCCCGGCGCCTCTTCCGTGGCGCTGAACCGGGTGGTGGGCAACAACCCCTCGTCCATCTACGGCAACCTCAACGCCAACGGCCAGGTCTTCCTGCTGAACCCGCAGGGCGTGTACTTCTCGCCCACGGCCCGCATCGACACAGGGGCCTTCGTGGCCTCCACCCTGTCGCTCAGCGACGCGGATTTCAACGCCGGCGTGCTCACCCTGCGCGGCACCGGCAACGGCCTGGTGCGCAACCAGGGCCAGATCAAGGTGGCCCCGGGCGGCTTTGCCCTGCTGGCCGGCGCCCAGGTGGTGAACGAAGGCAGCATCAGCGCCGCCGGCGCCTCGGTGGGCCTGGTGGCCGGCTCACGCGTGGCCATTGACCGCCACGGCGACGGCCTGGTCACCTTCCAGGTGGAGGCCGGCGCCCTGGGCGCCAGCGTGACCAACAGCGGCACCATCACGGCCGACGGGGGCCGCGTGGCCCTGTCTGCCCATGACGCAGACGCCGCCATGGCCACGGTGGTGAACCAGTCCGGCATCGTGCGGGCCAACACCGTCAGCGAAAGCAACGGCATCATCACCCTCAGCGGCGGGCCTGCCGGCATCGTCCAGGTGACGGGCACGCTGCAGGCCGCCGGCACCGAGGCCGGCCAGACCGGCGGCACCATCAAGGTGCTGGGTGACAAGGTGGGCCTGTTCGACGGCACCCGCATCGACGCCTCCGGCCAGGCCGGTGGCGGCACCGTGCTGGTGGGCGGCAACTTCCAGGGCAAGGGTCCCGAGCAGAACGCCAGCGCCACCTATGTGGCGCCAGACGCCAGGATCAACGCCGACGCCGTGCAAAGCGGCAAGGGCGGCACCGTCATCGTCTGGGCCGACAACACCACCCGCTTCTACGGCGATATCGGCGCCCGCGGCGGCTCCATGGCCGGCGATGGCGGCTTTGCGGAGGTGTCGGGGAAGCAGTACCTGGTGTTCCAGGGCACTGTGGACGCCAGCGCCCCCAAAGGCAAGGCGGGCACGCTGCTGCTGGATCCGACGGACATTCGGGTTGTGACAGGTACCGGAGACACCCTAGACCTGACAACGGTCAATGCGTTTAGTGACCCCGACGTGGGCGATGGACAGACCGCCATCGGGGTTGGTCCGATCAACACTTCCGCCACGAATGTCGTGTTGCAGGCCAAAAACAACATCACATTCGAAACCGTCGTTTCCATGTCCGTGGCCGGTATCGGTTTGACGGCCCAGGCTGGCAACAACATCACTGTGAATGCCGGTGCCACCATCACCACCAAGGGTGGAACCATTTCGCTGATTGCCAACGATGATGGGGGAGGCACCAAAAGCGGCTCAGGGAGTATCAGCATCGGTGCTGCGCTGAGCACGACGGGTGGAGGTGCGACCGGCGGTGGCATCAACTTGACGGTCAGCAGTGGGACGGGTGGTGTAACGGTAAACGCTCCATTGACGGCAGGTACGGGCGGCGTGACTGTCACGGGTCCGGCCACGCTGGCGGCCGACGTCACCACCTCTGGCACGCAGACCTACACGGGCGCGGTGACCATCTCCGGCTCTGACCGCACCCTCACGGGCAGCACGGTCAACACCGTCAGCACGGTGGACGGCGGCAGCA
>JAJTDM010000131.1 GCA_021300575.1 Rubrivivax sp.
CACCCCCATGCAGCGCATCAATTGCCAAATTGACGGGCACGCGCCCCACAAAGGCCAGCCAAATCGCGCCTGCGAACCCTCCAGGGCTCCACTCGTGAAATATCCGGGCTAGGGCCACTGAAGGCGGTGATTTACCGGCAGGACCGCACCATCGACGCCCGCAGCATCGCCAGCGGCATACGCGAGGACTTCATCCGGCTGAAGGGCAGGGTGAGCGTGCTGGACACCGTGGTGCCCTACGCCAAGGCGTACAAGGAGGCTGCCACCCTGCGCGTGCCGGTGCATCGGCATGAACCCGCCAGAGAAGGTCCGATGCCCAGCGCCAGCATGGTCATGCACCGATTGGCTTGGGAGCTGATCCCAAGTCTCATGGGCCTGGAAGTGGACGGACAAGGGAGGAGGCCATGACCAGCGGACGCAACGACCCGCCGTCCACCCAAGACAAGCGCCGCCAACTGGTAGCTCAGTCACTGGGGGTGGGTAATCCGTCCCGGCTCGGGCATACCTTGCCAGAGCATGCCGACCCCACCCGGGAGTGCGCGATCGAGGTCTCGGTGGAGGACATCCGGCCCTACGAGCACAACCCACGCAGGGTGCCGAACCCCAAGTTCGAGGAGATCAAGGAATCGATCCGAACGGGTGGCCTGCGCGCGCCGCTGACGGTCACCCGGGAGCCCGGGGCAGCGCACTTCATCGTGGAAGCAGGCGGCAACACCCGCCTGCGCGCCCTTCAGCAGCTATGGGCTGAGACCCGCGATCTGCGATACGGGCGACTGACCGTTCTCTTTCGGCCGTGGCGTGGCCATGGTCAGGTGCTGAGCGCCCATCTGACCGAGAACGAACAGCGTGGTGACATGAGCTTCTGGGACAAGGCCTGCGGGGTGGCGGCACTTAAGCGTCAACTCGAGGCTGAACGCAACTCGGTCCTGTCGCTGCGTGCGCTGGAAGACGCCCTGCACTTGTTGGGGCTGTCGGTGAACACCGCGACCCTCGGTCTGTACCTGTTTGCCACTGAGCGGCTGAGCTCACTAGCCCAAGGGTATCCCGGGTTGTCAGGGCTGGACGTCAAGACGCTGCAGCCCAAGCTCAATGCCTTGAAGCGAGAGGTCATGGCCGCGACGCAGTGCAGCGAAGACCAGGTCTATGCCCGCGCCTTTGATCCCGCGTTCGTGACGTTCGTGAAACAGCGCCGCGTCACCTCACCCAGCCAGGCGCTCAATGTTCAGGCCGTGGTCGAGGCCTGCAGGTCCGCCGTGAACGAGGTCTTCGGTCCTCTTGCACCTGCAGAGTCGCCTCTTGGGGCGTCATCAGTGCAGACAGCCCATGGGTCGGAGGCTGGTGCGGATGGCGCGCTGAGTGCCCGCGGCGAGTCGAACGTCGAGGCTCCTGCTCCCAGGGTCGAAGAGCCCCATCTTTGGCAGCAGGCTCAGGAACTTGCGCAGCACACAGGCCTTGCTATTTCCGCTCCGGGTTCCCCTACCTCCAGGATGTCAGATCTGTGGTCCACAGTGGACGATGGCGCCATCGAAACCCTCACCCGGGCTACCCACAGGCGCGCCTGGCGCTGTCTTCGGGCACTGGCTGAGCCTGATGGGGCCTCTCGTCATGCCGATGACGCCCAGGCCATTGACGAGTCCAGTCTGGTCGCTTGGATGTTTTCCGCAGAAGACCCGGCCGCACCTGCATTTCGTTCGTTGGCTCAGGCGTTGGCGCTGGCCAAGTCTCCCATTGCCGTCCCCAGCCGCAAGCGGACTTCGCCCGGAGAGCCCTGATGCTGGAAGTGACCGACCCTCAGGTGCGAACCGTCCTGCTGCACCACGTGTCGCAAAGGAGCTTGCAAGTGGATGCTGCCGAGTTGCTCCGGGCTGGTCTGAGCAGTGCCCCGCTGAAGATGCTGCGCCGCCTGTCAGTGCATGAACTTGAACGCCTGGCCTGCACCCACGCGGTCCGGATCTCGATCGTGCTGGATGCACAGGCCCTGGAGGGTGCGCTGCGCAAGGTCACCCTGGTGGATGAGGCCCTGGAGGTGCAGACCTACTTCGTGCGGCATGGGGCCTCCGTCCGGCTGATGGCCGCTTTATTCAAGATGTCACGTAACTCGACCCACCGACTCAGGCGGGAGTTTGGCGTCATGCACCCGTCGGGACAACTGGCTCTGCCCCATCCAGATGAGCGCAGTCGCATCCTGCGAAGTTGGCGCGCCACCAGGGATCTTGAGCCGAGGCAGCGCTACCTGCGCCTGCACCAGTCGTTCTCCGTCCACCCCATAGGAGCGCTCGAACTGGTCATCCAGCAAGCAGAAGAATGGCTGAATCGATGAGGCCAGAGTCCGAAGAAAACATGGTGGAGCATCAACTCCTGCTCGACATCTTCGACCTGCCAGTGACGTTCCACCGGTGTCTTGTGCCGATCTGCGGCAGCGTCACGGCAGCGTTGCTGCTGTCTTACGCCATCGGGACCACACAGGAGGCCGAGGCGGGCCACTTCGCAGACTTGCAACGTGACTTCGTGGACGGCTGGTTCACGTTGTCACAAGACCAATGGACCCGCGAGACTGGGCTGTCCCGCTGGGAACAGGAGACCGCAAGGCGACTGCTTCGCCAGGCGGGGCTGCTGTCTGAACGTCGAGAGGGGATGCCTGCGCGCGTGTGGTTCAAGGTCGACAAGGCCGCCATCGCCCAGGCACTGCAGCAACAGGCGCAACGCAACGCTGCCCAGGCGAGAGCGGCGCGGCCACCGTGACGCAGCGCTCGACAAACACCGTGTACGCCGCTGCAAAGGATAGCGATGGCTGGGTAGAGGCCATCTGGCCCCTGCTGGGTCCGCAGATTCCGTTCCACCGAAGACTCTGCCAGCTTGCCGAGGGAGTGAAGGCGGGTCTCATGATGTCTTTGTCTGTGCACTGGACCCGCCAAGTCATGGCCAGCGGCTCGGTGGAGGGCTGGCTCGCATGCACGGCAGAGCAATGGACGCAGGAGTCGGGTCTGTCGCTCAAGGAGCAGGCGACCGTACGCTCACGACTGCGCGCGGCGGGGCTGATCGAGGAGCGCCGGATCGGTCAGCCTGCTCGGCTTGAGCACCGAGTGATGCTGGCAGTGCTGTGCCATCGCCTGTCAGCGTCGGTGCGCGGGGCATTGGCCTCAACCAAGCAAGAACCCGAGGCGGCGTCATCACCGTGGGACTGGCGGGACCCTCGGGTCATGGCGGAACTGCTGGGACCCCCCATTTCGTTCCACAGAAGTCTGGTGAGGGCCTGCGGTGGGGTCAACGCGGCGCTGCTCATGTCCTGCGTGCTGCACCGCATGCGCGGCCAGCTTCAACGAGGGCGAACCAGCTGGATGCATGGTGAAGCGGCTCGCTGGCAGACCGACCTTGGCCTGACGCGCAGGGAGCAGGAGGCTGCCCGTGACCAACTCTCGCGGCGAGGGATATGGGAGGAGCGCCTGGCCGGCAGCCCGGCCCGCATGTTCATGCGAGCCCGCCTCGATGCGCTGGCGGCACAACTGCGCATGCCCTCGACCAGTGCGTTTGAGCACCCCGGCAGACCCTTGCTGGCGCCTTCGGCAGCTTGCACCGCCGGCCCTCACGAAACGGCAAGTCAAGGATGTGGTGTTCCCACATCCTTGACTTGCCGAAACCGCCAAACTTGTTTGGCCGAAAGCGCCAAACTAAAGAAAGGTATTTGTATTCTTGGTTGTTACAGATCTATACCAACACACCTCGCGCGCGGCGGGAAGTTGTCCACAGGCGTCGGAAATTCGCTCGCTTTGCTGCCAGCGCTGGTCGCGCCTGTAGCGCTGTCACCGGCTGATCGCACGACGGCACTCCGTGTGGTCGCGGAACTGGAGCCAGACACCGCCCAGTTGGTCTTGGATGAGCTCGCTGGCCGCCTGAGCGGCACGCGCCCACCCCGAAGCCCGATTGCCTACCTGCGAGGCTTGGTCGAGCGTGCACGCGCGGGTAGCTTCGCTCCAGATCTTGCACTTCACGTCGCCCGGCAGCGCAATCTTCGAGCGGGATCTGCACACCCACAGGGGCTTGGCAGCAAGCCGGTTGGCTCAGGCTTGACGCCCTGTTCGGGTACTTCGGGCGACGGGCAACCCGAGGCCCAGACCTCACTGACGAACGCGAACGATGACGTGTTGGCAGTGCAGTTGCGTCGCGCGAAATCTTTGCGTCAACTGCGCGAACTGAGCCAGCGCCTTGGGGCGCAGCGCAGCGGCCTGGCCCCCGCCAGCACTCAGCAAAGCAAGGAGCAGATATGACCACCCGCGGTAACGAAACACTGGACTTTCCGGGCATGGACCTGAGTCATGTGCTGCGCACGGCCGCAGGGAAGACGCGCCGTGTCCGCAGTGCTGACGCTTTGCAGACTTCGGGTCAGCTCATACCGGCGGCGGGTGATGTCGGCACCAATGAAGCGAACAGGATCCCTGTGACCGTACGTCGCGAGCCACTCCAGGTGCCGCGGGCTGCCGACATCGGACCTTTGCAGGCCGAGGCCGGTGAGAAGATGATGCTGCACACTCGAGACGCGCTGCAGCTCTTCCTGGGTCGTGCCGCGGCCGCAGGTCAGCCCGCCATCGCGGGCGGACGTCGCTACGCCGCGGCGATGCGCGTGCTGTGGGTGCTCTCCAGCACCGACAACCCGTTTGCCGACTGGATCCTGATTCGGGCGGAGGACCAACTGCGCATGGCATGCGCCCAGATGGCTCAGGGCGTGCTGTCCCACGAGGATCGTCTGCAGCGTCTTGTTGAACAAGGGCTGTCCTTCGGTCGTCTGGCCAGCACGCAGCCGGTAGGCGTTGCTTTGGGCTTCACAAGCCCTTACGGCTACGCCACAGCCAGGGCGGTGGTGGAGTTCGACCGTTACGTGAGGGTCGTTCGTGCTCTGGTGCTCCGTGACCTGATGTCCGACGAGCAGGGTCGACAGGCCGTTCGAGACGCCGGACGGATCCTGCGAGCTCTGTTCCTCGAGCCGATTCGGTGGGAGCGGGTACTGATGCGAGCTGACCTGAGGCGGTTGTCCAGGTCGGACTTTGATCCCGATGCTGGTCACGAGGCTCGGTGCAGGGTGTCCACTGCGCAGGCACTGCTGGGACAACTTCCGGCCGAAGTCTTGGGCGGAGTCGTCAGGCCTCGCCACAGCCGGCGTGTTGTTGCAGGCCGCCCGGCCCGGTTGCAAGGCGCGGTGGAGCAACCGAAGGGCCTCGACTCAGGTGTTCGCTCTCTGACTCACCCGCCCGAAAGCGTGACCCCGGGTCCGATCGGCTTGCCCGAATCCCTCGACCAGGTCGACCCGGTGCCTTCACGCACTGCTGACGATTCACCGGAATGCCTCGACGTGGCCGGTCCGCCCAAGCCATGGGTCAACACCGCTCACAAGGCCTTGGTCCTGTCGATGGCTTGAACCAAGGTGTTCACCGAGGGCGAGAAACCACAAGCGCGAACCCCCATCGCCACCAGTGAGGAGAAGTACATCGTGACAGTTCACCGAACCCAGATCGACGGCTATGTGGATGCCGCTCAGATGCGCATGCTCTGGACGATTGCCGGAACGCTGGCAGCCAACGCCGCAGTCACTGGCAACGATCTCGCTTCATTCCAGGGCTACGCCATTTCCGCCCGGCGACTGTCTGTTGGGCCAAACGGCCATCGCACGGTGCGAGTGGTCATCCTTCAGGCAGAGGCTGCGGAACGCGCCCTCCATGGGTTGCCCTGGGATCTTGAAGACGAAATCGAAAGCTTTGAAGTGACCCTGCCGAGGACGCAACGTCAGGCCGGAGCTGACATCGCAGGTCCCCAGCTTGCAGGTGCCGAATGCGAACAGGTGTTTTCAGAGGTTCCCGATGTCTCAACAGGTGGGCCGAATACGCCCCCACAGCAACAGACAGGCCATTCCCGTTGGCTGAGCCAGCCCGACCGATGCACGTCACGCATCGCCCAAACCGGAGTGATCTCCCGAGATCCGGTGGCCGCAAGGCCTGGAGGTACCTGTCCTTTCGTCAACCCGCCCGGGGATGTCCGTCCCCGTCCGGGGATGGGCGTCCCGTTGCACGGGCATCCACGTGTGTAACCAAGGAGTCCATCATGTTGTCACCCATCCAAGTTCCCAGGAAGTTCATGCGCCGTCCCGCTGGGGCGTCTGCTGCCGAGGCTCCTTCCTCGGCGTCATCGCCAGCAGCGCCGGCAGCGCCCGTTGAGTCGTCGCCAGCGGGATCCTCCCCGCCGGCATCGGCACCAACTCCAGCCCTGGCCAATTTCTTCAACCTCCACGTTGAAGGCGTTGGCTATCTCAACCGCGTTCGCGTCATCAAGCCGAAGAACGGTCAGGAGTTCATCGCCTGCACCATCTCGGCCATGCGCGGCAGTGCAGACGATGTCGGCTACACGAAGTTCGACTGC
>JAJTDM010000132.1 GCA_021300575.1 Rubrivivax sp.
GGGGCAGCGGTTCCATGGCTGGCAATCCCAGCCGGGGGGACAGACGGTTCAGGACCATCTGGAAGGCGCGTTGTCGCGCTTTGCGGACGTCCCTGTGACCACCGTCTGCGCCGGCCGCACCGACACCGGTGTGCACGCCCTCCAGCAGGTGGTGCACCTGGACCCCCCGGTGCAGCGCGACCTGTCCTCCTGGGTGCGTGGCACCAACCGATTCCTGCCCGTGGACATTGCGGTGCAGTGGTGCTGCGAGGTGCCCGCGGGCTTCCACGCCCGCAACAGTGCCCGAGGGCGGCGCTACCGCTACCTGCTGCTGGAGTCTGCCGTCCGGCCGGCCTTGGAGGCGGGGCGCTGCGGCTGGGTCTTCCGGCCCCTGGATGGGCAAGCCATGCAGCGTGCAGCCGCGCACCTGCTGGGCGAGCACGACTTCAGCGCCTTTCGCGCGGCCGCCTGCCAGGCCTTCAGCCCTGTGAAGACGCTGCGCCAACTGGACATCACCCGCCACGGGGGCTACTGGCGTTTCGACTTCGAGGCCAGCGCCTTCCTGCACCACATGGTGCGCAACATCATGGGCTGTCTGGTGGCGGTCGGCGCGGGTTCCAAGCCCTCCGATTGGATGGCTGAAGTGCTGGCCTCGCGCAGCCGGCAGGCCGCCGCCCCCACCTTTGCCCCGGACGGCCTGTACTTCGTCGGCCCGCACTACGATGCAGCCCACGGCCTGCCCGAGCACACTTCGGCCATGGACTGGATCCCCTGAGCCTCATATCGATGCACGCTGAAGCCCCCACCCTGCACCGTACCCGGATCAAGATCTGCGGCCTCACGCGAGAGGCTGATGTGGACGCCGCCGTGGAGGCGGGTGCCGATGCCATCGGCTTCGTGCTCTACCCCAAGAGCCCGCGTGCCGTGTCGGCGCAGCGGGCCGGCGAACTGGCACGGCGCCTGCCGCCCTTCGTGACGCCGGTGCTGCTCTTCGTCAATGCCGCTGCACAGGAGATCGAGGCCGCCGTGCAGGCCGTGCCCCACGCCTTGCTGCAGTTTCACGGCGACGAGACGCCAGTGCAGTGCCGTGCGCCGGCCCGGCCTTACCTGCGGGCCGTGCGCATGGGCCCGGGAGTCGATTTGCTAGACTGCGCCGCATCTTTTTCAGACGCCCAGGCCTTGCTGCTCGACGCCCATGTCGAGGGCTATGGCGGCGGCGGCAAGGTGTTCGATTGGTCGCTCGTTCTCCCCGGCGTGGCTTGTCGGCTCGTTTTGTCTGGTGGGTTGAATCCTGCAAACGTGACCGATGGATTGCTTCGCGTCCGGCCCTGGGCCGTTGACGTGAGCTCCGGCGTGGAAGCGGCCAAGGGCGTCAAGGACGCCACGCTGATGCGCCGGTTCTGCCAGGCGGTGCACGCTGCCGATGTCCTCGCGGCGTCGACAGCGGCCTGACCGGCAAGCCTTCGAACCCTTGCATCTCAGACCACCATGCTGAACTATCACCAACCCGATGCCCGCGGGCACTTCGGGCCCTACGGCGGCACCTTCGTCGCAGAGACCCTCATCCACGCGCTGGACGAACTGCGCGAGGCCTACGACACCGCCCTGAAGGACCCGGCCTTCATGGCCGAGTTCCGCTACGAACTGGCGCACTTCGTCGGCCGTCCCAGCCCCATCTACCACGCTGCCCGCATGAGCCGGGAGGTCGGCGGCGCACAGATTCACTTCAAGCGCGAAGACCTGAACCACACCGGCGCGCACAAGGTCAACAACACCATCGGTCAGGCGCTGCTGGCACGCCGAATGGGCAAGCCGCGGGTGATTGCAGAGACCGGCGCCGGCCAGCACGGCGTGGCCACGGCCACCATCTGTGCCCGCTACGGGCTGGAGTGCGTGGTCTACATGGGCAGCGAGGACGTCAAGCGCCAGTCGCCCAACGTCTACCGCATGAAGCTGCTGGGCGCCACCGTGGTGCCGGTGGAGAGCGGCAGCAAGACGCTGAAGGACGCGCTGAACGAGGCGCTGCGCGACTGGGTGACGAATGTGGAGAACACCTTCTACATCATCGGCACCGTGGCCGGCCCGCACCCCTACCCGATGATGGTGCGTGATTTCCAGAGCGTCATCGGCCAGGAGTGCCTGACGCAGATGCCCGCGCTGATCGAAACCCTGGGCGGCCCGTCGGGCCGGCAGCCCGACGCCGTCATCGCCTGCGTGGGTGGTGGCAGCAACGCCATGGGCATCTTCCACCCCTACATCGAGCATGAGGGCACGCGCCTCATCGGCGTGGAGGCGGCGGGCGAAGGCCTGGATTCCGGCAAGCACTCCGCCTCGCTCACCCGCGGCTCGCCTGGCGTGCTGCACGGCAACCGCACCTACCTGCTGCAGGACGACAACGGCCAGATCACCGAAACCCACTCCATCTCCGCCGGCCTGGACTACCCCGGCGTCGGCCCGGAGCACGCCTACCTCAAGGACATCGGCCGCGCCGAGTACGTGGGCATCACCGACACCGAGGCGCTGGAAGCCTTCCACCGCCTGTGCCGCACCGAGGGCATCATCCCCGCGCTCGAATCCAGCCACGCTGTCGCCTACGCCATGAAGCTCGCCGCCACCATGCGCCCTGACCAGCACCTGCTGATCAACCTCTCGGGCCGCGGCGACAAGGACATCGGCACCGTGGCCGACCTCTCCGGCGCCGACTTCTACTGCCGCCCGTCCTGCCGCGGGCAGGGCGTGAAGGGCGGGGCCCCGCAAGCCGTCACGTTGATGCGGGGTGGTGTTGACCCACGGAGCGAAGTCAAGGAGGAGGGTCGGGCGCAGCCCGGCCCGGGGGACATGAGCGCAGGGGGTCAGCGCCAGTCCGAATCCGCACATCCTGCCGGGGCCCCGCAATGAGCCGCATCCCCGCCACCCTCCAGGCCCTGCAAGCCCAAGGCCGCAAGGCCCTGATCCCCTACGTCACCGCTGGCGACCCCAGCCCCGCCCAGACCGTGGCCGTCATGCACGCCCTGGCCGCGGGCGGGGCCGACATCATCGAGCTGGGCGTGCCGTTCTCCGACCCCATGGCCGACGGCCCCATCATCCAGAAGGCCAGCGAGCGCGCCCTGGCCCGCGGCGTGGGCCTGACGCAGGTGCTGCAGTGGGTGGCCGAGTTCCGCCGCACCGATGCGCAGACGCCCGTCGTGCTGATGGGCTACGCCAACCCCATCGAACGCTTTGACCTGAAGGGCGGGGAGGGCGCCTTCGTCGCCGCCGCGGCCGAGGCTGGCGTGGACGGCGTGCTGGTGGTGGACTACCCGCCCGAGGAATGCGAGGCCTTTGCCCAGCGCCTGCACGCGCGCGGCCTGGACCCCATCTTCCTGCTGGCGCCCACCTCCACCGAGCAGCGCATCCGCGAGGTGGGGCGCATCGCCACGGGCTACGTCTATTACGTCTCGCTCAAGGGCGTCACTGGCGCCGGCCACATCGACACCGAGGCCGTGGCGCAGGCCGTGCCGCGCATCAAGGCGCATGTGAAGGTGCCTGTGGGCGTGGGGTTCGGTATCCGCGACGGCGCCACCGCGCGTGCCGTGGGCGCGGTGTCGGATGCCGTGGTCATCGGCAGCCGTCTGGTGCAGCTGCTGGAAGCCGCGCCGGAGAGCCAGGCCCCCGAGGTGGCACGCGCCTTCATGGCCGAGATCCGCGTGGCGCTGGATGCGCCTTGAACGGGGCCGCGCGGGCTTGAGGCATCATCGCCCCCGAAACACCTTGACCGTCCTGCGGAGCGTTCCCTCATGAGTTGGCTCGACAAGCTGCTGCCCCCGAAGATCCAGCACACCGATCCCGCCGGTCGCCGCTCGGTGCCCGAGGGCCTGTGGGTCAAGTGCCCGTCCTGCGAGTCCGTGCTCTACAACACCGACCTGCAGAAGAACCTCAACGTCTGCCCCAAATGCAGCCACCACCACCGCATCTCCGCGCGCGCCCGGCTGGACGGCTTCCTGGACGCCGAAGGCCGGTACGAGATCGGCCAGGAAGTGCTGCCCGTGGACCCGCTGAAGTTCAAGGACAGCAAGAAGTACCCGGAGCGGCTGAAAGCGGCCCTGGAGTCCACGGGTGAGACCGACGCCCTGGTGGTGTTCGGCGGCACCGTGATGAGCGTGCCCTTGGTGGCGGCCTGCTTCGAGTTCGACTTCATGGGCGGCTCCATGGGCTCGGTGGTGGGTGAGCGCTTCGTGCGCGGCGTGGAAACGGCCGTGGAGCAGAAGACGGCCTTCGTGAGTTTTGCCGCCACGGGCGGCGCGCGCATGCAGGAAGGCCTGCTGAGCCTGCTGCAGATGGCCAAGACGAACGCATCGCTGACGCGCCTGGCCAAGGCCCGGCTGCCCTACATCAGCGTGCTGACCGACCCCACCATGGGTGGGGTGTCGGCCAGCTTCGCCTTCATGGGCGACGTGGTGATTGCCGAGCCCAGGGCGCTGGTGGGCTTTGCCGGCCCGCGCGTCATCGAGAACACGGTGCGCGAAAAGCTGCCCGAGGGCTTCCAGCGCGCCGAGTTCCTGCTGGGCAAGGGCGCTATCGACATGATCCTGGACCGGCGCGAGATGCGCAGCACCCTGGCCCGGACCATCGCCATGCTCACCGGGCAGAGCGCCGACGCGATCGCCTGACGCGGAAGAAGCGCCCGGATGCCCGCCACCCAGCACATGCGTTCGGGCTGCGGTCGTCGAAGCCCATTCGCGCGACGTGAACGCTGCCTGGACTGCGCAAGACAAGACCGTACCGACCTCCTGAACCCTCTGCACGTCTGTCCGTGACCTTGCCCATCACCCTTCAGGACTGGCTCGCGCACTGCGCCGCGATGCACCCCAAGACCATGGACCTGTCCCTGGAGCGCACGGTCCAGGTGGCGCGAACGCTCGGCATCCGCTTCGACGTGCCGGTGATCATCGTCGCCGGCACCAATGGCAAGGGCAGCACCTGCGCGATGCTGGAAAGCATCCTGCGCCATGCTGGCTACCGCACGGGGCTGTACCAGAAGCCCGAGCTGGTGCACTTTAACGAGCGCTGCAAGATTGACGGCGCCGCGGTGGACGACGCGGTGCTGCTGCCGCATTTCGAGGCGGTGGAGCGCGTACGCGGCGCCACCACGCTGACGCAGTTCGAGTTCACCACGCTGGCCATCGCACGTGCGTTGTCGCTGGCGGAGGTGGATGTGGTCATCCTCGAGGTCGGCATGGGGGGGCGCTACGACAGCGTCAACGCCTTCGACAGCGACTGCGCCGTCATCACCAGCATCGACCTTGACCACATGCAGTGGCTGGGCCCTGACCGCGAGACCATCGGTCTGGAGAAGGCGCAGATCATGCGGCCGGGCCGGCCTTGCGTGATCAGCGACCCGCTGCCGCCTGACAGCGTGGTCCGGCACGGCGAATCCATAGGCGCCGACCTGTGGCTGGTGGGGCGCGACTTCCGGCACGAGGGCGACCGCCAGCAATGGCGCTGGGAAGGCCGCGGTCGCCGCTACAGCGCGCTGGCCTACCCGGCGCTGCGCGGCGCCAACCAGCTCATCAACGCCTCGGGCGCCCTCGCGGCGCTGACCGCCCTGCGCAGCCGCCTGCCCATCACCGCGCAAGCCGTGCGCACCGGGCTGGCGCTGGTGGAACTGCCCGGCCGCTTTCAGATCGTTCCCGGCCAGCCCACGCTGGTGCTGGACGTGGCGCACAACGCCCAGTCGGTGGCCACGCTGGCCGTCAACCTGGACCAGATGGGCTTTCATCCGCGCACGCATGCCGTGTTCGGCGCCATGCGCGACAAGGACATCCCGGCCCTCCTGGCCCGCATGGCCCCCTTGGTGGATGCCTGGCATTTCTGCGGCCTGGAAAGCGCCCGTGCGGCCACGGCTGACGAACTGCTGGCGTCCTGGCAATCCTGCCCCCCCGGCCCACGGGGCCCGGGAGTGCCGACGCCTACCGCCAACACCCATGCCACCCCGCCTGAGGCCCTGGCCGCTGCCATGGCCCAGGCTGACCCCGCCGATAGAATCGTGGTCTTCGGCTCCTTTCAAACAGTGGGCGCGGTGCTCAAGGCCGGGCTGCCCAGGCGGGCCGCACCCCATCTCGGCTGAACATGGCCCTGCCGTCGTTTTTCAAGCGCAAGAAGACCGAGGACGCTGCGCCTCCAGCTCCGGCGGCTTCTGCGCGTGCGGGCCGACGTGGCGCTGCGAAGACTATGCCCGAGTCCGCCTCCGCCCGCCCCGGTGCACCGCATGAGAGCGCCGCCGTCATGCAGGCGCGTACCCACGCCCGCCGCCGCTTGATCGGCGCGGCCGTGCTGCTGCTGTTGGGCGTGTTGCTGTTCCCGCTCGTCTTCGAGACCCAG
>JAJTDM010000064.1 GCA_021300575.1 Rubrivivax sp.
TCGATGGTGCGCACAAAGCTCTGGTCGATCTTGATGCGGTCAATCCGCAGACGTTCCAGCAGCGCCAGACTCGACTGGCCGGTGCCGAAGTCGTCCAGCGCAATGCGCCAGCCGGCATCGCGCAGCCCGCCCAGCGCGTGCGATGCGCTTGCATCGACAATGTCCCGCTCCGTCAGTTCAATGAGCACGTTCACTGCAGGCAGGGAGTCGGCGCTGAATACTTCGGCCAGGCGCTGTGCGAAGTCACCTCGGACCAACTGCCCTGGTGTCACGTTCACCGAAAAGTACAGTTGCGGATGGCGCCGCGCCAGGTCACCCAGGCGATAAGCCGCCATCCCCATCACGAGGTCCGACATCTCGTTGATCAGCCCGCTGCGCTCGGCTTCCTCGATGAACTCGCCGGGCGTCACGACCCCTCGGTGGGGATGCAGCCAGCGCATCAGCACCTCCCCGCCAACGCATCGGCCGCTGTGCATCTCGACGATCGGCTGCACCCAGGGTTCAAACTGCCGCTTGCGCACGGCGCCTTCGAGGCGGCTCACCAGTCGCGCCCGCGAAATCACGGAGCGCCAAAGCCCCAGCACCACCGCTGCGCCCAGCAGCAGCCCGACCAGCGTCCAGGACGGCAAGCCAGTGAAGACGGACTTGACCAATGCCGAATAGTTGACATCGGCCGCGACATTCAGGCCATAGCGATCCGATGCTCTCAGGTGCCGCAACCAGGGCACCGTGGCGCCCGACGCGCCCGCTTCGCCTCCTACCAGTACCGCCAGTGGTTGGCCGCTGGGCGTCAGCACTTGGAGGGCGATGGATGCAAGCACCTGGTCGAGGTCAGGCACGGCCTGCAGCAGCTTGGGATCCATCAACTGGGCGATGAAGGCGCGCCGGTCCATGTCGGCCTTGATCACCCGGCCGTCGCTCACCTGAATGGCGGCCACCAACCGCCGCTCGATCGTCTGGCGGGTGTACAGGGTGATTTCGCCCCGCGTCTTCTCGCGCAGGTCCGTATCCGCCGCCAACGGCCCCAGCGGACCGCACAACGTTTTCCCATCCGGACTGAGAACCATGATCTGGGTGAGCAACTCGGATTCCAAGCTGCGCCTGACGAGCGCCTCGGACACCTCGGCCGTGCAGTCCGTCAATGCGCCTTGAAGGGCCGGGTCCGACGCCACGGCACGGAGCTCGTCCCGCACGCTGTCGAGCACCGCGTGCACGCTGCTCAGGGCGAACGCGCTGGCCTGGCCTGTCAGGGAACGGTACATCCCCACGGTGCTCAAGGCCACCATGCACACCGTGGCCAAGGCGCATGCCACCACGATCAGCAGGGCACGGGTGCGGCTCGGCGACAGCCGGCGATGGTGAGCCCTCCAGCCGCCCATGCTGCCGTCGATCAGGCTCCTGACCCAACGCAGCGTCCAGCGGCGCTCCTGCGGCATGACTGCGCTTGGTATGGGGTTGTCGTCGGCCATCTCTGAAGGTTCTTCCGTCGCATCCCGCGCCCGAACCGATGATCGAATTCGTCAGGATGCCCGGCAGCGGCGTGGCTGCCGGCGTTGGAGGCATGAAATATAGGGCGTCCCAACACCGCGGCACCGACAGTCGCGCCCAGGGCGAATGACGACAGGGAGTCCATGAGAGTCGAAACAGGTCGGTCGGCGAGCGCGAAGGGGTTGAGATCCCCTACCCGCAGCACGTGGTACGTCAGGCGACCTGAGGCGCCCGGCCACGGAGTGGTTCAGGCCACCGTGACCGGAATCTTGCCGATCCTGGCCTGCCACTCCTTCGGGCCGGTCTGGTGTACGCTGGTGCCGCTGGCGTCCACGGCCACGGTCACCGGCATGTCCTTGACGTCGAACTCGTAGATGGCTTCCATGCCCAGGTCGGCAAAGCCCACCACCTTCGAGGCCTTGATGGCCTTGCTGACCAGGTAGGCCGCGCCGCCCACGGCCATGAGGTAGGCGCTCTTGTGCTGGCGGATGGCCTCGATGGCCACCGGGCCGCGCTCGGCCTTGCCCACCATGGCGATGAGGCCGGTCTTCTCCAGCATCATGTCGGTAAACTTGTCCATGCGCGTGGCCGTCGTCGGGCCGGCAGGGCCCACCACCTCGTCGCGCACCGGGTCCACCGGGCCGACGTAGTAGATGACACGGTTGGTGAAATCCACCGGCAGCTTTTCGCCCTTGGCCAGCATGTCCTGGATGCGCTTGTGCGCGGCGTCGCGCCCGGTGAGCATCTTGCCGTTGAGCAGCAGGGTCTGGCCGGGCTTCCAGCTCGCCACCTCGGCGGGGGTCAGGGTGTCCAGGTTCACGCGCTGGCTCTTCTGGGTGTCGGGCACCCAGTTCACCTTCGGCCACAGGTCCAGGCTGGGCGGGTCCATGAAGGCCGGGCCCGAGCCGTCCAGCACCACATGCGCGTGGCGCGTGGCGGCGCAGTTGGGAATCATCGCCACGGGCAGGCTGGCAGCGTGCGTCGGCCAGGTGGCGATCTTCACGTCCAGCACCGTCGTCAGGCCGCCCAGGCCTTGCGCGCCGATGCCCAGCGCGTTGACCTTCTCGTACAGCTCGATGCGCATTTCCTCGAGCTTGTTGGACGGGCCGCGCGCCAGCAGGTCGAACATGTCGATGGGCTCCATCAGCACTTCCTTGGCCAGCAGCATCGCCTTCTCGGCCGTGCCGCCCACGCCAATGCCCAGCATGCCCGGAGGGCACCAGCCCGCACCCATGGTGGGCACGGTCTTGAGCACCCAGTCGACGATGCTGTCGCTGGGGTTCATCATGATGAACTTGCTCTTGTTCTCGCTGCCGCCGCCCTTGGCGGCCACGGTCACGTCCACGGTGTGGCCGGGCACCACGCTCATGTGCACCACGGCGGGCGTGTTGTCCTTGGTGTTCTTGCGCTCGAAGATCGGGTCGGCCAGCACCGAGGCTCGCAGCGTGTTGTCAGGGTCCAGGTAGCCGCGGCGCACGCCGTCGTTGACGGCGTCTTCGATGGAGCCGGGGAAGCCCTCGAAGCGCACGTCCATGCCGATCTTCAGGAACACGTTGACGATGCCGGTGTCCTGGCAGAGGGGCCGGTGGCCTTCGGCGCACATGCGCGAGTTGGTCAGGATCTGCGCAATCGCGTCCTTGGCTGCCGGCGAGGCCTCGCCTTCGTAGGCGCGGGCCAGGTGGGCGATGTAGTCGGCCGGGTGGTAGTAGCTGATGTACTGCAACGCGGCGGCAACGGTGTCGACGAGGTCGGCGTGGCGGATGGTGGTGGTCATGGTCGTGCGGTGGGCGGTGGGGCGGGTGCCTCGAATGGCAGGTGGCCGAATTGGGGGGCCAGGGTGACGCCGGAGTGTATCGACGGAGCATTTGGCCACGCTGATGGGCGATGCTGGCGGGGGGTGCTGGCGAGGGAAGCCGGCCGTCCCTGCCCGTGCCCTGTAGCGGCGTGAATTCCAAGTCGAATGCAAGGGATTGCCACGGGAAGCCCGCGGGCCTGCAAGAATCCGCCCGCCCATGAATCCATTGGTCCTCATCGTCTTGCTGCCCCTGGTGGCCGGCACCGTGCTGTGCTTCGGCATTGGCAGCGGTTCGTCGCCGCTGCGGCGGCAGCTCACGGCCTGGGCTGCGGCCGGCGTGGCCGGCGCCGCGTTGGCGGTGCTGCTGTCCCTGGCGCCTGAGGTGCTGGCCGGGCGCACCCTGTTGCACCACGCCGAGTGGATCCCCGCGATCGGCCTGAACCTCAACTTCCGCCTGGACGCCCTGGCCCTGATGTTCGCGGGCCTGATCACGGGCATCGGGTTGCTGGTCATCCTGTACGCGGCCTACTACCTGCACCCCGAGGACCCGGCAGGCAAGTTCTTCGGCACGCTGATGCTGTTCATGGCGGCGATGCTGGGCATCGTGCTGTCGGACAACCTGCTGCTGCTGATGGTGTTCTGGGAACTGACCAGCATCTCCTCGTTCCTGCTCATCGGCTACTGGGGCGGGCGCGAAGAGTCCCGGGCTGGCGCGCGCATGGCGCTGGCCGTCACCGGCGGGGGCGGGCTGGTCATGCTGGCGGGCATCGTCGTGCTGGGCCAGGTGGCCGGCACCTACGACCTGTCAGCCATGCTCACGCGCGGTGCCGAGATCCAGGCGCACCCGCTGTATCCCCTGGCGCTGGGGCTCATCCTCGTGGGCTGCTTCACCAAGAGTGCGCAATTCCCCTTCCACTTCTGGCTGCCCGAGGCCATGGCCGCGCCCACGCCGGTGTCGGCCTACCTGCACTCGGCCACCATGGTGAAGGCCGGCCTGTTCCTGATGCTGCGCTTGTACCCGGTGCTGGGGGGCACGCCGCTGTTCGAAGGCATCGTGGCCACGGCCGGCTTGGTGACCATGGTCTTTGCGGCTTTCGTGGCCGTCTTCAAGCATGACCTCAAGGGCCTGCTGGCCTACTCCACCATCAGCCACCTGGGCCTGATCACTTTCCTTATCGGGCTGTCCTCGCCCTTGTCGGCCGTGGCAGCGGTGTTCCACATCCTCAACCACGCCGCCTTCAAGGCCGCGCTGTTCATGAGCGCAGGCATCGTGGACCACGAGACCGGCACGCGCGACATGCGGCGCCTGGGCGGGTTGATGAGCGCCATGCCCGTGGTGGGTTCGCTGGTGCTCTTGGCCAGCGCGGCCATGGCCGGCCTGCCGCCGTTCAACGGCTTCATCAGCAAGGAGATGATGCTGCACGAGGCCCTGCACGCCGGCAGCAGCGGCTTCTGGGGCGGCGCACCCTGGGCCACCTGGGTGGTGGGCCTGCTGGCCACCGTGGGCGGCCTGTGCTCCGCGGCCTACTCGCTGCGTCTGGTGCACGACACCTTTTTCGGCCAGCCGGGCGGCCCCTGGCCCCAGCCTGCGCCCCATGAGCCGCCGTGGGGCATGAAGGCGCCCGTGGTGGTGTTCGTGGCGCTGTGCATCGCCCTGGGTCTGGCACCAATGACGCTGGCCGGGCCGCTGGTGGCCAGCGTGGCTGCCGTGGTGCTGGGGGCGCCGGCGCCGGCGTTCGAGCTGGCGCTGTGGCACGGGCTGAACCTGCCGCTGGCGCTGAGCGCCGTGGCGCTGACAGGGGGCGCCCTGCTGTACCTGGGTTTGCGGCGGGGAGGGACGCTGCACCGATACGTGCCGCGCGCCTGGTCGGGCCAGGCTGCGTTCACGGCCGGCATGGACGGCCTGTTCGGAGCGGCCGGGCGCATCACGGCAGCGCTGGAGAACGGTTCGCTGCAACGCTATGCCGCCTGCACGGTGGCCAGCGCCATCGCGCTGGCCGCGTGGCCTTTCCTCACCGGGCCTGGCGCCGCGCCCGAG
This sequence comes from Rubrivivax sp., assembly GCA_021300575.1. Lineage (GTDB taxonomy): Bacteria > Pseudomonadota > Gammaproteobacteria > Burkholderiales > Burkholderiaceae_C > Rubrivivax. The sequence continues at coordinate 5,322 of JAJTDM010000064.1, forward strand.
GCCGGCACGCGGACGCTGATGCCGGCCTCGGCCCTGTCGGTCACGGTGTGGGCGCTGTTGCTCGTCACGGGTGCGGCGGTGGTGGTGCTGCACCGCCAGCGCTTCACCGCCACGGTGCTGGCCGGCGCGGTGGGCCTGGTGGCCTCGCTGACTTTCGTGGCCTTGTCCGCGCCAGACCTGGCCATGACGCAGTTGTCGGTGGACGTGGTGTCCACGGCACTGCTGCTCATGGGCCTGGCGCTGCTGCCGCAGTTCTCGCCCGTCGAATCCAAGCTTGGCCGGCGCGGCCGCGATGCCTTGCTCGCGCTGGCCGGCGGTGGGGGCATCGCCTGGTTGACCTGGCTGATGCTCACCTCTGACCACGACTCGATCTCCTGGTACTTCCTGCAGCAGTCGGTACCGGCTGGTGGCGGCACGAACGCCGTCAACGTGATCCTGGTGGATTTCCGCGGCTACGACACCTTTGGTGAGATCACCGTGCTGGGCATTGCCGCGGTGGGCGTGCTGGCGCTGCTGGACGGGATGCGCGCCCGGCGCCCTGGGCTGGACCCCCAAGGCCGCCCCTGGAGCTTCCCGCATGAGCCGCTGATGCTGCGCGTGGGCGCGCGCCTTGTGCTGCCCATGGCCCTGGTGGCCACTGTCTACATCTTCTGGCGCGGCCACGCCCTGCCCGGCGGGGGCTTCATCGCCGGCCTGGTGACGGGCGTGGCGCTGGTCTTGCAGTACATGGCGATGGGCCAGGCCCGGGCCGAGGCCGTGCTGCACGCCCAGGCGGGGCGCCGCTTCACCCGCTGGATCGGCGTGGGCCTGACCATCGCGGGCCTGACGGGGGTGGGCGCCTTCGTGTTCGGGCGCCCCTTCCTGACCAGCGCGCACGGCAATCCAGTGCTGCCCTTGCTGGGCGAGGCGCCGCTGGCCACCGCCGCCCTGTTCGATCTGGGCGTGTACGTCACGGTGGTGGGCGCCACCATGCTGATGCTGTCGGTGCTGGGGGCGGCCAGCAAGGAGCCCTCGACCGTCCCCACGCCCGCGCCTGACCTTGCACGGTCGCCCGGCGACGCCGCCGCACCCGAAGGAGCCCGCTGATGTCGATGGAGTTCCTGCTGTCCACGGGCATCGGCTGGATCGTGGCCTGCGGCATTTACCTGCTGTTGCGCGGGCGCACCTACCCCGTGGTGCTGGGCCTGAGCCTGCTGGGTTATGCGGTGAACGTGTTCATCTTCGCGATGGGGCGCCTGTGGTCGGGGGCGCCGCCCATCTTGGTGGGTGCCGGCCCCTTTGCCGACCCGCTGCCGCAAGCCCTGGTGCTGACGGCGATCGTCATTGGCTTCGCGACCACGGGTTTTGTCATCGAACTGGCGCTGCGCAGCCGCCATGAGAATGGCAGCGACCATGTGGATGCCAGGTCTGATGCTCCGGAGGGCGGACGGTGACGGCCTTGACCAGCGCCTGGTGGTGGCAGCACCTGCCGGTGTTGCCCGTGCTGCTGCCGGCCTTCACGGCCATGGCGCTGCTGATCCTGGGCGACCACGGCGGCACCTCCAGCAGCCATGCCGATGCCAGGTTGCGTTGGGCCCGGCGCATCGGCCTGGTGTCGGTGGCCCTGGGGCTGGGTCTGGCGGCGCTGCTGGTGTGGCAGGCGGCCGGCGGCGTGCTGGCCGTGTACCGGGTGGGTGACTGGCCCGCGCCCTACGGCATCGTGCTGATGGTGGACCGCCTGGGCGCCATGATGCTGTTGTTGACGAGCCTGATCGCGCTGCCGGTGCTGGTGTACGCCAGCGGCGGCTGGGATGCCCACGGGCGCTATTTCCACGCCATGTTCCAGTTCCAGCTCATGGGCCTGAACGGCGCCTTCGTCACCGGTGACCTGTTCAACCTGTTTGTGTTCTTCGAGGTGTTGCTCATCGCGTCCTACGTGCTGATGGTGCACGGGCACGGCGGGCAACGCTTCAAGGTCGGCCTGCATTACGTGGTGCTGAACCTGCTGGCCTCGGCGCTGTTTCTGATCGGGGTGTCCTTGCTGTATGCGCGCACCGGCACCCTGAACTTCGCCGATCTTGCCCTGCGTGTGCCCATGGTGCAGGGTCCGGACGCGATGGTGGTGCAGGCCGCCGGCCTGGTGCTGCTGGTCGTCTTCGGCTTCAAGGCGGCGCTGGCGCCGTTGTCGATGTGGCTGCCGGCCACGTATGCCGCCGCGGCGGCACCGGTGGCTGCCCTGTTCGCCATCATGACCAAGGTGGGGGTGTACGCCATCCTGCGCGTGCACGGCGTGGTGTTCGGGCCCGAGGCGGGACACTCCGCGCTGGCGGCTGAGCCCCTATTGCTGCCGCTGGCCCTGGCCACCAGTGTGCTGGGTGTGCTGGGCGCCCTGGCGGCCCACACGCTGGAACGTCTGGTGGCCTGGCTGACGGTGGCCTCGGTGGGCACCATCCTGGTGGGCATCGGGCTGTTCGGCAGTGCCGGATGGGGGGCATCGCTTTACTACCTGGCCAACAGCACACTGGTGGTCGCGGGGTTGTTTTTGCTGTCCGAACTGGTGGCCTCGCAGCGCGGTGATGCCGCGGACCGGCTGGTGCCTGCCGCCCCCGTGGCGCAACCGGCGCTGCTGGGCACCTTGATGCTGCTGGCGGCCGCCTCGGCAGCGGGTTTGCCGCCCTTGCCGGGCTTTATCGGCAAGCTGCTGATGCTTGAGGCCTCTAGCGGCCATGGCTGGCAGGGGGCGATCTGGGCGGTGATCCTGGGTGCGGGTTTCCTCACGCTGCTGGGCCTGGCGCGCGCCGGCAGCGTGTTGTTCTGGCATGTGCAGTCGGACCGGGTGCAAGGGGGAGGCAGTGCCGCTGGCGCGGGGGCCAGCCCCCGGCTGATCTCGGCCACGCTGGCCCTGCTGGGCGCCACCGTGGCCATGAGCGTGTGGGCGGCACCCATCCAGCGCTACACCGCGCAGGCTGCCGAGCAACTGCTGGACCGCGCCGCCTATGCGCGGGCCGTGCTGGGTGAGGCGGGGCTTGCGGCGCAGACGGCGCGGCCTTACCGGTTTCCGATACCGGCTGCGGCCCCGGCACCCACCCAGCCGAATACGCAGGAGGCCAAGCCGTGAAGCCCGCACCGCACACGCGCCCGCAGGACCCGCGCCAGAACGCCCGCTCCCAGAAGCCTGGCTGGCTGGCGCACCCGGTGCTGTCGCTGGTGCTGGCGGCGCTGTGGCTGCTGATGCAGCAGAGCTTGGCGCCCGCGCACCTGCTGAGCGCAGCCGTCCTGGCGCTGGTGGTGCCGCGCCTGGTGCATGGCTTTCTCGGCCCTGCCAGCCGGGTGCACTCGGTTCCGGCGGCGGCGCGGCTGATGGGGGTGGTGCTGTGGGACATCGTGGTGTCCAACGTGGCGGTGGCGCGCATCGTGCTCAACCCTGCGGCCAAGCCGCAGCCGGGCTGGGTGAGGGTGCCGCTGGACACGCGGCATGCCACGGCCGTGACGCTGTTCGCCTCCATCATCACCATGACGCCGGGCACCGTGTCCTGCGTGGTGGACGACGAACGCTGGGAAATCCTCGTGCACGCGCTGGACTGTGACGACCCGCAGGCCATGGCGCAGCAGATGAAGCAGCGCTACGAAAGCCCGCTGCGCGAGATCTTCGAAGGGGTGCGTACATGATCGACCTGGCGCTGGATTTCGCCTTCGGCTGCATCGGCCTGGCGCTGGTGATGTGCACCTGGCGCCTGATCAAGGGCCCGGAAGCGCCCGACCGGGTACTGGCCCTGGACACCCTGTACGTCAATGTCGTGGCGCTCGTGATCCTGCTGGGCATGCGCCTGCAGACGGCGCTGTTGTTCGAGGCGGCGCTGCTGATCGCGCTGCTGGGCTTTGCCGGGACGGTGGCCTTGTCGCGCTACCTCAGCCGCGGCGACGTGATCGAGTAGGGCGAAGGAGGGTTTGCACGATGGACGAATTGCACTGGGCCTGGCAGGCCGCCATCGCCGCCTTGCTGGTGATCGCCGGCATCTTCGCTTTGGTGGGGGCGGTGGGCATGCTGCGCTTCCCGGATTTCTTCATGCGCCTGCACGCGCCCACCAAGGCCACCACGCTGGGCGTGGGCGGGGTGCTGCTGGCCAGCATGCTGCTGACCGCCGCACGGGGCAGCCTGGGCGTGCACGAACTGCTGATCACGCTGTTCCTGTTCGTGACGGCCCCGATTTCCGCCAACCTGATGGCCAAGGCCGCCATTCACCTGCGCTCGCCCTCCAAGGCGGGGCCTGCGCCCTTGGACGGCCCGTGAGCCCTGGGGGCTGAGGTCAGTGGCTGGACTTCGGCGAGTGGCCGGACATCAGCTTGTCCGCATAGGCGATGGCCAGCGCCGAGAACAGGAACGCGATGTGGATGATGGTCTGCCACAGCAGCACCTTCTCCTCATAGTTCGCCGCGTTGATGAAGGTCTTGAGCAGGTGGATGGAGCTGATGCCGATGATGGCGGTGGCCAGCTTGACCTTCAGCACCGAGGCGTTCACATGGCTCAGCCACTCGGGCTGGTCGGGGTGGCCTTCCAGGTTCAGGCGCGACACGAAGGTTTCGTAGCCGCCGACGATCACCATGATCAGCAGGTTGCTGATCATCACCACGTCGATCAGCGCCAGCACCACCAGCATGATGATGGTCTCGTTGAGCTGCTTGATGGGCTCGTAGCCGGTGATGTTGCCGGCGGCGTCCTTGATCGCCTGCGCCTTGTAGCCGATGCTCGTGACCAGTTGCTCCAGGGCGGCCTGGCTGCCGAAGGCGGCCTCCACCAGGTGCACCAGCTCCACCCAGAAGTGGTAGACGTACACCGCCTGTGCCAGGATTAGCCCCAGGTACAGGGGCAGTTGCAGCCAGCGGCTGGCGAAGATCAGCCCGGGCAGACCGTGCAGGCGGCGCTTGCTGGTGAGGTCGGGGGTGTTCATGGGGGCTTCAGGCTGTCACCGATGGCAGGCCGGTCAGGAGGACCGGGTCGTACAACCCATATTCGGGTCGATCCCGTTGCGCAAAATTGTAGGTGCGTCAATATGACGGGCTTTTTGCGCCAGGCCACGATGGGAGCGTACTCCTTCACAGAGTAAGGCCTCCGTCAGAGCGGTTGTTCAGAGTGCAGCCCGACATAAAGACCGCCAGCGGTTCGGGCCCTTGCGGTTTTGCGTGCCCAGCGGATATCGACGACACCAGGAGACAAGCCATGTCCAGCGACCAAGCCACCGCCCCCAAGATCTATCTGCCACCGGCCGAACTGGCCGCTGCGGCCGCAGTGTCCGGCATGGCCGGCTACCAGGCGCTGTGCGCCGAGGCCGAGGCTGACTACGAAGGCTACTGGGCCCGCCTGGCACGCGAGTTCCTCTCCTGGAAGATGCCCTTCACGAAGGTGCTGGACAGCAGCACGGCGCCCATGTTCAAGTGGTTCGAGGACGGCACGCTCAATGCTTCCTACAACTGCCTGGACCGCCACGTCGAGGCCGGCCGCGGCGACAAGACCGCGCTCATCTTCGAGGCCGACGGCGGCGAGGTCACCAAGGTGACTTACCGGGAACTGCTGGCGCGTACCTGCCAGATGGCCAACGGTCTGAAGAGCCTGGGCGTGCAGAAGGGCGACCGCGTCATCATCTACATCTCCATGTCGGTGGACGGCGTGGCGGCCATGCAGGCCTGCGCCCGCATCGGCGCCACCCACTCGGTGGTGTTCGGCGGCTTCTCGGCGCAATCGCTGCGCGACCGCATCGAGGACACCGGCGCCGTGGCCGTGATCACGGCCGACCAGCAGGTGCGCGGCGGCAAGCACCTGCCGCTCAAGGCCATCGTGGATGAAGCCCTGACCCTGGGCGGCTGCGACAGCGTGAAGAACGTGCTGGTGGTCAAGCGCACCGGCGCTGAGATGGCCATGACCGCCGGGCGCGACCGCTGGATGAGCGATGTGCTGGCCGGCCAGCCCAGCACCTGTGAACCCGAGTGGGTGGGGGCCGAGCACCCGCTGTTCCTGCTGTACACCTCCGGCTCCACCGGAAAGCCCAAGGGCGTGCAGCACTCCACGGGCGGCTACCTGCTGCACGCGGCGCTGACCACGAAGTGGACCTTCGACCTGAAGGACAGCGACATCTTCTGGTGCACGGCCGACATCGGCTGGGTCACGGGCCACAGCTACATCACCTACGGTCCCCTGGCCCTGGGCGGCACGGAGATCGTCTTCGAGGGCGTGCCCACCTATCCCGACGCCGGCCGGTTCTGGAAGACGATCCAGGACCACAAGGTCTCCATCTTTTACACCGCGCCCACGGCCATCCGCTCGCTGATCAAGGCGGCCGAGGCCAACGCGGTGGTGCACCCCAAGTCCTACGACCTGTCCAGCCTGCGCATCCTGGGCTCGGTAGGCGAGCCCATCAACCCGGCCGCCTGGGAGTGGTACCACGCGAACGTGGGCGGCGGCCGCTGCCCCATCGTGGACACCTTCTGGCAGACCGAGACCGGCGGCCACATGATCACGCCCATGCCCGGCGCCACGCCGCTGGTGCCGGGTTCGTGCACGCTGCCCTTTCCGGGCATCCAGGCTGCCATCGTGGACGAGGCGGGCAACGACGTGGCCAACGGCCAGGGCGGCATCCTGGTGGTGAAGAAGCCCTGGCCCAGCATGATCCGCACCATCTGGGGCGACGACGGGCGCTTCAAGAAGAGCTACTACCCCGAGGAGCTCAAGGGCTACTACCTGGCCGGTGACGGCGCCATCCGCGACAAGGACACGGGCTACTTCACCATCACCGGGCGCATCGATGACGTGCTGAACGTGTCCGGCCATCGTATGGGCACGATGGAGATCGAGTCTGCCCTGGTGAGCTGCACCGAGCTGGTGGCCGAGGCCGCGGTGGTGGGCCGCCCGGACGACACCACGGGCGAGGCCATCTGCGCCTTCGTGGTGCTCAAGCGCTCCCGGCCCACGGGGGAGGAGGCGAAGAAGATCGCCACCGAGCTGCGCAATTGGGTGGCCAAGGAAATCGGCCCCATCGCCAAGCCCAAGGACATCCGCTTCGGCGACAACCTGCCCAAGACCCGCTCGGGCAAGATCATGCGCCGCCTGCTGCGCTCCATCGCCAAGGGCGAGGCGATCACGCAGGACACCTCAACGCTTGAGAACCCCGCGATCCTCGATCAATTGGCCCAGACCAATTGATCGAGGCGGCGCCGCAAGGCGCCGCCCTCAGAACTCACTCCCCGTCCAGCACCGCCCCCGTGCTGGCACTGGACGCATTGCGAGCGAACTTGGCCAGCACGCCCCGGGTGTAGCGCGGTGCGGGCTGCTTCCAGGCAGCGCGGCGCGCCGCGATTTCCGCATCGGGCACGTTCAACTGCAGCAGCAACTGGTGCGCGTCGATGGTGATCGAGTCACCTTCTTTCACCAGCGCGATCAGCCCGCCCGCATAGGCCTCGGGGGCGACGTGGCCCACCACCATGCCCCAGGTGCCGCCTGAGAAGCGGCCGTCGGTGATCAGGCCCACGCTCTCGCCCAGGCCCTGGCCGATCAGCGCGCCTGTGGGCGCCAGCATCTCCGGCATCCCCGGGCCGCCCTTGGGGCCCAGGTAGCGCAGCACCATCACGTCGCCGGCCTTGATCTGCTTGGCCATGATGGCGGCCAGCGCCGACTGCTCGTCATCGAACACCCGTGCCGGCCCGGTGATCACCGGGTTCTTCAAGCCGGTGATCTTGGCCACGCAGCCCTCGGGCGACAGGTTGCCCTTGAGGATGGCCAGGTGGCCCTGGGTGTAGATCGCGTTTTCCACCGTGTGGATCAGATCCTGGTCGGTACGCGGCACGTCGGGTACATCGGCCAGGTTCTCTGCCACCGTCTTGCCGGTGATGGTGATGCAGTCACCGTGCAGCAGGCCGGCGTTGAGCAGCACCTTCATCACCTGCGGGATGCCGCCCGCGCGATGCAGGTCGATGGCCATGTACTTGCCGCTGGGCTTGAGGTCGCAGATCACGGGCACCTTGCGGCGCACGCGCTCGAAGTCGTCGATGGTCCACTCCACGCCCGCCGCGTGCGCGATGGCCAGGAAGTGCAGCACCGCGTTCGTGGAGCCCCCGGTGGCCATGATCACGGACACGGCGTTCTCGATGGACTTCTTGGTCACGATGTCGCGCGGCTTGAGATCGGCCTTGACGGCCTCGACCAGCACGCGTGCGGCTTCCGCCGTGTAGGCCACGATGGGGTCTTCCACATTGGCCATCGTCGAGGAGAACGGCAGGCTCATGCCCAGCGCCTCGAACGAGGACGACATGGTGTTGGCGGTGTACATGCCGCCGCACGAGCCGCTGCCGGGGATGGCGCGCTTTTCGATTTCGCAGAAGTCTTCCTCGCTCATCTTGCCGGCGCTGAACTGGCCCACGGCCTCGAAGACGCTGACGATGTTGAGGTCCTGCCCCTTGTACTTGCCGGGCAGGATGGTGCCGCCGTACACGTAGATGGCCGGCACGTTGGCACGCAGGATGCCCATCATGCCGCCAGGCATGTTCTTGTCGCAGCCACCGATGACGACCACACCGTCCATCCACTGGCCGCCCACGCAGGTCTCGATGCAGTCGGCGATCACCTCGCGCGAGACCAGGCTGTACTTCATGCCCTCCGTGCCCATGGACATGCCGTCGCTGATGGTGGGCACGCCAAACACCTGGGGGTTGGCGCCGGCTGCCTTCAGGCCGTCCACGGCGGCGTCGGCCAGCTTCTGCAGGCCGGAGTTGCAGGGGGTGATGGTCGAGTGCCCGTTGGCCACGCCGATCATCGGCTTGCCGAAGTCGGATTCCTGGTAGCCCATGCCGTAGTACATGGAGCGGTTGGGCGCGCGGGCCACGCCCTCGGTGATGTTCTTCGAGCGGCGGTTGAGTGCCATGGGGGAGGTCTCCTGAAAATCGACTCATCACTGTAGCGCGCTCGCGAATGCCGGCGTCCGCCAGAGGTCTGTGCGCAGCCACCGCACCACCGCCGCTGCAAGTGACAATGCACTTTGAAGGAGAGTTCCCTGATGCTCGTGCACCCGCAATTCGACCCCGTGGCCCTGTCGCTCGGCCCGTTGCAGGTGCATTGGTACGGCCTGACCTACCTGGTGGCGTTCGGGCTGTTCCTGTTCCTGGCCGGTCGGCGTGTGCGCCAGCCCAGCTTTGCCGGCACCGGCTGGACGCGGCGCGACGTGGAGGATCTGCTGTTCTTTGGCGTGGTGGGCGTCATCCTGGGCGGGCGGCTGGGCTACGCGCTCTTCTACAAGCCCGGGTACTACCTGCAGAACCCCCTGGAGATGTTGATGCTGTGGAAGGGCGGCATGTCCTTTCATGGCGGCCTGCTGGGCGTGGTACTGGCGATGGCCTTGTTCGCGAAGTTGCGCCGGCGGCCGTTCCTGCAGGTCACCGACCTCATCGCGCCTTGCGTGCCCACCGGCCTGGCCAGTGGCCGCATCGGCAACTTCATCAACGGCGAGCTCTGGGGCCGCCAGGCGGACGCCGCGCTGCCCTGGGCCATGGCCTTTCCGCAGTCGGGCAGCATGATGCCGCGCCACCCGTCGCAGCTGTACCAGTTCCTGCTGGAAGGGCTGCTGCTGTTTGCGCTGCTGTGGTGGTACAGCCGCCGCACGCGCCCGCTGGGGCAGGTGTCGGGGGCCTTCCTGGTGGGCTACGGCGTCCTGCGATTCGTCGCCGAATACTTCCGTGAGCCGGATGCCTTCCTGGGGCTGCTGGCGCTGAACATGAGCATGGGGCAGTGGCTGTGCCTGCCGATGGTGCTGGCCGGCTTTTGGCTGATGCGCTGGTCGGCACGCGCGATGCCGCTGCGCTGACCCGTACCTGCCCTCCACTTTGCCTGCAGCCCATGCGACAGATCTTCCTGGACACCGAAACCACCGGCCTGGATGCCGCCGCAGGCGACCGCATCGTCGAGATCGGCTGCATCGAGATGGTGGGCCGCCGGCTGACGGGCCGCCACCTCCACCTGTACTTCAACCCCGAGCGGGCGGTGCATCCGGAAGCCGTTCGGGTGCACGGCCTGACCGATGATTTCCTGGCCGACAAGCCGCGCTTCGCGGAAGGCGCAGCGCAGGTGCTGGAGTTCCTGCAGGGCGCCGAGCTCATCATCCACAACGCGGCCTTCGACACCGGCTTCTTGAACGAGGAACTCAAGCGCCTGGGGCAGCCTGCCGTCCAGACGATGGCGGCCAAGGTGACGGATTCGCTGGCGATGGCACGCGAGATGTTTCCGGGCAAGGCCAACTCGCTGGATGCGCTGTGCCGCCGCCTGGAGGTGGACAACACCCACCGCGCCTTCCACGGCGCCTTGCTGGACGCGGGCTTGCTGGCCGAGGTCTACGTGCGCTTGACGCGCGGACAGGACAGCCTGGTCATCGACATCGGATCCGGCCACCAGGACGCCCGGGGTGAACTTGCCCGGCAGGATCTCAGTCGCATCGTGCTGCCGGTGATCGAGGCCAGCGAGGGCGAGCTTCAAGCGCACGAGGTGTGGCTGCAGGACCTGGACAAGGCCAGTGGCGGCAGGACCGTGTGGCGCCACCTGGAAGCAGCGTCGCCTGACGCTTGAGAGGCCCTGGCGCGGTCAGCCCGCAGGAGCCGAGGGCGTGGGCGGGCCGTCCGTGGAGGGCGGTGGATTCGGCGTCAACGGTGCCGGGGCCTGGATCCACAGCTTCAGGGCCTGGGCCTGCACGGGCCCCATCCCGAAATACGGGCTGCAGCGGATGAGTTCAGCACAGGCCTCGGGGTAATCAAAGACGTCGCTGTCCAGCACGCGCCAATCGGGCGCCGGCACCGGCCGCAGCCAGTTCTGGATTTCCTTGAATCGCTTGTGCAGTGACCCCAGTTCTTCGGTGGTGCGGCCCACCACCCGCGAGCGCAGCGACGGCGGGAATGCGGATTTCAGGCGGCTGAAGTCGTTGGCGAAGTCCCAGGTGGACAACACGACGATGTGGACATCGGCTGTGCCCAAGGCCTGCTCCAGTACCGGCATGCAGGACAGGAAATCGGCCACCTTCGCCCTGCTGTGGTGCATGACACCGTCCAGGCCCAGGAAAAGCGTCTTGCGGGCTGGGGATGACACTGCAGGTGTTGCCATGTTCGTCTTGCAAGGGCCGCAGTTGACGGCTGTCGGCCGAAGGATTGTCACCGCATTCGCCCAGGCTGTTCGCACGGTGCACGCAGTGTCGAGCCACGGGGTGGTCCCCATGCCGAGCGGAGCGCTCCAAGGCATAACATGTGTGGCCGCCCGGCCCTATACCCCTCCCTTGGCCCCATGACCATCACCGTCTACACCGCCCGCCGCATCCTCACGCTGAACCCGTCTCGGCCCGAGGCCACGCATGTGGCGGTGCGTGGCGGGCGCATCCTGGGCGTGGGTGCGCTGGAAGACCTGGCGGGCTGGGGGCCGGTGGAAGTGGACGACCGATTCGCCGACCGGGTACTGATGCCGGGGCTGGTGGAGGGCCACAGCCACCTGATGGCGGGCACTTTCTGGCGCTTCACCTACTGCGGCTACTTCGACGTGCGCGACCCGCAGGGCCGCACCGTTGCCGGCTCACCCTCCCTGGAGGCGGTGGTGTCGGCCTTGTCCGCACGCGCCGCCGCGATGGACGATCTGGTGGCGCCCCTGGTGGGCTGGGGGTTCGATCCGATCTACTTCGGCCAGCGCCGCTGCAACCGGCACGACCTGGACCGGGTCGGTGTCACGCGTCCGGTGGGCGTGATGCACGCCAGCGGCCACATCCTGAACGTCAATACGGCCGCGCTGGACCAGGCCGGGCTGCTGCGCGCGGGCATCGATCACCCCGGCATTCCCCTGGGGCCTGACGGCCTGCCCACGGGCGAGCTCAAGGGCCCCGATGCCATGGGGCCGGCGCTGGGCGTGGTGGGGCTGAACCGCTCCTTCCTGGGCGGCGACGAATTCGGCATCCGCGCCTTCGGGCAGCTGGCCGTGCGTGCGGGCGTCACCACCGCCACCGACCTGGCCGCCACGCTGGGCGACGGCGAGGTGGACGAACTGTTGCGGGTCACGGGCGAGGACACCTATCCGCTGCGCATCGTGCCGCTGCTGCGCCTGATCGGCATGACGCCGGCCGACGCCGTGCAACGCGCACTGGCCCTGCAGCCGCGCAGCACCGAGCAGTTGCGCCTGGGCCGCATCAAGGTGGTGGCCGACGGTTCCATCCAGGGCTTCTCGGCCCGGCTGCGCTGGCCCGGTTACTACAACGGTGCGCCCAACGGCCTGTGGTACACGCCGCCCGAGACCGTCCGCCAGGCCTACGCGCTGGCGCTGGCGCAGGGCGTGCAGATCCACACCCATACCAACGGCGACGAGGCCACCGAGATGGTGCTGGACCAGCTCGAAGCCGCGCTGCGCACCCAGCCCGGGCCCGACCACCGCTTCATCCTGCAGCACTGCCAGTTGGCGGATGCGGCGCAGTTCCGCCGCATGAAGGCGCTGGGCATGGGCGTGAACCTGTTCGCCAACCACCACTTCTACTGGGGTGACCAGCACCGCGATGTGACCGTGGGCCCCGAGCGCGCCGAGCGCATGAACGCCTGCCGCACGGCGCTGGACACCGGCGTGCCGTTCTCCATCCACTCCGACGCCCCCATCACGCCCTTGGCCCCGCTGTTCACGGCCTGGTGCGCGGTGAACCGGCTCACCGCCTCGGGCCGGGTGCTGGGCGCCACGCAGCGCATCAGCGTGATGGACGCGCTGCGCGCCGTGACGCTGGGCGCCGCCTGGACGCTGAAGCTGGACGGCGAGATCGGCTCCATCGAGTGCGGCAAGCGTGCCGACTTCTGCGTGCTGGAGGACGACCCCACCGAGGTGGGCGCCGAGCGCCTGAAGGACGTGCGCGTGTGGGGCACGGTGCAGGGCGGGCGGGTGTTCCCGGCGGCGTGACGACGGCCTGCGCCTTCACGGTCACGCACCTCGTCGGGCCCCTGCCATGACCGAGGCCGTTCCCGCCATCCTCATCGGCGGCTACCTCGGCGCGGGCAAGACCACGCTGGTCAACCACCTGCTGCGCCATGCAGGGGGGCGCCGCATCGCCGTGCTGGTGAACGACTTTGGCGAGGTGTCCATCGACGCTGATCTCATCGTCGGGGCCGAAGACGGCGTGCTCAGCCTGGCCGGCGGCTGCGTCTGCTGCAGTTTCGGCAGCGACCTGGTGGGCACCCTGGCCGAGGTGCTGCGGCGTGACCCTCGGCCCGATGCGGTGCTGATCGAGACCAGTGGCGTCGGCATCCCGTCGGCCGTGGCGCGCGCTGCCCGCCTGGTGCCCGGCTTGCGTCTGGAGGCCACGGTGGTGGTGGCCGACGCGCCCACGGTGCAGGCGCGCGCGGCCGACCGCTACGTGGGCGATACCGTGCGCCAGCAACTGGACGACGCCGACCTGCTGCTGCTGAACCAGACCGACCGCGTGGACGCCGCCACGCTGACCCGGCTGCAGGCCTGGTGGACGGCCGGACATCCGCGCACGCCGTTGTGGCCCACCGTGCGGGCCCAGGTGCCGGCGGAGGGGGTGCTGGGGTTTCAGGCCCGGCACGCTGAAGAGCCTGCCGACGCGGCCCCGGCAGAAGAGCCACAGGGGGCTGAACGCGCCGGTGCACTGGGCCTGACGTCGGACCCGCCACGCTCATGGCCCCGGGCGCAGGCCGTCGCCCCTGCGGCCGACGTGTTCGAGTCCGGCCTGCTGCACCTGCCCGGGCCGGTGGATGTGCAGGCCCTGATCGCCGGGTGGGAGGCTGATGCCGGGCGCCTGGTGCGCGCCAAAGGCATCGTGCAGGCGCGAGAGGGCGGCCTGGTGAGCGTGCAGTGGGCGGGCCGCCAGGCCCACGTGGAGCCCTGGACGGCGACCATCGACTCCGAACGGGTCGGCTGGGTGGCGTGGATCGCCTTGCGCAGGCGGCCCTGACCTGTCGTATTGGCCGGCGAGGCCATGGGCCATCACCATGCCCCGCGCCGGGTGCAATCCCAGCTGGGGGATTCCGCGGCCGCCGTGCCGCAGTTCAGCCCTGCAGCAGCCGCAGAAGGCCTTCGCGCAGGGGTTGGCCGGGCAGCAGGCCCAAGGCTCGGGCGCTGGCATTGGCGTGCGACACCACGCCGTGCTCCCAGGTGTCCTGGCAGTCGCCGATGCGCGCGCTTCGGTGCGACACCGTGGCCGCGGCCACGCCGCGGGCCTGCAGCATGGCCAGCGCCGCGATGCCGGCGTCGTCCTTGCCCACGCCTGCATCGTTGAAGAAGGCACCCTGCAGCGGCACCTCCAGCGCGAACTCGCCCGAGCTGACGCCCCCGTGCGAGGCCGACACCACCCAGGCGCCCTCGTCCTGCGCCTCCACCTGCGTGATGGAGCCCATGATGAGCACGCGCCCTCCCGGGCCGCGTGCGACTTCCTGCTTCACCATGACGTTGACGCGCTGAAGGGCTGAAGGGCTGAAGGGCTGCGGGCTGCGGGCTGCGGGCTGCGGGCTGTGCGGCGGCCGCCAGCGTTCTCCCAGCCTGCAGCCAGCCTCAGCAGCCCCGCCTCGTCGCGGGGGCGGCCGATGAGCTGCAGGCCCATGGGCCAGCGGCCGTTGGCGTGGAAGCCCGCGGGCACGCTCAGGGCCGGCAACCCGGCGAAGGTGGCGTACAGGGTGCACTCCATCCAGCGGTGGTAAGTGTCCATGGCGCGCCCGGCCACTTCGCGCGGCCAGGTCTGCGCCAGCGGGAAGGGCCAGCAAGGGGCCACCGGCAGGGCCAGCGCGTCGTAGCGTTCCAGCAGCGACAACAAGGCGTGCAGCAGTTCGCCGCGCACCCGGCTGGCGGCCATGAAGTCGGCAAAGCTCAGGCCTTGGGCCTGGTCGTGCTCCCACAGCGCTTCGGGCTTGATGCGTTCGCGGGCGTTGGGCTGGTTGATCACCGCGGCGACGGCCGGTGCCACCAGCGCGCGGCGCCACACCAGCCAGGCGTTCCACACGCGGTGGAGGTCCACGTCCAACGTCACGGATTCCACGCGCGCGCCCTCACGCTCGCACGCGGCCAGGGCCTGTTCGAGCAGCGGCAGGATGCCACCCTCCACGGCGAGGTGGCCGCCCAGGTCCCTCAGCCAGCCGATCTTCAGGCCCTTGAGCGAAGCGTCGGTCGGGGGCATGAACGATGGGGCTGCGTTTGCGGCCGTGCCGTCGGTGTCGGGGCTGCCAGGCCCCTGCGGTGACCACGCGGCCTCGCCCAGTGACAGCGGCGCGCGCGCATCGAACCCGGCCTGGGTCTGCAGCAGGCGCGCCAGGTCGCGCACGGTGCGCGCCATCGGCCCGTCGGTGCCCAGCTGGCTCACCCACAGCTCCGGCTTGGGGAAGGCGGGGACGCGGCCCTGGCTGGGCCGCAGGCCGTAGACATGGTTCCAGCCGGCGGGGTTGCGCAGCGAGCCCATGAAGTCCGACCCATCGGCCAGGGGCAGCAGGCGCAACGCCAGGGCCACGGCGGCGCCGCCGCTGGAGCCTCCCGCACTGACAGCCGGATCCCAGGCGTTGGGGGTGGGCCCGAACAGCGCGTTGTAGGTGTGCGAGCCCAGGCCGAACTCGGGCATGTTGGTCTTGCCTACGACGATGCAGCCGGCCGCCTTCATGCGCGCCACGTAGGTGCTGTCCTGCGCCGGCAGGGCCTGGCCCAGCAAGGGCGAGCCCAAGGTGGTGGGGAATCCCAGCGCCTGCCCGGTGTCCTTGATGGCTTGCGGCATGCCGTGCATCCAGCCACGCGAGCGGCCGGCCGCTATCTCGGCATCGCGCTCGTCGGCCTGTGCGAGCAAGACCTGCGCAGGCGCCAGGTTGACGATGGCGTTGAACCGCGGGTTGAGCGCATCGATCCGCGCCAGATACGCCTGCATGACCTCCCGGCACGACACCTGGCGCCGATGGATGGCGGCTGACAGTCCGTGCGCGTCCAGGGCGGTGATGGGGCAAGGGGCGGGCAAGGGCGTGGTCATGGTGTGGGTGCGG
>JAJTDM010000065.1 GCA_021300575.1 Rubrivivax sp.
ACCTGAACGGCACCTGAACGGCACCTGCACGGCACCTGCACGGCAGCTCAACGGCCTTCAATCGACTTGAAGGCGGTCATCAGGTTCCGCTGGCGGTGCAGGGCGCTTCTTGCGGCACCATCCGGTCCGCTTCACCTTCCACCACAACAGCGAGTTCCCATGATCACCGTGCGCCGATCCGCCGAGCGGGGCTATGCCGACCACGGCTGGCTCCAGAGCTTCCACAGCTTCTCCTTTGCCGGCTACTTCGACCCGGCCCACATGGGCGTGGGCAATCTGCGCGTGATCAACGAGGACCGCATCGCCCCGGGCACCGGCTTCGGCACCCACGGCCACCGCGACATGGAGATCGTGAGCTATGTGCTGGATGGCGCACTGGCGCACCAGGACAGCATGGGCAACGGCACGCCTGGCGGTGCCCACGCAGGAGTGATCCTGCCTGGCGATGTGCAACGCATGAGTGCGGGCACGGGTGTGCGGCACAGCGAGTTCAACCACTCGGCCGCCGGACAGACGCACTTCCTGCAGATCTGGATCCTGCCGGACGAAGCCGGCATCGCGCCGGGCTACGAGCAGAAGCACTTTGCGCCCGAGGCCAAGCGGGGACGGTTGGCGCTGATCGCCTCGCCGGACGGAGCCGAAGGCTCGGTGACGATCCATGCTGACGCCCGCCTGCGGGCTGGGCTGTTCGACGGTGCCGAGTCTGCGTCGCTGGCGCTGGACCCGGCCCGCGTGACCTATGTGCACCTGGTGCGCGGCTCACTTACCGTCAATGGCCTCGCCCTTTCAGGCGGCGACGCGGTGATGATGGCGGGTGAAGCGCAGCTTCAGCTGAACATGGGAAGCGACGCCGAGGTGATGGTCTTCGATCTGAAGCCCTGAGGCCCCCAGGCCGCCCGCCAGCACGCGCGTTCCGCACGGCCGCGCGCCCCGCCTGAGCGTGGCGTTCGGCCGGCACCGCGCTCACGCCTCCCGCAGCCGCGCGATGAAAGCCTCGCACTCGGCAAGCTGAGCGAGGCTCACGTACTCGTCGGCCTGGTGGGCCTGGCCGATGGAGCCCGGTCCGCAGATCACCGTGGGGATGCCTGCGCGCTGGAACAGCCCGGCCTCGGTGCCGAAGGCCACGAGCGTGGTCTGCTGCTTGCGTGCCAGGCGCTGCGCCAGCGCCACGGCCGGATCGCCCTCGGGCGCCAGGAAGGCCGGCATGGTGGCGAAGGACTCGAAGCTGAAACCCGCCGCCGGGTCCACGGCCTTCATCGCCGGCTCCAGTTCCGCTGCGCGAGCCAGCACCGCCTGTTGCATGGCCACTTCGTCGGTGCCCGGCAGGTTGCGGAACTCGTAGTGCACGCGGCACTCCTCGGGCACCACGTTGTCGGCGATGCCGCCTTGCATGACGCAGGACGCGGCCGTGCTGTAGGCCACGTCGAAGCCGGGGTAGTAGGGCCCCTCGTCGCGCCACCGGTCGCCCATGTCGGCGATGTGGGTCACCAGGCGCGCGGCAGCCTCCACCGCGTTCACGGCTTGCGGTGTCAATGAAGAGTGCGCGGCCTTGCCGCGCACGCAGCAGCGCCAGCGCTGCACGCCTTTGTGGGCGATGGCAGGCACCATGTCGGTGGGTTCACCCACGATGCAGTGGCTGGGCGCGAGGCCCGCCTCGGCCAGATCGGCAATCATGTTTCGGGCGCCGAAGCCGCCCACTTCCTCGTCGTAGCTGAAGGCGAAGTGCACGGCAAAGGGCAGGTCGGCTTCGAGCATGGCCCGGGCCTGCGACACCGCAATGCCGATGTAGCCCTTCATGTCCGCGCTGCCGCGGCCGTACAGCCGCCCGTCACGCAACTCGGCCCCCAGGGGGTCGGTGGTCCAGGCCTGGCCGTCCCAGGGCACGGTGTCGGTGTGGCCCGAGAGGATGACGCCGCCGGGCTTGCCCGCGCCCAGCGTCGCAAACAGGTTCGCCTTGCGGCGGTCATCGTCCCAGGTGAGCCGCGGCTGCACGCCCAGGGTGCGCAGGTGGTCTGCAATGCACTCGATCAGCGGCAGGTTGGACTCGTGGCTGACGGTGTTGAAGCGGATGAGGCGCTGCGCCCATTCCAGGGCAGCGGTGGAGGGTTGGGTTGAGGTCATGCGTGTGGGCCTTGTGTGGTCGGGCTCGTGTTCGGGGGTTGACGGGGCGTGCGGGTGACCAAGACCGGCAGGGGTCTGCCCCAGCAGTTCGATAGCATAGGCTGATGAACAACATCACTGATGACACCCTGGCCATGGTCGACCGCGCTGCCATTGAATCGGCGGCCCGCCGCATCGCCCAGGACGTACGCCGCACGCCACTGTGGCGTGTGCCCGGACGGCAATTCGGCCTGGACGTGGCCGAGGTCTGGCTGAAGCTGGAGCAACTGCAGGTCAGCGGCAGCTTCAAGGCGCGGGGCATGTTCAACCGCATGCGCAGCCTGCCGCTGCCCGCCGCAGGTGTGGTCATCGCCTCGGGCGGCAATGCCGGCATCGCGGTGGCCACCGCGGCGCAGGCCATGGGGGTGCCGTGCGAAGTGTTCCTGCCCGAGGTGTCGCCGCAGGCCAAGCGCGCCGTCAGCGTGGGCGGTGGCGGCCTGGTGGCCGGGTTGGCGGCCTGGTTCAGTAGCCGCAGCCACGTGGACGCCCTGGAACCGGTGAACGCCCCCACGCTGCACGCCGCGCGCGCGGCCGGCAAGCCGGTGGACGTGGCGGTGTCCGGTGTGGCGGCGGACTCTCTGGGAGCCCGGCGCATCGGCGATATCGCCTGGGCCGTGAGCCAGCGCCACATCGCCGGCGTGCACCTGATCAGCGAAGAAGCGATCTCTCGGGCGCAGCAGCGCATGTGGGCGCAGTGGCGCCTGGCGGTGGAGCCGGCGGCCGCCCTGCCGCTGGCGGCCTTGTGGGAGGGCATCGTGCAGGCTGCCCCCTCAGAGAAGGTCTGCGTGATCGTCTGCGGGGCGAATCTCGACCCGGCGACCCTCCCGGGCTCTTAGGGCAAGGCCCGCGAGATCTCCACCACCACGCCCTGGCTGCCCACGGCCACGGGCGCGGACAGGCCTTCCAGGTCGCCCGGCTGCGGCATGGCCTGGCCACTGCGGCTGATGCGCGCTCCCACCACCACCTGCTGGGCCGAAGACAGGCCCATGCCGGGTCCCATGGCCAGGCTGTCGTCCAGTGTGAAGGAGGCCGGAAGGTCCTTGACCTGCTTGCGCACGATGGCCAGCGGCATGCGGCTGGCCCCCGGGCCACTCTCGGCATTGCGGGCGAAGATGAACACCGTGTCTTCCGGCCTCACCTGCGCCTTCAGCGCCGCTGACAGGGTGACGGTGCCGCGCACGGTGGGCCCTGCCACTGGGGCCTTCTGGGTGGCACCCGGCGCCTGGGCGGGGGCCGCCGCTGGCGCCTGGGCCTGACCTGGAGCGGGCGCTGCGGTGCCCCCCGTCGGCCCGGCGCGCCCCGTCGCCCCAGCGCGTTCCGCGGCCATCTTGCGTGCTTCGGCCGCGCCCTCGCGGGCCTGCTGCACCACCGGGCTGCCGGGTGGGCCGAGCAGGGCCACGCGGTCCCACAGCCGGGCGGCCTCGTTGCCGTCGCCACGGTCGAAGGCGGCTGCGCCCGCCAGGGCCAGGGCCTTGAGGTTGTCAGGGTCCAGTTTCAGCGCCCGCTCGATCAGTTTCATCGGCTCACCGTCCAGCACCCGCCCGGCCCGCATGGCCAGCACGTCGGCGTGGTCCGCCAGGGCCTGCGCATCGTTGGGCGTGAGCTTGAGCACGCGCTCGCTGGCCTGGGCGGCCTCCTCCAGCCGCCCCAGCACCAGGTAGGAGCGCGACAGCATGGTCCAACCCTCGGCGTCCTCAGGGCGGTCCTTCAGGCGATCGGCCAGCCGCTGCACCATCTCGGCGATCTGCTCGGGTGAGGGCTGCGGCTGCCCTTCCCCGGCACTGTGAGGGGCGGCGGCCATGGAAGGAGATCCGTCGATGGAGTCGGGCCGCCCGGTCAACAGGTAGCCGGACAAGGCCATCGCCAGCGTCGCCCCCAAGGTGACCATCCACAGCTTGCGCCCCGCGCGCACGGGTGCCGCCGGCGGTGGCGAGGCGGCGGAATCGGGAGGGGCCGCTGCAGCAGCCATGGGCTCTGGCGCAGGGGTGGACGCAGGTTCAGGTGAGGTCATCGGGGGCATGTCAGGGGTTGGGGCCGGCGCGCATGTCGCTCATGGCGCGGCTGGTGCGGGTTGGGCCAGAAAGGCCAGCACGGGCTGGACGGTGCGCTGGGGCTGTTCTTCGTGCGGCACGTGGCCCAGATCATCGAACATCACCAGCTCGCTGCCGGCAATGTCCCTCTTGAAAACCTGGGCGACCTCGGGTGGGATGAGCCGGTCTTGTCCGCCCCAGAGGATGAGCGTGGGCAGGCGCAGCGTGGCGATCTTCTCCTGGCCCTCACCCGGCACCCAGGTGGCCAGCCGCTGGCCCAGGGCACGCCGGTTGCCCTCACGCAGGGTGAGCTCGAAGTAGCGGTCCACCAGGGCCGAGGTCACGCGCGAAGGATCGCCGTAGACGTTGGTCAGGCTGGAGCGGATGAGCGATCGCGGCAGGAGGTGTTCGCTGAGCCGGTTGACCACCGGCAGCCGCGCGATCACGAAGCCGATGGGCACCGATTGGGGTGTGAAGGCCGGCCCGGCGGCGTCCACCAGCACCAGGCGCTCCACCCGTTCAGGTGCGGCCACGGCTGTGCGCCAGGCGACTTCGCCGCCCAGGGAGTTGCCCCCGATCACGAAGCGCTGCACCTTCAGCGTGTCCATCAGGTCCAGCACGAAGCGAGCGTAGGTGTCCCCCCGGTAGTCGCCCGACGGGTACTGGCCGGCGAAGGGCCCGGTCATGCCGAAGGCGGGCAGGTCGAAGGTGATGACGCGCCGCTGCGTCTTCAGCACCTGCACCCAGCCTTCCCAGGTGTGCAGGCTGGCGCCGGTGCCGTGCACCAGCACCACCGGCAGCGGGTCCTGGCGCGGGCCCTCGTCGCGCACGTGCACCACCATGCCCTTGACGTCGACGAAGTCGCTGGGCGGGGGGGCCCAGCGGGCCACCAGGGTTTCCACAGGGCGGTCCGGGGCGCGCGACAAGGCCACGCCCAGCGCGGTGGCCATCAGCAGCACGCCGGCCAGCCTGAGCAGCCAGGCGCTCAAGGGGCCGCCTCGTGCAGCGCAGGCAAGGGCTTGAGGTTGCGAACCGGGCTCAGGTCCGGGCGCAGCGCCGTGCGGTCGTCGAAGACCACGCAGTCCCCCTGCCATCCTGGCGCGCTGCCCGTATCCTCAAAGTAGCGCAGGATGCCGCCCTCGAGTTGGTGCACGTGCACCAGGCCGGCGTCGCGCATCACCAGCGCGGCCTTCTCGCAGCGGATGCCGCCGGTGCAGTAACTCACCACGGTCTTGTTCCGCAGTTCGTCCAGACGGGCTTCAAGTTCCAACGGAAAGTCGCTGAACTTGCCCAGCCGCCAATCGACGGCCCCTTCGAAGGCGCCGGCGTCCACCTCGAAGGCGTTGCGGGTGTCCAGCATTAGCACGGGGCGCCCTTCGTCGCAGTACCCCTGGGCCAGCCAGCGCACCAGGGTGCGGGCCGGGACTGCTGGGGCGCGGCCGGCGGCGGGACGCACTGCCGGACGGTTCATCCGGATGATCTCGCGCTTGACCTTGACCAGCAGCTTGCGAAAGGGCATCTGCGAGCTGAAGCTTTCCTTGATGGGGAGGTCCGCAAAACGTGCATCGGCCTGCAGCCAGCGCAAGAAGTCCCGCAGGCCTTGGGCCGGCCCGGCCAGGGCCAGGTTCAAGCCTTCCTCGGCGATCAGGACGGTGCCCCGCAGCCCGGCAGCTTGGGCGCGCTCCAGGATGCTGCCCTGCAGCGCGGCGGTGTCCTGCACGGGCACGAAGCGATAGGCGCTGACATTGAGGATCGGGTCCATGACGGCCGGAATTCTAGGCGGCGGCCCGGCCGCAGCTCGCTTCCTACAATGGCCCGATGAGCTTCGTCCACCTGCGTACGCACACCGAGTTCTCCGTGGTCGATGGCACCTTGCGCATCGATGACGCCGTGGCGGCAGCAAGACGCGATGGCCAACCCGCGCTGGCCATCACGGACCTGGCCAACCTGTTCGGCGCCGTGAAGCTGTACAAGGCCTGCAGGGACAAGGGCGTCAAGCCCTTGATCGGTGCGGACCTTTGGATGCAGCCCGAGGGCACCGAGCGCCAGGCCACGCGCTTGCTGGTGCTGGTGCAGGATTCCCAGGGCTACCTGAACCTCAGCGAGTTGCTGGCCCGGGCCTGGACCACCAACACCCAGAAGGCGCAGGCCTGGGTGAAGTGGGAGTGGCTGGAGGCCTCGTCGGCGGGCTTGCTGGCCTTGTCCGGAGCGGAGCACGGCGCCTTGGGCCAGGCCCTGCTGGCGGGCGACGCGCCGCGAGCCCAGGCTCTCGCCCAGCGCTTGGCGGCCTGTTTCCCCGGGCGCTTCTACATCGAACTGCAGCGCGCCGGCCTGCCCGGGCAGGAGGCCCTGGTGCAGGCCAGCGTGCCCCTGGCCGCCGAACTGGGGCTGCCAGTGGTGGCCACGCACCCTGTGCAGTTTCTGGAGCCCGAGGACTTCGACGCCCACGAGGCCCGCGTGTGCATCGCCGAAGGCGAGACCCTGGCCAATCCGCGGCGCGTCAAGCGTTTCGTTCGTGAGCAGTGGTTCCGCCCCGCGGCCGACATGCAGTCGCTGTTTGCCGACCTGCCCTCGGCGCTGGAGAACACGCTGCACATCGCCCGGCGTTGCAACCTGCGCCTGACCCTGGGCAAGCCCCGCCTTCCGGACTTCCCGACGCCGCTTCGCGCTGACGGCACGCCCACGCCCATTGAGGACCACTTCCGCGATCTGTCGGTGCAGGGGCTGGAGTGGCGGTTGGGGCAACTCTTTCCCGATCCCGCGGAGCGGGAAGCCCTCCGTGCCGAGTACGAGCAGCGCCTGGAGTTCGAGATCGGCGTGATCATCAAGATGGGGTTCCCGGGCTACTTCCTGATCGTCGGCGACTTCATCGGCTGGGCCCGCGCAAACGGCTGCCCCGTGGGCCCGGGGCGGGGCTCAGGTGCGGGCTCGCTGGTGGCGTATTCACTCGGCATCACCGACCTGGACCCGCTGCGCTACAAGCTGTTGTTCGAGCGCTTCCTGAACCCGGATCGCATCTCGATGCCGGACTTCGACATCGACTTTTGCCAAGGCAACCGGGAACGCGTTATCGACTACGTCAAGCAGAAGTACGGGCGCGACGCGGTCAGCCAGATTGCCACCTTCGGCACCATGGCGGCCAAGGCGGCCTTGCGGGACGTGGGCCGCGTGTTGGGCATGGGCTATGGCCATGTGGACTCGATTGCCAAGCTGATCCCCGCGCCGCCGGGCAAGACCGTGACGCTGGCCAAGGTGCCCGAGCAGCCCGATGCCGGCGTGATCTACGCCCGCAAGGAGGCGCTGGAGCTTGAGCAGCGCGAGGCGGCCGAGGAAGAAGTGGCCGAGTTGCTGGCCCTGGCGGCCCGGGTGGAGGGCCTGGTGCGCAACGTGGGCATGCATGCCGGCGGGGTGCTGATCGCCCCCGGCAAGATCACCGACTTCTGCCCGCTGTACCAGCAGCCGGGCAGCGACTCCGCCGTCAGCCAGTACGACAAGGACGATGTCGAGGCCATCGGTCTGGTGAAGTTCGATTTCCTGGGCCTGGCCACGCTGACCATCCTCGAATTGGCCAAGGACTTCATCCGGGCCCGGCGCCCCGACCGCGCCGATTTCAGCTACGAGGCCTTGCCGCTGGACGATGCCAAGGTCTACCGGCTGTTTTCCGAAGGCCGTACCGAGGCCGTGTTCCAGTTCGAATCCGGCGGCATGCAGCGCATGTTGCGTGACGCCAAGCCCAGCCGCCTGGAGGACCTGATCGCCCTGAACGCGATGTTCCGCCCCGGGCCCATGGAAAACATCCCGAGCTTCTGCGCACGCAAGCACGGGCGCGAGGACATCGTCTACCCCCACCCGTTGCTGGAGCCCGTGCTGTCCGAGACCTACGGGATCTTCGTCTACCAGGAACAGGTGATGCAGGCCGCACAGGTGATGGGGGGCTACTCGCTGGGCGGTGCCGACCTGCTGCGTCGCGCCATGGGCAAGAAGAAGCCCGAGGAGATGGCCCAGCAGCGCACCATCTTCCGCGAAGGCGCGGGCGCGCAGAGCATCGGCGCGGCCAAGGCCGACGAAGTGTTCGACCTGATGGAGAAGTTCGCGGGCTACGGCTTCAACAAGAGCCATGCTGCCGCCTACTCCCTCCTGGCTTACCACACGGCCTGGATCAAGGTGCATTGCACGGCCGAGTTCTACGCCGCCAACATGACGGTGGAAATGGACGACACCGACAAGCTGAAGGTGTTGCTCAACGATGCCAAGGGCTTCGGCATCGCCTTCGAGTCGCCCGACATTAATCGCGGCGTGTGGCGCTTCGAACCCGTGAACGACCGTCTGGTGCGCTACGGCCTGGGTGCCGTCAAGGGCACGGGCTCGGGCGCCATCGAGGCCATCGTGGCGGCGCGTGAGGGCGCGGCCGGGCAGGGCGGCGGGCCGTTTCGCAGCCTGTTCGACTTCTGCGCCCGGGTGGACCGGCAGAAGGTGAACAAGCGTGCCGTCGAGGCGCTCATCAAGGCGGGTGCCTTTGATGCGCTGCACCCGGATCGCGCGGCGGCGCTGGCCAGCGTGAGCCTGGCCTTCGACTGGGCCGAGACGCAGGAAGCCCATGCCCTGCAAGGCGGCCTGTTCGACTTTGGCGACGAGCCCGACGCGCATGGCTCTTCCACGCAGGAGCCTGCGCTGGCCCACGCCGAGCCGCAGACGCTGCGCGAGAAGCTGATGCTGGAGAAGGCGGCCCTGGGCTTCTATCTCTCCGGCCATCTGTTCGACGAGGCGGCGCAGGAGGTGCGGCGCTTTGCCCGCCGTCAGATCGCGGACCTGGCCGACTCTCGCGAGCCGCAGTTGCTGGCGGGTATCGTGGGCGAGTTGCGTGTGGTCAACGGCCAGCGCGGCCGGGCGGCGATCTTCAAGCTCGACGATGGCACCGAAGCCATCGAGAGCGTGGTCAACGAGGACTTGCTGGACGAGAAGCGCGATCTGCTGGCCGAGGACGCGCTGCTGATTGCCCAGGGTCGCGTGCAGTTGGACCGATTCAGCGGCGGCTTGCGCTTCACGGTGCAGCAGCTGTGGGACCTGCCCGCGGCGCGTGCGCGCTTCGGCCGCCATCTGGCCGTGTCCTTGAACGGTGGCCAACCCTCGGTGGCCGAGCTCATCCGCACCTGGCCCGCGCGGCGGCTGGACACCGAGCAGGGTGAGCTGGTCCAGGGCTTGGGCGTGCGCCTGCGCCTGCAGCGCCCATCGGCCGTGGCCGAGATTGACCTGGGTGAAGAGGGCCGCTTCTGGCCCTGCGATGAGGCCTTGAGCCGCTGGCGCCAGTTGGCGCAAGGGGCCCAGGCCGAAGTGGTGTACGAGGCCGACTGATGGCACGCTGCAGCCCACTGCACGTACCGTCCCGCCCTGACCGGGCGCTGGAGGCCTGGGTGTGAGCGAAACCCCCGTCACCGGCCTGGTGCTCAGCGGCGGCGGTGCGCGCGCGGCCTATCAGGTCGGTGTGTTGCGGGCGCTGATGCGCATGCGACGTGAGGCGGCTGCAGGTGATGGCACCAACCCCTTCGACGTGATCTGCGGCACCTCGGCTGGGGCCATCAACGCCGCGGCGTTGGCCTGCCGCGCCGACGACACCGAAGGCGCCGTACAGGACCTTTGCGAGGTGTGGGAGAACTTCGAGGCCGAGCAGGTGTACCGCTCCGACTCGCTGGGGGTGATCCGCAGCGGCGCCCAATGGCTGACGATGCTCAGCATGGGCTGGCTGGTGGCGCGCTGGCGCCGGGCGCGGCCGAAGTCGCTGCTGGACAACAGCCCGCTGGCCGATCTGTTGTCGCGTGCGGTGCCGCTGGAGCGGCTGGACCGGCTGCTGGAGCAGGGGCACTTGAAGGCCCTGGCCGTCACTGCTTCAAGCTACACCAGTGGGGATCACTTCACGTTCTACCAGTCGGCCCAACGCATGCAGCCCTGGTCGCGCACCCAGCGGCGCGCCGTGCCGGCCCGCATCGGATTGCCCCACCTGCTCGCATCCTCTGCCATTCCCTTTGTGTTCCCGTCCACCGAACTGGATCGGGAAGGGCATGCGGAGTGGTTTGGCGACGGTTCGATGCGCCAGACGGCCCCCATCTCGCCGGCCATCCACCTGGGCGCCACGCGGGTGCTGGTGATCGGCGCGGGCCGCATGCAGGAGCCGGCCGACCGGCGGGTGGCCAACCGCGGCTACCCGAGCCTGGCGCAAATCGCCGGGCACGCCATGTCCAGCATCTTCCTGGACGCCCTGGCCGTCGACATCGAGCGGCTGGAGCGCATCAACCGGACGCTGGCGCTGCTGCCGCAGGAGGCGCTGCGGGACACGGTGCTGCGACCGGTGCAGGCCCTGGTGATCTCGCCGTCACAGCGCCTGGACGACATTGCCGCCCGGCACCAGGCCCGTCTGCCCCTTCCGGTGCGCACCCTGCTGCGCGGCGTGGGGGTGACCGGCCAGGGCCGGGAGGCCCAGGGCGCCACCTTGGCCAGCTACCTGCTGTTCGAGGCCGAGTACACGCGCGAGCTCATGGCGCTGGGAGAGGCGGACGCCTGCGCGCTGCGCGAGGACGTGTGGGCGTTCTTCGGCTGGGACGCCCGCGCAGACGCGGCACGCGCGGGGGTCAGGGCGGCCTGAGAGAGCTTGGTGCCGAGCTTTCGGCCACCAGGACGGGGTTCAACCGCGCGTCGTTGTACATCTTGAACTGCCGGTACACCTTGAAGTAGGCACGCCCCGCGCACGCGTCGGCGATCAGCGCATCCAGGCAGGACATCAGGTCGGCACGCTGCTGCTGCAACTGGGCCAGCTTGCGGCCGCTCGAGGCCAGGTGGGCGGCATCGGCATCGGTTCGTTGCGTCTGCGCCCGCATGGCATGGATCTTCAGCGCCATGATGGACAAGCGGTCCACCATGCTGCCGGCGGTCTCGCTGTTCAGGCGAGCGCCCGGCGTCGGGGTGGACACGGGTGCGTCGGTGCCGGCAGAGGTACGGTCCACCAGGCCCAGGGCCGCCAGCAGGATCTCGTCCACCCGCTCGGTGGCGTCGTTGCGCGCCTGGTTGAAGCGGTCGATGGCCCGCTTGTTGGCCGCGATCTCGGCATCGGCCACCCGTGTTCGCCGCGCCAGGTCTTCCTCGCGCCACAGCAAGGTGTTGAAGCGGTGGTTGGTGCGTATCCAGTGCCACAGGTCGCTGGTCAGGGCTGTGGCCGTCGGGGCCCACGCATCGGTGGGCCAGTCCGTGTCGGTCAGCCACCGATCATGTTCGGCGGCCAGTTGGGCGGCCAGCGGAGGCAACAAGGCAGTCATGGCCTCGCATCATGCCTTGCCGGGGGATCGGCGGTGCGCCAGGCGCCGCTTCCCCAGACCTCGGGAGCCAAGGCCCCACCAGCGCGGCGAGTGCCTGCGGTGCCAGCATGGCGACTCAAGGTGCTGGTGTCCAGGGCTTGGCGTCGGATGGCCGGACCGGCTTCTTCAACGGCGTCAGCATGGAATCGGTGGCGGCGAATGACGCGCCGGCCACGGTGAGGCCCTGCTGGGACAGCCGCACGGACTGCAGGGGCCCGAGCCCGGAGACGCGCTTGCGAAAGTCTTCCCAGTCGCTGAAGGACTGGCTTGAGCGCGCAGCCAGTATGCGCGATGACAACTGGGGCCCCACGCCCTTGAGGCGCTCCAATTCCGCCTGGGTGGCACGGTTGATGTCCAGATTGGCGAGGGCTGCGGTGCTGCAGAGGAACATGCTCAGGAAAAGGGCGAGGAACTTCATGGCCGGGCCTGCGGAAGGAGTGATGAAGACTCCATTCTTCGCAGCGGGCTTGTGTGTTGCATCCCGCTGAACGGTCCCCCAAAGGTGGGTGACGCGTTCGCTCTGCTCTGCGCTCCCCCCAGGGAGCGCCCTGCTAGGACCCTTCCAGTTCCTCGATCGTCCTGGGCGGAAAGGTGTCCCACCCCAGGCAGCCTGGGCATTGCCAGAAGTAGCGCTGCGCCTCGAAGCCGCAGGCCGCACATCGGTAGCGCTGCACGGGGCGCGCTGCGCGTTCCACAGCGCGCAGGCAGAGTTCCTGGCCCCGCGGCCCCCACTGCTCCACGGGCAGGCGCAGCAACAGCGCCGCGGCGGACAGCGAGGGCATGCCGTGCAGCGCGGCCACCAGGCGCTGCATACCCTGGGCTCCCGGCGCCGGCGCTTGCGTCACAAGTTCGCTTGAACTGTTCGAAGGCGTCTGGTCCGGTGCCGTCCGACGGAGGGCGGGGGCATCCCTGGTGGACTCCTGCGTATCCAAAGCCAGCAAGGCTTGCAGCAGGGCCAGCGAAGGAGCGCGATCGAATCGGGCCTGTATCGCAGCGCCGGCTGCAGCCGCAGCCGCCTGGCCCAGCGCCCGCGCCGTACCGGCATATTCCACTGCCACAAGGTCGAAGGCCACGGGATGCTGTTGCAACAGCGTCTGCCACTGCGCGAACGCCTGGTCAAGCGCCCCGCGTTGATGGGCCCACTGGCCGCCCAGCACCCACGGGCGTGCAAGATCGGGGGCCTCACGGTGCGCGGCTTCAAGACGGGCGGCCGCCCCTGCGTGGTCCTGCCGCTGGTGCAACTCCAGCGCCGCCTCGCAGTGGTAATGCCCGATGCGTGCGGAGAAGGAACCGGCGTTGGCGGCTTCCAAGATGTGGGCCGTCTCGATGGCCCGGTCCCATTCGTGCGCGCGCTCTTGCAGGGACAGCAAGGCCAGCCGGGCGGCGGCCTCAAAACTGGTGCCTTCCAGCTGCCGGAAGCTTTCCTCGGCCCGGTCGAACAGGCCGGCCCGCAGGAAATCCTGCGCCAGGGCATGACGTGCCCGGTGACGTTCGACATCTGGCATGTCAGGGCGGGAGAGCAGGTGCTCGTGCACGCGGATGGCCCGCTGGAACTCGCCGCGACGCCTGAACAGGCTGCCCAGAGCGAAGTGCAGGTCCACCGTGTCGGGGTCGTTCTGGATGGCCTCGATGAAGGCGTCGATGGCCTTGTCCTGCTGCTCGTTGAGCAGCAGGCTCAAGCCCTTGAAGTAGGCTCGCGGCGCATCGCGGTGTTCTTTCCTCGACTGTCGCAGATCCAAGCGCGACGCCATCCACCCCAGCGCGAAGGCGGCGGGCAGCGCCAGCAGCAGCCAGGAGAGGTCAAAGTCCATCACGCGGGGGCATGCTGACAGCGGAGTCGGCACCGTCCGCAGAAGTGCGGGCCTTTTCCCCGCCGCTTGTCACGGCACCCGGGTCCGTCCGCTGCTCGGTGGCGGGCGGTTTGGCCTGCCAACCTCGCCGGCGCCATCGGCCGGGTACCATGGCCAGCACCCCCAGCACGCAGCCTGAGGCGAAAGACGCGAGCACCACGAACACCATCGGCGCCTGCCACTCGACGCCGAAGAACCACTTCACCGAGGCCGGATGCTGGTTGTTCAAGGCGAACGCAAACAGGGTGAAGAACACCAGCGCCTTGAAGGTCCAGAGGATGAGCCGCATGTCTGGAGATTCGGCTGTGGGGGCGACCGCTGACTTGCGTCGGCGTCGCCACCCCACTCAGCGCAGGGCCGCGCTGACTTCCCCGATGATCCGCCGGGCGGCCGCGCCCGTTTCGGGGGTGCCCTGCGAGTTCTGCACGGTCACTGTGGTCTTGCCGCCCTCGGCCTTGAGCAGGACGCGAAGGCGCTGAACCGGCGCCGGTTCAGCCTTTCCGAACCACCGGGACAGGAACCCTGGCTCTTCCTTCCCAGCCAGCGCCGGATCGACATAACGGACGAAGAACAGCCCCGCAGCACGGTCCCGGTCCTCCACCGAGAAGCCACTGCGGTCCAGCGCGAGGCCGACGCGGCGCCAGGCGCGGTCGAAGTCGTCTTCCACCACCAAGGACGTCGCGCCCGCAGCGGCCGCAGCGCCCGCAGCGGCGGCCGTGGGACGAGAGGGCGCAGTGGAGGTGGATGCCTTGGCCATGGCTTCACGGGCCACATCTTCCTTGGTGCCCAGCCGCACCATCAGGGCGGACAGGATTTCGGCCTCTGCTTGGGGATCAGCCGGCTTGGCGCGCCAGGTCGTGCCAGTCTTGTCTGCAGAGGTGTAGACCTCTTCCATGGCCCGGTGGCTGATGTAGACCTCGGTGCCGCTCGCAGTGCGTTCGAGGCGGGTGCGGTAACGGTCCCGCTCGCCCGTGGAGTACAGCGCGTCGAACACCCGGCCGATGGTGCGGCGGATGAAGTCTTCCGGAATCTTGGTGCGGTTCTCTGTCCAGGCGGTTTCCAACACGCCGGTCTGAGCGTTTTCCACCTCCAGCGCAAAACCCCGCTCGGCCCAGAAGGCCTTCACGACGGGCCAGACTTGTTCGGGGGGCAGCGGCACGATCAGCCAGCGCTGGTTTCCTTGCCGCTCCAGCCTGATGTCGCCCACGGCGTTGGGGGCGACCTGGGTGGTCGTGGCCACAGCCGCCGCACGCGATTGCATGCCCGACGCGCTCACGGTATCGGCAGTGGCGCGGAAACGCCCCTCTCGGGCCAGTTGCGTGAGGTCGGGTGGCACATCCAGCGGCGCTGTCTTGGCGGCCTGGGTGCGGTAGTCGACCTTGCTGCCGCCGAACAGCCCATCGATGGAAGAACAACCCCCCATCAGCAGGGTGGCCGCGCAGACTGCGCCGGTGGTGGCGATGGCAACTGCAGGCCGTTTGGCCGAGGTGCGCAGGCGGGCTTGACGATTGGGATCCAGGCGTCGGGTCACTGCAGGAGTCTCCGTGTTCAGGTGGCGGGTCACTTGCCGGCAATCAACGCCAGGCAGGCGACAGGGTCGTGATGGGGGTGCGAGGTTGCCATCGAACCAAGAGAGGACGGCCCGTTCGGCCCATCCCGCGTGATTCGGACCGTGGGGTGCCTGGAAAGCTCACAGCAGTCCGCTGTCGCGCAGGGCGGAGGCGACGGCGGCTTGCCCAGCTTCGGTGAGTTCCGTCAAGGGAAGGCGGACCGTGGAGCGGCAACGGCCCAGTTGCTGCAGGGCCCACTTTGCGGGCGCCGGACTGGGTTCGCAGAAGAGCTGGCGGTGCAGGGGCAGCAGTTGCAGGTGCAGCGCGACGGCCCGCTTCACGTCACCTTGAAGGGCGGCCATGCACAACTCGTGCATCTGGCGCGGGGCCACGTTGGCCGTGACGCTCACGTTGCCGTGGCCGCCCAGCAGCATCAGCGCCACCGCGGTGCCGTCGTCACCGGAGTAGATGGAAAAACCGGGCGGCGCCTGCTTGATCAACCAGGCCGCACGTTCGATGTTGCCGCTGGCTTCCTTGACGCCGATGATCCCCGGCACCTGGGCCAGGCGCAGAGCGGTGTCGGGTTGCATGTCCGCCACCGTGCGGCTGGGCACGTTGTACAGCACCACGGGCAGGTCTACGGCCTCGGCCACGGCACGGAAGTGGCGGTAGATGCCCTCTTGCGAGGGCTTGTTGTAGTACGGCACCACCTGCAAGGAGCAATCGGCTCCCACCTCCTTGGCGAAGCGGGTCAGTTCGATGGCTTCCGAGGTGGCGTTCGCCCCGGCCCCGGCCATGATGGGCACACGGCCCCGGGCGTGCTGCACCGACACCCGGATGATCTCGCAGTGCTCTTCCACCGACACCGTGGGGGACTCCCCCGTGGTGCCGACCACGCCGATGCAGTCCGTGCCTTCTGAGATGTGCCAGTCGATCAACTGCCGCAGCTGGTCGTAATCGACGCTGCCATCCTCGTGCATCGGTGTGACGAGCGCCACGATGCTGCCAACAATCGGTGTCATGGGGGAGATTCCTGAAATGGTGCCTGAGTTTACCGGGCTGGTTCAGGGTGGGTCAGGGGCAGTGGCAGGAGCAGTCCCGGTCGGTCCGGCTCAGTGACAGGTTCGCGCCGGGCGCAGATGCGCTGCACCAGTCGCGGCGGGTGGTCCAGATAGCCGTCCTCGTAAGCCAGCACCCGCAGCCCTTGGGCGGCCTGAAGCAGTTCGCCGGGCTGCAGCAGAAAGTCCGGTCTTGAAGGGCGGCCATACCGTTCATGGCCGCTGGCGAAGGTCTCGTAGATCAGCAGGCCTGCCGGGGCCACGCTGCCCACGATGGCGGGCAGCAAGGGGCGCCACAGGTAATTCGTCACCACCACGGCATCGAACTGCCGACCGTGCAGGGGCCAGGGGCCGTTCTCGACGTCCGCCACCAGCAGTTCGGCCGGTCCGGCGGGTGCCTGTACGTCCTTCAGCCCCTGCAGGGCCTGGGCGTCGCGGTCCACGCCTGTCACGCGCAAGCCTCGGGTTGCCAGCCAGCGCAGATGCCGACCGCTGCCGCAAGCCAGGTCCAGCACGGTGCTGCCTGATGGAAGCCAGGCCGCCCAGCGCGTCACCCACTGTGAGGGTGCGCCCACAGCGGCGTGGGGTTCAATGAGGGCGTTCACTCAGAAGCAGGCCCACACGCGGTTGGCAATGTCCAAGGCCATGTGCGGATTCAGGTAGCTGGCGAACACGGCCGCGAGCACCACCACGGCCGCCGCCCAAGCCGCCACGCGGCGCAAGGTGCCCGAAGGGCGGTCATCGCCCAG
Organism: Rubrivivax sp.; assembly: GCA_021300575.1. Taxonomy (GTDB): domain Bacteria; phylum Pseudomonadota; class Gammaproteobacteria; order Burkholderiales; family Burkholderiaceae_C; genus Rubrivivax. The sequence continues at coordinate 16,741 of JAJTDM010000065.1, forward strand.
GGCGTCGAAAAGTCGTCTGGAGGGGCGGTCGCTCATAGAGGTGTAGAAGCTTGTGCCTCGGTCGTGCCGTGAAACGTCCAGCCGCTCAGGCGGCCTGCGGCGCCGTACGCACGATGGGGGACTCCTTCACCGGCAGGTTGATCAGGGCCGCGAACACGCCCAAGGCGATGCAGATGCCCCAGACCACGTCATAGTTGCCCTGCAGGCCGTAAAGCCAGCCGCCCATCCAGGCGCCGAGGAAGGACCCCACCTGGTGGCTGAGAAACACGAAGCCGCTCAGCATGGACATGTACTGCACGCCGAAGATTTGCGCGATGACCGCGTTGGTGGGCGGCACGGTGGACAGCCACAGCAAACCCATGGCCGAGGAGAAGATGTACACGCTCCAGGGTGTCAGCGGCGCCAGCAGGAACAGGGTGATGCACACCGATCGCAACAGGTAGATGGCGCTCAGGATGTAACGCCGGGGAAAGCGTTGGCCCAGTTCGCCCGCGGTGTAGGTGCCGATCACGTTGAACAGCCCCACAAGGGCCAGCGCGGTGGTCGCCACTCCGGGGCTCAGGCCATGGTCCTTCAGGTAGCTGGGCAGGTGGACGCCAATGAAGACCACCTGGAAGCCGCAGACGAAGTAGCCGGCCGTCAACAACCGGAAGCTGCCGTAGCCGAAGGCCTCGCGCAGCGCGCCCGTAACGCTCTGTGAAGCGCCGGCTGCTGGAGCAAACGCCGAGCGCTGCTCACGCAGTCCGAAGGACAAGGGGATGATGATCAGCGCTGCCGCCGCCAGCATCCACAGCGCGCCCTGCCATCCAAAGGAGGCAATCAGCGCGTTCTCCACGGGCACCATCAGGAACTGGCCGAAGGACCCCGCCGCGGCACCGATGCCCATGGCACGCGATCGCTTCTCGGGGGCGACGTTGCGCCCGATCACGCCGTAGATCACGGCGTAGGTGGTGCCGGCCTGAGCCACCCCGATCAGCACCCCGGCGCTCAGCGCAAAGCCCAGGCTGGAGGTGGCGCTTGCCATGCCCGCCAAGCCTGCCGCATAGAACAGGCTGCCCACCAGCAGCACCCGGAACGCGCCGAAGCGGTCCGCGAAGACGCCGGCCACGGGGGCCGCCAGGCCCCAGCCCAGGTTCTGGATGGCGATCGCCAGGGCGAAGGCCTCGCGGGACCAGCCGCGCTCCATGGTGATGGGCTGCAGCCACAAGCCGAAGCCGTGGCGGATGCCCATGGACAGCGTCAGGATCAGGGCGCCGCACAGCAGCACCTGGGCCATGGACAGCCGCCCTGAAGGGCCGCCTGACGAGCCCGCGGTGCCGGGCGAAGAGGAAGCAGTCATTCCAGGATTGTCGAGGAGAATCCGCGCCCATGCCGACCGTCAAGACCGCCGCCTACGCTGAAAGCTCGATCCGGGTGCTCAAGGGCCTGGAGCCCGTCAAGCAGCGCCCGGGCATGTACACCCGCACCGACAACCCGCTGCACATCGTGCAGGAGGTCATCGACAACGCCGCCGACGAAGCGCTGGCGGGATTTGGCAAACGCATCGCGCTCGCGCTGCATGCCGACGGCTCGGTGAGCGTGGAGGACGACGGCCGCGGCATCCCCTTCGGCGTTCACCCCGAGGAGGGCGTGCCGGTGGTGGAGATCGTCTTCACCCGGCTGCATGCGGGTGGCAAGTTCGACAAGGGCTCGGGTGGCGCCTACAGCTTCTCGGGCGGTCTGCACGGCGTGGGCGTGAGCGTGACCAACGCACTGGCCCGGCGCCTGCAGGTCACCGTCTGCCGCGATGGCCAGGTGGCCGCGCTGGCGTTCAGCGGCGGTGACGTGATCGAGCCCTTGGTGGTGCGCGAACGCACTTCGGCCGACCGCCGCCAAGGCACCACGGTGCGTGTCTGGCCGGATGCGAAGTACTTTGAGGCTGCGGACCTGCCTCGCCAGGAGCTCGTGCACCTGCTGCGCAGCAAGGCCGTGCTGATGCCGGGCGTGTCCGTCACGCTCATGGTGGAAAAGGCCGCCTCGAAGGATGCCCAGAACCCGCAGAACCCCCGAGACGCCGAGACCCAGACCTGGCTCTACAAAGGGGGTCTGCGCGACTACCTCACGCAAGGCCTGGCCGCAGACCCGATCATTCCGCTGTTCGAGGGCGAGCAGTACGCCAGCGGCGCCGAGTCCGACAACGTGGCCGAAGGCGAGGGCGCGGCCTGGTGCGTGGCCTTCACCGACGACGGGCACACGCTTCGCGAAAGCTACGTCAACCTCATTCCCACGGTGGCCGGTGGCACGCACGAATCCGGACTCAAGGACGGTTTGTTCCAGGCCGTCAAGGGTTTCATCGAGCTGCACTCGCTCATGCCCAAGGGCGTGAAGCTGATGCCCGAGGACGTGTTCTCGCGCGCCAGTTTCGTGCTCTCGGCCAAGGTGCTGGACCCGCAGTTCCAGGGCCAGATCAAGGAGCGTCTGAACAGCCGCGATGCGTTGCGCCTGGTGTCCAACTACGTCAAGCCTGCGCTGGAGCTGTGGTTGAACCAGCATGTGGAGCATGGCAAGAAGCTGGCCGAGCTGGTCATCCGCCAGGCGCAGACGCGCCAGCGCGCCGGTCAGAAGGTGGAAAAGCGCAAGGGCTCGGGTGTGGCGGTGCTGCCTGGCAAGCTCACCGACTGCGAGAGCCGCGACACCACGCTGAACGAGGTGTTCCTGGTGGAGGGTGACTCCGCCGGCGGCAGCGCCAAGATGGGCCGCGACAAGGAGACGCAGGCCATCCTGCCCCTGCGCGGCAAGGTGCTCAACGCCTGGGAGGTGGAGCGCGACCGCCTGTTCGCCAACACCGAGATCCATGACATCGCCGTGGCGGTGGGGGTGGACCCGCACGGCCCCGCCGACGAGCCCGACTTCTCCGGCCTGCGCTACGGCAAGGTCTGTATCTTGAGCGACGCCGACGTCGACGGTTCGCACATCCAGGTGCTGCTGCTCACGCTCTTCTTCCGCCACTTTCCCAAGCTCATCGAGCGCGGCCACGTGTACGTGGCCAAGCCGCCGCTGTTTCGCGTGGACGCGCCGGCCCGCGGGCGCAAGCCGCCGGCCAAGATCTACGCGCTGGACGAAGGCGAGTTGCACGCCACCCTGGACAAGCTGCGCAAGGAAGGCGCCCGCGAGGGCTCGTGGTCCATCAGCCGCTTCAAGGGCCTGGGCGAGATGAGTGCCGAGCAGTTGTGGGAGACCACGCTGAACCCCGAGACGCGGCGCCTGCTGCAAGTGGGTTTTGGTGCGGCCGGCCCGCTGGCGGTGACGCAGAGCCTGACCCGCCTGATGGGCAAGGGCGAGGCTGCGGCGCGACGTGAACTGATGGAGTTGCACGGCGACAGCGTCGAGGTGGACGTGTAGTGGCGGCGCCCCGTATTCACTTGCGCCCGACCATGTTGACGGACCTGGACTTCGTGGCCTCGGTGGAGGCGGACCCCACCAACCTGCCCTTCATCACGCCCTGGGACCGCACCCAGCACGAAGGAGCGGTGCGGTTCCCCGACTTCCGGCACTTCATCGTCGAGGCTGGGCCTGGCTATGAACGCTCAGGCTTTGTCATCCTGCAAGGTTGCCGCAATCCCCACGGCAGTGTGGAACTCAAGCGCCTGGTGCTGGGGCCCAAAGGGCAGGGGGTGGGCCGTGCCTGCGTGCGGCAGTTGAAGGCGATGGCCTTCAAGGACTTGAAGGCCCACCGCTTCTGGCTGGACGTCAAGGGCCTGAACACCCGGGCGCAGGCGCTTTACGCCACGGAAGGTTTTGTTGAGGAAGGCCGGCTTCGCGAGAGCGTGCGCGTGACGGTGGACGGCGCCGATGGCTACGATTGCCTGATCGTGATGAGCATGCTGGACCGCGAATACCAGGCCCGCCGGGCGTTGGGGCAGGAGCAAGGGTGAACCCGCTGTACGGCGCCTGGTTCGGGTTGCAGCGCGAGCCGTTTTCCATCGCGCCGGACCCGCGTACGCTGTTCATGAGCGAGCGCCACCGCGAGGCGCTGGCGCACCTGCTGTACGGCGTGCAGGGTGGCGGTGGGTTTGTGCTGCTCACAGGCGAGATCGGTGCCGGCAAGACCACGGTCAGCCGCTGTTTTCTGGAGCAGGTGCCGCCGCAATGCCAGGTGGCTTATGTCTTCAACCCGCGCCAGACGGTGGCCGAATTGCTGGCGTCCATCTGCCAGGAGTTCGGCCTGGAGGCGCCGGCGGGCGGTAGCGCGAAGACGCAGGTGGACGCACTCAACACCTTTCTGCTGGCCAGCCATGCCCAGGGCCGCTCCAGCGTGCTGATCATCGACGAAGCCCAGGCGCTGTCGGCCGATGTGCTGGAGCAGTTGCGCCTGCTCACGAACCTGGAGACGCACGAGCGCAAGCTGCTGCAGATTGTGCTCATCGGGCAGCCGGAGTTGCGCTCCATGGTGGCGAGCCCGGGGCTGGAGCAACTGGCGCAGCGGGTGATCGCCCGCTACCACCTGGGCCCCCTGTCGGCAACTGACACGCAGCGCTATGTGCAGCACCGGCTGTCCGTGGCTGGTCTCAGCGGACCGCTGCCCTTCGACGCGGCGGCACTGAGGCGGGTGCATGAACGCTCCCGCGGCGTGCCGCGCCGCATCAACCTGCTGTGCGACCGGGCCTTGCTGGGCGCTTATGCCACGGAGCGCCGGCAGGTGGATGCGGCCATCGTGGAGCGGGCCGCGGCCGAGGTGGACGGTGAGCCGGTGGGCGCGGCGCACGGACTGTGGGGCGCGCCGGGCAGCCTGCAGCGAACGGTCTGGCTGGTGGGTGCCGGCCTGTCGCTGACCTTGGGGGCGGCGTGGCTGGCGTCCCAGTTGATGCGACAGCCCTGAGGGACCGGATCGGAAAGCCGCCAGCGAACAGCCCGCAGCACGAAGCACCAGCACGAAGCATCCAGCGAAAGACGGCCGCATGTCCTACATCCTCGACGCCCTGCGCAAGGCCGACGCCGAGCGGCAACGCGGCGCCGTGCCCGGCCTGCACGACCAGGCTGGCGTGGCGGGCACGGCAGCGGGCTCCGGCGCAGGTCCGGGGCGCGGCCGTCGCCTGCCCCTCATCATCGGCCTGCTGGTGACGGCGGCGCTCGTGGGGGTGCTGTGGGTTTACCGCGGCCTCTGGCCAGGCGTTGCCGTGCCGCCAGCCCAAGAGCGCGAACGTCAGGCCGCCCCGGTCCAGCCCCCCGCTGCTGAGCAGAGCGTGCAGAGCCCCGCGCCTGCAGCGGGTTTGACCGTGGCGCCAGCACCTGCGCCACTTGCGGCCACGCCCGCACCTGGGGCTTCGCCAGCTCCCGT
>JAJTDM010000066.1 GCA_021300575.1 Rubrivivax sp.
CAAAGTGACAAGGACCAGCAGCCCAATACACTGGCTCGGTCTACAACCGATTGGCGCTCCGCGCGCCACCAAAGTCAGGTCGCTCCAGGCTCATACCTGAATTGGAAAAGACTCGGCCCGAGAATGGGCGGACCTGCAGCTTTCCTCGCCGCCACGCCCTGCGCGTGCCGCATGCCTCATGCCCTCCCTCTTCGACCCCTTTCGCCTGGGCGACATCGACCTGGCCAGTCGCGTCGTCATGGCGCCGCTGACCCGCAACCGTGCGCCCGGTGGCGTACCTAACGCCTTGATGGCGACCTACTACAGCCAGCGCGCCGACCCGCGGACGGGGGCGGGCCTGCTCATCAGCGAGGCCGCGCAGATCAGCCCCCAGGCCCAGGGCTATGGCGACACGCCCGGCATCCACAGCCGTGCCCAGGTGGACGGCTGGCGCCTGGTGACCGACGCCGTGCATGCCCGGGGCGGGCGCATCGTGTGCCAGCTCTGGCACGTGGGCCGCATCTCCCACACCAGCCTGCAGCCCGGCGGCGCGGCGCCGGTGTCCTCCACCGCCCGGCCCGCCCAGGTGCGCACCTGGATGGCGGGGGAACTCCACCCCTGCTCGGCCCCTCGGGCCTTGCGCGCGGAAGAGGTGGCCGCCTTGCCGGCGGACTACGCCCACGCCGCGCGCTGCGCCATCGACGCCGGCTTTGACGGTGTGGAGATCCATGCGGCCAACGGCTACCTGTTGGACCAGTTCCTGCGCGACAGCGTGAACGACCGCACCGACGAGTGGGGCGGCTCGCTGGAGAACCGCACCCGGCTGCTGGCCGAGGTGGTGGCCGCCGTGGCCGCCGAGGCCGGGGCCGGCCGCACGGGGGTGCGCCTGTCGCCGGTGAGCCCGGTGAACGATTCCGGCCAGGACAGCCAGCCGCAGGCCACCTACGGCCGGGCGGTGGAGCGCCTGGTGCAGCGCCTGGCGCCGCAGCGGCTGGCCTTCCTGCACATCGTGGAGGGTCAGACGGGCGGTGCTCGCGACATTGCACCCTTCGACTACGCGGCCCTGCGCCGTACCTTCGGCGGCCCCTGGATGGTGAACAACGGCTACGACCGCGCAATGGCCCTGGAGGCCGTGGCCAGTGGGGCGGCGGACCTGGTGGCTTTCGGCCGGCCCTTCATCGGCAACCCGGACCTCGGTCGCCGCCTGCGCGATGACCTGCCCTGGGCACCTTCAGACCGCAAGACCTACTACGGCGGCAGCGCCGGGGGCTACACCGATTACGCAGCCTTTGGGGCGCCCGTACCCGGCAACGCCGAGGGCGGAGCGGGCAGCGCCGGCGGGGCGGCGGCATCGGCTTGACGGTGCCGGCTTTCTTCCAGCGCGGCACCTGGGCGGCTGGTGCCTGGCGGCTGGCCACCCTGGCGCTGGCCTGGGCCGCGGCGCGCGCCTGTGAAGCGCTGGGCACCCCGCTGCCCTGGATGATCGGCCCCCTGATGGCCACGGCCGTCGCGTCCCTGGCCGGCTTGCCCGTGCGCTCGGTGCCCGCGCTGCGCAACGTGGGCCAGTGGACCATCGGCACGGCGCTGGGCCTGTACTTCACGCCGCAGGTGGTGGCCCTGCTGCCCGGGCTGGCGCCGGTGATCCTGGGGGCCGTGGTCTGGGCGTTGTTGTTGGGCTATGGCTTCTACCGCTGGCTGTGGTGGGCCCAGGGCGCGCAACCGGGCATGAAGCGCGAAACGGCCTTCTTTGCCTCTGCGATTGGCGGGGCCTCGGAGATGGCCTTGATGGCCGACCGACGTGGCGCCCGCGTCGATCTGGTGGCGGCCAGCCACTCGTTGCGGCTCATGCTGGTGGTGATGACCATTCCGTTCGCCCTGCAATGGTCGGGCGTGCATGGCACCGACCTGAGCCTGCCAGGAGCGTCGGAGTTCCGGCTCCAGGGCTTGCTGCAATTGATGGCGCTGACGGCTCTGGGCATGGCCGGGGTGCGTGCCCTGGGCGGCCCAAACCCCTGGGTGCTGGGCTCGCTGGGGGTGTCCATCGCCCTCACGGCGCTTGATGTGCAGCTCACCGCGTTCCCCAAACCCTTGTCCAGCGCGGGCCAGCTCTTCATTGGGGTGGCGCTGGGGGTGCGGTTCACGCCCGACTTCGTGCGCGCTGCGCCGCGCTGGCTGGCCGCCGTGGCGGTGGGCACCCTGGGCATGATCGTGGGCAGCGCCCTCTTCGCCGCGGCCTTGGCCGGGTTGACGGGGCTCAACCCGGCCACCCTGGTGCTGGGCACCTCGCCCGGCGGCATTGCCGAGATGTGCATCACCGCGAAGGTGCTGCAACTGGGGGTGCCGGCGGTCACGGCCTTGCACGTCACGCGCTACGTGGTGGTGCTGATGCTCACCGAGCGCTTGTGGCGCTGGGAGGCGCGACGGCTGGAATGAACGCCGGCTGCGGCGCGTCGGGCGCCACGGGTGGCGTTGTCGTGGGATGTGGTGAGGTGCAACCAGGAGGGCGCGCCTCAAGTCCCGCCTCAAGCCCCGCCTCCGGTCCCACCTTAGGTCCCGCGTGCCCGGGCCTTGAACAACTCCCGCAGGTTGACCTCCCGCGGGCCGGGCTCCAGCCGGACGCTGTCCCCGGCCTGCACCGTCCCGGGCTCGATCACCGCCAGGTAGGCGCCGCAATACCCGCTCTGGCTCATCAACTTCACGGCCTGCGCAAAGCCCAGGGCGGCGCCGAACTTGAAGCAGGGCATGCGCGGCTCGCTCACCGCCAGTACGCAGCCTGGCAGCACCAGGCGGTCGCCAATCCACAACAGCGCCTCGTCCAGGCCCTCCACCGTCAGGTTTTCACCCAGCAGGCCCGAGGGCAACGGCTCGTCCCACAGCGACACGCGCGCCTGGGCACGCACGGTCTGCCAGAAGGCGTAGTGCCCGGCGCCGTAGGCGTACACCGCCTTGGTCAGGCCGCCATGCACGCTCAGGTCCGCCTGCTCGTCACCGGCCAGTCCCATCGGGCCCACGGCCACCGGCCCGGACTGCGGCTGCTTGGCAATGGCTGTCAGCACGCGCCGGCCGTTGATCTGCCGCGGCTGCGCGCGGCCAGTGTTCACGCTCACGATCTTCATCTGGGTCGGCTCCGTGATCGGGTCCGCGAAGTCTGCCAGTGTGGCCACCCCTACCCACGTCGCAGCGTCGGCGAACCTGGCGACGCCCGTGCCTGAGCGTCCACGGGGTTCCCTTCAGTCGATCAGCTGTCCGCCCATCCTGAAAGGGTAAGGGCCCTCGTACTCGCCCACGTAGGCGGTGTGCGACACCAGTTGCTGGCCGCTCCACCAGTGCAACTGGTAGCCCGGCGGCTCGAGCACATAGTTGTCGGCGGCGTCAGGGGCCAGATCCAGTGCCACCTGGTGCGCGGGGCTGGGGCAGGTGCTGGCCACGGTGCCGGCAAAGCGGACCGTGATGGGGCGGTGCAGATGACCCGCGATCACGCGCTCGACCTGCGGGTGGCGCGCGATCACCTGGGCCAGCGCCTGGCTGCCCGCCAGCGTGAGGCGGTCCATGTGGCCGATGCCCGTGGCAAAGGGTGGGTGGTGCAGGGCCACGACGGTTGGCTTGTCGGGTTGTGCGCCCAGGGTCCGGTCCAGCCACTGCAAGCGCTGCGCGCACAGCTCGCCGCTGCCCGAGCCTGGAATCAGCGTGTCCAGTGCCACGAGCCGCACAGGGTGTTCGTCGATGGCGTACTGCACGAAAGCCTCCCATTGCCGCAGGTAGGTGTGCTCGCCGAAGGCATCGCGCAGCACCTGCCGGTCGTCATGGTTCCCGGGCATCAGGTACACCGGCAGGGCCTCCAGCAGCGGCTGTATCAGTTCGCGCAACAGCGCGTATTCCTCGTGCCGGCCCCAGTCGACCAGGTCACCGGTGAAGATCACCGCGTCAGGCCGCTGCGGCCGGGCCAGCACGTGCTGAACGCAGCGCTCCAGCATGGCCGAGGTGTCGACGATGCCGTAGGCCTTGCGACGCTCGGCCTTGATGTGGGTGTCGCTGATCTGGCACAGGATCATGGCGGCTGGATCTTCCGGGGGTTCAGGTCAAGGCACTGGGCAGGGCCAGGACGGCGCTGGCGTCCACGCAGCCGTGCACCGCATCGCCGGGCCGGAAGACGCGGCGGTCCTGCACGCGTGCCACCAGCTGGACGCCTTGCGCATCGATGACCAGCCGGGTGTGGTCGCCCAGGAAGAAGCTGCTGATCACCTGCCCGCTGAACTGGGCCTGGGTCGGGTCCACCAGCCGCAGGTCTTCGGGGCGGAACATGACCGTGGACGCGCCGGCCCCCGGGGGCAGCGGCACCCAGCCGCCGGCGAATCGGACCCGGCCGTCCTCGGCCTGGCCCTCCAGGCGGTTCATCGCACCAATGAAGTCGGCCACGAAAGCGTCGGCGGGCGAGAAGTAGATCTCGTGCGGGGTGCCGATCTGCGCGATGCGCCCGTTCGACATGACGGCGATGCGGTCGCCCAGCGCCATCGCCTCGGCCTGGTCATGCGTGACGTACACCGCCGTGATGCGCAGAGAGCGCAGCAGGCGGTCGATCTCCAGGCGCAGGTCTTCGCGCAGCTTGGCGTCCAGCGCCGTCAGCGGCTCGTCCAGCAGCAGCACCCGCGGCTGCGGGGCGATGGCGCGTGCCAGCGCGACGCGCTGGCGCTGCCCGCCGGAGAGCTGGTCAATGCGTCGCGAAGCCAGGGCTTCGATGCGCATCATGGCCAGCATCTCGCCCACCCGCGCCGCGCGCTGCCCAGCCGGCATGCCGCGCACCTTCAGGCCGTACTCGATGTTGCCGGCCACCGTCATGTTGGGGAACAGCGCGTAGCTCTGGAACACCATGCCCACGTTGCGCCGCTCGATGGGCACGGCAGTGACGTCCTGGTCACCGAAGTTCACCTGGCCGCCGTCGTCAGGAGACTCCAGCCCCGCGATGATGCGCAGCGTCGTGGTCTTGCCGCAGCCTGAAGGGCCCAGCAGCACGATGGTCTCGCCTGGCGCGATCTGCAGGTCGATGGGGTGCAGCGCGCGCGTGCCGTCGTCGAAGGTCTTGCCGCAACCCCGCAGGGTGATGGGTGTGCCGCTCATGAGGTGGAGTGGCGGTCGCGCGGGCGCGAGGCCCACTGCATGGCCACCAGAAGGGGGATGATGATGACGAAGAACACCAGGGTGTAGGCCGAGCCGACCTCGATGCGCAGCGAGGCATAGGCGTCGGCCAGCCCCACGGGCAGCGTGGGCGTGAGCGGCGTGTGCAGCAGCAGCGTCATGTTGAACTCGCCAAGTGACAGCGTCACCACCATCAGCGAGCCTGCCAGGATGCCGGAGCGGCAATTGGGCAGCACGATGCCGAAGAAGCGCTGCGTGAAGCTGGCGCCCAGGCTGCGGGCGCCTTCTTCCAGCGTCTTCAGGTCTATCGAGGCCAGCACCGCCAGCACGCTGCGCACCATGAACGGCAAGGTGAACAGCACATGGCCGATCAGGATGAACAGCCAGCTGCGCCGCAGCCCTCCGAAGCCACCGTAGGTGACGATCAGCGCCAGCGCGGTCGCCAGCCCGGGCACGGCCACCGGCATGACCAGCAGCTCCTCGATGGTTCGGGTCAGCGCATTGCTGCGACGGGCCAGCACATAGGCCGCGGGAATGCCCAGCACCAGTGTGCAGGCCAGGCAGGCCAGCGCGATCTGCAGCGACATGAACACGGTATGCCGGTAATCGGTCCAGACCTTGACGACCCAGTCCAGGGTGAGGCCGCCGCGCCAGCCCGTGAAGTAGTTCTGGGTCACCCCGGCCAGCATGGACATCCACACCGGCACCACGAGAAACGCGCACACCAGCAGCGTGAACCCCAGCAGCACCCAGAAGACGGGCGGGCGCTTGACGGCCCGCCTGCGTCGCGGCATCGCGATGTCCGGTTGCGAAGGCTGTGTCATCCCGCTGCCGCCACGGTGTTGCCCGTGAAGGTGCGCGCCAGCGCGAGCACCGCCCAGGTGATCGCGCCCAGGATGAAGGACAGTGCTGCGGCCATGGCCACGTTGGCCTGCAGTGTGAACTCGGTGTAGATCACCATCGGCAGCACGTTGATCTTGGTGGCCAGCGTGAAGGCGGTGCCGAAAGCCCCCATCGCGGTGGCAAAACAGATGGCGCCGGCGGCCAGCAGCGCCGGACGCAGCGCCGGCACGATGACATCGATCACCACGCGCAGCGGGCCCGCACCCAGCGAGCGGGCCGCCTCCTCGATGCGGGGGTCGAGCTTCTCTGCCGCGGCCATCACCGTCAGGATCGTGCGCGGTATGGAGAAGTACAGGTAGCCGACGAAGAGCCCGACCATGGAGTAGGCGAAGACGATGCGCTCGCCGAACAGGGCGTCGGTGATGTCCGGGATCAGGCCCTGGCGCCCTGCCAGCATGATCACCATGAAGCCGATCACCACGCCGGGGAAGGCCAGGGGCAGCGTGAGCAGCGCCGTCAGCACCTCGCGTCCTCTGAACCGGTGGCGCGACAAAAAGACCCCGGCGATGCCTGACACCAGCAGCGTGCACACCGTGGTCACGCCAGCCAGCGTGACCGTGGACACCAGGCTGGTGAGGTAGCGGCTTTCGGTGAGCACGGCGCCGTAGGCCGCCCAGCCCGTCTTGCCCGATCCGCCGATCAGGAACAGGTGAGCCAGCGGAAACAGGAAGAAGGCGATGAACACCACCGCCGCAGGCAGCATCAGAGCGGCCAGCAGGCGGCGGTCGGAGGTCAGGGACACCGCGGCAGCGCTCCGTGCGGACAGGTCAGCCGACTTCCTTCTGATAACGCTCACCGATGACCCTGGCTGCCGCGCTGAGCCTGAACACGTCCAGCGGCCGGGCGCGCGCGTAGTCGGCGTCTGGCAGGAAGCGCGTCTTCACCTCGGCACTCATCGCTGCCGGGAACACCGGCCGCAGGAAGGCGTTGGCCCAGTGGCGCTGGCCCTCGTCGCTGAGCACGAAGTCCAGCACCCTGCGGCCCTGCTCCGGGTTGGGCCCTCGGTTCACCAGCCCCATCACGTAGGGCAGTTGCTGGGTGCCTTCCTGGGGGATGACGAACTCCACCGGTGCTTTGTCGGTGTACTTGGCGCGGTAGGCGTTGAAGTCGTAGTCGAGCAGGATGGGAATCTCGCCAGACAGCACGCGGGCGTAGGCCGTCTGCGTGGGCACGATGGGCTGGTTGGCCTGCAGCTGCTTGAAGAATGCGATCGCCGGGTCGAGCCTGTCATAGCTGCCGCCCAGCGCGAGCGCCACTGCGATCACGCCTACCTGGCCCACGGCGGCGCTGGCAGGGTTCAGGTACCCCACCAGCCCCCTGTACTCGGGCTTCAGCAGGTCCTGCCAGGAGCGCGGGACCGGCTTGCCGCGCAGCGCAGCCGTGTTGACGAACAAGCCCAGGGTGCCCGAGTGGATGGTGAACCAGAAGCCGTCACCATCCTTCAGCGAGGCCGGAATGTCGTTCCAGCGCGCCGGCTTGTAGGGCGTGAGCACGCCCGCCTCGCGGGCTTGCGGACCGACCTGGCCCCCCAGGTACGTGAAGTCGGCCACAGGGTTACCCTTCTCCGCGATGAGCGCCGCCAGCGACTGCCCGGAGTTCTTGTTGTCGGGGGGCACCGCGATGTTGAGCCGCTGATTGACCAGCCGCAGCATCCCGCCCCAGTCAGCCCATTCGGGGGGGCAGTTGTAGCAAACGGCCCGCTGCTGCTGGGCGAGCGAAAGCCCAGGGGTTGCCGCCAGGGCCGCGGCGGCAGCCGCGCTGTTCAGCATTTCTCTGCGCTTCATGGTCACCTCGGGGTCTGTTTCAGGAACTGCGTACCGTAGGGTGTCACCGTGACCGCCCGATGACAATGCGGGATTGCCAGAGGTTGACGCTACGCCGATGCTGCGTCGCGGTGAGGGCGGCACCGAACAGCCGCTCGCGGCGGAGCGGCATGGCCGCACGCTGGCGGTCGTATCGGACTTCTTCCCGCGGTGGCATGCCAGTTCACCAACTCCAGTCCCTCGACTCTCGAGAACTCCTCAACAGAATTTTTCGACAAGACGCCGACGAACCCTGGCGACCGGGCCGGGTACGGGCCGTTACGAACTCATGACAATATGCATGTCTTGCATAGTTTGATTGATCCGACAAGTTACCGGCTGATTACATTGCGCCGACAATTCGTCCCCCCGCAAGCACGGGCCGGTTCAAGTGAATGGACAGGCGGTCTCGGGCGAGTTTCCAGAGGCCGCCGCATCAGGGCTCTCAGGAAACTGGCCCGAAACCGAATTTCCAACCTCCTGAAGTCTTTCCCATGAACCACCCGCTGATGTCAGGCCTGCGCCTGAATGCTCCTTCCCATGTGAAGCACGCCCGGCTCACCGCCTGGGTGGCCGAGATCGCTGCGTTGACGCAGGCGGCCGATGTCGTCTGGTGCGATGGCAGCCCCGAAGAGTACGAGCGCCTGTGCGATCAACTGGTGGCCGCCGGCACCATGCGCCGGCTGAACCCGGTCAAGCGCCCCAACAGTTTCCTGGCCTGGAGCGACCCCAGCGACGTCGCGCGCGTGGAAGACCGCACCTACATCTGCAGCCAGCGTCAGGAAGATGCCGGCCCCACGAACAACTGGATGGATCCGCGCCAGATGCGCGAGTTGCTGCAGACGGGCGACCAGGCCCTGTTCAAGGGCGCCATGCAAGGCCGCACGCTGTACGTGGTGCCGTTTTCCATGGGGCCGCTGGGCTCGCACATCTCGCACATCGGGGTGGAGTTGACCGACAGCCCGTACGTGGTCATCAGCATGCGCACCATGACGCGCATGGGCCGCGCGGTCTATGACCTGCTGGGCGAGGACGGCGCCTTCGTGCCTTGCGTGCACACCGTGGGCGCGCCGCTGCAGCCGGGCCAGCAGGATGTGGCCTGGCCCTGCAACAAGACCAAGTACATCGTCCACTACCCCGAAACGCGCGAGATCTGGAGCTACGGCTCGGGCTATGGCGGCAACGCGCTGCTGGGCAAGAAGTGCTTCGCGCTGCGCATCGCCTCCACCATGGGGCGCGAAGAGGGCTGGCTGGCCGAGCACATGCTGGTGCTGGGCGTCACCTCTCCAGCGGGCAGGAAGTACCACGTGGCCGCCGCCTTCCCCAGCGCCTGCGGCAAGACCAACTTCGCCATGCTGGTGCCCCCGGCCGGCTTCGAGGGCTGGAAAGTCACGACCATCGGTGACGACATTGCCTGGATCAAGCCGGGCGCCGATGGCCGCCTGCACGCCATCAATCCTGAAGCCGGCTACTTTGGCGTGGCCCCCGGCACCAACGACAAGACCAACCCCAACTGCATGGCCTCGCTGACGCGCGACGTGGTGTTCACCAACGTGGCGCTCACCGACGACGGTGACGTGTGGTGGGAAGGCATGACCGACGAGCCGCCCGCGCACCTGGTCGACTGGCAGGGCCGCGACTGGACGCCCGAGATCGCCCGCGCGAATGCCGACAACGGCAAGCCGCGCCCGGCCGCGCATCCGAACGCCCGCTTCACCGTGGCCTCCACCAACAACCCGGTGCTGGACGCCGAGTGGGACTCCACCACGGGCGTGGCCATCGACGCCTTCATCTTCGGCGGCCGCCGCTCCACCACCGTGCCGCTGGTGGCCGAGGCGCGCGACTGGACCGAGGGCGTCTACATGGCCGCCACCATGGGCAGTGAGACCACGGCCGCCGCCGCGGGTGCGCAGGGCGTGGTGCGGCGCGACCCCTTCGCCATGCTGCCCTTCTGTGGCTACAACATGGCCGAGCATTTCGGCCACTGGCTGCATCTGGGCGACAAGCTCAATGGCCATGGCGCGCCGCTGCCCAAGATCTTCTGCGTCAACTGGTTCCGCAAGGGCGCGGACGGCAAGTTCGTCTGGCCGGGCTACGGCGAGAACATGCGCGTTCTGGCCTGGATGCTGGGCCGCATCGACGGTCATGTGGGCGGCGTGGAGAACGCCTTTGGCACCAGCCCGCGGTATGAAGACCTGCGCTGGGATGGATTGGCGTTCACGCGCGCGCAGTTCGACAGCGTGATCGGCATCGAACCCGCCGCCTGGCAGCAGGAGCTTGCACTGCACCAGGAGTTGTTCACCCAGCTGGCGCACGGCTTGCCGCCGGAACTGCCCGCCACCAAGGCCCGTATCGAGCAGCGCCTGGCGGCCTGAGATCCTGAGCGCCACAGCGCCTGAAGCGCAGGGTCTGGCCGCACGGTGAAGCTTCAGATCCTGTCCGATCTCCACCTGGAGACCGAGGTCTTCGACCCAGAACCGGCTGCAGGCGCCGAGCTCCTGGTGTTGGCCGGCGACATCGACAGCACCTGGGCCGGCCTGCAGCGCTTTGCGGGCTGGCCGGTGCCCATGCTGATGGTGGCGGGCAACCACGAGTTTGACGGCCGGGATCTGCACCAGGCCTGGGAGCCGCTGCGCGAGGCCTGCGCGCGCGCCGGCATCCGCCTCTTGCAGCGCGAGGAGGCCGTGATGAGCGACGCGTCCGGGCGCAGCGTGCGTTTCCTGGGGGCCACGCGCTGGAGCGACTTCGACCTCTTCGGTGAACGCGGCCGCCCCAAAGCCGAGCGCGCGGCCGCTTACTACCTGAAGAAGATGGGTGCCACCTTGCATGGCAAGCCCTTGGACCCGCAGGCCTTGCGGGCGGAAGGGCAGGCCTGCCGGGCCTGGCTGGAGCGGGCGTTGACGCAACCCCCTTCGACCTGGCTGCCGTCGCAGGTTTCGACGGCCCTGCCACCCCTTCCGCCCCCGCCGGTGCGCGGGGCTGGCGCCGTGACGGTGGTCATCACGCACTTCGCGCCCAGCCTGCGCAGCGCAGATCCGCGCTATGGCCGTCAGCCGGGTACCGCCAGCTTCTGCAACGCAGACGACGACCTGATTCCGCGCGCCGACCTGTGGATCCACGGCCATCTGCACTGCCGCCACGATTACGCCCTGGACCGGCCCGGCCGGGCCCCGGCCCGCGTGGTGTGCCAGGCCCGCGGCCTGGTGAAGAAGGGCGAGGCGGCGGGCTTTGACCCGTGCCGGCTGTTCGAGGTGTAGGCCTGGCGGGCTTGCCACAAACGGCATGCGGGCACTTGACTTGCCACAAGGTCGCGCCGGGCCGGCGCGAGATACTGGACACCGTGGCACAGGCGGCGCGCAGGGCCCGAAAGGGCTCGTGCCGCTGGGCGATCACGCAATCACTTTTCGGAGAACACCTCAATGAAGATTCTTGTCGCCGTGGACGGCAGCCCCTTTACCAAGCGCATGCTCGGCTACCTGGCTGCGCATGACGAATGGCTGGGTGGCGCGCACCAGTACACCGTGTTGCACTCCGTGCCGGCCGTGCCCCCGCGCGCAGCAGCGGTGATTGACAAGGCCACGCTCAAGGCCTACTACGAAGACGAGGGCGAGAAGGTGATCAAGCCCATCCGCACCTTCTTCAGCAGGAAGCGTGAGCTGAAGGTGGACTTCCTGGTCAAGGCCGGACCTGCAGCCGACAACATCGTCGCCGCCGCGACAAAGGGCGATTACGACATGGTCATCATGGGTTCGCACGGCCACAGCACGCTGGGCAACTTGGTGATGGGCTCGGTGGCCACCAAGGTGCTGGCCCACTGCAAGACGCCGGTGCTGCTGGTTCGCTGAAGCGCTGAAGCCCGCCGCCGATGCCGCCGGCGGGCGCCCCTCAACTGGGCCGTACGCCAATGCCGCTGAAGCAGGTGGCGAGCACCCATTCGATGACTTGCTCGTCGCTGTGCCGGCCGGAGGCCTTCAACGCACCGGGCACCGGGTCACAGGCGCGGGCGAACAGGGTGTAGAGCACCAGCTCAGGGGGCAGTGAGCGGTCCAGGTCACCGTCGCCCTGGGCCTGCACGATCCATTCGCCCAGGCGGTCGCTCACCTGCATCAGCAGTTCCAGGTAAGCCTTGTGGCCCAGGAGTTCGGCGCGCAAAGTGGAGTTTTGCGAGGGCAGGATCGGCATCTCACCGGCCAGTTGCACCCGCAGCGCCCAGCGCGTGACTTCGCGCAGTCGCTCCACGGCGCTGACCTCCCGCGCCGCTTGCTGGTTCAGCACCTCCATGGTGTGCTCCAGCACGCGCACCATGGCCGCGGCCGCCAGGGCCTCCTTCGAGGCGAAGTGCTTGTACAGGCTGGCCTTGGCGATGCCCACGTCGGTCGCCACTTCGTCCACCGTCATCTGCTCGAAGCCCTTTTCGGCCAGCAGGCGGTTGACCGCCGAGATGATCGCGTCTTCGCGAACCCTCAGGACCTGATCGCGAAAGGAACCTCGTGCCATGCGGCGGATTCTAGGCCGCCGGGCTGCAAGAGTGACTTCAGGGTCTTGCTTTGAACCGGACAGTCGCGTTCGCGCGTGCCCACCTGCTTCACAGCCCCGGGGCTGGACGTTGCGAGGCCAGTTCCGACCACCAAGCGGTGGGGTCGCCATCGGATCCGCTCGGCCCGGCTGACGCTGCGGGGGCCGCCTCGATCGAGAGGTCCAGCGCGAACGCGGTGCCGTAATCCGCGAAGTCCGGCGTCGTCGGGGCCGGCTCGGGCCGCAGACGTTCCATCAGGCGAGATGCAAAGGTCCCTGGCTTCATGGTGTGCTCCCTGTCAACTTGGCTTTGGATCCAATGCTGACATCATGTGCCGCGGACCATGACGGGAATTTGACCGTTTTGGTGTCGCAAATCACGTCATCGACGGGTGTGTCGCGCGTTCGCAACAGGTTGGCGAGGGCGTCGTGCGGGTCCGCCCGAGCGCGGCCGTGAGATGTCGGCCAGCAGCAGCACGCTGCGCACCAGATCTTCCACGGCTTCGCCCAGGCTGGAGGGCGGCTCCAGTGTCTCGATCACGGCCAGCAGCTCATCGGCATCCTCCAGGTCGTCCGGGTCAAAGCCCGCGTAGAGGATGGCCAGCGGTTCCAGCAGGCCGGGATGGTCCATCGCCATCAGCCCGCTGAAGCGGTCCATGGCCGCGGCAAAGCCGGCCACCCAGGGCAGCGTGAGGTCCGAAGCTGACAGGTCCTGTGCTTCGGCCTCGACGTCCACCTCGAAGACCCAAGGGTCGAACCATTGCCGCTGCGCGATCGCCTGCTCCAGCTCGGCATGCCGGCGCTGCGCCAGGGTGGACAGGCGCTGCGCCTGCGGGCCCGGGGGCAGCGCCTGGCCTTCCACGTCGCCCACCCAGCGCAGCCATTGCGATGCGGGCACGGGCTGTGGCTGCAGCAACACGCCGCACAGGTAGCCGTCCAGCGCGCTGATGTCCAGCGGCTCCAGCGGCGCGGGCAGGCTGTCAAGCAGCTGCTCCAGTTCGGTGAGCTCGACGTCGGACAGGGGGGCAGCAGCGTTCATGGTCGCATTCTGCGGCGCAATCCCGCGGGCCGCGTCTTGACTAGACTCTGGGGCTTTCCTCGGCAACCACGCCTTCACACCTCGCACACAAGGAGACCCCTCATGGGCGCGCCTCAACCCTTCACCTCGACCGCCGACATCGGCCACTGGATTGCCGGCGCCCGCTCGGTGGGTGCGGCCGGCGCCGGCGGCCGCACGCAGACGGTGTGGAACCCGGCCACGGGCCAGGCGGCACGGCGCGTGCTGCTGGGCAGCGAGGCCGACGTGACCGCCGCCGTCGCCGCGGCCAAGGCTGCTCAGCCGGCCTGGGCCGACACGCCACCCATCCGGCGCGCGCGTGTGATCAATGCCTTTCTGGCGCTGCTGAACCAGCACCGGGACGAGATCGCCGCCATGATCACCGCCGAGCACGGCAAGGTCTTCACCGACGCGCAGGGCGAGGTCATGCGCGGCATCGACATCGTGGAGTTCGCCTGCGGCATTCCGCAGTTGCTCAAGGGCGACTACACCGACCAGGTCTCCACCGGCATCGACAACTGGACGCTGCGCCAGCCCCTGGGCGTGGTGGCGGGCATCACGCCCTTCAACTTCCCGTGCATGGTGCCGTGCTGGATGTTCCCGGTGGCGCTGGCCTGCGGCAACGCCTTCATCCTGAAGCCCAGCGAGCGCGACCCCAGCCCCGCCCTCTTCATGGCCGAGCTGCTCAAGCGCGCCGGCCTGCCTGACGGGCTGTTCAGCGTGGTGCAGGGCGACAAGGTGGTGGTGGACGCGCTGCTGACGCACCCGGACGTCAAGGCCGTGTCCTTCGTGGGCTCCACGCCCATCGCCCAGTACATCTACGAGACCGGCGCGCACCACGGCAAGCGCGTGCAGGCCCTGGGCGGCGCGAAGAACCACATGGTGGTGATGCCCGATGCCGACCTGGACCAGGCCGTGGACGCGCTGATCGGTGCGGGTTACGGCTCGGCCGGCGAGCGCTGCATGGCCATCAGCGTGGCCGTGCTGGTGGGCGACGTGGGCGATCGCATCGTGCCGATGCTGGCCGAGCGGGCCAAGGCGCTGAAGGTGAAGAACGGCATGGAGCTCGACGCCGAGATGGGGCCCATCGTCACGCGCGAGGCGCGCGACCGCATTGAGGGCTACATCGCACTCGGCGTGCAGGAGGGCGCGACGCTGGTGGTGGACGGTCGCGGCTGCCAGGTACCCGGCCATGAGGGCGGCTTCTTCACGGGCGGCACGCTGTTCGATCACGTCACGCCCGCCATGCGCATCTACAAGGAAGAGATCTTCGGCCCGGTGCTGGCCTGCGTGCGCGCCAAGGACTTCGCCGAAGCGGTGCAGCTGATCAACGACCACGAGTTCGGCAACGGCGTGTCCTGCTTCACCAGCGATGGTGGGGTGGCGCGTGAGTTCGCGCGCCGCATCCAGGTCGGCATGGTGGGCATCAACGTGCCCATCCCCGTGCCCATGGCCTGGCACGGCTTCGGCGGCTGGAAACGCAGCCTGTTCGGCGACATGCACGCCTACGGCGAGGAGGGCGTGCGCTTCTACACCAAGCAAAAGAGCGTGATGCAGCGCTGGCCCGACAGCATCGGCAAGGGCGCGGAGTTCGCGATGCCGGTGGCGAAGTAAGCCGGGAAGTCCCCAGAACCCGCAGGCGCCCGGCGGCCTCAGGTGCCGATGACCCCGCCGTCAACCCGCCGCACGACCACCGTGGCCGAGCGCGGGCGACCACCTGGCTGGAAGTCAGGCCAATTTGAGAACCTGTTCGGCTCGGCCGGGTTGCTGCGTTCGCTGGGCGACTCGCCCGGATGCTGGATGTTCAGGAACATCGTCCGGCCATCGGGCGTCCAGGTGACGCCGGTGACCTCGCAGCCGGTCGGCCCGGTGAAGAAGCGCCGCACCTCTCCCGAGACCGGGTTGCAGGCCAGCATCTGGTTGTTGCCGACGCGGGACAGATCGCCTTTGTGCATCTGGCTGGTGGACATGTCGGTCTGGATCCACAGCACCCCGCGCGCATCGAAGGCGATCCCGTCGGGGCACGCGTACAGGTCGCCGCGGATGTTGCCTCGGGCTTCCGGCCGCTCGTTGGCCGGGTCGCCGGCCAGCACCAGGTGGTTCCACTCGAAGGCGCCGCCGTCGAAGTCGCCGTCCTCTTTCCAGCGGATGATGTGACCCATGGTGTTGTTGGCGCGCGGGTTGGCCGCATCCACGCCCGGCTGGCCCGTGGCGCCGCGGGCGCTGTTGTTGGTGAGGGTGCAGTAGACCCAGCCTGAACGCTCGTCGATGGCCAGCCACTCCGGGCGGTCCATCTTGGTGGCCCCCAGCAGGTCGGCGGCCTGCCGCGCCTTGATCACCACCTCGCCCTGGTCAGCAAAGCCGTTGGCCGCTGTCAGCGGGCCCTGGCCGTGCACCAGGGGCAGCCAGCGCCCGCGGCCGTCGTTATCAAACCGCGCCACGTACAGCGTGCCGTGGTCCAGCAACTCGCGGTTGGCCTGGGCGGCTGTCAGTCCGTTGCCGGCGGGCTGGATGCGGTCACGGCTGACGAACTTGTAGATGTACTCGAAGCGCGCATCCTCGCCCGAGTAGACGACGGCCCGGCCGCTCTTCGTGACGGCCACCCACGCGCCTTCATGGGCGGCACGCCCCAGCGCCGTGCGCTTGACGGGCGTGCTCGTCGGGTCCATCGGGTTGAGTTCGACCACCCAGCCAAAGCGGTTGGGCTCGTTGGGGTTCAGGTTGACGTCGAAGCGCGCGTCGTGGGCGGGCCAGCCGTACCAGGCGCCGTTGCCGCGCACGCCCCAGCGGGCTTCGTGCGCGCTGGGCTGGCCCCGGGCCTTGAAATAGCCGGCCCAGTTCTCCTCCCCCGAGAGGTAGGTGCCCCAGGGGGTCATGCCGCTGGCGCAGTTGTTCAGCGTGCCCAGCACGCGCATCCCGGCAGGGTCGTCCGCGGTGCGCATCATCGGGTGGCCGGCGGCCGGCCCACCCACGGCAAACGGCGTGTCCATCGTCACGCGGCGCGCATAGCGAGACGGGCGCACCATGCCCCAGGCGCCGTCTTTCATCTCCACCTCGATGACCGACAGCCCGTGCGCCATCTGGCTCTTGCGCACCTTCTCAGCCGTCCAGGTGGTCATGCCACCCACGTGCAGCAGGCCGTCGTCCGTGTATTCGTGGTTCATGGCCAACAGGCCGCGCGTGGAACTGCCGTTGAGGGGGTAGAAGTGCAGGCCGTCGTGGTGCATGCCCATCTGCACTGCTTGCTCCTGCGCGGTGTTGGTGGCGTCCATGCGGAACGCCGGCATGTTCCCCGACACGCCCACCGGCTCACCCCAGGCGGCAATGACCGAGGCGACATAGCCCTGCGGCACCACCACGCGGTCACCCACGTCGGTCGGGATGCCCTGGAAGCCCAGGCGCGGGCCCTCTGACGCGGCAGCACGGGCGGTCGGTGTGGCGCCGGTGCCGCCAGGTGCCCCTGCCGGCGCCGCCATGCCCGCACACCCCGCCAAGGGCGCCAGCAGCGTCAACAGCCCCGCCCCGGCCCCGCTGCGCAGCACGGTGCGCCGCGCCGGGCTGGACACCTCGTGGATGCTCGGGTTGGCCGAGCGGTTGCTGTCTTCCATCAGGGAAAAGTCTTTGCTCATGGTTTTGATTTCAAGAAGTCTTTACTGCCAGCTGATCGCTGCCAGGTCGTTGACGAACACCGGCATGTCCTTCCACAGCCCCTTCACACGCGCATTGGCCACGGTGATCCAGGTCGGTTGGTACAGGTAGGCCGCCACGGCCTCGCGCGCCACCAGCTTCTGCGCTTCGCCCATCAGCTTGTTGCGCTCTTCAGCCTTGATGGTGCCTTTGATCTTGTCCCACAGGGCGTTGAACTCGGCCGACTCGTAGCCCCAGTAGTAGTTGGGCCGTGCGAAGTTGCCGAAGTCCAGGGGCTCCACGTGGGCGATCACGGTCAGGTCGTACGCCTTCTGGCCGTACACGCCCGACAGCCACTGCGCCCATTCCACGTTCTCGATCTTCGCGTTGATGCCCACCTTGGCCAGTTGCGCCGCGATCACCTCGCCGCCTTGGCGCGCATAGGGCGTGGGCGGCAGCTTCATGGTCAGCTCCAGCGGCGGGGTGATGCCGGCCTGGTGCAGCAGGGCGCGCGCCTTGGCCTGGTCGAAGGGGTTCAAGTCTGTGGTGTCGATGTAGCCCGGCGCGCCCGGCACGTAGTAGCTGCCAATCGGCGTGCCAAAGCCGTCGGCCGCACCCTCGATCACCGCCTTGCGGTCGATCGCGGCATGGATGGCGCGGCGCACCCGCACGTCGTCCAGCGGCTTGCGCTTGTGGTTCATCGCCAGGATGGTCTTGGCGCGCGAGCCGCCAATCAGCACCTGGTACTTCTTGTTGTCCTGGAAGGCCTTCAGGCTCTTGGCCGCCGACACGCGCGGGAACACGTCCACGTCACCCGACAGCAGTGCCGCTACCTGCGCTGCGGGGTCGCTGATGAAGCGCATGGTCACGCGCCGCAGCTTCACGTCCTTGGCGTTGCGGTAGCCGTCCCAGCGCGCGAGCGTGACGCTGGAGCCGCGGCTCCAGGCCTCCAGCCGGTAGGGGCCGGAACCCACGGGCTGTGTCGCGTTCGTCGCCGCGCTCTTGGGGTCCACGATGATGGCCGTGGCCTGGCCGAGCTGGAACAGCAGGTCGGGGTTGCCGTTCTTCAGGTTCAGCACCACGGTGTGCGTGTCGGGCGTGTCGATGCGCTCCATGTTGGCGAACACCGGCTTGTCCTTGTTGGTGCTTTCTTTGGTGGTGGCGCGCTCGAAGGAGAACTTCACGTTGGCCGACGTGAAGGGCTCGCCGTTGTGGAACTTCACGCCCTTGCGCAGCTTGAAAGTCCAGGTCTTCGGTCGGGCGAGGTGGTCCAGCTCTCGGCCAGCAGGCCCGTGACCTGGCTGTCGCTGCCGATCTTGGTCAGGGTCTCGTAGAGGTTGTACTGGGTGATCTCGGCAATGGCCGAAGCCGCGCCGGCGGTGGGGTCCAGGCCGGGCGGCTCCAGCGTCATGGCCAGGACCAGGGTGTCTTTGCGGGGCTGGGCCTGGGCGGGCAGCGCCGCGCACAGCGCCACCGCGGCGACCCCGGCCGCTGCGACGGTGACGGCCGCACAGATTGCGGAAGTCGTCTTGGTCCAGATGCGGCGGCTTGCGGGTGAAGCGGGCATGGGCAGCACTCCTCAGAACTCGGAGACGCGAGGAATCCATCCAATGGCCACACCCGAGCTTGCGATCCCCGGACTTTCCGCAGGCCCATCAACGGTGAAGGGTCCGGGATCTCGCGGTCAGGACTTGGGCGGTCCCCCCGCGATCAAGCCGGCGCGGCAGCCGCCCGCGGCCCATCACCGCCCCGCGCGGGGCCGCTCAGGCCTGCAGCCCCAGCCGCTCCAGGAACCACCAGGTTCCCGCCACCAGCGCCGTGGCCGAGGCTGCATTCGAGGCCCAGCGGTGCGCGCCCTGCCCAACGACCGCGCGCAGCACCTGCACCGCCGCGCCGGCCAGCAGCGCCACGGCGATCTGCGCCGCCTCGATGCCGAGGTTGAAGCCGATCAGGGCCCCCGCCATCTGCGCACTGCCTGCAGGCCAGCGGGTCAGCTCGGTCAGGGCGCCGGCAAAGCCCAGGCCGTGAACCAGGGCGCACAGGAACACCAGGGCCAGGCGCTGGGCGGTGGCCCCGGCCCGGGCCTGACGACGCGACCACAGGTCAAAGGCCACCATGCCGACGATGGTGGCGGCGATCGCTGGCTCCACCACCCCTGCCGGCACGGACCAGCCGGCCCACACGCCGAGCGCCAGGGTCAGCGCGTGGCCGGCCGTGAAGCAGCTCAGGGCGGCCAGCAGGGTGCGCCAGCCCCAGCCGGTGGCCAGCACCACCAGCAGGAACAGCAGGTGGTCCGGGCCCTGCAGCACGGAACAGCCTGAATCGCATCCGCAGGCCCTCGCGCAGCGCGGGGCCGTCCGGCGCTTGCGCGGCCGACGCCCCGCCAAGGTCGAACCAGCCCATGGCCACCACATGGCGCGAGGCGCGGCCCGGCGAGTCCTCGGGCGGCGTCACGTCCAGCATCAGCAGGTGCAGCGGCAGCGCACCGTCCGGGCCGAGCAACTGCACGCCAGCGATCACCTGCGCGCGGATGGCGCCCGCATGGGCTTCGAGCTCGGCCGGCGACAGGGCGCCGTCGCCGTCGTCATCCACGTTGTCCAGGGCCGAGACCGGCAGGGACACCACCAGGTAGGCCGCCCTGTCGAGCAGGTTCAGGGTGCCCTTGTGGGCCTCGATCAGATGGGCCTGCGCTGCAGGGGCCAGCAGGCACCAGACCCACAGCAGCGTCCACCGCGCTGCGAACCGCACGGCCCGCCGAAGCGGGCCGCCCGACCGCAGCCTCACAACTGTCCCTTCACGCAGCGCTGCAGATAGGGATAGGTGTCGGTGGCGTAGTAGTGATAAATGCCATTGGGGAACTCGGGCGTGACCCCGGTGCGGCCGTTGCACTCGTCCAGGTCGCCCAGGCCGGCCACGTACTCATAGTCCTGCAAGAACGTGCCCATGGGGAACAGTGCCGTGGCGGGCCGGTTGGCGTCCGGCGCAGCCTTGAGCCGGTAGCTGCTGCTCACCAGTTTCAGAGGCGAGCTGGCGTCTGCGGGGGTGCTGTGGCCGTAGCGCGCGTAGATCGGAAAGCCGTCCACCGCCCAGCCGATGAGCGTCATGGAGGCCCCTTTGCCCAGCCGGTCGACGAAACCCTTGGGGACGCCGTGGTAGTGGTAGGCCCCGCCGGGCTGCACATGCCCGTTGCTGACATCCAGGCCGAAGTTGAAGACTGTCTGCCCCAACGCCTCGATGGCCCAGGGGCCGACGTTGCCGGTCAGCGTGCAGGTGCTGCCGCTGTTGTTGCAGGTGGCCATGCCGCCCGTGCCGGCCTCCATCTTGACGCCGTTCAGGACGTAGCCGGTTCCCAGCGGGCCGTTGAGGAAGACGGCCGCGGCGCCCAGGGCCGGGCTCAGCGGCCCCGAGAAGGAGACCGACTGCGCCGCGATGGGATTCGGATTGCCACTGTTGGGGAAGGTGCCCACCGGGTGGTCAGGCAGGCCGTTGCCGCTGAGCACCCGCTTTGACGCACTGCATGTCCAGGCCGCGGTGGCCGTGGCGTTCACCGAGGGGCTGCTGTTGAAGACGCTGCTGCTGTAGTCGCACAGCACCCCGGCGGTGCTGGCGCCGACCGCTGGCGTAGAAGCGACCGAGGAGGAAGCGCCGGGGCCGCCGCCGCCGCAGGCCACGATGACCCCCATGGCCAGCGCACAGATGCTCAACTGGCGAAGCGCCCGAAACGCCAGAAGCGCCCGAAACGCCAGAAACGGGCGCATACGGACCGCCGGGGCGGGGGTTGTCGTTTCTTGGTGATTCAGTTGCTGGTCGTGCATGTGTTCAGTCTCGTCCGGGCCGCGTCCGATCCGAGGCCGCGGTGATCAGTGGTTGCCGCCCATGGGCTGGGTGATGCAGCAGGCTGAGCGACATGGCCCCGCTGCCAGTGGCCAGTATTCCGCCGCAGTTTGGAGCCTGTGTCGGGAAATGCTCACCCTGTGCTCACAATGTGGCCGTTCCCGCAGGAGCTGCCGCTGTCCGAGAGGGCAGGCACGCGTGCAAGCTGACCTATGCCGGGTCCGTCAGGGGGGGCCCGGGGAGCAAGAAGGCTTGGGGCGGCACGGCGTTATCTTGAGAGAGTTCTCAGCTCGCAGCGCAGCGCTGCGCTCGCGGTGAACGTCTGCCGCCCCCATCGGCAGCCTAGGCAGAGGCGGCCCGCTGCTTTTCGTACGTCATGCGCTCCAAGGCGCTGACCGTCCCGTTCTCGTTGGCATCGGCAGGGTCAAGGGTGGTGTCGGCCGTTGCCAAGCCGTCTGCCCTGCCAGCGTCGGATTTGTCGGTGCGGCCCGGGCCAGAACTCGGACCCGGTCCGCCAGCACCACCTGGGCCGCCGGGACCCCCTGGCCCGCCGGGACCACCGGGACCGCCAGGACCGCCAGGACCGCCAGGACCGCCAGGACCGCCAGGACCCCGAGCTCCGCCACCGTTCGTGCGCCCGGAGGTCTTGTCGGCCGCCGCCATGAACTCGCTCTCATTGACCGATCCGTCGCCATCGCTGTCCATCCTGGTGAACAGCTGCTGGGCTGCCGTCTTGGCCTCGGCTTCCGAAAGCCGGGAACCCTCGGGCGACAGCGTGACGATCACCGAGGCCAGTTGCGACTGGCTGACCTGGCCCTTGCCTGCGGACACCTTGTCCCAGGAGTCGGCCTTCAGCGCCGGGGGCTCAGCGGTGCGCTGGACGCCTGAGGGCCCGGCCGCTGCGTACTGGGTCGACAGGTAGGGGCGCAAGCTGGAACTGTGACCCGAAAGGGATGACATCATGATGGACTCCAATTCATCTGTGGTGGGTGACAAAGAGTGGGACCGCGAACAAGGAGAAGCTTCAGCAGTCCTCACAACCATTTTTTCGTCGGCCCGCGCAGGGTATTGAGGGAGAAACTGTGAGGTTTCAGGCCATCTCCCGAATCTGGTGCGGCACCACGGAGCAACGGTGAAGAACCGCTCACAAAGCACTCACAATCTGCTGGCTCAATCCGTTTCAGTCTGTTCGGCACGCCATGCGATTGCGTCTCGCCCACACCCTGTCTCTGGCGCTGCTGGCCTTTGCCGCCATGGCCGTGCTGGCGCTGGGCGGGCTGACCGCCTGGAACGTGCGCGACGGATTCGGAAACTACCTCGCCCACAGGGAGGTGCAGCATCTGGAGCGACTGGTCGCCCTGATCCAGACCACCGCCATGCGCGAGGGCGGCCTGGACGCCCTGCAGCAAGGCCGGCTGGACTTGCGCAGCCTGTTCAGGGAACTGGATGGGCGCGAGCCTGGAGCCCCGCCTTCTCCCGATCCGCGGCGCCCCCCCCCGCCGGCCGGGCCCTTGCCGTTTCCAGAACGGGTGCAGGTGCTGGGCCTGGATGGGCGGTTGCTGCTGGGACGTCCCGAGGCGCTGCAGGACGTGGACGCAGCGGTGCAGCGGCCGGTGGTCGTCCAGGGCCGTGTGGTGGCGATGGCGCACCTGCACCAGGCCGACATCCAGCGCGATCTTGGAGAGACGCGCTTTCTGCTGGACCAGTACCGCGTGTTGACCATCACGGCCGGCGGGCTGATGGTGCTGGCGCTGCTGATCGCCACCGTGCTGGCCCGGCGGTGGACCAGACCCCTGGCAGCCGTGCAGGACGCGACCCAGCGCCTGGCCCGAGGCGAGTTGACGGTGCGGGTGCCCGAAAGCCCGCAACTGACTGGCCGCAGCGATGAGATCGGCGACGTGGTGCGCAATGTCAACCGCATGGCTGAAGGGCTGGAGCGCCTGGAGGGTGCGCGCAGGCGCTGGCTGGCGGACATCTCGCACGAACTGCGCACGCCCTTGACCGTGCTGCGCGGCCATGTTGAGGCCCTGCAAGACGGCGTCAGGCCGCTCGGTCCCGAGGCCATCGACACACTGCACGAGGAGGCGCTGCGCATCGGCAAGCTGGTGGACGACCTGCACCTGCTGGCGGTTTCCGATCTCAAGGCCCTGCCCTGCCACCCCGGCCCGGCCGACGCCGTGGCCCTGCTGCGCCAACTGGGCCACCGCTTCAAGCCGCGCGCCGCAGCGGCAGGCCTGACGCTGCGGCTGTCCCTGCCCGAAGCGCAGCAGGCCTTGCCGGTGTCCTGGGATGTGGACCGGGTGGAACAGTTGCTGGGCAACCTCGTGGACAACAGCCTGCGCTACACGGACCCGCCAGGCGAGATCCTGATCGGGCTGCGGGACCACGGATCACGGGTCCAGATGACCGTCGACGACAGCGCCCCGGGTGTGCCGGCGCAACAACTGGGCCAGGTGTTCGAACCCCTGTTCCGCGGCGATCTGGCCCGCAACCGACGCCTGGGCGGCAGCGGGCTGGGTCTCGCGATCTGCCAGGCCATCGCCCAGGCGCACGGCGGACACGTCGCCGCCAGCGCCTCCGAGCTGGGAGGCCTGCGCATCACCGTGGAGTTGCCTGCGCAAGCCCTTGCATCGCCCGTACCCGAAGGAGGCCGCACATGACAGCCCAGCGCCGCATCCTGGTGGTGGAAGACGACCCCGGCATCGCCGAGTTGCTGGTGGACTACCTGCGTCACGACGGGTACTTTGCAACCCGGCTGGCTGACGGCCAGCTGGCCCTGTCGGAGATCCGCTACGCCGCGCCCGACCTGCTGATCCTGGACTTGATGCTGCCGGGTCTGGACGGCGTGAGCCTGTGCAAGGCGGTGCGCGAGTTCAGCGACCTGCCCATCCTCATGCTGACTGCGCGGGTGCACGAACTCGACCGTCTCCTGGGCCTGAACAGCGGCGCCGACGACTACGTGTGCAAGCCCTTCAGCCCGCGCGAGGTCATGGCCCGGGTGCAGGCGCTGTTGCGGCGTGCCGAAGGCCGGGTGTCGCAGACGCCCAGGCCGTGGCAGGTCGACGACGCAGGACTGCGCATCGCCTGGCACGGCCAGTGGCTGGCGCTCACCCCCTTGGAGTTCCGGATGTTCAGGCAGTTGCTCAGCCAGCCCGGACGTGTGTTCTCCCGGGCCCAGTTGCTGGAAAGCGGCCACGCCGAGACCCGGGATGTGGGCGATCGCGCCATCGACACCCACATCAAGAACCTGCGCCGCAAACTGCAGGCGGTACGCGGTGACGGGGACTGCATCGCGTCGGTCTACGGCGTAGGCTACCGGTTCGACATCCCCGGCGGCGGCTGAAGCGAACGCCGGCCAGTCTCTG
>JAJTDM010000025.1 GCA_021300575.1 Rubrivivax sp.
CATTCAAAGTCAAGAAGCCCGACGTCAACGCTCAAATGCCCTTGCTGTAGTGGCAGCCGAAAGGGTCGCCTCTATACAAATCAACCACTTACAGCGTTTGGTGTCGAACTCGGGTGACCGGCCTTCATGGAGCCACCAAGTCTGGACCTGTGGCCTAAGGTGACGAGTTCGACGTCAAGGACAGGCCGGTGACCGTGGCGGTGGATGCCACGGGCACCAGCGTGCACCAGACCGGGCCGAAGGAGTGGCAGGCGAAGATCGGCAAGATTCCGGTCACGGTGGCTTGAACCCCTGCGGCAGGACCCGCGTCTTCAGGCCTGCCGCTTCAACCCCGCCTCGACCAGCGGCACGCGCATCGGGATCCGCAGCACCCGATGCCGCACTGGTAAACGCAGGTTGACGTGGTCGACAATATGCGCCGGTCAGCATCGCAAGGCGTGAAGTAGCTGGCCGCCATCGCGGTATGCGCACGGCCCGGCTAGCCTTCAACTCACCACGACTCCGATAGCTTGTCCAAGATGTCCCGCCGAGACAGCACTTCTGCGCACAGCTCCCACCGGTCCCGGTCCGGGTCGATGGTCTCCTGGTAGCGGATCTCGAACGCATTGCGTGCCCGGGCGCGAAGGTGCATGTACTCGTCCATGCGCTGCTCCAGTTGCTCGACGTTGCTGATCCAGTCATCCTCGATGGTGTCGGGCAGGCTGCCGAAGATGTCGTAGCGGTCTTTCATGCGGCGCGAGATCGCCGAGTACACCTGTTCGTCCTGTGAGCCGTGGTACACGAGGTTGAGCATGTCCACGCCCTGCCTCACCTGGCCGAATCGCTTGATGCGGCCCAGGCGCTGCTCCAGGCGTGAGGGGTTCCAGGGGAGGTCGACGTTGATCAAGGTTCCCAGCGTCTGCAGATTCAGACCTTCGCACGCGGCGTCGGTGGCGATCAGCAGCTTGATCCTGTGCTGCTTCACCTCGGCCTTGATCTCCTCTCGCTCCACGGTCGCGAAGTCTGCTCCGCGGTAGATGCCACTGCGGCCCGCGCCCGCATAGATCGCGACGGGGATGGCTGGCAACGCGGCAGCCAGCTCCGCGGCCAGAGTCCGCACCGTGTCGTAGTACTGGCTGAAGACGATGCAGCCATGCTCCAGCCAGGTCCGGCCGTCGGTGCGGTGCTGCGTCAGGAAGTACTTCACCGCCGCCGTCTTCGGGTCGCGCGCTTCCGGTCGGGACAGTTCCTGCACGATGGCCTGCAGCTGCCCGGCCTCATCCGCCGTCAAGGCATCCAGCACTTCGGCCACTTGCTGCGCCTCGTCTTCTTCGTCAAGCAACTCGCGCTGCAGCATCTTCTCGGCTGTCGACCGGCCGGACGCAAAGCTGGAGCAGATGCGCTGCAGCAGCAGCGTTCGCATGAAGCCCGCTGCCTTGGTGCGCTGCTTCAGCAGTACCGTGAAGGCTTCCGCGGCTTGGTAGGCCAGATCGAACGGCAGGTTCGCAACCAGACCATGCCGCTGGAACGACACGCTCCCGTAGTGGCCTGCCGGCGCGTCAGGGTCGGGGTGGATGTCCACGCCCACCCGTTGCAGCAGGCCGGCGTCTTCCAGCGTCACCCGCCGCCGCAGCACCGTGTGCCGCACCACGGGGTTGTGCTCCCGAAGAAAACCCGGCACCGTGGCCGCCGAGATGGCCTGCTGCTCCAGGAAGCCCAGCGAGCCGAACCCGCGGTCGGTAAAGAAGCTCTGCTCCGGCAGGCCGATCTGCAGCCGCAGCGTGGCGAACATCGCGTCTTCGTCTCCCGGGGGCAGCGGGTTGCGCAGCCACTCCCAGGCCTCCTTATCGTCGGCGGGCACCTCGTCGCCCTTCACCACGGGCAGCGCACGGCGCCAATCGGTCCAGCGGCTGAAGGGCGTACGTCCCAGCACGAACTCGGCATTGACGCCCAGCACGGCCAGCAGGTCCCACAGCTCGTACACCTCGGTCTGGATGGGCGTGGCCGTGCCCAGCAGCAGGTTCTTGGTACGCGCGCCGATCTTCATCATGAAGTCCAGCAGATTGTTCGGCTCACCCATCTGCCCGTTGGGCGTGGCGCGGCGGCGCGCCTTGTGCGCTTCGTCCAGCACCACGGTGCCGTAGCGGCGCGCCAGCAGGTGCTGACACTCGTCGGATTCGTGGAACACCAGCCCGGTGGAGACGATGGCGATCTGCGCCGGGCAACGCGCCACGTCCTCCGCCCCGCGCGTGCGCACCTCGCGGCCCTGCGGGTCGATCCACAGCTTCTTGGTCGACGACCACACTGCGCTCGGAATGCCCAGTTTGTCGGCCAGCTCCACCTGCCACTGCATCGTCAGCGTCGAGGGGCACAAGATCAGCACCGGCCCATCGCCTAACAGCGCTGACACCATGGCGCTGGCCGCCAGCGACAAGGTCTTGCCAACGCCCACCTCGTCGGCCAGCAGCAGGCGTGCGCGGCCGTAGGTCTCGCGGTGCTGCAGGAACAGCGTCACGAACGAGCGCTGCCAGGGCTGCAACTGCTCGCCTCCGCGGTAGATGGGGCTCTCGGCCAGCGCCGCGCCGGGCACGTTCTGCGGCTTCACGTCGGCGAAGCGGATCTCCACGCGCTTGGCGATGCGTTCCACTTCTTCGACGATGGCGTCAGGCAGCGGAAAGGCATCCGCCCACAGTGCGTCGAACTCTTCTTCGACCCAGACCACACCCTCGGGTGACGGGTCTTCCCACAGGATCTCGTAGTTGTGGGCGAAAGCGCTGCGCGTCTCGTTGATCGAGCCCAGGAAGCTCGTCTTGCTGCCATCGGCCGCCTCGATGACGCCGGCCTTGCCGTGCACGAACACGCTGTTCTTGGGCACCACGCGGATCTCGACCCGCCCGCTGGTCAGCAGCTGGTGCAGCGTGCGGTAGCGCTCGCGGTGCATCAGCGCCTCCACCTCGGCAGGTGCTTCGTTCCAGCGCTCCTTCAGCGCCGTCTCGCGGGCGTGCTTGGAGATCAGCACATCGGCGGCATCCAGCTCGCTATTGCAGATGACCTGCACCTTGGGAATGCAGGCAATCTCCTCGCCCACCAGCTCGAAGATCGAACTGCGGAAGTAGCCGGCAATGCGCCGGTACGAGCGCGCGCCCGCAAGCTTCTGGTTCAGGAAGGCATGGTCCAGCCGCTGGCGGCGCGACGAGAAGCGCCGGATGCCGCTCATCGCGCACCCGCCTTGCGGTACCTCTGGAGCCGGCTTTGCGGCTTGTCGGGCACAGTCATCTCGATCAGGCCGGCGGCCAGGGCCGGCTGCAGGTAGGCCTTGCGGAAATGCTCGTCGTTCTTCAGGCCCAGTGCCTCCTGCAGCTGCTGGCGCGTCATCTCGCCGACCAAGGCATTGAGCAAGCGCGCCATCGCCTCATCCGTGGTGACTTCCGTGGTGACTTCCGTGGTGACTTCCGTGGTGACTTCCGTGGTCACTTCCGGGGCCGCTTCCCCCGGCGGGCGCCGCAGCACCAGCACGAACTGCCCGCCCGTCTGGCGGAACTCCGGCGGCGGTAGCCCCGCCGCCCGGCAGCGGGTGGCCATGTCCAGCGTGCCGCTTCCGGCCTTTTCCACGTAGCCGGCCAGGAACATGGGTTCGGCGATCAACGGGTTGTGTGGAATAGACGCATGCGGCAGCAGCAGCCCTTCCAGCGTCAAGGCCGGCGGCAGCTCACCGGGGTTCCACACCTCCAGACGGTCAGCGAACAGCATCACCTGCACGCTGGCGCCGCTGGCGTAGTCGCGGTGCGCCACCGCGTTGACGATGGCTTCCGCCACCGCCTCGCGCGGCAGTTCGTAGTTCACCGGCACCTGCGTGCTTTCGGCGCGCGTGCCCACCCGCCGTGCCACCTTGGACAGCACGAAGTCCAGCGCCGCGTCCACCAGTTCGAACACCGTGCCCTTGAACACCTGGTACGACGGGATGGGCTTGCTGATCTCCGTGCCGTGGAAGTGCATGCACTTCACCTCCGACGACGGCAAAAAGCGCTGCGGCCGGCTGCCGAACAGCAGCACCGCCGCGTGGCTGGGCGCCCCCTGGTCCAGCAGGTTCAGGTGGGCCAGGGCCGCTGCCATGGGCGTGCCCGGGCCGTGCACGTAGCCACGTTGCGTCTGCGCCCGGCCGAGGAAGATCTCCAGCTGGTCCGCTGCCAGGTCGCCCAGCCCCGCCTCGGGGCAGGCCGCCGCGTCGAAAGGCTTGGTACGCAGCCGGCCGGTGCGTTCCAGCCAATCCACCAGGCTGGCATACAGGGCCGCCTGCAGCGCCGGCTCGCTGTCGAACTGCCGGCGCACCACCTGGCTTTCGGCGCGGCGCACCAGCGCGGCCATCTTGGGGTGCCGGTCGGCCGTGCGCTTCAGGTACACCAGGCGCACCTTGCCGGCGGCCGTGGCGCGGTCGAACTCACGCTCGGTGGGCGACACGCCCTCGGCGTCTTCCGAGCCGTAGTCGCGCCCGAAGAGGCCCACGTACAGGTCGCAGCGGTCCACCTCGGTCAGGTAGGTGGCGTCAGCGCGCCGGTCCGCGGCGGGCAGGTCCTCGAACAGAAAGACCTCGAAGAACCGGCGCAGCAGCGCATCACCCTGCACGAAGTCGCGCACCGCGCGCCGCTCGGCGGCCAGCTCGCCCTGCACGCTGCTGACGAAGATGCGCGCCAGCGGCATCGCCGTGCCCCGTTCAGCCCAGGCGCTGGTTCTTCACCAGCTCGCGCAGCACGCGCGCGGCGCTGGCCTCTTCAGGCCGCAGCGCCTCCAGCCGCTTGGCCAGGTAGCCCGCCAGCTCGGCCACCAGCTCGCGCTGCGTCACGTCGCCGTAGTAGTTGGGCACGTTCAGCGTCAGGTGGGCCAGCACCTCGCTGCCGTCCACGCCCTTCTGCAGTTCCATCAGCGCATACAGCGCCGCGCGCAGCAGCGACTGGTGCAGCTCCGAGCCCTCGCCCATCTCGGCCCGGCCAAAGTCCACGGCGCTCTTCAAGCGGGCCTCGTTGGCCT
Organism: Rubrivivax sp.; assembly: GCA_021300575.1. Taxonomy (GTDB): domain Bacteria; phylum Pseudomonadota; class Gammaproteobacteria; order Burkholderiales; family Burkholderiaceae_C; genus Rubrivivax. Next base: position 5,005 of record JAJTDM010000025.1, read on the forward strand.
TGCGGCTGGCCAGCAGGGGGCCGAAGTCGCGCACCTTGAAGGCCTTGGCGAAGTTCTGGTAGTTGTCCAGCGTCTTGGCGCCGCGCGCTTCCATGTCCAGCATCTTCAGATAGAAGCGCTCGGCGCCAGAGAGACGGTCCCAGTGCGCCTTGGCCACGCCTTGCGGCACCAGGCACTGGTTGGCCGTGTCCACGGCAAAGGCGATCAGGCCGTCGACGAAGGTGGTCTCGCCCTTCACCCGCGGGCGGATGGCCTCGGCGCTCATGTCACGGCCGTCAATCACCGCATAGCGCGTCAGCACTCGCAGCGCCGCGGCGTAGCCGGCCATCTGGATGTCAGCGTCCTCGAACACGTTCTCGTCGCGGTACAGGCCCTTGGCCTGCTGGTTCAGGCCGGTCAGCTCGGTCACCTGCTTCTCCACCTCTTCCTGGATCTCCCAAGCCAGGTCGTCGCGGGTAGTCTTGTGGTGACCCCGGCGCTTGCGCAGCACCAGCAGCACCGTGCCCTTCACATGACTACCTTCGCGCAATGCGCTATCCGTCTCAGTAACGACGTACCAGGCGGCGGTGACGTGCAACCCCGAGGCCCACACGATGTTGGCCATGTCCGCCCAGATGCTGCCCGACTGGTGCGTGAACATGACTACCTGGATGCCGTTATCCGGCATGCACTCGGCCATGCGCTTGTAGGCGGCGACCATGCCGCGGCGGAAGTCTTCGCCTTCGCCCTTGATCGCGAGGGCGCGCCGGCTATCCCAGGTCCAGTCGGCGAACTCGGGTGGCGGGTTCTTCCGCAGCCAGGCGATGAAGAACTCGAAGATCTCCTCATACTTGACGGCATCGCCATAGGGCGGATCGGTGACGAAGATGTCAGCCAGGCCATCAAAGGACGCGGCGGATGCCGAAACGACACTTGCAGTTCCCGAGATTGGCCGGCTCGCCACGTCCTCGAGCAAGTACGTCTTCGCGAAGAAGAACGAACGGACGGCGTATGCGAAAAGCGTGTTGAGCGCTTGGTTGTAGAAGGTCTGGGCTACCGACTCTCGGGCAGCTCCAGTCCCATAGCGGCACAACTTCGACGACCAGTCTGAAAGGCGTGCGAGAAAGATGCGCAATGGTGCGCGCATCTCAGGCCGCCCCTCGTCAATCGCCTTACTTGCCAGCCCCAAAAGCAGCAACTGGCGCGGAGAGAACAAGTGGTGCCAATGCGTCCAGCCGCGGGTTCGAATTGGCTCGTCTGTCTTCTCTCCCGGCTCAATTCGCAAATCGGGAATCCAGCCCTTCTCTTGCCAGACTGCCAAGCGATCCCGAACGAATGCCTCGACCGCTGACTCTCTTTCGAGATCAGCCGGCGTCACCGCGCGGAACTCATAGTCTGGTGCTCGAGCCCCCTTCCGTTCACGCATCCACTGGATGCACCAAAGTCGCTCCCGAAACACGTCTTCTTGCCGTGCCTTTATGTCGCTCTTCATCCACTGTCGAAGTCGATTCGCAGTTGAACCGTCAGGAGTACCGTGATCGCCGCGAATGGTCGAAATCTTTGTGCGGTACTCAACACCCTTCAAGGTGTACTGCAAGTAAGGCTCTTGTCCACGTCCATCGCTGTGGAGTGTCCCTTGATCGGCCGCAGCGAGATCGTCCTCCGAGACTCCGGACCGAATACGAACATCGAAGCGGCGCGATGACTCATCTGGAACCAACTCGGCGACCGCCATCCGCCCCTTGCTGATTACGCGCGTTGGCAACAGCGGGACTGCCCACCCAGTTTGTGGACACGTTACCTCTATGCAGTACAGGAACGTCTTCGGTCGCCAACCGTTTCCGTCATCTTCAACACCGAGTGCATCCAATTCCTGCTGAACGGATGAAACGAGGGCCAACTGAGCATCCATAACCCTCTCACGGGAGGCGTTCGTACCCCCAACGACGTTGAACGCACCCCACGTGAGAAGGCAAGCAATCGGACTGAGATCGGAGGCACGCGCGTCGCAACCCATACGCGCGGCTTCAAACGGGATCTGTCCTGAGCCACTGAACGTGTCGGCAACCATCGGAACACGACCAAACCGCATCCTGCCAAGCTGACGAGTGAGTTCAACGATGGACGAGGCAGACGTTCCAAGATGATCGTTCACGGCCGCCCAGATGTGCGCATGGACGTCCTCGCCTACCTCGTCCGGTCGACGTGCGGCCTCCACACGCTCTCGATACGGCAGACGAGGCTGCAACCGAGCTTCCATTCGCCGACGATCGATCTCCGGGACGTCGTCCCTCCACTCAACGGTCACTCGGCGAAGTTCCACGGCCGACCAGTCAATGGGCGCAGAGATCGGAAGCAAGTCGGGATTGGACGATGTGAAGTACTCGGCGACATGTGCGATCGACGCCTTCGCAAGGACTTCTCTGGGCTTGAGCCGCCGCTTGGCTCTGGCAACGAACGATTCGTCGTCCATCGCCATCAGCATCTCGAAGATGGCGAGATCACGTGCCGGATCATCGGTCGCCGGCAGCAGGCAACCAAGGATGCACGCCCTATTGAGGATCAGAGGTTTGCGGCCAATCCAGTAGCTCCCCAGCGTTGTGAGCAGCTTCCCCTGCTTTCCTTCCTGCTCCTTGTACGCCTCCGCCGACAGCTTCTGCACGGGCAACAGCCGCTCGATCAGCGACGGCGCATCCTTCAGCGAAAACGCCACCACGCCCGAACTCATTCACCCTCCTGAAACAGCGGCAGCCGGAACAGATCGTCTTCCGCCGGCCGCCGGCGCCGCCGGCCGGGCGCGGGCTTCTCGCCATCCGACAGCGCGGCAAACAGCGCGCGCCGCCAGCCGCGCTCGGTGTCTTCCGGCAGGCCGGCTTCGGCCACCGTCATCGCAAACAGCCACCAGCGTTCTTCGGGCCGCAGCGCGGCCCAGCGGCTGCCCACCACCGGCAGTTGCTCGTCGTTGGCCGTCTCGGCGGCCCAGGCCAGCACGCACAGTTCCTTGCCCAGCAGCCGGTCCACCAGGTTGGTGCCGCTGTGCCAGCGGCCGGCGGGCGTCTTGGCGGCCTTCAGCCGGTCGTTGAACTCGCGCCGCGCCACGTCGGCGATGCCCGACCAGGTGCGCCGCAGCAGCACCACGCGCGGCTCGTCACGCGGGATGCCGGCCTCGTGCCCGCGGTAGCCGTAGTCCTCGACGATGGTGACGGGCTCGGTGCGTGCCGCCGGAATCTCCACGCGGAAGACGTGGGCGCCAAAGCGCTCGGGCGCCCCGAAGCCGACGGTGGCGCTGTCTAGGGCGGCTTTCGGAGCCTGCGTGGCTTTCATGGCCTGCGGCGTCGTGGCCACGGTCATTGTTCGACGTCCGGCTGCCGGATCTCGATGCCCAGCTTGCCTGCGAAGTCCTTCAGGTCATGGCCCGATGCGAAGTGAGCCTTGCGGAAGGTCAGCGTCACGGGGGTGTCTGGCGGGAACTTCTCCAGCACCTTCTCCAGCAGGGCCGAGAGGTAGGGCGCGTCCACCCGAACCTCACCCACCGCCAGCTGCGCCACCTTGCTGCCCTGCCCGGCGGTGAGCGTGACGCTCTCGAACTCCACGGTCTTGTCGGCGGCCTGCTTCAGCCCTTCGAAGGTCTTGGCGCGCGAGTCGAGCTTGTGGCCGGTGCGCGAGACCAGCCGCGCGGGCTTCACGTCGTCGATCTGCACGCCCTGGCGGCCCCGGGCTGGGAAGCGGAAGTCGGCCTTGGCCTCCAGCCCTTCGGCGCTGGCGAAGGCGCGCACCAGCACGTCGTCGTCACCGATGGCAAAGGCGGCGGTGTAGGGCGTGCCTTCGCGCGGCCCGCTGCCGTCCAGCGTGTAGCGGATGCTGCCCTTGGGCGCAACGAACAGCTCCACCGTGCGCTTGCCGTCGGCTTCGCCCAGGCGGTTGCGCAGTTGCAGCGTGTTGCTCCAGGTGACGGGGTCGCCGGTCTCGTACTGGCCGGACACGTCCTGCACCAGGAAGCTGACGCGCAGCGCCTGGGTGGCGTAGGGGTTGTCCTTCAGCACAGGGCTCTGGTCGCCGACGCCGCCCTCTTCGGCAAACAGGATGCGCGGCGCGGGCCCGGCGTTGACCGGGTTCACGCGCAGGCGCACGCGGCCCTCGTCGCCCAGCTCGGGCTCGGCCAGGATCTGGGCGCTGGTGCGCTTCTTCTTGGGCTTCTTGGTGACGTAGCCGTTGCCCAGGTCTTCCCACAGGCCGCGGTTGCAGGCGATGGTCTTGAGCGTGTCCAGCCCACGCGGCGGCAGCCAATACATGCCGGCCACCTCGGCATAGCGGTCGGCGGCGTCGGACCAGCGGGTCTCGTCCAGATTCTCGGGCCACAGCAGGTCTTGCGCCTTGTCGCGGATGGCGTCGAACTCACGCTCAACGTCCAGGTGCAGCTTCTGCGGGTTGGAGACCAGGGTCTTCTCGACCTGCTCCTCGCCGTTGAAGGGCTTGCCGGCATCGCGCGTGGGGTCCAGCGGCTTGGAAGCCAGCTGCGGCGGACGCCCGGCGCGCTGAATGGGAAACAGCACCTTGTCGAACAGGCTCAGCACCGTGGCGTTGAAGTCCTGCTCGTAGGTCTGCTGCTTGCGCTCCAGGTCTTGCCGCTGGGGGTGGCCCTGGGGGATGCGGCCGTCGGCCTTCTGCGCCGCGAACAGCTGGCGCGCGGCCTTCTCCACGCTGGCCATGGCCGTCTTGTCGCCCGTGAGCACGCACAGGTGGTTTTTCTGCGTCAGACCGTCGAAGAACTTCTGCACCTCGTCGGGCGGGATCTTGGCATCGGGGCTCACCACCAGCAGCACGCGGGCGCGCCGCACGCGGTCGGTCACGTCTTCCAGCCGGGGCAGCGGCAGCACCTCGTCGTACACGGTGCGCCGCTGGGGCTTGAACATGTCGCGCAGGCGGTGGCGGATGAGGTCGTCGACCTGGTTCTCGGGCGCGTCATGCGCCAGGCTCTGCAGCAGCTTCGTCAGGTTCTCCTGGCGGTCGAAGTAGAAGCGGCCCTCGGGCGTGTGGTGCAGGTACCAAGCCACCTTCTCCAGCTCTTCGAAGGCGGCCAAGAACTCTGAAGGCTCGCGCAGCGGCGACACCAGGCACTCGACCATCTCTTCGCGGGTCAGGCCCTTCACGGCGTTGACGGCCGTGGAGAGGCTGGCCGTCATCAGCAGCGCGCCCACCTGGGTGGCGGCCTCCTTGCCGGTCTGCAGGTCGATCACCTGGGCATGAGCCGACTGCTGGGCGTCCCACAGGTCCTTGGCGATCACGTCGCGCATGCCCGAGATCTCGGTGAGCTTGTCGCGCACGTCGGGCACTGAGAGATCGAAGTGCTGCGGGCCGATCAGGAACACGTCGTTGGCCGCGCGGTTCCACACGGACTTGAGCAGGCGCGAGACGAGCTCGATCAGGCCGCGGGTCTGCTTGAACTGCTCGTTCTCCTTGAACAGCGCAACCACATTCTTGAGCCGCGGGTGGAAGGGGTAGGTGGCGACGATCTCGTCAGCGATGGCCTCGGCCCCGCGGCTGGCCGTCTTGGACCTGGCGGCTTCTTCCAGCTTGCGGCCGTAGGCGTCGGCGATGTCTTCGATTTCGTTCTTGTCCGGCAGGCTCGTGAACAAGCGCTTGCGCAGGATGGCGTAGATCTCGTCGGCGGCCAGGTCCACTGGCGTGATGTTGCGCTCCTGTCGGCCCAGTTCGGAACGTGCGTCGGCCAGCGCCTTGTTGATGAGCGTGCCGCCGGTGTCGTAGGCGGCGGCCAGGTCGGAGACGACGATGCAGACGTCCTTCTTCTTGCCCGCGGCAGTCAGCAGGTTGGCAAAGGCCCGCGTGGCAATGTCGGCCACCGTACCGTTGCCCACGGGCCGGGTGGCCAGGTAGTGGAAGTACGGGGGCATCTCATCCAGCAGGATGAGGGTAGGCTTGTTGCTGTCAAACAGTTGGAGCCAGTCGCTCTCGTCGGGCGCATCGGGGCCGCTACTCCAGAAGCGGCGGAACTGCTCGCCCTTGCCCAACTGGTTGGCGATCTCGCCCCAGAAGAAATGCGCCGGGTTGTTGCGACCGTTGAAGGCGGCGATGTCGGCGCCGGCAAAGCCATCGGCGTGGGCCATGCCCGCGCAATACACCTTGCGCAGGCCGGCGTGCTTGGCCAGCAAGCCGAAGCCAACCAGCAGGTGCGTCTTGCCGCCGCCCATGGCCTGCTTGAGGTGGAACACGGCCTGCGACGATGCCCCAGCCAAGCGGGCAATTCCCTCGGCCACCAGGTCGCGCATGCCCTGGGTGATGTAGGTCTTGTCAAAGAAGGTGATGCCGTCGCCTTCGCTGGCGATGAGTTGGTCCAGTTGCTCAATCTGGTCGCTGAGCTTGACAGACAGCGCATTGGGTTGCAACGCGCACGCATCTCGGACGGTCTTCATGGGTTCTTTTCGGTGGTGGTGCCGAGGGAAATCAGCCTGCCATCTTACGTACCTTCCCGTGGCGAACCGGCACCCTCCGCTACGATGGCCAAAAAGAGAGCCGGGAGGACGGAGTGAGCGCTGTCGAGGAAGATGTGGGAGGGCTGCAGCCCGATCCCCCAACGCAGGTGGAAGCCCTGACCGCGGCCAAGTTCCGCACGTTCCTTTTCGAGGTGGCGGAGGGTGTTTGCAACTACCGCAGCCTGCACAGCCGGATCGAACAGGTTAAGTCGATGCGGTTCGGCCAGGCGTGGGCTCTGGAGCGCGCACTGGGCAGCAGCCGCAGCCAGGCAGTGGGCGGCATTCGCCAGCACAGGCGCGCCTGCCCCATGGCCGTGGGCGTTACGGTGGCCTGAACCCCTGCGGCAGGGGCTCAGGCGCCCTGCCCGCTGGTCGTGCGCAGGAAGCGCGGGGGCTGAGCCCGTTCACAGCTTCTCAGGCGTCGTAGCCCGGGTTCTCGCGGTCCAGCTTGCGCAGCAGTGCGGGCCACGCCAGGTTCGCGCCCTGGCCCGCGGTGGCGGTCTGCGTGACGTTGCGGTTGGCCGCGATCGGGCCGGGCCCGATCAGGTTGAGTTCACCGCCGGCTTGCGCGTCGATCTGGATGCGGCAGGTGTTCTCGAAGAAGTACATGTTCAGGAAGGCCTCGGGGATGGTGCGCCCCACGGTCAGCAGGCCGTGGTTGCGCAACATCAGGAAATGGGCGCTTCCCAGGTTCGCCTGCAGGCGTGGCTTTTCCTCGGCGTGCAGCGCGATGCCTTCATAGTCGTGGTAAGCCAGCGAGTTGAGGATCAGCGTGCTCTGCTGGCTCAGCGGCAGCACGCCGGCCTTCTGCGCGCTCACGGCCACCCCGGCGCGGCTGTGCGTGTGCAGCACGCAGCCGGCGTCCTCGCGCACCTCGTGGATGCAGCTGTGGATCGTGAAGCCCGCCGGGTTCACCGGGAAGGGTGATTCGCGCAGCTTGTTGCACTGCTGGTCGATCAGCACCAGGCTGCTGGCGGTGATCTCGTCGAACATCAGCCCGTAGGGGTTGATCAGGAACGCATGCTCCGGGCCGGGAAGGCGCGCGGAGATGTGTGTGAACACGAGGTCGCTCCAGCCGTAGGCCGCCACGAGGCGGTAAGCGGCGGCGAGGTTCACGCGCAGCTGCCATTCCTCGGCGCTGACGACTTCCTTCAGGGACGGGATCTTCATGGCGGTGCCCTTTCTCGGTCACGGTGGGATGGGCTGCAGAGAATACCCAATCCAACCACGGGCTCGACGTCCGGGACAGGCCGGTGACGGTGGCGGTGGCCTGAGGCCCTGCTGCAGGGCCTGGCCTCTTCAGCCCTGCCGCTTCAACCTTGCCGCACCACGCGCTGCGGGAAGGGGATTTCCACGCCGGCTTCGGTCATCCCGGGTCGGTGATTACGTAGCACCAGGTGCTAGACTGAGACATGCCTGATGACCGGTTCGCAAGAGCGTTCAAGACGGCCTGGTTTTCAAAAGCTGCCCGAAAGGCTCGCATCCGCGACGGTGCACTGATGCAGTCCGTGCGGGAGGCCATGCGCGGGCAGGCCGATGACCTGGGCGGCGGCGTCTTCAAGAAGCGGCTGAACGACAACCAGCACCGGTCGATCCTGCTGGCAAAGGGCGGGAAGCTGTGGGTGTTCGCATTCCTCTATGCCAAGAAGGACCGCGCCAACATCGACCCCGACGAATTGGTGGCGTTCCGCAAGCTTGCCCAGGCGTACGGGCGGATCAGCCCCTCGGAACTTGAACAGGCCTTGAAAGAGGGCGACTTGCTGGAGTTGAGCGATGACCACTAGACCGAAGTTCAAGAGCGATGCCTTCGAGGCCATCCACAGCGCCGCTGGGGGTTTGCACCGCGTCGGCGTCATCGACAAGGCGACCATGCGGGAGTTCGATGAGAGCTGCCTGGCCGTTCCTCCCGAGATCAGCGCTGCGGACATCAAGCGCATCCGGGAGCAGGCGCATGTGAGCCAGCCGGTCTTCGCGCGCTACTTGAACACCAGTGAGTCGACGGTCCAGAAGTGGGAGGCCGGCACCAAGCGGCCCAGCGGCATGGCGCTGAAGTTGCTGGCGGTTGTGGAAAAGCATGGGTTGAAGGTCCTGGCCTGATTGCAGTTCCGTCGGGCCTGGGCACATGACTGCGGGCATCGCCTTGGCCTGAGCCCCAGCCGAAGGGTCTGAGCGCCTTCAGCCTCGCTGGTTCAGCCCTGCACCTTCAACGCTACCGCTTCACCCCTGCCGCACCACCCGCTGCGGGAAGGGAATATCCACCCCCGCCTCGCCCAGCGTGCGCAGGATGGCCAGGTTCACCTCGCTGAGCACGTTGCCCTGGCCGTTCTGCGGATCGGCAATCCAGAACACCACGTTGAGCTGCAGGCCGTCTGAGGCGAAGGCGGCCAGTTGCACGGCCGGGCCGGGGTCGGCCAGCACGCGGGGCACGGCCAGCAGGGCCTGCACGATGCGGGGCGACAGCGCCGGCACGTCGGTGCCGTAGGCCACCTGGACGCTGGTGGTCAGCAGGATGCGCGGGTCCGCCAGCGAGGCGTTTTCCACGCGCTGCGTGATGAGCAGCTCATTGGGCACGATGGACTCGCGACCGTTCAGCGCCCGGATCACGGTGTAGCGGGTGTGGATGTCGGTGACGCGGCCTTCGAAGCCGTCCACCAGCACCACGTCGCCGATGCGCAGCGAACGCTCGGCCAGGATGACGAAGCCGCTGACGTAGTTGGAGGCCAGCTTCTGCAAGCCGAAGCCGATGCCCACGCCCACCGCGCCACCCAGCACGCTCAGCGCGCCCAGCGGAATGCCGGCGGCCGACAGCGCCACCAGCAGGCCCACGAACACCAGCAGCGCCCGGGTGGCGTTGGCCGCCATCTTGCGCAGCGACAAGCTGCCGCCCGCCAGCTCGGCCCCCGCCAGCAGCCGGTCTTCCAGCGCCGAGGACAGCCACAGCACCACCAGCAACACCACGCCCGCGGTGAAGCCGCCCTCGATCACGCTCCACACCGAAATCTCGGCGCCGCCCGTCTTCCAGCGCAGCGCGTCCAGTTCGGCCACGAGCACCGGCAACGCGCCCGTCAGCCACAGCACCACCGCGCCCCAAACCATCCACGACAGCAGCCGCTCCACCAGCCGCACCGAGGCCGAAGCGGGAAAGGCCGCATGCAGCACCTGCACGCCAAAGCGGATGACCAGCAGGCTCAACAGCACTGGCAGCGCAATGCGGAACAGCGCAGGCGGCACCCAAGTGGCCAGCGCCCAGCGCGCGCCCCAGGCCAGCAACAGCAGCAGCAAGGGGAAGAGCACGCCATCCACGCCATGACGGCCCAGCCAGATGCCGCGCCGCGGCTGCCGGCCGGCCACCACGCGCACCACCAGCAAGGCCAGCGCCGCGCACAGCGCCAGCACGCCGGCCTCCACCAGGGCGGAAGGCCGGGCCAGCGAATCGACCAGCGCGCCCAACTCCGTCGGCGCCCACCCTTCTGTCAGCCGGGCCGACAGACCTTCGCCGGCGCTGCCCGCGCGGCCACCGCCCATGCCGCTCATGCCGCCACCCCGGCCAGCTCCCGCAGGTGCGCCGCTACGCTGCGAGCCAGCGCGCTCAAGTGGTAGCCGCCCTCCAAACAGGACACGATGCGGCCCTGGGCGTGCGCATCGGCCACGTCCATGAGGCGGCGGGTGATCCAGGCGTAATCGGCCTCCACCAGCCCCATCTGTCCCAGTTCGTCCTCGCGGTGGGCGTCGAAGCCGGCCGAGATGAACAGCATCTGCGGCCGGAAGGCCTCCAGCGCGGGCAGCCATTGCTGCTCGATCAACTCGCGCACGGCCGGTCCGCGCGTGTAAGGGGCCACGGGCACGTTGACCATGTTCGTGCCCTTGGGCACAGCGCCGCTGTAGGGGTACAGCGGGTGCTGGAAGAAGCTGCACATCAGGATGCGCTCGTCGCCGGCCACGATGTCCTCGGTGCCGTTGCCGTGGTGCACGTCGAAGTCAATGATGGCCACGCGCTGCAGCCCGCGTACGTCCAGCGCATGGCGCGCCGCCACGGCCACGTTATTGAAGAAGCAAAAGCCCATGGCCGCGTCGCGCGTGGCGTGGTGCCCGGGGGGGCGGATGGCGCAGAACGCGTTCGAGGCGCTGCCGTCGATCACCGCGTCGGTGGCGGCCAGCGCGGCCCCGGCGCTCTTCAGCGCTGCATCGGCAGTGGCCGGGCACAGGCTGGTGTCCGGGTCCACCGCGCGGGGCCGGCCGCTTTGGCTGCACTGCTGCATCAGCTCGCGCATCTCGCGCACGTAGGCGGCGGCGTGGGCCCGGCCCAGGGCTTCGTCAGGCGCGGGCGGGGCCTCGCGGTGGTCCAGAGCCAGATCCAGGCCGGTGGCGCGCAGCAGGTCGTGGATGGCGTCCAGGCGCTGGGGGCATTCCGGGTGTCCGGCGCCCATGTCATGGGCGCGGCACTCTGGCGGGGCGTAGAAGGCGGTGCTCATGCTCCGAAGTGTCGCGCAGCGCGCAGCGGCCGTGGTCGGCGCCGGTCAAGCGCAGGCGCTTTCGGAACAGGTGCAGGCCCAGGCCCTGCAAGGCGGTGGCCCTGGGGAATTCGGGTAAGGTGCGCGCGATGGATGCAACCCTTGCCCAACGCCTGACCGCCCTGGTGGACCAGGTCGATTCGATCATCGTCGGCAAGCGCGACCGTATCGAAGACTGCGTGGCCTGCCTGGTGGCGGGCGGTCACCTGTTGATCGAGGACGTGCCCGGCGTGGGCAAGACCACGCTGGCCCAGGCCTTGGCCGTGTCCCTGGGGCTGCGCTTCGCGCGGGTGCAGTTCACCTCGGACCTCATGCCCAGCGACCTGCTGGGCGTGAGCGTGTTCGAGCGAGCGCGCGAGGCTTTCGTGTTCCACCCCGGGCCCGTGTTCACCCAGGTGCTGCTGGCCGATGAGATCAACCGCGCCGGCCCGCGAACGCAAAGCGCGCTGCTGGAGGCGATGGAAGAGCGCCAGGTTTCGGTGGACCAGCGCACGCACGCGCTGCCCAGCCCTTTCTTCGTGGTGGCCACCCAGAACCCGGCCGAGCACCTGGGCACGCACCCTTTGCCGGAAAGCCAGCTCGACCGCTTCCTGATGCGCATCACCCTGGGCTACCCGGACCGCCAGGCCGAGCGGGCCCTGCTGACGGGCCAGGACCGTCGCGCCGCGCTGGCCGCACTGACGCCGGTGATGACGCCGGCCGAGCTTCAACAGGCCCAGGCCGCCGCGGGCGAGGTGGCGGTGTCCGACGCCCTGCTGGACTACCTGCAGGCCCTGGTGGAAGCTACGCGCTCGGGCCGCTGGTTCGTGCAGGGCCTGAGCCCGCGCGCGGCCCTCGCGGTGCTGCGCGCCGCACGGGCCCGCGCGCTGCTGGCGGGGCGCGACTACGTGGCCCCTGATGACGTGCAGGCCATCCTGCCGCAGACCATCGCGCACCGCCTCGTGCCCGCCGCCGGCGCCGGACGGGGCGCGCGCGAGCAGGTGCGGGCGATGGTGGAGGCCACGCCGCTGCCGTGACATGGCTGCCATGACGCCGCTGACGCCGTTTCCATGACGCCGTTTCCATGACGCCGCTGCAATGACACCCTTGCCATGAGGCTGTCTGCACGCTTCAACGCCTGGTTCGATGCCCGCCTGCCGCTGGCCGACCACCACAGCACCGGCCAGCGCAACACCTACATCCTGCCCACGGGCGCGGGCGTGCTGTTCGGCGCGGTGCTGCTGGTGCTGCTGCTGTCCAGCATCAACTACCAGCTCAGCCTGGGCTATGCCCTCACCTTCTTGCTGGCCGGCAGCGCGCTGGCCGGCCTGCACATGACCCACGCCACGCTGCGCGGCCTGCAGATGCGGCTGCGCACGGGCGGGCCGGCCTTCGCTGGTGGCCATGCGGAGGTGGAGATCACGCTGGACAACCCCGGCGCGGCGCGCCACGGCATCGGCCTGGGCTGGCGCCCTCTGGGGACAGTCGGCCCAGTCGGGCCCGTCGGGCGAGGCGGGCCCGTCGGGCGAGGCGGGCCAGTCGGGAATCAGGGGCCACCGGGGCACCGCGACGAGCGCGCCTGGACGGACGTGCCCGCGCGCGGCACGGCCACCGTGCGGATGCAGCTGCCGCTGGCCGCCCGCGGTTGGCAGCCCGTGCCGCCCATCGTGGCCGAGACCCGCTTCCCGCTGGGGCTGTTCCGCGCGTGGACGGTGTGGCGGCCGGCCGCGCGGGTGCTGGCCTGGCCCAAGCCGGAACAGCCTGCCTTGCCCCTGCCGGCCGGGGGCGCGCAAGCCACGCCCGACCACGACAGCCCCGCGCAGGCCCACCCGCCTGCCCCGCAGGTGGCACCCGCCAGCCAAGAGCTCACCTTCGACCAGTTGCGGCCCTGGCGCACGGGCGATGCCCTGCGGCAGGTGGCCTGGAAGAAGGCAGCGCGCACGGGTGAACTGGTCAGCCGCGAGGCCGAAGCCTTGCCGGGCCAGGCCCTGTGGCTGGACGAGGCCGCCGCGCGCAGCGCCGCGGGCGGCCTGGAGCACCGGATGTCGCGCCTGGCTGCCTGGGTGCTGGCCGCCGAGCAGGCGGCCCGCCCCGTGGGGCTGCGCCTGGGCGCGCAGCACTGGCCGCCAGGCTCGGGCGACGCCCACCGCCGTGCCCTGCTGGACGCGCTGGGCACCTGGAACGCGGGCGCCCGATGAGCACCCGGCCCTGGACCGCTGCGGCCACGGGCTGGAGCCGCCTGCCCCGCGATGCGCGGGACGCGCTGTTCCTCGTGGCCGTGTCGGCGTGGACCATCGCCCCGCACCTGGCACACCGCCCGGCCTGGTTCGGCCTGGGCGTGGCGGCCCTGCTGGCCTGGCGCGTGCACCTCACGCTGGCGCGCCGGCCGCGGCCAGGCCGCTGGACGGTGGTGGGGCTGCTGGTGCTGAGCGCGGCGGCCACCGCCTGGCACGAGGGCACGTTGCTCGGGCGCGAGGCCGGGGTGTCCCTGCTGGTGGTGCTGATGGCGCTGAAGACACTGGAACTGCGCGCACGCCGGGACGCGGTGGTGCTGTTCTTCCTGGGCTTCTTCGTGGTGCTGACGCACTTCTTCGATGCCCAGGGCCTGGGCACCGCGCTGGCCATGGCCGTGGCCGTGTGGGGCCTGCTGACCGCGCTGGTGCAGGCCCACATGCCCGTGGGGCGGCCCCCACTGCGCCAGGCCGCGGCCGTGGCGCTGCGCGCCGCCGCCCTAGGCACGCCTGTGATGGTGGCCCTGTTCCTGTTCTTCCCCCGCCTGGACCCGCTGTGGGCGCTGCCCGACCGCAGCAGCGCGCGCACCGGGCTGTCCGGCACGCTGCAGATGGGCAGCGTGGCCGAGCTCGCGGCCGACGAGTCCATCGCCCTGCGCGTGCGTTTCGATGGGCCTGCACCGCCGCCTTCGGCGCTGTACTTCCGTGGCCCAGTGCTGCCCTGGTTCGACGGCCGCACCTGGACGCGCGACCCCACCCCCGCCACCGGCCTGCCCAACTGGACGCCGGGCCTGCCGGCCGACCTGGAGTTGAGCGGCACCGCGCGCCGCTACGAGATGACCGTGGAGCCCAGCCGGCTGCCCCTGCTGCCGCTGCTGGAAGGCACGGCCCCGCCGCTGGAGCTGACGCCGCCTGATGCCCTGCAGACGGTGGAACTGCGAAGCGATCTGCAGTGGCAGGTGTCGCCCCCCGTGGCCTCGGTGCTGCAGGTGCGCGCCCAGGCCTGGGAGCGCTGGGGCCACGGCACCCGCGCCGGGGCCTACGCCCTGCGCGACCTGGTGGACCTGCCCGCGGGCTTCAACCCCCGCACCATGGCCTGGGCCGCAGAACTGCGCCGCCAGCCCGGCCTGGTGGACGCCGACGCCCGCACCCTGGCCAACGCCGTGCTGGCGCACGTGCGCAGCGCGGGCTTCACTTACACCTTCTCGCCCGGCACCTACGGGCGTGACGCCGTGGACGAGTTCTGGCTGGACCGCCGCGCCGGCTTCTGCGAACACTTCGCCTCGGCCTTCGTGGTGGTGATGCGCGCGCTGGACGTGCCCGCGCGCATCGTCACGGGCTACCAGGGGGCCGACCCCGCGCCCGTGGACGGCTGGTGGGTGGTGCGCCAGCGCCAAGCCCATGCCTGGGCGGAGATCTGGCAGCCCGGCGAAGGCTGGGTGCGCGTGGACCCCACCGCCGCCGTGGCACCCGATCGCATCGAGCGCAGCCGCAACCTCACCCCGCCGCGCGGCCTGGTGGGCCAGGCCTTCGCCAACGTCAATCCGGAACTGCTGCTCACGCTGCGCCGGACCTGGGAGCGCCTGGACCAGCGCTGGAACCAGTGGGTGCTGGGCTACTCCCGGGCCCAGCAGTTCAGCCTGCTGGAACGCCTGGGCGTGCAAACCCCCGGCCTGATGGACCTGGCGCGTGCGCTGCTGGGGCTGATGGCGGCCGCCGCCCTGGCGGGCCTGGCCTGGGCCGCGTGGCACCGCCGCCGCCGCACCCCCTGGCAGCGCACCCAGGCCGCGGTGGCGCGCGGGTTGCAGCGCCTGGGTGTACCCTGCCCGCCGCACGAAGGGCCGCGCGCCTGGGGCCAGCGCGTGCGGCAGGCGCTGGGCCCGGGGGCCGAGCCGCTGGTGCAGGCGCTGCTGGAGCTGGAGCGCCTGCGCTACGGCCGGCAGGCCGACGCCGGCGCCCGGGTGCCCCCGCAATGGCACCGCCGTTTCCGGCACCAGGTCGAAGCGGCCCGCAGACTGCCCCGCACGCCTTCGCCATCGCCGTCGCCTTCGGCCCAGACACCGGGCGCTGCGCTACGCTCGCCCCCATGAGTTCACCTCGGATCCTGACCCGCCTCGTTTCATTCTGTTCGGCACCCTGCTCGATGCCGATGTCGGCCACCCGTTCTGACGCCCGTTCTGCGGGTTCATCAGCCCCGATCTCCGTGACGCATTCACTCGCCCTTTCACTCGCCCTCTCACTCACCCTGCCGGCCTGTCTCGTCGCGGGCATGAGCGTCGCCGCGCTCGCCCCCGCGCCCGCCCTGGCGCAGGTCGTCACCCAGGGGCCAACGGCAGCCAAAAGCCCGGCGACAGCCAGGTTCAAAGCCCAGGCGGCATCGCCCCAGAAGGCGGGCAGCAAGTCTGCGGGCGCCAAGACCTCGGCACGCAAGAAGGCGGTCAAGGCCACGGCGGCCACCGCGGCCGCGGCCACGACAACCGCCAGCGCAGGCACGGCCTACGGCCGGCGCGACGACGTGCTGCGCTTCGCCGCCGAGGTGGCCGCGCGCCACGGGCTGGAGCCGGCCACGCTGGAGCGCCAACTGGGCGAAGCGCGCAGGCTGCCCTCGGTGCAGCGCCTGATCATGCCGCCGCCCGCGGGCACGGCCAAGAACTGGGCCGCCTACCGCGACCGCTTCGTCGAACCGCAACGCATCCAGGCCGGGCTGGCGTTCTGGCGTGCCCACGAACGCTGGCTGGAAGCGGCCGAGGCCCGCTGGGGCGTGCCGGCTTCGCTCATCGTCGGCATCATCGGCGTGGAAACCTTCTACGGCCGGCACATGGGCAGCTTCCGCGCCCTGGACGCCCTGGCCACGCTGGCCTTCGACTTCCCCCCCGGCCGACGCGACCGCAGCGAGTTCTTCCGCTCCGAACTCGAGCACCTGCTGCTGCTGGCCCACCGCGAGAAGGTGGAGCCGGCCAGCTACATGGGCTCTTTCGCCGGCGCCCTGGGCCTGCCGCAGTTCATGCCCGGCAGCCTGAACCGCTGGGCCGTGGACTTCGACGAAGACGGCCACATCGACCTGCACCGCAACCCGGCCGATGCCATCGGCAGCGTGGCGCACTACCTGGCCGCCTTCGGCTGGGTGCGCGACATGCCCACCCACTACGCCGTGGCCGCGCCCGTGGACGTGAGCGACCGTGCCGTGCTGCTGGCCCCCGACATCCTGCCCAGCTTCACCCCCGCGCAGTTCGCCCAGCGCGGCGCCGAACTGCCCGAACCCGCCCGCCAGCACGACGGCCTGCTGGCCCTGGTGGAACTGCAGAACGGCGACGCCGCCCCCAGTTACGTGGCCGGCACCAGCAACTTCTACGCCGTCACGCGCTACAACTGGAGCAGCTACTACGCGATGGCGGTGATTGAGCTGGGGCAGGCGGTGAGAAGGGTGTACCGCGCGGGGCCTTGACATCGGCAGGGCCGGGGATTGACAACCGAGGACCCCACGGGCAAAAACCCGGACTCGCGCGAGGCGTGTGAACCGGGTGTGCGGGGCGTGCGTATCTGCAACAATTCAGGCGGGCTATATCACGCACGGATCGCCCAGGAGGGCGTCCATCAGAGATGGAATGTGACAAGGTGTCGATAATGTGCAGTGACCGATTTTTACCGACTTCAGTCGATTTAACTGCTAGCCCTATACAAGCTTAGGCACCAGAGAAATTTTCCATGCTTACCGACATCTTGGAGTCTGCCAAACAGAGTCTTATTGAACGCCTCTCAAGTCCACTCCTTGGCGCTTTCTTTTTATCGTGGTGTGCATGGAACTGGAAGTTTGTGGTCATATTACTCTCCGATAATACCGTTACAACTACCTTCTCACTAATAGAAACTATTGCTTTCCCAGACTACTCCACAATCATCTTTCGTGGGCTTGTTTTCCCACTTCTAAGTGCATGCGCGTACGTCTTCATTTATCCATATCCAGCACGTTTTATTTATGACTTTACCTTGCGTAGACAACGCGAGATCAATCAAACCAAACAACGTATCTCTGACGAAACACCATTAACGATCGAAGATTCAAGAAGATTCCGATCAGAATATATAGAAAAGGAACGTCGCCAGGCTGCACTTATTCAAGGACTCAGCGACGAGATTACAAGCCTCAATGAAGCACTTAGCGCTCGCGACAAGCAAATCAAAGCAAATCCGCACTCAGGTGCCAAGATATCCTACGATAGGCTAGATGAATCCCAACTTGAACTTCTTCATCTACTGGAAGAGAGCGGTGGCGAATCACCAGAACCAGACCTCATTACTCAATCTAATGAAACCAAAGTTAAAACAGAGTTTAACATCGGCGAACTAGAACGCAAAAACTTGGTAAGCCGCCACTTCAGCAATCGCGTGCGAGCTCATATCATCGCATTTACTCATGATGGCCGCCGTGCGCTTATTGAAAGTCAACAAGGCGCGTCCAAGGCCCCTTAACAAATCGCTCAAAAACTAATGGAAGCCGCAGCTAGTACTCAGCGTTTCGAATCACTCTTTGTCAATCAATTGAGCAGTAGTTGGATCATAGGTTGAATTGATTATGATTCCATCCTGAATTCGACGAACAGCGTCATCCACCACATGCAATGGAACGAGAAACCACTCTCTCGGCTTGACCGAATTCCCAAACCGATCCTCGATAGTCAAGTCAATCTGCGCCGCGCCAAACAGCCGGTGAAAGATGGCCTCCAGTTTCACCCGGTTCAGGTTGTGCAGCTTGTAGGTGGCGACCACCTCAACACCGGCCAGCAGGTAGGTAGCGTCCTTGTCAGCCCCGGCAATGCGGGTCTCCACCTTGCCGCCTGTAACCCCAATCTTGTGGATCAACTCGCGGTGCGCGGCCACAAACGGGTGATTGGACTTGCTGCGCAGCACATAGATCGTGCCGGACTCGATGTCGTCGGGTTCGGCCTCGCCGCCAAACAGCGGCCCCATGTCGGGGTCGGATAGGCGCCGGCCGGTCTCGTCTTTGTACAGGGCGCGTTGCAGGGATCGGCGAAGCAGGTTGCTTTCGGTGCCGTTGGCGAAGATGACGCGCAATCGAGCGTCGCTCTCGCCGTTCGGGGCTTTGATCGCCTCGCCCACCTCGGCAACATAGGCGAGTTGGCCGCCGAGGATGAAAAAGTTGCCATCTGCCACGCCGGCGTCGCGGCCAAAGCGCAGTGCCTTGCGCACGCCGGCATTCAGCTCTTTCTCTGCCTGCTCAAACAGCGGCTGGAAGCTTCCGAAGTCTTGGCACGGCGTGCGGTCAGCGACCTCTTCGGCCGCGCGCTTCTCGACGCTGGATCGCACGTGGCGAAGCACCGCGATGTCGTCTTCTGCGGTTACTTCATGGCCAACACCCAACTCGGCCAGCAGTGCGTCTTCGTCGAGGTCATCGACGTTGGCCGCAGAGCTGGCCGCGCCCGCAAGCAGGCCCGGCTCGTCCAATGCAGCCAGCAGAGCATGCGCTTCGGGCAGCTTGCGCAACTGATCCAAGCGCACGGCATACAGGCGCTCGAAGATGTCCCGGCCTTCACCGTGCTGCGGCGCGCGTCCGTGGGCCTGATGGAAGCGCAGGATGTCTTCGAAGCCCGCGATGATGCGTTCCTCACGCGGTGTGCGGCTGGATGCCTTCAGCGGGACAAGTTCAACGCCCAACGCATCCAGCAATTCGTCGTCGTCCATGTCAGCCATTGGCGGCGCCTCCTTGGGCTTGCGCCGCCTTGGCCTGCGCGCGGTAGCGCGCAAATGCGGCCACGCCCTCGGCCATGCGCTTCTCCCAGGCGTCGGCTGAGTTGATGTCCGGCAGGCGCCCCCGCTCGGTCTTGAACTGCAAGGCGCGCTTCGACAGGTCGCGGGCCTCTTCCTCGGGGATGCTCACCTTCTTCGCCGCAATGGCGGCCTGCACCTGGCGCAGCGATTTCTCGTCCATTGCTTTAGCCAGCACGGCATAGGCCGCGTCGAAGGGGTTGATGCGGTCGATCAGGTCGATGTCCAGGTCGCGCACGTTGACGAACTTGCGCACGCCATCCAGCAGCGCTGTGCTGCCTTGCACCGTGGCGCCGCCCGCGGCATCGGCCTGGGCCAGTGCCAGCTTGGCTTGCTGCGTGATGTTCATGGCGGCAATGGCGTGCTGGCGAATCGCCTCCTGGTCGCCCTCGCTCAGTTCGGGGTAGCGTTCGCGCACGATCTTGCCCATGCGCAACTGCGTCAGCTCTTCCGGCAAGGTGTTTTCCTTGTCGAACAAGCCGCGCTCCAGCGCCGTCTTGTCCTGCAGGAAGCTGGTCACCACCTCGTTCAGGTCTTCCTTGCAGATGCGGGTCGCTTCGGGCGTCTCGGGCTTGGCCAGGCCGTTGATTTCAACGTGGTACTGGCCGGTGGCTTCGTTCACGCCAACGTTGGTGCGGCCTTCCTGGTAGCCCTCGCCGCCGTTGTAGACAAAGCCCTCCTGAGCACCGGCATTCTTGGGCGTGAACTCATAGCGTGGCGCCAGCACCTGCTCCATCAGCAGGCTGGCTGAGATGGCCTTGAGCATGTCGTTCACGGCCTCAGTCACGGCCGATTGCTCGGCAGTCGGCTCGGCGATCAGGTTGGTGAAGCGCGAGCGCTCCTTGCCTTTGGCATCCCGTGTGGCCCGGCCGATGATCTGCACGATCTCGGTCAGGCTGCTGCGGTAGCCGATGGTCAGCGCGTGTTCGCACCAGATCCAGTCGAAGCCCTCCTTGGCCATGCCCAGCGCGATGATCACGTCCACATGGTCGCGGTCGTCCTTGCGCGCGGGGTCTTTCAGGGCGCCCAGCACGCGGGTGCGCCGCGCAGGGTCGCTGTCGTCCACCAGGTCGGCCACCTTCAAGGTGCGGCCGTCCTTGGCCGCCACCAGGTGGAAGCCGGTGTCGGGTTCCACACCCTTCCACTCGCCCAGGCCGTGCATGATTTCGTCCACCTCGCGCTGCTTGTCCTTCAGGCTCTCGCGCGCGTTGACGTTTGGGATGTGGACGATGGTCTTGAGCGCCGGGTCCAGCACCTTGGTCACGGCATCCACATAGGGGCCGGTGTAGAAGAAGTAGCCGATGTCCAGCGACTTAAGCCACTGGTAGCCGTTGAGCTGCTCGTAGTAGGTGTAGGTCACCGTCTCGAACTTCGATTCATCGGCCGGGCCAAGCACGGCCTCGCTGTCGCCCCGGAAGTACGAGCCGGTCATGGCCACCAGGTGCACCTTGTCGCGGGCGATGAAGGCGCCCAACTGGCTGCCCAACACGTTGTCCGGGTTGCTGGAGACGTGGTGAAACTCGTCGATGGCGATCAGGCGGTTGTCGAAGGCGGCAATGCCCAGTTCCTCGACCGCGAACCGGAAGGTGGCGTGGGTGCAGACCAGCGCCTTGTCGCCACTGGCCAGAAACTGACGCACCGCGTCTACCTTGGACTTGGCCGCCCGTGGTTCGTCACCGCCAGGCGCGTTGCACAGGTTCCACTGCGGGCCGACGTGCCAATCCCAATGGAAGCCGTGGCGGGTCAGCGGTTCGTCGGCAAAGCTGCCGCCGATGGATCGCTCGGGCACCACCACGATGGCCTGCTGCAGGCTCTGGTTGTTCAGCTTGTCCAGCGCGATGAACATCAAAGCACGGCTCTTGCCCGAGGCCGGCGGCGACTTGATCAGCAGGTACTGCTCGCCACGCTTGGCAAAGACCCGCTCCTGCATGGCGCGCATGCCCAGCTCGTTGGCTTTGCTGGATGCGCCCGTGCGTGCCGTGGTGATGGACACCGATGGCACGGTGTAAGCATTGGTCGGGTTGCTGGCGCGGTCGCTCACGATGTCTTCTTCCTTCCCTTGGCCGCCTTGGCGGCAGGGTTGCTCTTCTCTGCGCCTGTCATCTTCGTGTACAGCTCAAACAACTTTTCCAGGCGCTCAGTGTCGTTCTTGAAGCGGCGGCCGATGTAGATGCGCTCCAGCACCTCGTCGTTGCGCTCGTGGGCGTGGCGGAGGTTGTCCGGCATGTTGTCCGGGTCATACAGGTCAGCGATGGTTGCCGGGAAATGGGCCTCCCGAGCCAATAGGATGTCCTCAGCGCAGCGGGTCAGATCAGCCTTGTTTTGCTCAGTTAAAAATGGCAGCGGGAACGTATTCCAGCCTAGAGTATTGGAGTAGCGAAAGTCAGTTTTTATTTTCCCACAAACGGTGCCAATCCAAACAAGATGCATGTGCGAGGCAATGATTGCCATATTCCAGAGCGGGGCATCATACAAACCAAACGCCGCGTTCGACACCACTGCACCGTGTTCCAGTGCACCAACGGGCAGATAGTCCCTATTCTCGCTCGTATGTATCGGGACTATCAAAGGTATCTGCGCACCAGAATAGCTTCCGTACCTGATTTCTGAAAAAGCGTGCGGAGTTGCGGCTTGCTGCCTTGTTTTCTCTTTCTTGCTCTCCGTGCGAAACGCTCGGACTACGTTGATTCGTTCTTTCACAAAAGCGTACTGCATCGCCTCATGAAGCTGTTCCTCTGCAATCCACAGGCAGTATCGACTCTTGCCATCAATATACTCGTCGCTTCCAAGATACGGCTTGATGTAACGATGCACGCCCGTTTCTGTGATCGCAAGGTAATCCACTAGTTTAATAACCAGTCCGCCGCCGTCTGCAGGCTTGCTTCCGTAGTCCATTGGCAAGAGACAGTTCAGCGGTGTGCCACTCTTTTGCACAATAGTAGTGGTGTTCGGCACAAGGTAAGGTCCGATCAGATTCACGCGCCTCTCCAGCGGCCCACCATCTGCACCCTCCTCATAAATTCTGCACTCGCCACCCCTGGATGTGGTCAATCCAATCACAACTACAGTGACACCGGCGTTATTTTTCGCGAGATTCTTCCACTTAAATGAGGTTCTGGCGAAATCTATTCGCAAGCCTTTGCTAAAGGCTGACTCCCAGAATGCAGATACTTGCTGACCTTGGCAGATTGAGTTGGTCGACACAAATGCACAGCGTGTAGAGTGCAGGAAGCACACTTCTGCAGCCTTCCAGAACCATCCCAAGACGTAGTCAAGGACTTTCCACTGGATATCCGTATCGGCAAAGACTGTTGAGAGATCATCTTTTTCTTGCTCGGTCATTTCTGACTGACCTAGGTACGGTGGGTTCCCGCAGATGTATGTCTCCCCGCCTTCATTCTCAAAGTCGATTTCAGCTTGATCCAGCGGCGTATTGAAAAGGTCATCCCCTAACACTTTCACCCCGGTGCCAGTGGGAGGACAGATGCTCAGCCAGTCCAGCCGCAGTGCGTTGCCACAAACAATCCAGTTCTGAGTATCGAGAGGCAGGAATTCAGCCAGCGCATCCTGCTGCCCGCGATACAACACGTCGCACTGAAACTCGGCAATGATGAGTGCCAATCGAGCGATCTCGGCCGGGAAGTCACGCAGCTCAATGCCCCGAAAGTTGGTCAACGGAATCTCGCTGCCGAGATGCAGTTCCCCCCTGCGCAGGTTGATCTCCGCCTCGATCTCACGCATCTGCTTGTAGGCGATGACCAGAAAGTTGCCTGATCCGCAGGCCGGATCAAACACCCGAATGCGCGCCATGCGCTTGCGCAGGTTCAGCAGCTTGCGTTCGTTGTCCCCAGCCTCGGCCAGCGCGGCGCGCAGGTCGTCCAGGAACAGCGGGTTCAACACCTTCAGGATGTTGGGCACGCTGGTGTAGTGCATGCCCAGGGCGCCGCGCTCTTCGTCGTCGGCCACCGCCTGGATCATGCTGCCGAAGATGTCGGGGTTGATCTCCCGCCAGCTCAAGGCGCCTGCGTGTAACAGGTAGGTGCGCGCCATCTGGGTGAAGTGCGGCACCTCGGTGCTGCCCGAAAACAAACCGCCGTTCACGTAGGGGAAAGCATTGGCCCAGGCTGGCAGGCGGGGCGTGGCCGCACCCCGCTCCGAGGGCTTGATGTTCATGGCCCGGAAGATTTCGGACAGCACCTCGTGGGCATTGCTTCCGTTGCGCTCACTCCAGCGGTCCACCGTCTGTGTGAAGAGACCCGTGTCGCTAAAGATGGCGGTGTCTTCGGCGAAGAAGCAGAACACCAGGCGCGCCATGAAGTGGTTCATGTCGCTGCGCCGGTCGTCCTTGGCCCAGGCCGGGTTTTCGCGCAGCAGCTCGACGTACAGCTTGTTCAAGCGCCCCGTGGCGCGCACGTCGATGGGGTTGTCCTTGATCTCCTTGATCGTGGAGATGCCCGCCAGCGGCAGCAGGAAGCCGAAGTGGTTGGGGAAGTCTTCAAAAGCGCACGCGATGGTCTCGCCGCTGGCCAGCTCTTGGGCTTCCAGCGTCTGCGCATCGGTGGCCAGCACGAACTTCGCCTTGCCCTTGGTGGTGGCGGGGCTTGCCAGTAGGGCGGCGAAGGTCTCGCTGACGTTGCCTGCCTCACAGGTGGCGATGTGGATGTTGTTGCGCAGCAAGACACCGCCGGGCAGATCCGAGGTGTTGCTGTTGCCGCTGCGCAGGCGCTTGAGCGTGACTTCCTTGTTGCCGAAGGCAGCCAGGAAGGCATACGGAAACTCAGCCGCATCAAACGGCTGCAGGGCCAGTTCAGAGACGGCCTGTTCGATTTCTACGGCGTTCATGCTGAAGGGGGCAATCCGGCGCCCGGCCAGAGGCGGGCGAAGTCAAACGAAAGCTGGCGGTGGTGTCGGATCGATAGAAGATAGAGCGTCACATTGGCGTCCATGGCCGTGTAGAGCATCAAGTAATCGCCATGCAGGTACTCGCGCAGGGCACCGGCCGCGCCCGCGGGCAGCGTGGCGAGCTGGGCCAGGGCCTCTGCCGACTGCGGCGGGTTCTCCAGGTAGCGCCGGCCGATGCGGGGGAAGCGCGCCAGGTTGGGGATGACCGTGGCACGCAGTTCGGCCAGCAGGTCGTCGAAGGCGAAGGCCGCGTCGGCTTCGGTCAGGAACGCCTCGATGGCGTCCAGCCGCTCCAGGAAGCTCGCGGTCAGCTCGACCCGGTACAGCTCCTCAGCCACGCTTCTTGGCGGCCTTGCCGCTGGTGGTGGCGGCGCGGCGCTGCTGAAGCTGGGCGATGGCGGCATCGGCCCCAACGGTGCGGCCGGCCTCGATGTCGGCCAGGCCGCGTTGCGCGTCGGCTATCAGCAGCAGGTGGATGCGCTCGCGCTCCAGCCGGTGGTAATAGTCCAGCCGGTCAGCGTCGATCAGCGCCACGTAGCTCTCGCCGTTCTTGGTGATGATCTTCTCGGCGCCGGCCTTGGCCTGGTCGGCCAGTTCGGACAGGTTGGCGCGCGCCTGGGTGAAGGGCACCACATCGCGGGCTGAAAACCCCATGGCCGGCTCCTTTGCTGGGCAGATGACAGAATTCTGTGCATCATACGATCGGCCAGCATCCCGCTGAAGGTGACCAAACGCTGCTGCCATGGGCTGGCCAACCAGCTTGCTCTGCAAGGTGGCGGGCAGCTCGGCAAAGCGCTTGGCGGCAGCAGCCTGCTGCGCCGTCCATTCGGGGTTGTCGTCATCAACCGGCTGGGTCTTGGGTTTCTTGCTCATGGATGTGCACCTCTCGTGATCAACACAGTCGCGGCGCCTGTCAGGCAGGCGGTGCGCAGGGTGTACCACGCAGGGCCGTGACATCAGCAGGGCCGGCATCCACCTCGTGCGCGGCATGGCGGAGGACTTGGCCGCCACCTCTGGCGGACGCAACGCGCACGTTGCACCGCCCATGGCAGCGGATGAAGCACCAGGGCCAGTGGACATGGAGGCAAACTCACGAGACTCTTTCACCTCCGAAGAGCAAGCAAGTGCGGCCCCCCCGTATTCGTTCATGTTGACCCGCCAAAACCGGCATGGGTGTTCGAGCGACCAGCGACGGGCCACTCATCTCCAACGGCAGGCATTCCATAAAACCCTCTCGCCATGCAGATCGAACCACTTCGTCACCACCTGGGCCTGGTGAGCGAGATTGCGAATACCTTGAACCAGTCGTGGGGGGATCTACCTCCTTGGAGCACCACTGACAAGATTCGAGACAGGCTGTTGGCCGGCACAGGTGACGCGGACTTTCCACGTGTTCTGGTGGCCCTTGGCGAGAGCGGAACCTTTGCGGCCACGGGCTCTGTGAAGCTCCATGAGCTGCCCTCGCGCCCAGCCATGGTTCACTGGGTGGGCGAGATCTTCGTCCAACCTGAACATCGTGGAAAAGGGCTGGGCTCAAGAGTGACCCAGGCTCTGTCGGAGTACGCTTTCGCAAGAGGTGTGCAGGCGCTGTATCTGTACACACCCGATCAGCAGTCGCTTTATGCGCGTCTTGGCTGGACAGAAGTGTCCACAGAGACGGTGAACCATGAAGTCGTCTCGATCATGGTGCTGTCGAGCGGCCCCTCGGCGTTTCGTGCGGAACCCCACAGTCAGGATTGACGTGCCAGCCCTGGGTATGGCCGGCTCCTGTGCAGGGTAGTTGAAAGAATTCTGTGCAACCTGCGGTCGGCAGACGCCTTGTGGATGAAGTCAGCCTGCTGCCTCGCCGGTCTTGTCCTTGTCCAGACGACCATCACCGCCTGATTCGCCCGTCCCGCTCTGAACTGTCCGCCCGACGCTGAGCTTCAGCCCCAGCATTCCGAAGATGGCGTTCATCGTCTGGACGCTGCCCGCGCTGCGCTCCTGCTCAATGTCCTGCATCGTCCGGTAGGCCACCCCTGAGAGCTTGGCCATCTCGGAGGTGGTCATGCGCATCGTCTTCTTGAGATGACGAACCGCCTGCGCCAGAGACCATTCCGGATGCGCGAGTACGTCCTCGACTGCCTGCTGGCGCAACGCCAGTTGCTGCGTGATCGACAGGGTGTGGTATCGCTTGTCCATGGCGGTCAGGCCAAGGCCGCGAGTTGGTCCGCCTGGGCCAGGATGTGCGGGCGAAGGTGGTTCAACACCTCGGGCTCCAACCCCATGGCTTCACCCTCGGCAGCCACTTGCCGCAGGGCGGGTTCCATCGCCTTGAGGCCCGCCACAAGGGCCGTGCGGGCCAAGGCAGGGGCCGGGGCTCCTTTCTCCTTCGAGGGGAACTTCCTGGCCGGCTTCAGCGCCGGCGCGCTCCATTCGCAGACCCTGTCCACCACCCGCGCCCAGTCCGGCCGGCCGTTGTCGTTGTCTTCCCAGCGGATGCGTCTGGCAATGCCGTCCGGGTGCAGGTACATCGGCGCAAAGTCGTACAGCGGGGTCAGCGCCATGCGGCCGGCAAAGTCGCGCTGCACGGCGGTGTTGCGCGCGTGGTTGTCCTTGTTCAGCAAGGCCAGGTTGGCGACATCGCGCTTCAGGTACTCCAGCACTTCGGTCTGCGGATGCGTGCAATGCCGCGTCAGGGCCGCGCACACCTGGTCGTGACTGGGCACCAGGTCGATCCCGGGCATGCCGGTCAGCGTGGCGATGCTCTCCTGGGCCAGCCTCGTCACGACGCCGCCGTGGGCGGTTCGGTCGAACCTGGGAATGAACAGGGCACGCCGGCGCAAGACCAGCGGCGCGTGCACGCGCAAACCCAGGCGGCGGGCGATGGCCATGTAGGGCGCTTCCTGCCGCAAGATGGTGGCCAGTTGCGGATCAGCACCCCGTCCGAACTTCACGATGAAGTGCTGGACCGCCCGTTCATCGGGCAGCGTGTGGTCCAGGTAGAGAAGGCCGTCTTCCGCTCGGGTGAACAGGATCTTGGGCCACTCACCCTGGATGCCCGAAGACCCGGCCACGAACAAACCGTGCGAGGCCAGATGCTCCGCGAACTCGTCGCTGCGCAGGGCCACCTCGTCATCCGTGAAGCCGCGCAGCGGGCCTGCTGCATTCGCCTCCAACCAGTCCGCCGCTTCCTTGACCCGCAGGTTGCCGATGGTATTGCCTGCTCCGGCCAGCAGCACCGTCCAATCCTCTGCCACACCCGCTGTGGGTGACCGCCCCATGCGGCGAAGCAACTCCTGCCGGCCAAAGCCCTGCGGCAGCATGTCTATCAGGTACACCGGCCAGTGCGCCTCCTGAAACGGCTCCAGCCCCACTGGGCGGCGCACGCACAAGGCATGCGCGTCGCTGGCGCCTGCATGCGCAAATGCCCAGTCCACCGTGTAACCTGAGTACGTCTTCGCCTTCCAACCGTCAGCCTTCGGCCCGAGCAGGCTGACGCTGGCCACATCATTCCAGCGGCCTTTGGTGTGGAGTTGAAGGGTGCAGGCTTCAATCATTTGCACGAAATTCTATAGTTATTGAGTCGCTTGAACCCAATAATTAGATTACTTTTTCGTGCAAACGATGCCGGTGAAGTCTTTCAACCTGCGCTCAATCAGGGCTGCCCGCTCAGGCACCCACTCTCACGCCGCCATCGGCACCAGGAAGTCGCGGCTGATGCCCACGCCCAGGTCGTTCACGCGGTCCAGGAACTGGGTGAGGTAGGCGTGCAGGCCGGTGGCCAGGATCTCGTCGATGCGGCCGTATTGCAGGTCGCTCTTCAGGCGGCCGGCGCGGCGCAGGGTTTCGGCGCTTTGCTGGTTGGCCACGAGCTGCAGGTTGGCCACCACCTCGTTCATGCAGGCCGCCAATGAGCGCGGCATGTCCGGGCGCAGGATCAGCAGTTCAGCCACACGCTCGGGGCGGATGACGTTGCGGTAGACCTTGCGGTAGACCTCGAAGCCGGAGACGGAACGCAGGATGGCGCTCCAGTGGTAGAAGTCCACTTCCTGGGCAGAGCCGGGGCTGGGGAGTGCCGAGCCACCGCTCGTCTGGATCTGCGCCTGCGCCTGCACCTGCACCTGCACCTGCACCTGAACCTGCGCTTGGACCTGTGCCTGGGTCTGGGACTGCGCTGCGGTCTGGCCCGGGCCGAAGAACTCTCCACCGGCCAGGCCCGTCAGCGCGTGGTACTTCACGTCCAGCAGGCGCGCGGTGTTGTCCGCGCGTTCCAGGAAGGTGCCGATGCGGATGAAGTGCAGCGCCTCGTCCATCAGCATGGTGCCCACGGTGACGCCGCGGCTCAAGTGCGAGCGGAACTTCACCCACTCGAAGAAGGCGCCGGGGTCGCGTTCGAAGGCGCCGTCTTTCAGCAGGCGGTTGAACTCCAGCCAGGTCTGGTTCTGCGTTTCCCACACTTCGGTGGTGAGGGTGCCGCGCACGGCGCGGGCGTTCTCGCGCGCGGCGCGCAGGCAGTTCCAGATGCTGGAGAGGTTGCCCTCGTCGCGCACCATGAAATCCATGACGTTGCGGGCGTTCACCTCGCGGTAGCGCTCCTCGAAGGTGCCGGTGAGCTCGGAGATGCTCAGCAGCCCGCGCCAGCCCTGCTCGGCCATGTCGGCCGACTGCGGCAGCAGCGAGGTCTGGTAGTTCACGTCCAGCATGCGCGCGGTGTTTTCGGCCCGCTCCATGTACCTGGACATCCAGAACAGGTGGTCTGCCGTCCTAGAGAGCATCGAATGCCTCCTGATGATTCTGTTCAAGCCTCCCGCCGCGGAACCGGCTTGGCCGGGCCGCTGGTGGGCGGCCCCCTCGGGGGGTAGCGAGCGCCAGCGAGCTTGGGGGCCTCATGTCAGTCTTCCAGTACCCAGGTGTCCTTCGTCCCCCCGCCCTGCGAGGAGTTGACGACGAGGGAGCCTTCCTTCAGGGCCACACGCGTCAGGCCGCCGGGCACGGTCTGCACGCCGCGGCCGGATGACAGCACGTAAGGGCGAAGGTCAATGTGGCGCGGGGCCACGCCGCTTTCCACGAAGGTGGGGCAGGTGGACAGGCTGAGCGTGGGCTGGGCGATGTAGTTCTCGGGGTGGGCCTTGAGCACGGCGCGGAAGGCTTCCACCTCGGCCCGCGTGGCCGCCGGGCCCACCAGCATGCCGTAGCCACCGGCACCATGCACCTCCTTGACCACCAGTTCGGCCAGGTGATCCAGCACGTACTTGAAGTCGTCTTTGTCGCGGCACAGGTGGGTGGGCACGTTGTGCAGGATGGGCTTCTCCCCCAGGTAGAACTCGATCATCTTGGGCACGTAGGGGTAGATGCTCTTGTCGTCGGCAATGCCGGTGCCGATGGCATTGCACAAGGCGATGTTGCCGCGCCGGTACACATCCAGCAGGCCGGCGCAGCCCAGGGTGGAATCGGCGCGGAAGGCCTTGGGGTCCAGGAAGTCGTCGTCCACGCGGCGGTAGATCACGTCCACGCGCTTGGGGCCCTGCGTGGTGCGCATGTAGACGAAGTCGTCCTTGACGAAGAGGTCCTGCCCCTCCACCAGTTCCACCCCCATCTGTTGCGCCAGGAAGGCGTGCTCGAAGTAGGCGCTGTTGTACATGCCGGGGGTGAGCACCACCACGGTGGGCTCATTCACACCGGCTGGCGCCACGGCGCGCAGGGTTTCCAGCAGCAGGTCCGGGTAGTGGGCCACGGGCGCCACGCGGTGCATGCTGAAGAGCTCGGGGAACAGCCGCATCATCATCTTGCGGTTTTCCAGCATGTAGCTCACGCCGCTGGGCACGCGCAGGTTGTCTTCCAGCACGTAGTAGTCGCCCGAGCCATCCGGGTTGCCGGCGCGCACGATGTCGATACCGCTGATGTGCGAATAGATGCCGCCAGGCACGTGCACGCCCACCATTTCGGGCCGGTACTGTGCGTTGCGCAGGATGACATCGGACGGCACCACGCCGGCCTTCAGGATCTCCTGGCCGTGGTAGACGTCCTGGATGAAGCGGTTGAGCGCCGTGACGCGCTGGCGCAGGCCGGCCTCCATCTCGCGCCATTCCTGGCGCGGAATGACGCGGGGGATGAGGTCAAAGGGGATGAGGCGCTCGGTGCCGGCACCGTCTTCGTCCTTGGCGCCGTAGACCGCGAAGGTGATGCCCACGCGGCGGAAGATCATCTCGGCTTCTTCGCGCCGGTTGCGCATCAGCTCGGCGGGCTGGGCCTGCAGCCAGCGCTCGTAGGTGCGGTAGTGCTCGCGGATGCCAGCCGCTGACGATGGCCCCGCGCCGGCGAGGGCGCGCATCTCGTCGAAGGGGTGCTGCATGGTGGGAGAGTCCTCTGTCTGGAGTGGTCGGAAGCAACTATCAGGCCCGCCGCGTGGTGACGCCCACGGTCAGCGAGTGGGTTCCGCCCCCGCGGATCACGCCGCGCAGGGGGGTGACGTCGCCGAAATCCCGCCCCACGGCCACACGGATGTGGCCGGCAGCGGGCACCAGGCGGTTGGTGGGGTCCAGGTCCAGCCAACCGTCAGCCGGCACACCCGGGGTGCCGGGACACCACACCTGCACCCAGGCGTGCGAGGCGTCCGCCCCCAGCAGCGCCGGCTGCTCCGCCAGGGGCTCGGTGAGCAGGTAGCCGCTGACGTAGCGGGCGGCCAGGCCGTGCAGGCGGCAGGCTCCGATCAGCAGGTGGGCGAAGTCCTGGCAGACCCCCGCGCGCTGGGCGAACGCCGTCGCCAGCGGGGTGTCCACCTCCGTGCTGCGCGGGCGGTAGGCCCATTCGTCATGCAGCCGGCGCATGAGGTCCAGCGCGGCCTCGGCCACCGGTCGGCCCGGCGTCAGGCTGGTGGCGGCCCAGGCCCGCAGGCCGGCCAGGCCCGGCTCCGGCCACGGCACGTAGGGCGAGGGCTGGACGAACTCCACGGCCGGCTCGAAGCTGGCGCGCGCCACGTAGCGCAGGCGCTCGCGCACGGTCTCCCAGGCGGGCGATGCCTCGGGCCGCAGCCCGCCAAAGCGCGCGGCGACAGTGACGCGGCTGGTAGAGCGCACCTGCAGCACCTGGTGCGGGGTGACCAGCTCGAAGCGGTGCCGCCAGTTGCCGAAAGCGTCCACCTCGCCCTGGCACTGCGCAGGCGCGGGCTCGATCAGCAGATCAAAGGCCTGCACCTGCTGTGCATCGTCCTCCAGGGGCCGCAGATGTGCGGCGTGGTGGGCATGGGCCACGGGGGCACCGTAGTCGCAACGGGTGTCGTGCACGACCACCAAGCCGAGGCGGGGGGCGGCAGGCGTGTTCACCGAACCACCCTTCGCGCCGCGCGCTGCGGGAGTCGCACTGGGAAGCGGCCCGGCGCGCTCATGCGCCCGCCACCGAGGCGGTCAGCCCCGCGGGTGAAAAGCAGTGCTGGCCGATGTCTTCGGCCACGGCCAGCGCGGTGGCGTTCAGGGCCTGGGCCCGCTCCAGCAGGCGCCTGGCGATGTCGCCCTCCAGCTCTTGCAGTTGCAGGCCCACGCCACGGGCGGGCAGGCGACTGACGCCCGTGGCCTCCGGCAGCTTGCCCAGTTCGGTGCGCAACCGGCGCAGCACGCCGGCCAGGCTGCGCGGGTTGGTGTCGTCCAGCACCAGCACGTCGGCCAGGGCCAGCAGGTCATCGTGGCGCTGGTGGCGGGCGCGGAAGGTGATGGTGCTGTCGAACAGGTCCAGCAGGGCGTCCACGCCGTCAGGGCTGGCCAGCACACCCGGCGCCAGAAAGGCCTCCAGCGTGGCGCTCAAGCCGAGCAGGCGCTCCAGCAGCCGCCCGATGGTCAGCAGGCGCCAGCCGGCGTCGCGCGTCATGCGGTCGGTCTGCGCGCCAGTGAGCGCGGAGAGTTCCAGGCCCAGGCGGTCCAGCGCGGGCAGGGCTGCGTCGGCGCGTGGGGGCGTCAGGGCTTCGGCCAGGGCTTCCTTCATCGTGCGCACCAGCGTCCACTGCTCGGCCGGCAGCCGTTCGCGCACCGACAGCGCGGCACGATCGAGGGCCTGCAAATCGAAGGCGATGCTGAAGCCGGCCGAGGCGTCGGCCAACCCGGCCAGGATGGCGCGCTCGAAACGCGGTGCCGACTGCGCCAGCGTGGGCACGCCCCAGGGCGCCAGACTCAGCCGCACCGACAGCGCGGATACCGCCTCCAGCAAGGGGCGCGGCAGGTTCGTCGCCTGCGGCACCAGGGCCAGCACCTGCCGCGCCAGGCGCACGAGATGTTCCGTCCGTTCGGTGTAGCGGCCCAGCCAGAACAGGTTCTCGGCCGTGCGGCTGCTCACCGGGCGGCTGCGTCCGGCGATGTCCTGCACGCGCAGGGGGCGCGGCAGCATGGAAAAGGTGTCCACCTCGCCATCGGTCATCACCCAGGTGTCCAGGCTGGTGCCGCCGCGCTGCATGGACACGCTGGCGTCCTCGCCCTGGGCCACGCGCGTCATGCCGCCGGGCAGCACCTGCCAATGCCCGCCCGGCCCGGCGATGGCGTACACACGCACCATGGCAGGGCGCGATACCAGGCCGTCCGCGCCCCAGATAGGGGCGCGCGAGAAGCGAAGCCGGCCCTGCACCGTCCAGGCATCGGGGTCGAAGCGAACATCCACGGCCGTGGGCTCATGCACCTGAGACGTGCGGCCGGCGCGGGGGAAGGTGGAGCGCAGCAGCTTGTCATCCAACTGCTCGCGGACATCATCCCAGGCGGCGGCCTCGCCGCACCACCAGGTGGGCAGGGAGGGCAGTTCCAGCGCCCGGCCGGTGAGCGTCTGCGCCAGCCCCGGCAGGAAGCCCTGGAGAGCGGGGGACTCCAGAAATGCACTGCCAATCGCATTGGCCATCACCAAACGCCCGGCCCGGGCCACCTGCAACAGGCCCGGCACGCGCAGCGTGGAGTCCGGCCGCAGGAACAGGGGGTCGCACCAGTCATCGTCCAGGCGACGCAGCAGGCCGTGCACAGGCTCCAGGCCTTCCACGGTCTTCATGAACAGGCGGTCACCGCGCACGGTGAGGTCCCCGCCTTCCACTAGCGGCAGGCCCAGGTAGCGCGCCAGGTAGGCCTGCTCGAACCAGGTTTCGCTGTAGGGGCCGGGCGTGAGCAGGGCGATGCGGGGCGCGCCGCTATCGGCCAGCGGGCGGGCCGCTTCTTCCAGACCGTCCAGCAGGCGGCGGTAGCTGGAGGCGATGTGCTGCACCCGCAGCGCGCGGTAGGCCTCAGGAAACTGGCGCGACACCAGCAGCCGGTTGTGCAGCACGTAGCCCAGGCCCGAAGGCCCCTGCGTGCGTTGTGCCACCACCCACCAGCGGCCCTCCGGGCCGCGCGCGATGTCGAAGGCCACCACGCGCAAGCGCAAGCCCCCTGCAGGCGGCACACCGCGCAGGGCGCGCACGTAGCCCGGATGGCGCATCACCAACGCAGGGGGCAGCAAACCCTCGCGTAACAGGCGCTGGGCGCCGTAGACGTCGTCGAGCACGGCTTCGAGCAACTGCGCGCGCTGGCGGATGCCACGCTCGATGACTGCCCAGTCCGCCGGCTCGATCAGCAGCGGCAGCAACTCCAGCGACCAGGGCCGCGCCACGGCGCCCTCAGGCCCGAACACGTTGTGCGTCACCCCGTCCCGGCGGATCTGCGCGGCGATGACCTGGAGGCGGCGGTCGAAGTCGGCGTTCAGATCGCCGGCGGCCGGCAGAGGTACCTGCTGCGCGAACCGGCGCCAGGCCGGCCGCCAGGCGCCGTCGGCCGATCGCAGCTCATCCCACACGCCCTGTTCGGGCACGGTCGAACCTGAGGGGCGGCCCCGCGTGAGCGCAATCATCCCTGCCGAAGATTCGACCGGGACGGAAGGCAGGCTGGGCAAGGGCGGCAAGGGCGGGAAGGGCGTGGGCGGCAGGGTTCAGCGCTCTGATCTTCGCAGGTCCAGCGTGAACGGGAACTCCAGGCTGGGCTGCGCGGGTTGGACGTCCATGCGGCCGGGGGTGTAGCCGAAGCGGAAGAAGCGGGCCAGGCGCCGGCTCTCGGCCTCGTAGGCGTTGACGGGGAAGCTGTCGTGGTTGCGCCCGCCGGGGTGGGCCACGTGGTAGCGGCAGCCGCCGATGGAGCGCTGCAGCCAGGCGTCCACAATGTCCACCGTGAGCGGGGCGTGCACGCCGATGGTGGGGTGCAGGGCCGAGGGGGGCTGCCAGGCGCGGTAGCGGACGCCGCAGACGAACTCGCCGGTGCGGCCCGTGGGCTGCAGTGGGGCGGCCACGCCGTTGACGGTGATGACGTGGCGGTTGTCGTTCAGGCCCGTGACCTTCAGTTCCAGCCGCTCCAGCGAGGAATCCACGTAGCGCACCGTGCCGCCGGCGCCGCCCTCCTCGCCCATCACATGCCAGGGCTCCAGCGCCGTGCGCAGCGTCAGGCCCAGGCCCTGGGTGGCCACCTCGCCGATGAGCGGGAAGCGGAACTCGAAGTGCGGCGCGAACCAGGCGGCGTCGAAGGCGAAGCCGGCGGTGCGCAGCTCGGCCATGACATCTTCGAAGTCCTGCTGAACGAACGTGGGCAGCAGGAAGCGGTCGTGCAGGGCCGTGCCCCACCGGGTGAGGCGGTGACGAGTACCGCCGCGGTAGGGCTCGCGCCAGAAGCGCGCCACCAGGGCGCGCAGCAACAGCTGCTGCGCCAGACTCATGCGCGCATGCGGCGGCATCTCGAAGGCGCGCAGCTCCAGCAGGCCCAGGCGCCCCGTGGGGCCGTCGGGCGAAAACAGCTTGTCGATGCAGAACTCGGCGCGGTGGGTGTTGCCGGTGACGTCGATCAACACGTTGCGCAAGGCGCGGTCCACCAGCCAGGGCGGCACGTCGCGCGCTTCAGGCGCGGCCGGCGCACCCGGCGCACCCGACCCACCTGCCGCCCCAGCGGCGGCGCGCCATACGCCGGTCTGGCGCTCCAGTTCTGCCAGCGCGATCTCCAGTTCGTAGACCTGGTCGTTGCGCGCCTCGTCCACGCGTGGGGCCTGGCTGGTGGGGCCGATGAAAAGGCCGCTGAACAGATAGCTCAACGAGGGGTGGTTGTGCCAGTAGGCCAGCAGGCCGGCCAGCAGGTCGGGCCGGCGCAGGAAGGGGCTGTCGGCCGGCGTCGCCCCGCCCAGCACGAAGTGGTTGCCCCCGCCCGTGCCGGTATGGCGCCCGTCGAGCATGAACTTCTCGGTGGACAGGCGCGTCTGGTGCGCCGCCTCGTACAGGAACTCGGTGCGGTCCACCAGTTCGCCCCAGGTGGCCGAGGGGTGGATGTTGACCTCGATGACGCCGGGATCGGGCGTCACCTGCAGCAGCTTCAGCCGGGGGTCGCGCGGCGGCGGGTAGCCTTCCAGCACCAGCTTCACGCCCTGCTCGGCGGCCGTGGCCTCCACCGCCTGCAGCAGGGCCAGGTAGTCCTCCAGGTGCTGCAGCGGCGGCATGAAGACGTACAGCACCCCGCTGCGCCCACCCTGTTCGCGCTCGGCCCGCGGGCCGTTGGCGCGCTGCGGGTCGCGCACCTCCACGCACAGCGCGGTGCGCGTGATGCCGGCGGCAGACTTGCCGCGCTGCGGCGGTTGGGGCTCCACCACGCCCGGGATCTGGTTGCGCAGGGCCGCGGGGGCGTTCAGGGGCGCGCGCGCAGGCTGGGGCGTGAACGGGTCGGTCTCCCCCACAACGGGCCGGTCTTCGGGTGCGGACCAGGGCAGCGCATCCAGCGGCAGGTTCATCGTCCAGCTTGGACTCGAACGG
The DNA here is from genome assembly GCA_021300575.1 of Rubrivivax sp. Taxonomy (GTDB): domain Bacteria; phylum Pseudomonadota; class Gammaproteobacteria; order Burkholderiales; family Burkholderiaceae_C; genus Rubrivivax. The sequence continues at coordinate 40,640 of JAJTDM010000025.1, forward strand.
GTCCACGTTCACCGGCAGGCGGCGCTCGCGCCACAGGTAGTACCAGGCGTCCTCGTAAGCCGGCTGCACCAGGTCATCGTCCAGCCCCAGGAGGCGGGTGAGTGCGGCCATGAAGGCGTGGGCGTCAGCGCCGGTGTAGCGGTGGGTCTGGCGCTCGTCGGCAAACAGCGTGGGGTCGGCCCAGCAGGGCTGGCCGTCGGCACGCCAGCAGATGGACAGCGCCCAGCGCGGCAGTTGTTCGCCCGGGTACCACTTGCCCTGGCCGAAATGCAGGAAACCGCCCGCCCCGTAGCGCGCCAGCAGGCGGTGCGTCAGTTCGTTGGCCAGGCCGCGTTTGGTGGGGCCCAGGGCGTCGGTGTTCCATTCCGCGCCGTCACGGTCGTCCACCGAGACGAAGGTGGGCTCGCCACCCATGGTCAGGCGCACGTCGCCCGAGTGCAACCGCGCGTCCACGGCATCGCCCAGGCGCTGGATGTCGGCCCATTGCGCCTCGGTGTAGGGCTTGGTGACACGCGGGGATTCGTAGATGCGCGCGATCTCCATCTGGTGCGAGAACTCCACCTCGCACTCGTCCACCGCACCGCTGACCGGCGCCGCGCCCGAGGGCTCTGGCGTGCAGGCCACGGGAATGTGGCCTTCACCGGCCATCAGGCCCGAGGTGGGGTCCAGGCCCACCCAGCCGGCCCCGGGCAGGTAGACCTCGCACCAGGCGTGCAGGTCGGTGAAGTCCACCTCGGTGCCCGAGGGGCCGTCCAGCGACTTCACGTCGGGCTTGAGCTGGATCAGGTAACCCGAGACGAAGCGCGCGGCCAGCCCCAGGTGGCGCAGCGTCTGCACCAGCAGCCAGCCGGTGTCGCGGCAGGAGCCCGAGCCATTCTCAAGCGTCACCTCGGGGGTCTGCACCCCAGGCTCCAGTCGGATGAGGTAGGAGATCTCGCGCTGCAAACGCTGGTTCAGGCCCACCAGGAAATCGATGGTGCGCGTCTTCTCGCGCGGGATGCTGTCGACAAAGGCCTTGAACCGCGGTGTCAGCGGGCCGCGCGCCAGGTAGGGCACCAGGTCCTGCGCCGTTTCGGGGCTGTAGGCAAAGGGCACCTGCTCTGCCTGTGGCTCCAGGAAGAAATCGAAAGGGTTGTAGACCGCCATCTCGGCCACCAGGTCCACCGTCACCTTGAATTCGCGCGTCTTCTCCGGGAACACCAGGCGCGCCAGGTGGTTGGCGAACGGGTCCTGCTGCCAGTTGATGAAGTGCCCGGCCGGCTCGATGCGCAGGCTGTAGCTGAGGATGGGGGTGCGGCAGTGCGGGGCCGGGCGCAGGCGCACCACCTGCGGGCCCAGATTCACCAGGCGGTCGTAGCGGTAGTGGGTGACGTGGTGCAGGGCGACGTGGATGGACAAGGGTATTGCTCCGGGACGCTGAAGGCGTGCAGTGTCGGGGATGCAAGGTCCGGGCCAGTGGGGACCGGCACCCTCAGGGACGTGTCATCCAGTAGCGTGGCCGCTCGGCGCGTGCGCAGCGCCCATCGGCCTGGTCAGAGCGCCAGCTCCACGCGCCGCAGCGGTCGGTGCGCAGCACCTCGATGCCTCTGGCCTCGTAGCGCGCCACCACGTCGGGCGCGGGGTGGCCGAAGCGGCTGCGGTAGGCCGCCTGCACCAGCGCCACGCGCGGGGCCACAGCCTCCAGGAAGGCGGGGGTGGACGAGGTGCGGCTGCCATGGTGAGGCACCAGCAGCACCTCGGAGTTCAGCACAGGGCTCTGGAGCGCCGGGTCCGGCCCTGCCGCGGCACGGGCCACCAGCGCGGCCTCCTGTGCCGCTTCGATGTCGCCCGTCAGCAGCAGGCTGCGGCCCTCGGCGTCGCTCACCCGCAGCACGCAACTCAGCGCGTTGGGCCGCGCGGGCAAGAGGCCTGGCGGTGGATGCTCAGCCGACAGGGGGTGCAGCATCTCGAAGCGCACGCCGTCCCAGTCCCAGCGCTGTCCGGCATCGCAGCGCTGGTGGTCCGGCAGCATGGCGCGCAAGGGGTGAAAGGTCTCCAGCGAACTGCTGAGCTGGCGCACGGGCAGCGCCTTCATCAGCGAGGCCGCACCGCCCACGTGATCCAGGTCGCGGTGGCTCAGCACCAGCAGGTCCACGGCGCGCTCGCCCCGTGCACGCAACAGCGGCAGCAGCACGCGCTGACCGGCATCGGCCTCGGGGGTGTACTGCGGTCCGGCGTCGTACAGCAGCAGGTGTCCAGCCGTGCGCACCAGCACCGCCGTGCCCTGCCCCACGTCCACCACCACCGTCTCGAACCGCCCCGGCGGCGGCCGGTCCACTTGCGGCAACAGCAAGGGCAGCACCAGCGGCAGGCCCAGCACGCGCAGCCGCCAGGGCAGCGGCATCACCAGCAACGCGCCGCCCAGCAGGCCGGCGGCCACCGCCCAAGGCGGCGCGGCAGCAGCGTTCCACATCGCCAGCGGCCAGGCGGCCATGCCCTGCAGCAGCGCCGTCAGGCCTTGCACGCCCCAGGCCGCCACGGTCCACAGCGGGGGGAGGATCAAGCCGGCCAGGGCCAGCGGGGTGATCAACAGCGTGACCAGTGGAATCGCCACCAGGTTCGCGAGGAATCCCACGATCGACACCTGCTGGAAGAACACCAGCGTCAGCGGCGTGAGGCCGGCAGTGGCGATGGCCTGGGTGCGCAGCAGGGGGGCGAGGTGCGCGCTCCAGGCAGCCCGCACGGTCGAGCTCCAGCTCTGCCTCTGCGCGGGTGTACCGAAGGTCGCGGCGCTGGCCTCCCCCGCAGCCAGGCCACGGGGCGGCGGCCGATACGCCGGGTCGGACGCCATCAACATCGCCACGGCGAAGAACGAGAGCCAGAAGCCGGGCTGGCCCACCGCCCAGGGATCCATGAGCGTCACGGCCACCGCCGAGGCCAAGAGCACCAGCGGCCCTGGCCAATGGCGCCCGGCCAGGCGCAGCGCGACCACCACAGCCAGCATCAGCACGGTGCGCTGCGCCGGCACACCCCAGCCGGCCACGGCGGCGTAGGCCGCGGCCAGCACCAACCCGCCCACCAGGGCCGCCGTCTGCGCCGGCATCCACAGCATCAGCCACGGGCTGCGGCGCCAGGCCCAACCGACGCCCGCCGCTGCCAGCCAGGCCCACATGGTGACGTGGAGTCCGCTGATGCTCATGAGGTGCGCCACCCCCGTGGTGCGGAACAACTCCCAGCCCTCGCCGTCAATGGCTGCCTGATCCCCCACCGCCAGCGCGGCCAGCACACCGGCGGCCGCCGGGTCAGCCACGCGCAGCAGGATCGCGTCGCGCCAGTGCTGGCGCAGCCGCTCCAGCGGGTGGGCTGCGGCCACCGCCAGGCGCTGCGCACCCGGACGCACGTGGCCGGTGGCCCGCAGGTCCTGCTCGAACAGCCAGCGCTCCAGGTCGAAGCCGTGCGGATTCACCGCCCCGTGAGGACGCTTGAGGCGCACGGGCAGGCGCCAGCGGTCACCCGCCACCAAGGGCGTCGATGGTCGGCTCAGGACGGTGTCGACGTCCCAGCCCTGAAACCAGCCCAGGGACACGCGCTGCGGCACGTTCACAGGGCGGGCGGCGTTGGCAGAACCCGGACGTTTGTCCAGCCACTCTGCTGCCTCCACCTCGAACACGAAGCGCACCCCCACGGCGCTCACGCGCGGCAACTCCGCCACCGTGCCGGTGACCACCAGGTCCTGGCCCTCCAGTTCCGGGGCCAGCGCCTGCTGCAGCCGGGCCTGGGCGCGCAGGTCCGCATGGAACCAGCCCAGGCCTAAGACGCCCAGCAGAGTCAGACCCGCCAGGAAAGCCGGGAGCAGGCGGGAAGGAAGCCTGGGCGCGCGCCGCCCAGCCCCCCAGGCCCTCAGGCCCCAGGCACCAACCCCTGACGCGAGGGCCGCGCCCGCCAGACCCGCCCAGGCCTGCGGGTCGGACGGCAGCGTGGCCTGCTGCATCTGCAGTGCCGTGCCGGCCAGCCAGGCCAGGGCCAGCAGGGCCGTCCAGGCCGCGGAGCCGCCCACCCGCAGGCCGGCGGTGCTTGCAAGGCCGGCGGTGCCTGCGGACGGCGCTGTGTGCATCAGAACTCCCGGGCCCGGAACGTCCGCCAGGCCAAGCCGGCCAAGTGTAGGATTCCACGGCTCAGCACCCGCTACCCCTCTTCACCCCCTCGCCCC
>JAJTDM010000067.1 GCA_021300575.1 Rubrivivax sp.
TACTGAAACTGGATCTGGTGGCTGGACATCAGGACTCTCCTTCGTCAGGAGAGCTCAGGTTACGGTCTCAGTGGCTCACTGGACGAGCCTGCTGAAGCAGGTTTCTAATCAAGAAAAGTGATCAGAGGCGGGCATGCTGAAGCACGTTTCTAATCAGGTCAACTGATGGGACATGGCGCGACAGAAAAATATACTGGTTACGGTCGCCCACTACAACACTCCCTATTCCTCATGGTCCGCTGCTTTCCGCCCCGTAACGCGCATATCGCGCGGCTCTCGCAGTTTGAATTGCGCCGGCTCTTGGCGAATGTCAACCAGCCCTACGGCTTCTAGCAACTCCGACAGACTGTCAGGCGTATAGGCCCAGCGATGGACCATCAAAGGGTCCTGCCAAGACGGGTCGCCGTAGAACACCCACATGGTTCGCTGTCCGTCTTGCGAGGGCCGGCAGCGGGAAACCGGATCCTTCAGGAATTCCTCGCAGGCACTGATGAGATTTGGGCACTCCAGGATCATCCGACCGCCTGGTTTGAGCACTCGCACCCAGCCCCGCAGGATGTCTTCAACCTCCCAGCGCCAAAAGTGCTCAACCACGTGGACGGCCAGTACCTCGTCGGCATAATCTGCGCCCAAAACTGAGAGGTCACGAAGGTCGCATATCACATCGGGTTGGCTGCCGGACCGCGATGCCGCCACGTCCACATTGATGTATCCGGGCAAGATCTTGTCGCCGCAACCAAGGTTCAAGCGTGCGGCAGCTCTTGCTTGCAACCTAGCCACCGCGCCATGGTCATCTGGCTCGCTGCTCGTCGACACGCGTGGAGCAAACTGCCCGGTCTCGATGCCAACGGCACGGCGTAGCGATGAAGCTTGGTGCCGCAAGACGGCAGGATGAACAAGCGCCTCTGCGCCTGCAATGATGCGGCGCCCTAGCGCTGCTCCCCTTACAGCCTTTCGAATAGAAACCATCGAGTTACGAAACTCGACACTCTCGATATCACCCTGCTTTAGCCAGGTAGGAAATTCGTCACGACGAGGAATGAATGTCGACATCAAGGTTTCGGTCGGCAACTGCCCTTCCCAATGTTCAAGGTTTATGAGCTCAGCGCACAGCTTGAAAAACTGCTGGGCCGAAGTCCCCGACAACACGCCGCCCCCAGGCACGGGCCGATATAACGCGTGTGTGTCCTCGACTACATATAAACCACCAGGCTTGAGCAGGGGAAAGTAGCTCAGGAAAGCACTCACGATATCGCTTGAAAGGTGCGAGCCATCATCAATGATGATATCGAACGAATCGCAAATATCCATTACCTGCATACGAGTGCGCTTGGTTGTTGCGTCACCGATGACGATCTCTATGCGTGGATCGACGTATTGCAAGTCGGCACACTTGGGATCGACATCGCATCCGATGATTTGCGCTGCGTTCGTAAAGTATTGTGCCCAGACCTCAAGGGACCCCCCGTTTTGCACGCCAATTTCGAGCAGGTTCACTGCCTGATCGCGCAAAGGACTGAACAGGCGCTCGTAGGCATGGAAGTACGCCTCCCACTTGTCCGAAACCTTTCCCGCCTTGCCAATGTGCAAGTCCAGGAGCGTAGGCGGCATCGGCGGTAACGTGTCAGAGTATTTCGGCTGCAGCCCTAGGCCATGGGTTGTGACGCCTTCAGTAATGGGCGGATTCTTGTCTTCAATCGTCATTAGGTGAGGTTCTGGTCCGGCAGGCCGCAGATGATCGCCCGCAATTCGCAAAGGCTGGCCAGCCGTTTGATCACCAGCAGTTTTGTTAGCTTGGACTGCAACTTGCGCCCATTTCTGGGCCACTGCTTCGCCTGATGCAAGCTCCCGTGCAAGCTGTTTTCCTCCCACAATCTTCCCAAGAGCAGCCTCCGGGTTGTGGATCATCCATTGCAGCGCCTTCACAGGCTCATCGGTCAAAGAACAATAGGCGTCGAACGGTCGGTAGGACGGCACCGCCGATGCCACCACGTAGCGGCCAGCATTCAGGGCGTCGGTCAGCCGATTGCTGCTCTTGACCGCAAGCCTGGGGTCGGCAGGGTCGGAGGGCAGGAGCACAGCGTCGGCATCGCGCACGTAACTCCATTGGGTTTCTTCATCCCATTGCACCCACTCAGCCAACGCGGCAGGTGCGTTCTTGCGGTTGAACGCGTCTACCCAGGCCTGGATCTTGTGAGATGACTCGGTCACCACCCAAAGCAAGAAGGGCTGTTCCTTGGACAAGGCCTCAAGATCGCGCGCCCAATGCTCCATGGCGGGCCAGTTGCTGGGGTGACCATACCAGACCAGCTTGAGTCTGGGCGGGCCGAAAGTGGGGAGGAGGCGGGACAACAACCGTGACACCCCCGACACACGGCGAAAGACCCGTGGCTCACACGCGGGCGAAGCAATCGGGTCCCCCACCACAACCACGGGGCCACGGGCATGGCGGGCGACGGCACTGGCCATGCTGTTGGAACCGGCCGTACACAAGGTGGCCAGCGCTGCTGCCGAGCGCCAGTGATGACCGAGCACCGGGTGGTCGAAGTGTTCATCATTGAAGTCAGCGATAACCGCCACCCCCTGCGCCAACGCACGGTTCGCCTGCGCAAGCACACGCTGGCTCAGCCTGAGAAATTCACTCGAATCCTGGGATATCAACAACTTGCCAAGCACCACGACATCCGGTGGGTTGGCAATGTCCCATTGCCAGTCGTGGGCGGAGATGAAGTGCACCTGATGGCCACGCGACCGCAGTTCCCGCGCGGGGATGATGGCCCGATAACGGTTGGTGGCCAGATCAGACGTGTAGCCCTTCGCGTCTGAGCCAGCAACGCCTTGCACCACCCAGTGGATCGTGAGTTGACGGCCTGCTTCTGCCTGCATCGCAACTCTCAACCGTGGCGCTGATCAGCCCGAAGAAGTGCCACACGCTGCGCATGCCACTCATCGGCATGCTCGCATGCTTGGTACTCTTTGAAATAGGGCCCACCCACCGTGTAGTGCACGTTCTTCGCGCCCGGGTCGAGGGCGTCGTGGCCGACCAAATGGTTCCAGGTCTTGGGCAACTCGCCGATGGCGTCATCGCTCCCCACCCACTTGAACTGGTGCAGTTCCAGGCCGCTGGCGGTGTTGACGTAGCCAGGGCTCAGAGATTGGCAGCGGGCGTTATTGAACAGCATGACGCTGCTCCAGTTCTTCTTGCCGTAGGCTGTTTGTGGCGCACCCAGGAATTTGACGGTCTCCTGCGGCTTGTGGTCGTGCTTGACGCACATGACAGCGTAACGCTCATCGCGCATATCCCACAGTTCGGCGATATCTGCCCTCACCAGCATGTCGCAGTCCATGAACAGGCTCCACCCCTCAAAGCCGCTGAGGTGCGGCACCAGGAAGCGGGTGAAGCTGAAATCGGTGCTTTGCAGCGGGTCACGTTCGCGCCAGAAACATTCGCGCAGGTGCTCCAGCGCCAAGGGGACGAAGGACACCGGGCGCGAGCTTCGGGCCAGGATGCTGTGACACAGGACATGCCAGGCGACCGTTTCTCGGGGATCAAAGCCGATGAAGATGCGGATCATCTGGATGCTGCCGGCGCGGCGATTTGGAATGGGGGTCTGAGCGACGGGGCCGCGTACGACGGATCACCGCCCAGGTTGGGCGGGCGCGGGAAACTCCTGGAACATCTGCCGATAGTAGGGCGCCGTGAAGACAGCGGCCACCACCGCCGCGTCCAACAGGCTGCAACTCGCCAGGAAGAGATCGGGCCACAGCGCAAAGCTTTGCCACCGCCCGAGCAGGGGCAGCAGCGCCAGCGCGTTGAGCAGGGCCACGCCCAGCAAAAGTTTGGGGGCATGCCGCCATACCCATCGCGCCCAGCGCCCGCCAGTGGGCATGCGGCAAAACGCTGCGGCAGCCACCAGCAAAGCCAGCGTCTGGCCGGCCAGCGCCAGCCACGGCACGGAAGCACCCGCCACCAGCGCAGCAGACTGCCCGCCATCCCTTCGGGAAGACAGTCCGACCAGCAAGAGCAGCACCCACTGGCGCGACAGGATCAACAGCCCAACCCAGAACACTGCGGGGACAGCCAGTACCCCATGCCGGTCGACGTGAAAGGCCAGTTCCTGGGGCGTTCGCGGAAGCGGCATGGGTGAGCTATGCGCTACACGCTTTGGGCTTGTGGCTTGATCGTCAAGCACTCCCCCGCCACCAGCGCCCGGATGCGATGCTGGCTGTCATGCGCGCCGATCTCGCGCATCACGGCGTCCAGCTCGCCGGGCTTGATGTGGGTGATGAGGACCTCGGCGCCTTCCCCTTCCGGGAGTGACTTCAGTTCGGTCTCCAGCATAGACGGGCACAGGTGCTGGCTGATCTGGGCCAGGGCCTGTTCGTCGTCGCCGAAGGCGGTTTCGATCACCAGGGTGTGCACCTTCATCTGCGCCAGGCGCTGCCAGAGCGCCGGGTTGGGGCCAGTGTCGCCGGTGTAGACCCAGGCGGGCTGGCCCGCACCGGCGCTGACGGCGTAGCCCACCGCCGGCACGGTGTGGACGGCAGGCAGCACCTCGATGTGGCGCCCGGCCACCTCCAGGCACTGGCCCAGCTTCACCTCCACGAAGGCCAGGGCGGGCTGCGCGGCACTGGGGATGACGGTGAAATCCGGCCAAATCACGCCGTTGAAGATGTGCTCGCGCAGCGCCTTCAAGGTCTCGCGCAGGGCATACACCCGCACGGGCGGGCGCCGCGCAGCCATGCGCAGGCGCAGGCCGGTGTCTGCCAGCAGCCCCACCGCCAGCACGTGGTCCAGGTGGCTGTGGGTGAGAAAGACATGGTCGATGCGGGCGATGTCTTCGTGGGGCAGATCCCCCACGCCTGTGCCGGCGTCGAACAGCACCGTGTCGTCCACCAGGAACGAACTGGTACGGCAGCCCTCGGCGATCGAGCCCGAGCAGCCCAGCACCCGCACCGTCAGGTCTGCGGTGTGGGCCGAAGTTCCAGACACCGCCATGACGCCGCCCCGCCTGGCCGATCAGGTGTTGCTGAACTGCATGCGGGTGCCCGCCAGTTCGATGACATCACCGTTGCGCAGGGACAGGCCGTCACCCGCCACGGGCGCGCCATTGACGGTCGGCCGCTGCGCGCCCTCCACATGGGTGAGCACGAAGCTGCCGCCTCGCTTATCGATGGCCGCCACCTGCACGCCCGGTGTGCCTAGCGTGGTACGGTCCTTGGTCAGTTGCACTTCGCGGCCCGCAGCGGCGCCGTTGAGCACGCGGATGCTGGCGTGCGTCTGCAGCGGAGTGGGGGCGCTGAACAGCCCCAGGTCAGAGCCGGGCACGGTGACGAAGCCGGCCCAGTCCTTCTCTTCCTCGTCTTCCTGGGGCGCAGGGGCTTGGCCCTCGCCCAGGAACTTGATCTTGTACTTGCCCACCTCGATGACATCGTCATGCGCCAGGCGGTGCCGCTTGATGGCCGCGCCATTGACGTAGGTGCCGTTGGTGCTCTTCAAGTCCTCGATGTAGACCTCGGATCCCAGCAGATGGAACAGGGCGTGCTCACCGCTGACCGCCAGGTTGTCGATCACGAGGTCGTTGTAGGGCCGGCGGCCCAGGGTCGTCTTTTCCTTGGAGAGCGTGGCCTCCCGCACCACCACGCCATCCAGCGAAATCACCAGTTTGTTCATTCAGCCTACCTCTTGCCGTGCGCAGCAGCCTCGCCTCCAGCGCGCACCAGCACCACGGAAATGTTATCCCTTCCACCCGCTGCATTGGCTGCGCCCACCAGCGCCTGGCAGGCATCCTGCAGCGAGGCGTGAGTGTGGCACAGCAGATCGCAGATGCCTTCGTCGTCGACCATGTCGGTCAGGCCGTCAGAGCACAGCAGCAATACGTCGTCCTGTAGCAGGCTGTGGTCACGTGCCTCCAGCGTCACCTCGGCTTCCACGCCCAGGGCGCGGGTGACCAGGTTGCGGTTGGTGGAGCGGGCGGCCTGCGCGGGGGTGATGAGGCCGGCGTCCAGTTGCTCCTGCAGCAGGGAATGGTCCCGCGTGAGGCGCTGCAACTGCCCGCCGCGCAGGCGGTAGACCCGGGAATCGCCCACATGGCCCACCACCAGGTGGCCGCCGGCCACGGCCACCATCACCAGGGTGGTGCCCATGCCGCTGTAATGCGGGTTGCCGTTGGAGGCGTCGAATATGGCGCGGTTGGCGTGCCCCACGCAGCGGCCCATGGCCTGGGCGAGTTCGCGCGCGGTGTGCGCGGTGTGGGCGCCCAACCACTGCACCAGAGACGAACACACGAGGGAGGTGGCCATGCCTGAGGCCACCTCGCCGGCGTTGTAGCCGCCCATGCCGTCAGCCAGCACGGCGACCTGCGCGCCAGCGTCCAGGGCGACCGAATCCTCGTTGTTGGTCCGCGCGCGGCCCACGTCCAGGGCACTGGCGAATTCCAGGGTCATGGCAGGGCCGCAAGCGTCCAAGGGCTGCTAGGTAGCGGAAGTGTCACGCGGCCGGATTGTGCCGCTGTTTCAGCAGGCTGCAGCGCGCCCTGCGGGCTGTAGCCGTGAGATATGACCGGGAGACGCCACCGCGGCCGCGCGGGGCTTCAGGCCGGCGAGCGCGGGGGCACCCGGCGCGCCAGCATCTTGCCGATGGCCAACACGAGCAGGGCCCCTGCAATGCCCGCGGCATAACGCACCGCCGCCATGACTTCAGGCCTGGCGTTCGCGGCGCCGGCCTCGGGGGCTTCCAGCGGCATCCACCCCAGGACGGCCGGGTCGGTCACCGACATGGTGCCGGCAATCCAGCCCAACAGCATGCCCCCGACCGTGATGACCATCGGGAAGCGGTCCATCAGCTTGATGACGAGCTGGCTGCCCCACACGATGATGGGGATGCTGACCACCAGGCCGAAGATCACCAGCGGCATGGTGTGGTCGCCGCCGGCGGACTCGGCCGCGCCGGCGATGGCGATGACGTTGTCCACGCTCATCACCAGGTCGGCCACGATCACGGTCTTCACCGCCGCCCAGAGCTTGTCGCTGGCGGCAATGTCGCCATGGCCTTCGCCGTCCTCGGGCAGCAGCAGCTTGACGCCGATCCACACCAGCAGCACGGCACCCACCAGTTTGAGGAACGGAATGGCCAGCAGTTGCAACGCGAAGAAGATCAGGATCACGCGCAGCAAGATGGCCCCGGCCGTGCCCCACATGATGCCTTGCGCCCGTTGCTTGGGGGGCAGCTTGCGGCAGGCCAGCGCGATGACCACCGCGTTGTCACCGCCCAGCAGGATGTCGATCATGATGATCTGGCCCACGGCAATCCAGAATTCGGGGGTCATGAACATATCCATAGCGGGCTCCAGGTTTTTGGCGGGCGGCAGTGTAAGGGCCGGGTATGAAAGCCCCTCTCGTCCTCGGGGCATCTGGGCGCCGTGAAGCATGGCCCTGGGAACCAGCTTCGCAGCATCCAGCGCCCCAAAACGTGAGCCGCCCCGTGTGGGGCGGCTCTCAGGCACCGGGCGGGCTACCCGGGGTCCGGCCCTCAGCCAGCCGTGATCAGAGCATGGCCTTGAGCAGCTTGGCCATTTCCGACGGGTTGCGCGTGACCTTGAAGCCGCACTCTTCCATGATGGCCAACTTGGCGTCAGCGGTGTCGGCACCGCCGGAGATCAACGCGCCGGCGTGGCCCATGCGCTTGCCGGGAGGTGCGGTGACGCCGGCGATGAAGCCGACCACCGGCTTGTTCATGTTCGCCTTGCACCAGCGCGCAGCCTCGGCTTCGTCAGGCCCGCCGATCTCACCGATCATGATGACGGCATCCGTCTCGGGGTCGTCGTTGAACATGCGCATCACGTCGATGTGCTTCAAGCCGTTGATCGGGTCGCCCCCGATGCCCACGGCACTGGACTGGCCCAGGCCGATCTCGGTGAGCTGCGCCACGGCCTCATAGGTCAGCGTGCCCGAGCGGCTGACCACGCCGATGCGCCCCTTGCGGTGGATGTGGCCGGGCATGATGCCGATCTTGATTTCCTCGGGCGTGATGGTGCCCGGGCAGTTGGGGCCCAGCAGCAGCGTGCGCTTGCCGCCGGCGGCTTCCTTGGCCAACATCCTGTTGCGCACTTCCAGCATGTCCTTGATGGGAATGCCTTCGGTGATGCACACCGCCAGGTCCAGGTCGGCTTCCACCGCCTCCCAGATGGCCGCGGCGGCCCCCGCGGGCGGCACGTAGATCACGCTGACGGTGGCGCCGGTGGCGGCGGCGGCTTCCTTGACGCTGGCGTAGATGGGGATGCCCTCGAAGTCCTCACCTGCCTTCTTGGGGTTGACGCCAGCGACGAAGCAGTTGCGGCCGTTGGCGTAGTCCCGGCACATGCGGGTGTGGAACTGCCCGGTCTTGCCGGTGATGCCCTGGGTGATGACCCGTGTGTCCTTGTTGATCAGGATGCTCATGCTGGTGTTCCCTCGGACGCTTATTTCACGGCCGCGACAATCTTGGTCGCGGCGTCGGCCATGGTGTCGGCGCTGATGATGGGCAGGCCGGACTCGGCCAGCATCTTCTTGCCGATCTCCTCGTTCGTGCCCTTCATGCGCACCACCAGCGGCACCGTCAGGTTGACGGCCTTGCAGGCGGCCATCACGCCCTCGGCGATGGTGTCGCAGCGCATGATGCCGCCGAAGATGTTGACCAGGATGCCCTTGACCTTGGGGTTGGCCAGCATGATCTTGAAGGCCTCGGTGACCTTCTCGGCGGTGGCACCGCCGCCCACGTCCAGGAAATTGGCCGGCTCGCCGCCAAACAGCTTGATGGTGTCCATGGTGGCCATGGCCAGGCCGGCGCCGTTGACCAGGCAGCCGATGTTGCCGTCCAGGCTGATGTAGGAAAGGTCGAACTTGCTGGCCTCCACTTCCGCCGGGTCTTCCTCGTCCAGATCGCGGTAGGCCACGATCTCGGGGTGACGGAACAGGGCGTTGGAGTCGAAGTTGAACTTCGCGTCCAGCGCCTTGATGTTGCCGTTGCCTTCCAGGATCAGCGGGTTGATCTCTGCCAGGCTGGCGTCGGTGGCCATGTAGCAGGCGTAGAGCTTGCCGAGCACGTCCTTGGCCTGGGCCTGGCTGGCTGCGGGCACGCCGATGCCGTCGGCCAGTTGCTGGGCCTGCGCGTCGGTCATGCCTGCAAGCGGGTCCACGAAGACCTTGATGATCTTCTCGGGCGTGTGGTGGGCCACTTCCTCGATGTCCATGCCGCCCTCGGAGCTGGCCATGACGGCTACCTTCTGCGTGGCGCGGTCGGTCAGCGCGGCGACGTAGTACTCCTTCTTGATGTCGGCCCCCTCTTCGATGAGCAGGCGGCGCACCTTCTGGCCCTCGGGGCCGGTCTGGTGCGTCTTGAGCTGCATGCCCAGGATCTGCCCGGCCAGCGTCTTGACCTCATCGATGGAGCGGGCGAGCTTGACGCCCCCGCCCTTGCCGCGTCCGCCGGCGTGGATCTGGGCCTTGACGACCCAGACGCTGCCGCCAAGCTTCTGTGCCGCCTCGACGGCTTCCTGCACCGTGAAGGCCGGAATGCCGCGCGGCACCGGCACACCGGCCTGGCGCAGCACTTCCTTGCCTTGGTATTCGTGGATCTTCATGGGCCTCCTCGCACTTGCTCTTAGGGATGAAAAGTCAGGGCACAGCTTGCGCCGACGCTGCAGCGGCATTGTCAGCGCTGTTGTTGGCACCGGGCTGACGGTGCCAACGCGGGTAATGCAGGCGTACCACCTCGCCTTCGGTGCGCAGGGCATGGCAGCGGTCCAACTGGAAGGGCTGGGCGTCGCCCGGGCGGTCACCCCGGGTATTGATGGCCTCGCCCACCAGCCCTTGAATCACCGCGGTAGGCAGCACCTGGGCCAGCTCCGTCAGGTGGGTGCAGCCGCGCACGCCCGACAAACGCTCCAGCACGGCCTTGCGGAAGCCGCGGGCCAGGTTGAGCCCTGCCAGGCCGGCATAGGCGTCGCCATGTTCGCCGCAGTGGCCGGGGTAGGGCACCCAGTCCGACGAGGAGCCGGCCTGCAGGATATCCAGGCGGCTGTTGATCACCAGGCGCAGCAGCAGCTGGTGGATGGGGGTGCCGGCCGGGCGCACGCCGTCAACCATCTTCGCGTCACGCGTCTTGACGTCGATGAGCAGCGCATCCACCTCCCACAGGCCATCCTCGCGGCCATACACCTCCACGGTGAGGGTGCGCCGGTGCTTGAGCAGGCGCTGCGGCGAAGGGGGCGGAATCGGCATGGCAACCCGGGTGGACAGCCTGCCAATGTAGCATGCTGCACTGCAGCAAAGATGCTGGCCTTCTGGGCCTACCCCGGGGCGGTGATCCGTCAAGCGCGCTAATCGCGCTAAGGGCCCTGAGCGCCCTCATCACCCTGAGCGCCCTGAGCGCGCTCAAAGGGCTGGAAGGGGCTGGTCGCCGCCGTCGGCCTCCACTTCAGCCTCTGCACACCCCGCGCCACGGAGCACGGCACGGACGGTGTCGGCACTGAAGCCGCGTGCCGCCAGGAACCGTATTTGCCGCCCGCGCTCTGCCGCACTGGCGGGCAACTGGCCGAACTTGCGCGCCCAGACAGCCTGCGCGCGCTGCAGTTCGCTGTCGCGCAGGGCGGCGCGGGCCGGCTCATCGGCCGCCACGCCCAACTGCTGGAGTTCACGCTCGATGCGCAGGTTGCCGAAACGTGCCGCACGCACGTGGATGCGCGATTCGATCAGGCGGGCGTCCGACAGATGGCCGGCGGCTTCCAGTTCGTCCAGCAGCTCGGGAATCTGCCGGGCGTCTGGCGCTCCAGGCCCTTGGGCGTTGGGCTTGGACGCAGCGTCTGGTGGCGCCAAGCCGCGCGCGGTTTCCAGAGCGCGTACCCAACGCAGCAACTTGTCATGCAACTCCTTGCGAGAGTGCTCGCGCTGGGCCAGCCACATCAGGGCGCGTTGGCGCAGCGATGCGGGCGGACGCGGCGCGGGCACGGCGGCGTCAGCCTCAGGCCGCCTCGCCTGCGGGCAGCAGCGGAATGCCCATGGCGGCGCGGACCTTGTTCTCCACCTCCACCGCCAGCTCGGGGTTCTCGCGCAGGAACTCGCGTGCGTTGTCCTTGCCCTGGCCGATCTTCTCGCCGTTGTAGGCGTACCAGGCGCCGGACTTCTCAAGCACCCGGGCGTTGACGCCCATGTCGATGATCTCGCCCTCGCGGCTGATGCCTTCACCGTACAGGATGTCGAACTCCGCCGTCTTGAAGGGCGGGCTGACCTTGTTCTTCACGACCTTGACCTTGGTCTCGCTGCCGATGACTTCCTCGCCCTTCTTGATGCTGCCGGTGCGCCGGATGTCCAGGCGCACCGAGGCGTAGAACTTCAGCGCGTTGCCGCCCGTGGTGGTTTCGGGGCTGCCGAACATCACACCGATCTTCATGCGGATCTGGTTGATGAAGATGACCATGCAGTTGGTCTTCTTGATGGTGGCGGTGAGCTTGCGCAGCGCCTGGCTCATCAGGCGGGCCTGCAGGCCGGGCAGGGAATCCCCCATCTCGCCTTCCAGTTCGGCCTTGGGCGTGAGGGCGGCCACGGAGTCGATGACGATGAGGTCCACCGAGCCGGAGCGCACGAGGGCATCGACGATCTCCAGCGCCTGCTCGCCGGTGTCGGGCTGGGAGATGAGCAGCTCCTGCAGGTTGACGCCCAGTTTCTGGGCGTACTGCACGTCCAGGGCGTGCTCGGCGTCGATGAAGGCGCAGGTGCCGGCCTGCTTCTGCATCTCGGAGATGACCTGCAGCGTCAGCGTGGTCTTGCCCGAGGACTCCGGGCCGTAGATCTCGATCACGCGGCCGCGGGGCAGACCGCCCACGCCGAGTGCGATGTCCAGACCCAGCGAGCCGGTGGAGACGACCTGAATGTCCGCGATGGCCTCGCCATCGCCCAGGCGCATGATGGTGCCCTTGCCGAACTGCTTCTCGATCTGCGCCAGGGCGGCCTGCAGGGCCTTGGCCTTTTCGGTGTTGAGTGCCTTCACGGGTGCGTCCATTGCGAGCTCCTTGGTCTTTCGGGGGTGTCTTGGGGTGGCGGGGCGGGTGCTGGCCAGGGGCCTGCGAATGGAATCAGTATCGCAGAAACTGGATGTCTGTACAGTGGTTTTGGCGGCCCACCACCCCCTCCTCGGGGTGACCCGCTTGGGGGGAGGGCCCGGGGCCTGCGCCCGCCGCCGGGGCTGCGGACTTGAGGAAAACGATGATGAAAACGCCTTTTGGTCCGCCCCTGCAGGCGAGAGAATGTCGCCAGGAAACGCAATCCGGGAAACGCAACCCGGGATACGCAATCCGGGAAACACAGGCCGCACGGCCTGCCGCACCGCACCCGGATGTCAACAGCCGTGGTGGCCATCAGAAGCCGAACGGCGCCTTGAGGAGACGAGCCATGCGGATTCTGATCGCCGAGGATGACCAGGTGCTGGCTGACGGCCTGCTGCGCTCGCTGCGCGCCGCCGGCTATGCCGTGGACCAGGTGGCCAGCGGCACCGAGGCCGACGCGGCGCTGGCGTCCCACGAATTCGATCTGCTCATCCTGGACCTGGGCCTGCCGAAGATGAACGGCCTGGACGTGCTCAAGCGCATGCGCGCACGTGGCAACACCTGCCCGGTGCTCATCCTCACGGCCGCCGACAGCGTGGACCAGCGCGTGCGCGGCCTGGACTTGGGCGCCGACGACTACATGGCCAAGCCCTTCTCGCTGCAGGAACTCGAGGCACGCGTGCGGGCGCTGACCCGCCGCGGCCTGGGCACGGCCTCGGCGCTGATCAAGCACGGCCCCCTGAGCTTCGATGCCACCGGGCGGGTGGTCTACTTCGACGACAAGATGATCGAGCTCTCGGCCCGCGAGCTGAGCCTGCTGGAGGTGCTGCTGCAGCGCGCCGGCCGTCTGGTCAGCAAGGACCAGCTCGTCGAGCGCCTGTGCGAGTGGGGCGAGGAAGTCTCCACCAACGCCATCGAGGTCTACATCCACCGCCTGCGCAAGAAGATCGAGCAGGGGCCCGTGCGCATTGCTACCGTGCGTGGGCTGGGCTACTGCCTGGAGAAGATTCCCGGGTGAGCCTGCATCGCCCGGGCGGCTGCAAGCCTGCCGCGTCCGTAACCTGAGCAGGAACGGCGGCACCGTCATGGCAAGCCGGAAAGAGCAACGCTCGCTCTTCGGCGAGATCCTGGACTGGATGCTCGCGCCGCTGCTGCTGCTGTGGCCCATGAGCCTGGGCCTGACGGGCATCGTGGCGCAGGAGATCGCCAACCGGCCCTACGACCGCGATCTGGGGGAGTCGGCCCGCCTGCTGGCCAGGCAGGTGCAGATCATCCCGGGCCGTAACGCCAACGATCTGCCCATGGTGTCGGTGCAGGCCGCGCGCGCCCTGGATCTGCTGCGGCTTGACGACACCGACAAGGTCTACTTCCAGGTGCTGGGCGCGCGCGGCGAGTTCATCGCGGGCGACCGGGACCTGCCGGTGCCCGAGGGCCCGCTGCCCGAGCCGGGCGAGGTCGCCTACCGAGACGATCAGATGCAGGACGAACCCGTGCGTGTGGCCGCGCTGGTGCTGCCCATCCCCGGCACGCAAGAAGAGCGCGGCGTGCTGCTGCAGTACGCCGAGACGCTGGGCAAGCGTTCGCGCCTGACCACCGAGATCATCAAGGGCGTCATCCTGCCGCAGTTCGTCATCCTGCCGCTGGCCGTGCTGCTGGTGTGGCTGGCGCTGGCCAAGGGCATACGCCCGCTGAACGAACTGCAGCAGCGCATCCGCCAGCGCGAGAGTGGCGACCTGAGCCCCATCGACGGCCGTGAAGCCCCCGAAGAGGTCGCGCCCCTGGTGGCGTCCATCAACGATCTGCTGCAGCGCCTGGACCAGTCTCTGTCGATGCAGAAGCACTTCCTGGCCGACGCTGCGCACCAGCTCAAGACGCCGCTGGCGGGGCTGCGCATGCAGGCCGAGCTGGCGGGGCGCGAGATCGACGCCGGCCAGCGCGACCCGCAGGCGCTGAAGGCGGCGCTGCACCAGATCTCGCTGTCCAGCCAGCGGGCGGCTCACTCGGTCAACCAGTTGCTGGCCATGGCGCGCGCGGAGGACCAGCAGCAGGCCCTGCGCACCCAGCCGGTGGACGTGGCGGAGGTGGTGCAGGAGGCCATGCGGGACCTGTTCACCAAGGCGCAGGACAAGGGCATCGACATCGGCTACGAGGGTGCCGACCCCGGACCGTCCACGGTGCTGGAAGGCCAGCCCGTGCTGCTGGGCGAACTGGTGCGCAACCTGCTGGACAACGCGCTGCAGTACACGCCTGCGGGCGGCACCGTCACGGCCCGGGTGCTGCCCGACCCCTTCGGCCAGGTGCTGGTATTGCAGGTGGAGGATTCCGGCCCGGGCATCGCGGAGGCCGAGCGGGACCTGATCTTCCAGCCCTTCTACCGCGCCCTGGGCACGGGCGTGGACGGCACCGGGCTCGGGCTGGCCATCGTGCAGGAAATCGTCAAGGGACACGAGGCCGAGATTTCGGTGGGGGCGGCGCACCCCCGGCCCGCCCTCCCCGGCCAGGGTCAGGGGGCGTTGTTCACCGTGCGCTTCCCGCTGCGGCGCACGGATCAGGACGCGGCCTGAGCAGCCGCCGCAGGACGGCTGCTGCGAAGACGCCGCCTCAACTGGGCATCAGGCGGCGGCTGCGTGCCACCGACATCAGGATGCCCAGGCCCAGACCGAGCGTCACCATGGCGGTGCCGCCGTAGCTGATGAACGGCAAGGGCACGCCCACCACCGGCAGGATGCCACTGACCATGCCCATGTTCACGAAGGCGTAGGTGAACAGGCTCAGCGTGATGGAGCCGGCCAGAAGGCGTGAGAAAACCGTGGGCGCCTCGGCCGCGATGGTCAGGCCACGCAGGATCAGGAAGCCGAAGCCCGCCATCAGCACCAGCACGCCCGCCAGGCCGAACTCCTCGCACAGGGCGGCGAAGATGAAGTCGGTGGTGCGCTCGGGGATGAATTCCAGGTGGGTCTGCGTGCCCTGCATGAAGCCCTTGCCCGTCAGGCCCCCGGAGCCGATGGCGATCATGCCCTGGATGATGTGGAAGCCCTTGCCCAGGGGGTCCTTGGTCGGGTCCAGCAGGGTGCACACCCGGTTCTGCTGGTACTCGTGCAGCACGGGCCAGCGCACGCCTTCCGCACAGATCATCGGCTCGCTCCACACCAGGGCTGCAATGCCCACCAGGCCCGCCACCAGAAACGGCACGATCAGGCGCCAGCTCAGGCCCGCGAAGAAGATCACGTAGAACCCGGCCGCCAGGATCAGCAGCGAGGTGCCCAGGTCAGGCTGCTTCATCACCAGCAGCACCGGCACCATCAGCAGCGCGCCCGCCACCAGGAAGTCCGGCACCCGCAGTTGCCCCTCGCGCCGCTGGAACCACCAGGCCAGCACCATGGGCGTGGCGATCTTCAGGATCTCGCTGGGCTGGATCACCATGCCCACGTTGAGCCAGCCCACGTTGAGCCAGCGGGTGGCCCCTTTCTTGGTGATGCCGAACAGCGCCGTGGCCACCAGCAGCGCCACGCCCACCGCGTACAACGGCACGGCCAGGGCCATCAGGCGCTGGGGCGGCACCTGGGCCACGACGAACATCACCGCCAGGGCGATGAGCATGTTGCGGCCATGGTCGACGAAGCGTGTGCCGTGGTCGAAGCCGGCCGAGTACATGGTGACCAGGCCGATGGCGGCCAGGAGGGCGATGGCCAGCGCCAGCGGCCCGTCAAACCCGCTGACCACGGGCTGCAGCCGCTTCCACAGCGGGGGGCGCTGGACGACGGCGTTCATGGCGCCGGGCCCCCGTTCGATCCCCCGACCGCTGCAGATCCCGGCAAGGGCAGGTCGGCCGCCCGCCGGGGCGTGCCCATCGGTGCGGCCGAGCGGCCCTCCCGCGTGGCGGCCAGGTCTTCCTCGCTGGGGTACTGGCCCAGCAGCAGGTAGTCGAAGACGCGGCGCGCGATGGGCGCGGCGGCCTCGGCGCCGAAGCCGGCGTTCTCCACCACCACCGCCAGCACCACGGTGGGCGCGTCGATGGGGGCGGCGGCGATGTAGAGCGAATGGTCGCGCTTGTGCTCTTCCAGCTTGGCGGCGTTGTACTTCTCGTTCTGCCGGATGCCCACGGCCTGGGCCGTGCCGGTCTTGCCGCCGCTGGTGTACGGCGCACCGGCAAACACCCGAGTGGAGGTGCCCTCCACCGTCACCCCGTACAGCGCCTTGCGAACGGCCTCCACATGCTCGGGCTTCAGGGACAGGGGCTCCAGCGCCTCGCGCGGCACCGTGCGGCGCTCGCGGGTGACGGGGTCCTCCACCTCGCGCACCAGCCGGGGCTGGAAGCGATGGCCGCCGCTGACCAGCGTGGCCGTGGCGTTGGCCAGCTGCAGCATGGTGAAGTTGTTGTAGCCCTGGCCGATGCCCAGCGAAATGGTTTCGCCGGCATACCAGCGCTGCTGCTCCGGGCGCTTGTAGTAGTGCCGCTTCCAGGCGGTGGACGGCAGCACGCCCGTCACCTCGTTCTCCAGGTCGATGCCGGTGCGCTGGCCGAAGCCGTAGGGCGACAGCAGTTCGTGCATCAGGTCCACACCCATCTCGTTGGCCAGGGAGTAGTAGTAGACGTTGCTGGACTTGACGATGGAGCGGTGCAGGTCCACCGGCCCCAGCCCCTTGTCGCCATGGCTGCGAAAGACGTGGTTGCCGAACTGGAAGGTGCCGCCGTCCTGCACGATCTGGCTGGCGCTGCGCTTGCCCGAGGTCAGCGCGGCCATGGCCATGAAGGGCTTGAACGTCGAGCCCGGCGGGTAGGTGCCGCGCAGGGCCCGGTTCAGCAGCGGCTTGTCGATGGACTCGTTGAGCTCGCGCCAGCTGTCGACGTCAATGCCGTCGACGAACAGGTTGGGGTCGAAGGTGGGCTTGCTGACGAAGGCCAGCACCTCGCCGCTGCGCGGGTCCAGCGCCACCAGCGCGCCGCGCCGGCTGCCGAACATGTCCTCCACCAGCGCCTGCAGGCGGATGTCCACTGACAGCGTGAGCCGGTCGCCAGGCGTGGGCGCGTGGCTCTTGAGGCGTCGCACCGCGCGGCCGCCCGCGCTCGTCTCCACCTCCTCGAAGCCGGTGGTGCCGTGCAGTTCGGCCTCGTAGCGCTGCTCCAGGCCCAGCTTGCCGATGTACTCGGTGCCGCGGTAGTTGGCCACGCGCTCGTCGGGCCAGTCGTCCATGGCCGCCTTTTCAGCCTGGTTGATGCGGCCAATGTAGCCCAGCAGGTGGCTGCCGGTCTCGCCCAGCGGGTAGTGGCGGAACAGGCGGGCCTTGATCTCCACCCCCGGAAAGCGGAAGCGCTGGGCCATGAAACGCGCCACCTCGGCATCACTCAGCTTGGTGCGGATGGGCAACGACTCCGCGCCCTTCATCTCCTCCTGCAGCCGCTTGAACCGGCGCCGGTCGCGCGCCGTGATCTCCACCACCTGGGACAGCTCTTCGATCAGCGCCTCCAGGTCGGCGTTGCGGCGCGGCGCCACCTCCAGCGTGTAGGCGGAGTAATTGGACGCCAGCACCACGCCGTTGCGGTCCACGATGAGCCCGCGGTTGGGCACCACGGGCACGACGGCGATGCGGTTGGCTTCGGCCTGCAGCGTCAGCTCGTCATGGCGAAACACCTGCAGCCACACCAGCCGAGCGCCCAGCAGCGCAAAGCACAGCAGCACGAACGCGCCGGCGGCGATGAGCCGCCCGCGGAAGTGGTGCAGGTCGCGCTCGAGGTTGCGGATCTCGGCCATGGCGTCGCAGCAACTCCTACAGCGGCCGGTGCTTGTCCGGGTCAGGCGGACGGCGCTGCGGCGCCAGCAGGCACCAGGTGGCCAGCGGCCACAGCAAGGCGTCCAGCAAGGGGGAGAAGATCAGCGTCCAGCCCGGGAACATCCCGCCCACGGCCATGCGCACGCCCAGCGACACCAGGGTGGCCATCACGAACAAGGGCAGCACCTGCAGCGTCTGCTCGGCCAGGCCGAACCAGGCCAGGCGGCGGTGCACCGTGATGGCGGCGTAACTCAGCAGCGTGTAGGCCAGGGCGTGCTGGCCCAGCAACGCGGCCTCGTGCACATCCATCAGCAGCCCGAACAGGAAGGACAGCCCCACGCTCACCCGGCGGGGCTGGTGCACGTTCCAGAACACCAGCACCACGGCCAGCAGGTCCGGCGCTGCCGGGTGCCGGCTCAGGGGCAACAGGTTGAAGGCCAACGCCACCGCCAGCGACAGCGCGATGAACAAGGGGTTGACCGGCAGCAGCAGCTGGTCGGCGCCGCGCGGCATGATCATCGGGAAGCCCCCGGGGCGGCTGCCTTGCTGGACTTCGGTGCGTCAAGGCCCTTCGGACCGCGAGCGTTCGCCGCGCCCGGCTCCTGCGGCCGGGGGGGCATCTGCAGGCCGCTCGGCTCCAGCACCAGCACATGTCGCACCCCGTCAGGCAGCGCCGCCGGAGCCAGCGAGATGCGGGCGAAACCGGAATCGGCCCGGCGCTCCACGCCCGTGATGCGGGCCACGGCCAGGCCCGGCGGGTACACACCGTCCAGCCCGCTGGTGCTCAGGGCATCGCCCGGCTGCACATCGGCGTTGCCCGCCATGAAGCGCAGCTCCATGCCGGGGTTGGCGCCGCCGCCCGCACCCCCGAAAGCCGCGCTGCGCTGCTGCGTGCGGTTGTTGATCACCGGGATGGCGGCGTCGCGGTCGGTCAGCAGCGTCACCTCCGCCGTGAGCGGGTAAAGGCGCGTCACCTGCCCCAGCACGCCAGCGTCGTTGACCACGGGCGCGCCGCGCACCACGCCATGCGTAGCGCCGCGGTCGATGAAGACCTTGCGGGAATAGGGGTCCGCCGCCTCGTAGAGGATTTCCGCCGCCGTGGACTTCACGCTCAGGGTGGGCCGCAGATCGAGCAGTGCGCGCAGTTGCCGGTTCTCGGCCTGCAACTGCTCGGCGCGCTGGGCCTGCACCGACTGGCTCGCCAGGGCGGCGCGCGCAGCCGCCTCGGCCTGCAGCGCCTGGCGCAGCCCCTGCAGGTAGTCACCCCCGCCCTCCCAGGCCTCCACTGGCACGGCCAGCGCCCGCTGCACGGGCAGCAAGGCGGTGGACAAGGTGGCACGCAGCGGGTCCACCACGCGCCAGCGGGCATCCGCCACCATCAGCAGCACGGCCAGGGCAGAGAACAGGCCCAGCTTCGTCAGGGCGCTCCATGCGTTCCAGCGCCATGCCGCAGCCACGCACCACGCAGGTCAGCGGGTCTTCGGCCACCAGCACCGGCAAGCCCGTCTCCTCGGACAGCAGGCGGTCCAGGTCGCGCAGCAGCGCGCCGCCACCGGTGAGCATCATGCCGCGGTCGGCGATGTCAGCGCCCAGCTCCGGCGGGGTCTGCTCCAGGGCGTTCTTCACGCTGGAGACGATCTGGTTCAGCGGATCCGTCAGGGCTTCCAGGATCTCGTTGGACGAG
This sequence comes from Rubrivivax sp., assembly GCA_021300575.1. Taxonomy (GTDB): domain Bacteria; phylum Pseudomonadota; class Gammaproteobacteria; order Burkholderiales; family Burkholderiaceae_C; genus Rubrivivax. The sequence continues at coordinate 19,537 of JAJTDM010000067.1, forward strand.
ATGGTGAAGCTGCGCGGCACGCCTTCGGCCAGGTTGCGGCCCTTGACCTCCATCTCCTTGACCTCGCTGCCGGGGAAGGCGCTGCCGATGTTCTTCTTGATGGCCTCGGCCGTGGGCTCGCCGATCAACATGCCGTAGTTGCGGCGGATGTAGTTGATGATGGCCTCGTCGAACTTGTCGCCGCCCACGCGCACGCTGCCCTTGTAGACCATGCCGCCCAGGCTGATGACGCCCACCTCGGTGGTGCCGCCGCCGATGTCCACCACCATCGAGCCCGAGGCCTCGCTCACGGGCAGGCCGGCGCCGATGGCCGCGGCCATCGGCTCCTCGATCAGGTAGACCTCGGAGGCGCCGGCGCCCAGGGCCGATTCGCGGATGGCCCGGCGCTCTACCTGGGTGGAGCCGCAGGGCACGCAGATGATGATGCGCGGACTGGCCTTCATCATCGATCGCGGGTGGACCATCCTGATGAACTGCTTGAGCATCTGCTCGGTGACGGTGAAGTCGGCGATCACACCGTCCTTCATCGGGCGGATGGCCTCGATGTTGCCGGGCACCTTGCCGAGCATGGCCTTGGCTTCGTGGCCCACCGCCTGGATGGTCTTCTTGCCGTTGGGCCCGCCTTCGTGGCGGATGGAGACGACCGAGGGCTCGTCCAGCACGATGCCCTTGCCGCGAACGTAGATGAGCGTGTTGGCGGTGCCGAGATCGATGGCGAGATCGGTGGAGAAGTGACTGCGCAGGAAGGCGAACATGATCGGGGCGGGTGTCGCGGCGGGGCCGCTCGGGGGGTCAGGCGGGGTCAGGCGTGCACATCCAGCGGAGTCGGGCGCGTGGATCGCCTCATCGGGCCTTTCGGCGGGGCATGGAGGGGCCGTTTCAGGCGAGGGCGGATAATACCGCAGCCCCTCGTGCAAACCCCTTTTCCAAGGGCTTGCGGGGGCTGAATTTCCGCGCCTTTTCCGGCCCCCAGACACCGCTTGTCACCACATGGCCCTCACACCCCAGGACGTCCAGCGCATCGCGCATCTGGCGCGCCTTGAACTCCCCGAGGCCGAGCAGGCCACCCTGCTCGGCCAGCTCAACGGCTTCTTCCGCATCGTCGAAGCCATGAGTGCCGTCAACACCAGCGGTGTGGAGCCCCTGTACACGCCTTTGTCGGCGGTGCAGGACGTCACACTGCGCCTGCGAGAAGACGCGGTGACGGAAGCCGACGAGCGCGAGCGCAACCAGCGCAGCGCCCCGGCGGTGCAGGACGGCCTGTTCCTCGTGCCCAAGGTGATCGAATGAGTGCAACATCTGCAAGCATCCGTGACATGGGCGTGGCCCAACTGAGCCGTGGCTTGGCTGCGGGCACTTTCTCCAGCGAGGACATCACGCGCGAATTGCTGGCGGGGCTGGCCGAGCGCGACCGGTTCGGAGCGTTCCTGGCCATCACTCCCGAGGACGTGGCCTTGGCCGAAGCCCGGCGCGCCGACGCCCTGCGCCACGCCGGGCAGGCCGGGCCGCTGACCGGCGTGCCCGTGGCGCACAAGGACATCTTCGTCACCGATTTCGAGCGCAGCGCATTGCACTCGACCGCCGGCTCGAAGATGCTGGCCGGCTACCAGAGCCCCTTCGACGCCAGCGTGGTGGCGCGCCTGGGCCCCGGCTCGCGCGACGGCCGGCTGCCCGGAGCGGGCATGGTGACGCTGGGCAAGCTCAACTGCGACGAGTTCGCCATGGGCTCGGCCAACGAGAACTCCGCCTTCGGCCCCGCGCGCAACCCCTGGGACCTGACCCGCGTGCCCGGCGGCTCTTCGGGCGGCTCCGCCGCGGCGGTGGCCGCGCGCCTGGTGCCCGCCGCCACGGGCACCGACACCGGGGGCTCCATCCGCCAACCCGCGGCGTTCTGCGGCCTGACGGGCATCAAGCCGACCTACGGCACCTGCTCACGCTACGGCATGATCGCTTTCGCCTCCAGCCTGGACCAGGCCGGCCCGATGGCCCGCACGGCCGAGGACTGCGCGCTGCTGCTGTCGGCCATGAGCGGCTTCGACGAGCGCGACTCGACCAGCGCGCAAAGGCCGCCGCAGGACTTTCATGCGCAGATGCTCGCACCGCGGCCGGGGGCCGAGCCGGGCAAGCCGCTGAAGGGGCTGCGCATCGGCTTCGTCAGTGGCGAAGACTGGAACCTGGAAAAGTTGCGCGGGATGGAGGAAGGCTCACCGCTGAACGTGCCGGCACACGGGGTGGATCGCGGGATTCCAACGCGGATTGACGAGGCCCGGAAGGTGTTCGAGGCCCTCGGGGCCGAGGTCGTGGCAGTGAAACTGCCGGACACTGAGCTGGCCATCCCGGCCTACTACATCGTCGCCTCGGCCGAGGCCAGCTCGAACCTGAGCCGCTTCGACGGCGTGAAGTTCGGCCACCGCGCCGCGCAGTACGCTGACTTGCTGGAGATGTACAAGAAGACCCGCGCCGAGGGCTTCGGGCCTGAGGTCAAGCGCCGCATCATGATCGGCACCTATGTGCTCAGCCACGGCTACTACGACGCCTACTACCTGCAGGCGCAGAAGCTGCGCCGCATGATCGCCGACGACTTCCAGGCTTGTTTCCGGCAGTGCGACCTCATCGCCGGGCCCGTGGCGCCCACCGTGGCGTGGACGCTGGGCCAGGCGGACAAGGACCCGCTGGCCGACTATCTGGCCGACATCTTCACCCTGCCGGCCAGTTTGGCGGGGCTGCCCTGCATGAGCCTGCCCGTGGGCCTGGGCGATCTGGGCCTGCCGGTGGGGCTGCAACTGATCGGCAACTACTTCGAGGAAGGCGCCCTGCTCCAGGCCGCCCATGCCTTCCAGCATGCGACGGACCACCACAGGGCGCGGCCACCGCAGTCCGCAGTCGCAAGTGCCCTTCAAGCCGGAGGCCACGCATGAGCCCCGCCACCGCAGCCCCTCTCGTTCGAGGCTGGGAGGTCGTCATCGGCCTCGAGACGCACGCCCAGCTGTCCACCCAGAGCAAGATCTTCAGCGGCGCCAGCACCCGCTTCGGTGCTGCGGCCAACACCCAGGCCTGCGCCGTGGACCTGGCCTTGCCCGGCACCCTGCCGGTGATGAACCGCGGCGCGGTGGAGCGTGCCATCCGCTTCGGCCTGGCAGTGCAGGCCACGGTGGCGCCGCTGTCCATCTTCGCGCGCAAGAACTATTTCTACCCCGACCTGCCCAAGGGCTACCAGATCAGCCAGTACGAGATTCCCGTGGTGCAAGGCGGGCGCATCGACTTCCTGCTCGACGGCCAGGCGCGCAGCGTGCGCCTGACGCGTGCCCACCTGGAGGAAGACGCAGGCAAGAGCCTGCACGAGGACTATCACGGCATGACCGGGATCGACCTCAACCGCGCCGGCACGCCGCTGCTGGAGATCGTCTCCGAGCCCGACATGCGCTCATCCGTCGAGGCGGTGGAATACGCCAAGGCCCTGCACACCTTGGTGATGTGGCTGGGCATCTGCGACGGCAACATGCAGGAGGGGAGCTTTCGCTGCGACGCCAACGTCTCGGTGCGCCGACCGGGCCAGCCCTTCGGCACGCGGCGCGAGATCAAGAACCTCAACTCGTTCCGCTTCCTGCAGCAGGCCGTGGACTTCGAGGTGCAGTGGCAGATCGACCGCATCGAGGACGGCCTGCCGATCGAGCAGGCCACCGTGCTGTTCAACCCTGACACAGGCGAGACGCGGGCGATGCGCACCAAGGAAGACGCGCACGACTACCGCTACTTCCCCGACCCCGACCTGCCGCCGCTGGTGATCGCGCCCGAGTGGGTGGAGCGGGTGCGCGGGCAGATGCCGGAGCTGCCCGGCGCCATGGCGCAGCGCTTCGTCGAGCGCGACGGCCTGCCGGCCTACGACGCGGCCATGATGACGCAGAGCCTGGCCACCGCCCGCTACTACGAAGCCGCGCGCGACGACTGCGGGCAGGCCAAGCTCGTGGCGAACTGGGTGATGGGTGAGATCTCCAAGCGGCTGAACGCGCAGGGCGGCAGCATCGAGCAAGCGCCGGTGGCGCCAGCCACGCTGGCACGGCTGATCCACCGGGTGGTGGACGGCACGGTGTCGAACAACGGCGCGCGCCAGGTGTTTGACGCCCTGTGGGCCGGTGAATCAGCCGATGTCGACGCGCTGATCGAGGCCAGGGGCCTGAAGCAGATGAACGACAGCGGCGCGCTGGAGGCCATCGTCGAAGAGGTGCTGGCGGCCAACGAGAAGTCGGTGGCGGAGTTCCGCGCCGGCAAGGACAAGGCCTTCAACGCGCTGGTGGGGCAGGTGATGAAGGCTAGCAAGGGCAAGGCCAACCCCGCCCAGGCCGGGGAACTGCTGCGCAAGAAGCTGGGCTGAGCGCTTGTGAAAGAGTGCTGGCGCCGAACGGCGCTGTCACTTCCTGGGTGCGGCAGTGCGGTCCGCAGCGGTGCGGGCAGCCACATCCGAAGTGGCGTTCTCGATGGGCCCCATCGAGCCGGGCGGCTGGCCCGCCCACAGGCGCTTCAGACGCTCGAGTTCGATGTCGTAGAGGCGGTTGATGCGGTCGAGTTCGACCTTCTGGCTCTGCGTGTTCTCGCGCTGGGCCGCGGCGGCCGCGTCGTTGGCATCGAGCTGCTGCTTCAGGGCAGCCGCCTGCTCGCGATTCTTGGGTGCGCGGGCCTCTTCCTCCAGCGTGCGGCGCTCACGCTTGAGCTGGCTCAGGCGCGATTCGGTCAGGTCCATGGTCAGCCGCACGGGGTCCAGCGCTGATTCCCGGGCCTCGCGGTGGGCATCCTCGTTGCGATAGCGCGACATCAGGAAACGGTCCCGGCGGACCACCTCGGCACGGGCGGCGGCTTCCTCGGCCTGCTTGCGCTCCCGCGCCTCGCGGGCGGCGCGCTCTTCGGGTGTGGGTGAAGGCGGCTTGACGGCGCGCAGCGAGCCGTCGGAGTTGAGTACGCGCTGCGGGCGGTCGATGCACTCGCGGATGGAGCGGTCGGCCGTGATGCGGCGGCCCTGGTCATCGGTGCAGACGTAGATCTCTGCCGGGGAAGGCGGCGGTGCCGACTGGGCCCACGCGGCCAGCGCCCACACCTGCAGCACCACCACACTGGCTCCTTGCACCCCGCCCTGCCTGACTCTTTTCAAATGGCTCACCCTGCCTCAACAACCGTAACGCTGGCGGTAGGCCTGCACAGGCGCCGCACAACGCTGAAGCTGCGGATCTTCGTTCGTGGCCAGATACTGAAGCAAATCGGCCAGGGTGGCAACCGATACCACCTCGATGCCGAAATGCCGGCGCACGAGCTGCACGGCCGACCAGGGGGCGTCAGCGCCGTTCTCGGTGGCCATTTCCTGCCGGTCCAGCGCGATGGCCACGCCGCAGGGCTGGCCGCCGGCGGCGGTGATCAGGGCCACGGACTCACGCACCGAGGTGCCCGCGCTGATGACATCGTCGATGATCAACACGCGGCCGCGCACCGGGGCGCCCACCAGCGTGCCGCCTTCACCGTGGTCCTTCGCTTCCTTGCGGTTGTAGGCGTAGGGCACGTTGCGGCCCAGGCGCGCCAGTTCGATGGCCACGGCCGCGGCCAGGGTGATGCCCTTGTAGGCCGGGCCGAAGAGCATGTCGAACTCCACGCCGCTGGCCACGAGGCGCCGGGCGTAGAACTCCGCCAGCCGGCCGAGCTTGGCGCCGTCATCGAACAGTCCGGCGTTGAAGAAGTAGGGTGACAGCCGCCCGGCCTTGGTCTTGAACTCGCCGAAGCGCAGCACTCCCGCTTCCACCGAGAATCGGACAAACGCCTGGGCCAGGGGATCCGGGGTTGTCACACTCATGAGGGGTTACCGGTGGGATTTCGGCTCGTCACGCTCAATCTGAACGGGATTCGATCCGCAGCCAGCAAAGGCTTCGTCGAATGGGCTCAAGCCAGCGGGGCGGATTGTATGGGGGTGCAAGAGGTCAAGGCGCAGGCCCCAGACGTGGCGGGCCGGTTCGACCAGGTGGCCGGCATGGCCGGGCACTTCCACTTCGCACAGAAGAAGGGCTACTCGGGTGTGGGCCTGTACACCCGGCATGAACCCAGCGAGGTGGTGGCCGGCCTGGGGGACAGCGAGTTCGACGCCGAGGGGCGCTGGGTGGAACTGCGCTTCGACCGCCCCGGCCGAGCCTTCAGCGTGGTGAGCTGCTACTTCCCCAGCGGCTCCAGCGGAGAGGAGCGCCAGGCCGCCAAGTTCCGCTTTCTGGATCTGCTGCACCCGCAGCTGATGGCGCTGAAGGCCCGGCGCGAGTTCATCCTGGTGGGTGACGTCAACATCGCGCACAAGGCCATCGACCTGAAGAACTGGAAAGGCAACCAGAAGAACTCCGGCTTCCTGCCCGAAGAGCGCGCCTGGATGGACCGATTGCTGAGCGAAGGCGGACTGGTGGATGTCTTTCGCACCCTCAACCCGCACCCCGACCAATACACCTGGTGGAGCAACCGCGGCCAGGCCTGGGCCAAGAACGTGGGCTGGCGGCTGGACTACCACCTGGCCACGCCCGCCATCGCCGCCACGGCGCGCCAGCAGCACATCCACCTGGCGCAGCGCTTCTCCGACCACGCACCGCTGACCATCGACTACGACTTCAGCCTGTGACCCGGCCACTGACGGACTCCCGATGACCCGCCGCATCTTCATGCTGGGCGCCAGCGGCACCATCGGCCAGGCCACGGTGCGGGCGCTGGTGGCGCGCGGCCACGAGGTGGTGTGCTTTGTGCGGCCGCGGGCCGGCGTGGGCGGGGCGCTGGGGCCGCAGGAACTGGCGCGCCGGCTGCCCGGCGCCGAGTTGCGCTTCGGCGAAGTGACGAATCCGTCTTCGCTGGCGCGCGACGGCTTCGCTGGCGAACGCTTCGATGTGCTGATGTCCTGCCTGGCCTCGCGCACCGGCGCGCCTGGCGACGCCTGGGCCATCGATCACCAGGCCCATGTGCAGGCCCTGGACTTGGCGCAGCGCAGCGGCGTGACGCAGGTCGTGCTGTTGTCGGCGATCTGCGTGCAAAAGCCGCTGCTCGCGTTCCAGCAGGCCAAGCTCGCCTTCGAGAAGGTGCTGATCGACTCCGCGGTGAACCACTCCATCGTGCGGCCCACGGCCTTCTTCAAGTCCCTGTCCGGGCAGGTGGAGAGGGTGCGGCAGGGCAAGCCCTTCGTGGTGTTCGGCAACGGCAGGCTCACCGCCTGCAAACCCATCAGCGACGACGACCTGGGCGACTACCTGGCCGGCTGCGTCGATGACGAAAGCCGCCACCGCCGTGTGCTGCCCATCGGCGGGCCGGGACCGGCCCTCACACCACGGCAGCAAGGCGAACACCTGTTCGCGCTGCTCGGACGCGAGCCCCGCTTCAAGCAGGTGCCGGTGGCGCTGATGGACGCGATCATCGGCGTCCTGGGCCTGGCCGGGCGTGCGGTGCCGGCGCTGGCGGCCAAGGCGGAGTTGGCGCGCATCGGTCGCTACTACGCCACCGAGTCCATGCTGGTGTGGGACGCCGCCGCCGGGCGCTACGACGAGCAGGCCACGCCCTCGTGGGGACGCCAGACCCTGTTCGACCACTACGCGGCACTGGTGCCGGGCGATACGGTGACCTCGGACACCGAGCGCGGGGACCACGCGGTGTTCTGAACAGGCTCCGGGCGTGGGCTCAGCGCGGGACTGGTGCGGGCCAGGTGCCGGCCAGGTGCGAGCGTGGTTGCGCCTCTCAGCGCCTCTCAGCGCCTCTCAGCGGCCGATTCGCAAGGCATGCAACGCGCCGCTTCGGGTTCCACCTTGAGACGATCGAAGGGAATGTCGGCACCGCAGGACTCGCAACGTCCGTAACCGGCCTGGCGCAGCTTCAGCAGGGCCCGGCTGACGGCACCGAGCTCCACCGTGTCGCGATCGGTCAGACCGAGATCGACTTCCCGGTCCATGGCGTGGTGGCGCGTCACCTCGTCATCGTCGGCCAGGACGGCATGCGCATGCTCCACCCGGCTGGCGCCCTCATGGTGACGCTTGAGCAGGTCATCCAGCCGCTGCTGGCGAAGTTCAAGCTCGGTGTGCAGCCAGGCCCGCTGACCCGTGGTGAGATGGTGGGACATCGTATGGGAACCTCCTGCGCTGATGATGCGCAAGTGCGACGTCCCCGGCTCTGACGGGGATCAAGCGACTGCAGAATCTCGCGTCCACTTCACACACCAACATGCCCGCACTGCCCACCCCCCGGTTCGACATCTTCTACAAGCACGATGAACTCACACGCCTGCTGCAGGCCTACGCCCAGGCCCTGCCCGACCTGATCGAACTGCGGCCCCTGGGCCAGAGCCATGAGGGCCGCGACATCTGGCTGGTGGTTGTCACCCGCCGCGCCACCGGCGCGGACATCGACAAGCCGGCCTTCTGGGTGGACGGCAACATCCACGCCGCCGAACTGACCGCCAGCACCGCCTGCCTGTACTGGCTGCACCAGTTGGCCAGCGGTTACGGCCAGGACGCGCAGGTCACCCAGTTGCTGGACACGCGCGTGGTCTACCTGGTGCCGCGTCTGAACCCGGACGGCGCGGAGCTGGCGCTGGCCGATCGGCCGCGCCACATCCGCTCCTCCACCCGGCCCTACCCCTGGGACGAGCAGCCGGTGGACGGCCTGACGGTGGAGGATGTGGACGGCGACGGCCGCATGCTGATGATGCGCGTGCCCGACCCGCACGGCACCTACAAGCCCTGCCCCGACGAGCCGCGGCTGATGGTGCCGCGCGAACCCGGCGAGTTCGGCGGGCAGTACTACAGGGTGATGCCCGAGGGCACGCTGAAGAACTTCGACGGCGTGAAGATCCGCGTCAACCCCGACCGCGAAGGACTGGACCTGAACCGCAACTTCCCGGCCTACTGGCGCCAGGAATTCGAGCAGCCCGGCGCCGGCCCCTACCCCACCAGCGAACCCGAGGTGCGGGCGATGGTGGACTTCATCACGAAGCACCCCAACATCGGCGCGGCGGTGAGCTTCCACACCCACAGCGGCGTGATCCTGCGGCCCATGGGCACGCAAAGCGATGACGACATGACGCCCGAGGACCTGTGGCAGTACAAGCGCTTCAGCGACATCGGCGCCAAGCTCACGGGCTACCCGGCCATCAGCATCTTTCATGAGTTCAAGTACCACCCCAAGCAGGTGATCACCGGCACGCAGGACTGGGTGTACGAGCACCTGGGCGCCCTGTTCTGGACGGTGGAGATCTGGGCGCCCAACAAGGAAGCCGGCATCACCGACTACCAGTGGATCGAGTGGTACCGCGACCACCCGGTGGAAGACGACAAGAAGCTGCTGAAGTGGAGCGACGAGCAGTGCGCTGGACAGGCGCACGTGGACTGGTACCCCTTCGAGCACCCGCAGCTCGGGCCGGTGGAGCTGGGCGGCTGGGACCGGATGAACTTCTGGCGCAACCCGCCGGCGCACCTGCGCGAGCGCGAGGCCGCGCGCTTTCCCGCGTGGCTGCAGCAGATTGCCCTGGCGCTGCCCAAGCTGGAGGTGCTGCGCACCGAGGTGCAGGCGCTGGGCGACGACACCTGGCGCGTGCGCTTTGCCGTGGCCAACAGCGGCTACCTGCCCAGCTACGTGACCAAGCGGGCGCTGGAGCGCAAGACGGCGCGCGGCGTGGTGTTCCAGCTCCACCTGCCCGAAGCGGCGCGGCTGCTCAGCGGCGCCCAACGCAGCGAGGGCACACAGCTGGAAGGGCATGCGCCCAAGAGCTCGCTGCAGGCCTTCCTGCCGGATCGTCAGATCACTGGCGACCGGGCGGTGGCCGAGTGGGTCGTGCAGGCGCCGCAGGGCACGCTGGTCGGGCTCAGCGCCCGCGCCGACCGCGCCGGCGCGGTGCGCGCCGAGTTGCGCCTGGGGTGACGCGTCCGCCTGTGCGACCGCGGCGGTGTCCGCGGTTGCATCCCTGGGCGCATGTGCACTTTCAGCAGCTGCGGCGCCGCGCGCAGGCGGTCACCCGGCCCGGTCAGCGGCCGGGCAGGGCCGCGTTCAGTTGCTGGCGCGTGGCGTCCGCCACCTGGCGGGCGGCCTGGGCGAAGTCTGCCCCGGCGCTGGCGTACAGCACGGCGCGGGAGGAGTTGACGATGATGGGGCCGGTGGTGTCGTGGCCCGCGCCGTCAGGCCGCACGCGGCCGTGCCAGCCCGCCTGCACCGTAGCCGCGGCGTCGCCGCCTTGTGCGCCCACCCCAGGGATCAGCAAGGGCAGCGTGGGCGCGAGTTCGCGCACCCGCGCCACCTCGGCCGGGTAGGTGGCCCCCACCACCAGGCCGATCTGGCCGTTGCGGTTCCAGGGCCCTGCGGCCAGCCGGGCCACGCGCTCGTACAGGCGCTCGCCCCCCTCCAGACTCAGGTTCTGCAGATCGTCACCCCCCGGGTTGGAGGTGCGGCACAGCAGGATCACGCCCTTGCCTTCGTGGCGCAAAAAGGGCTCCACCGAGTCGAAGCCCATGTAGGGCGACAGCGTCACGGCGTCGGCCTGGTAGCGCTCGAAGGCCTCGCGGGCGTACTGTTCGCCCGTGGCGCCGATGTCGCCGCGCTTGGCGTCCAGGATCACCGGCACGCCCGGCGCCACGGCGCGGATGTGCGCGCACAAGCGCTCCAGCTGGTCTTCCGCGCGGTGCGCGGCAAAGTAGGCGATCTGCGGCTTGTAGGCGATCACCAGGTCCCGGGTCGCGTCCACGATGGCGGCGCAGAACTCTAAGATGCGCGCGGCGTCGCCTTTCCAGGGGCCCGGGAACTTCGCCGGCTCCGGGTCCAGCCCCACGCAGAGCATGGAGCGGTGGCGGGTCTCGGCGGCGAGCAGGGATTCGGTGAAAGTGGGTGCCGCGCTCATGCTCAGACCCGCCTTGCCAGGGCTTCAGCCGCGCCCACGTAGGTGGCGGGCGTCAGCGCCAGCAGGCGCGCCTTCTCCGCCTGCGGCAGGGCCAGGCCCTGGATGAAGCCTTGCATCAGCTCGCGCGTCATCGGCTGGCCACGGGTGAAGACCTTGAGCTGCTCGTAGGGCTCGGGCAGGCCGTAACGCCGCATCACCGTCTGGATGGGCTCGGCCAGCACCTCCCAGGCGCCGTCCAGGTCGGCCGCCAGGCGAGCTTGGTCCACCTGCAACTTGTCCAGGCCGCGCAGCAGGCTGTCGTGCGCCAGCGCGGTGTGGCCGAAGGCCACACCCATGTTGCGCAGCACGGTGGAGTCCGTCAGGTCGCGCTGCCAGCGGCTGATGGGCAGCTTGTGGCTCATGTGGGCCAGCAGCGCATTGGCCAGGCCGTAGTTGCCTTCGGCGTTCTCGAAGTCGATGGGGTTGACCTTGTGCGGCATGGTCGACGAGCCGACCTCGCCGGGCTGGGTCTTCTGCTTGAAGTAGCCCAGCGAGATGTAGCCCCAGACGTCACGCGCCCAATCGGTGAGGAGGGTGTTGCAGCGCGCCATGGCGTCGAACAGCTCGGCCATGCCGTCGTGCGGCTCAATCTGCGTGGTGTAAGCGTTGAACGGCAGGCCCAGCGCGCGCTCCACCACGTCGCGGCTGAAGGCCTCCCAGTCCACCTCGGGCCAGGCCGAGAGGTGGGCGTTGTAGTTGCCCACGGCGCCGTTCATCTTCGCCGGCAGCGGCACCGTGGCGATGCGCTCGCGCGCCGTCTTCAGGCGCGCCACGACGTTCGCGATCTCCTTGCCCACGGTGGTGGGGCTGGCGGTCTGGCCGTGGGTGCGGCTGAGCATGGGCAACGCGGCCAGGTCATGCGCCAGGGCCGTCATGCGCTGCTGGATGGCGTCCAGCGCCGGCAGCAGCACCTGGGCCCGCGCGGCCTGCAGCATCAGCGCGTGGCTGACGTTGTTGATGTCCTCGCTGGTGCAGGCGAAGTGGACGAACTCCTGCGCCGCCAGCAGTTCCGCGTGGCCGTCGAAGCGGCGCTTGAGCCAGTACTCCACCGCTTTGACGTCGTGGTTGGTGGTGCGCTCAATGTCCTTGATGGCCTGCGCGTCCGCCTCGCCGAACTGCGCCACCAGGGTGCGCAAGGCGGTGCGGCTGGGGGCCGACAGCGGCGGGAACTCGGCGAGCCCCGCGTCCGACAGGGCGATGAACCACTCCACCTCCACCTGCACGCGCCGGTGCATGAGCCCGAACTCGCTGAGCAGCGGGCGCAGCGCGGCGACTTTGGCGGCGTAGCGGCCGTCCAGGGGTGACAGGGCGGTCAGGGCAGGCGTGGTCATGGCAGGGAATTTGCTGTGTCACCGGACGGCAAGGCTGCCGCAAAATGCGCGGCGATCTTATCCGCCGCCATGCATGTGGCTTGACGGCCGCGCCGATCCCTCCCCTGACCCCTCCACTTCCCTAACAACGAGGTCCTGCGATGTCGATTTCCCGTCGTTTCACCCTTGCAGCCGTGGCCGCTGCGTCCCTGGCCACTTTCGGCTCCGCCGCCCTGGCCCAGGCCAAGATGAAGGTGGCCGCCATCTACACCGTGCCGGTGGAGCAGCAATGGGTCAGCCGCATCGACAAGGCGCTGAAGGCCGCCGTGGCGCGCGGTGAGATCGAGTACGTGTTCAGCGAGAAGGTGGCCAATGCCGACTACGAGCGTGTGATGCGCGAGTACGCCGAGAAGGGCAACACCTTGATCGTGGGCGAGAGCTTCGCCGTGGAAGCCGCCGCACGCAAGGTAGCCAAGGACTACCCCAAGGTCAGCTTCCTCATGGGCTCGTCGGGCAAGCCCCAGGCGCCCAACTTCAGCGTCTTCGACAACTACATCCAGGAGCCGGCCTACCTCACCGGCCTGATCGCCGGCGGCATGAGCAAGAGCAACAAGATCGGCATGGTGGGTGGCTTCCCCATCCCCGAAGTCAACCGCCTGATGAACGCCTTCATGGCCGGGGCGAAGGAGACCAACCCGAAGGCGGAGTTCATGGTCACCTTCATCAACAGCTGGTTCGACCCGCCCAAGGCCAAGGAGGCGGCCTTCGCCATGATCGACAAGGGCGCCGACGTGATGTACGCCGAGCGCTTCGGTGTGAGCGACGCCGCCAAGGAGCGCAAGGTGCTGGCCATCGGCAACGTGATCGACACCCAGAAGGACTACCCCGATACCGTGGTGGCCTCGGCCCTGTGGAACATGGAGCCCACCATCGACCGCGCCCTCAAGACGGTCAAGGAAGGCAAGTTCAAGGCCGAGGACTACGGCCAATACTCGATGATGAAGTTCAAGGGCAGCGAGTTGTCGCCCCTGGGCACCTTCGACAGCAAGATCCCCAAGGCCATCAAGGACAAGGTGGCGCAGCGCCAGAAGGAGATCCTCGAAGGCAAGTTCACCGTGAAGGTGGACGACAACCAGCCCAAGCCCACCGCCAAGCCGGCCGGCAAGTGACCGGCTGAGGCAGGACTGAGGGTGACGGCATCTGGCGCAGCGGTGCAGGTCCGCGCCCTGGTCTTCGACGTCTTCGGCACCGTGGTCGACTGGCGGTCGTCCGTGGCGGCCGAGGTGCGGGCGCTGGGCTGGCCGGTGGACCCGGCCGCCTTCGCCGACGCCTGGCGGGCGGGCTACGTGCCAGCCTTGCAGGCGGTGCGTGACGGCCGCCTGCCCTGGATGCACATTGACGCCCTGCACCGGCGCATCCTGGACGCCCTGCTGGCCGAGCGGGGCCTGGCACCGCCCGAGGCCGAGGTGGCCGAACTCAACCGTGTGTGGCACCGCCTGGCCCCCTGGCCGGACAGCGTGGCCGGGCTGCAGCAGCTGAAGAAGCGCTTTCCGGTGTGCACGCTGTCCAACGGCAACGTCAGCCTGCTGCTGGACATGGCGCGCCATGCCGGCCTGCCCTGGGACACGATCTTCTCGGCCGAGTTGTTCGGTCATTACAAGCCCGACCCCGAGGTCTATCTCGGGGCGGCGGGCCTGCTGGACCTGCCGCCGGAGCAGGTGCTGATGGTGGCCGCCCACCCGAGCGACCTGCGCGCCGCAGCCGCCTGCGGCCTGAAGACCGCCTACGTCCCACGCCCGCTGGAGCGCGGGCCCGGCGGCGCGATGGAGCCCTGGACGCCTGGCGAGTTCGACGTGGTGGCCGAGGACTTCGGGGCCTTGGCCACCGCACTGGGCGCCTGAGTTCGCGTGATGCAGCACGCAGCGCCCGCGGCAGGCGCCGGCCCCGATCTGGTGCGGCAGGTGCTGCGGCTGAGCGGCATCACCAAGCGCTTTGGCGCGCTGGTGGCCAATGACGATATTTCGCTCACTCTGGACCAGGGCGAGGTGCTGGCCCTGCTGGGGGAGAACGGCGCGGGCAAGAGCACGCTGGTGTCCATCCTGTTCGGGCACTACGTGGCGGACGCGGGCTCGATTGAGGTTTTCGGCCAACCCTTGCCGCCCGGGCAGCCCAAGGCAGCGCTGGACGCGGGCATCGGCATGGTGCACCAGCACTTCACCCTGGCCGACAACCTGAGCGTGCTGGACAACGTGATGCTGGGCACCGAGCCGCTGTGGCGGCCGGTGTCGCGCCGGGGCGAGGCCCGCACCCGGTTGCTGAAGGCGGCCGCTGACTTCGGCCTGGAGGTGAACCCGGACGCCCGCATCGGCGAACTCTCCGTGGGCGAGCGCCAGCGGGTGGAGATTCTCAAAGCGCTCTACCGCGGTGCGCGCATCCTCATCCTGGACGAGCCCACGGCGGTGCTGACGCCGCAGGAGAGCGAGTCGCTGTTCGCCACGCTGGCGCAGATGGTGGCCCAGGGCCTGAGCGTCATCTTCATCAGCCACAAGCTCGACGAGGTGCTGCGCGTGTCGCACCGGGTGGCGGTGCTGCGCGCCGGGCGCCTGGTGGCCCAGATGCCCTCGGCAGGGGCCACGCCCGCACAACTGGCCGAGGCGATGGTGGGGCAGCGTGTGGTCAAGCCGGTGCGGGTCAGATCAAAGCCGGGCGAGGACGGCGTTGAGAGTGGGCGCTCACAAGAGAACGCTGGTCCACTCCCAAGTTCGGCTGCCCCCCCTTCGGAGGCCGCCGCCGGGCATGGCCCGGACCTTGGGGGCCCACAGGCGGTGGTGTGCGAGCTGCGCGACGCCACCGCCCGGGGCGACGGCGCCTGGCCGCTGCTGGACCGGGTGAACCTGGACGTGCAGCGTGGCGAGGTGCTGGCCATCGCCGGCGTGGCCGGCAACGGGCAGGCCGCGCTGGCCGAGGTGCTGTGCGGGCAACGCAGTCTGGACGCCGGGCAGGTGCTGCTGCAGGGCACCTCCCTGCCGCGCAGCCCGCGCGCGGTGGTGCAGGCCGGCGTGGCGCGCATCCCGGAAGACCGCCACGCCGTGGGCGTGGTGGGCGATCTGGCGCTGTGGGAGAACGCAGTGCTCGAGCGCTACACCGAGCCGGCCTTCGCCCGCGCCGGGTTCGTGCGCCGCGCTGCCGCCCGCGCGCACGCGCAGAGCCTGGTCACGCGCTTCGACGTGCGCGGCACCGAGGCCGGCGGCCTGGACACCGTCACCCGCCAGTTGTCCGGCGGCAACATGCAAAAGCTGATCCTCGGCAGGGCCCTGGGCGGCGCGACCCCCGCCCTGGTGCTGGCCAACCAGCCCACCTGGGGCCTGGACGTGCGGGCCGTGGCTTACGTGCACCAGCAGTTGCTCGACGCCTGCGCCGCCGGCGCGGCCGTACTGCTGATCAGCGAGGACCTGGACGAGATCCTGGCGCTGGCCGACCGCATCGCCGTCATGCACCACGGCCGCCTGACCCCCGCGGAACCCACCGAGCACTGGACCCTGGCGCGCATCGGCCTGGCCATGGCAGGAGGACAAGCCCATGCGGCTTGAGCGGCGGCCCCAGGTGTCGCCGGGCTGGCTGCTGGCCGCGCCCTTCCTGGCCGTGGCCTTCACGCTGCTGGTGAGCTCGCTGCTGGTGGCCTGGGCCGGCGCCCCCGTGGGGCGTGCCTATGCGCTGCTGCTGGAGGGCGGCTTCGGCTCGCGCCTGGCGCTGACCGAGACACTCACGCGCGCCACCCCGCTCATCCTCACCGGTCTGGCCGCCGCCGTGGCCTTCCGCGCCCGGCTGTACAACATCGGCGCCGAGGGCCAGCTCTACGCCGGCGCGCTGGCGGCCGTGGCCGTGGGCGGCCTGCACGGCGGCAGCGGCTTCGAGGCGCCGGCCTGGCTGCTGTTCCCGCTGATGCTGGCCGCTGCCATGACTGCCGGGGCGCTGCTGCTGCTGGGACCGGCCCTGCTGAAGTCGCGCCTGGGGGTGGACGAGGTGGTGACCACGCTGCTGATGAACTTCATCGTGCTGCTGGGGGTGTCGGCCCTGCTGGACGGCGCCATGAAGGACCCCACGGCCATGGGCTGGCCGCAGAGCGTGGCGCTGCAGGACGCGCTGCAGCTGGACAAGCTGGTGGAGCGCAGCCGCGTCCACACGGGCCTGCTGGTGGCGTTGGGCCTGGCCGTGGCGCTGTGGGTGCTGCTGCAACGCACCACCACCGGCTTCGAGATCCGCGCCGTGGGCGCCAACCCCGGCGCGGCAGGCTTTGCCGGCATGCCGGTGGGCTGGGTGACGGTGAAGGTGGCGCTGCTCTCGGGCGCGCTGGCCGGGCTGGCCGGGGCCATCGAGGTGGCCGGGCGCACCGGCTACGTCACGCTCGACATGAGTCCGGGCTACGGCTACAGCGGCATCGTCATCGCCATGCTGGCCATGCTCAACCCGCTGGGCGTGGTGGCTGCGGCCGTCTTCGTGGCCGGGGTGCTGGTGGGCGCCGACAGCATGAGCCGGGCCGTGAACGTGCCCACCTACATCGCCGATGTCATCGTGGCCGTGTCGCTGATCTCCATGCTGGTGGCCACCATGCTGACGCAGTACCGGGTGAGAAGGCATTGACCGAAACCCTGGATCTCCTCCTGTCCGCCCCGTTCTGGGTGGCCGTGCTGCGCATGGCCACGCCGCTGATCCTGGGCACGCTGGGGGTGCTGCTGTGCGAGCGTGCCGGGGTGCTGAACCTGGGCATCGAAGGGATCATGGTGGCCGGTGCCTTCATCGGCTGGCTCGCCGTGTACCAGGGGGCACCGTTGTGGCTGGGCGTGGCCGCCGCGGCGGCGGCCGGTGCGGCGCTGGGCCTGCTGCACGGACTGCTCACCGTGACGCTGTCGCTGTCTCAGCATGTCTCGGGGCTGGGCATCACGCTGCTGGCCACCAGCCTGTCCAGCTATGCCTACCGCGTGAGCTTTCCGAAAGTGGACAAGCCGCCCACGGTGACGCCGTTCGCGCCCATGGAATGGCTGCAGGTACCGGTGCTGTCGGCGCAGACGCCGCTCACCCTGCTGGCGCTGGCCCTGGTGCCGCTGACGGCCTGGGTGCTGTACCGCACGCCACTGGGCCTGGCCGTGCGCATGGTGGGGGAGAACCCGGCTGCCGCCGAAGGCCAGGGCCTGAACGTGGCGGGCCTGCGCATCGGCGCCATCGCCGCGGGCTCGGCGCTGATGGGCGTGGCCGGCGCCTTCCTCACGCTGGCGGCCTTCAACGCCTTCTTCTTCGACATGGTCAACGGCCGGGGCTGGGTCTGCGTGGCGCTGGTGGTGTTCGCCTCCTGGCGGCCGGGCAAGGCCTTGCTGGGCGCGCTGCTGTTCGCCTTCTTCGACGCGCTGCAGCTGCGCCTGCAGCAGGCCGGCGGTGGGGCGCTGGGCGTGGAGCTGCCGTACCAGGCCTACCTGATGCTGCCCTACGCCATGGCCATCGTGGCGCTGGTGGTGATGGCGCGGCGCGCGGCCTACCCGCAGGCGCTGATGAAGCCGTACCGCAAGGGCGAGCGCTGACCACCAGTCGAACCCTAGAATGCACTCCTTACCGAAAGGAATGCATGTTTGCCATTGCCAAGATCACCTCGAAAGGCCAGACCACCATTCCTGGCGAAGTGCGCGAGGCCCTGCACGTGGCGGCCGGTGACTTCATCGCTTGGGAAGTGGCCGCCGACGGCAGTGCACGCGTACGCAAGGCCCAGGCCCTGGACCGGGACTACCTGCGCTCACTGGAGAGCACACTCACGGAGTGGAGCGGACAGGCCGATGAAGAGGCGTATCGAGACCTGTGATGGGCCGGTGATGGGCTGTCCATGCGCTCGTGACATCAGGAGTTGCGCGGCATGAGCTTCGGAGCTTTCGAGGTGGTACGGGTGCCCTTTCCGTTCACCGATCGCGATGATCACCAGCGCGTCGAACGCTCCTTGGCCGCTGGATTGCGCGGTGCGCGACCTCGAATCTGCCGGACTGCCCTCGCCGTCTGTGGTGCGGTTCAAGCTGTTCACGCTGGACCATCGTCTGGTGCGCGGCCGGCTCGGCACCCTTTGCGAGGGTGATGCCAGCGCTGTGCGTCGCGCCATGGGAACGCTGTTCGGCGGGGGCTGAACCGCGCGAGGACCTGGCCGGAGGTGCCCCAGTCCGCGCGGCGTCTGTGTCTTCGTGTCTGTCTTTGCCCCCGGCTTGTGGCCTAATCTCGCCTCCGCAAATTTCACTCGTTCCGGAGTCTTTCCATGGGCAACAAGATCATCACCGAAGCCGACCGCCGTGCCACGCCGCCCTCCAAGGCCCCCACGGGCGTGACCCTGACTGCGGGCAAGGGCCAGAAGAGCAGCAAGGAGCGCGGCTCCCACACCCGCAGCAAGAAGAACCCCGGCAAGCGCCCACACCAGGGTTGAGCGGGGCAGCGGGGTGATGGCCCCGGCGTGACCGGGGTGCCCCAGGGCACACCAGCGCCGCTTCCCGTGCCGGCCGGCGCCTGCCCATGATCAGAATCACCGAACTGCGCCTGCCGCTGGACCACGAGCCCGCGGCCCTTCGCGCAGCCGTGGGCCAGCGCCTGGGCGTGGCTGATGCGGCCTTGCGCGAGCTGCACGTCTTCCGGCGTGCCTACGACGCGCGCCGCAAGACGGCCATCGTCCTGATCTACACGCTGGACTGCACGCTGGCCAGCGCCCAGGACGAGGCGGCCGTGCTGGCGCGACTGCGCGCCGACCCCCATGTGCGTGAAAGCCCCGACACGCGCTACCGGCTGGTCGCGCAGGCGCCGGCGGACTTCCGTGCGTCACAGCGCCCGCGGCCGGTGGTCGTCGGTTTCGGTCCTTGCGGCCTGTTCGCCGCGCTCATCCTCGCCCAGATGGGCCTGTGCCCCATCGTGCTGGAGCGTGGCCGGCCCGTGCGCGAGCGCACCAAGGACACCTGGGGCCTGTGGCGCCAGGGCGTGCTCAACCCGGCCTCCAACGTGCAGTTCGGCGAAGGCGGGGCGGGCACCTTTTCTGATGGCAAGCTCTGGAGCCAGATCAGCGACCCGCGCCACCTCACGCGCAAGGTGCTGACCGAGTTTGTGCAGGCGGGCGCGCCGGAGGAGATCCTCTACGTCAGCAAGCCCCACATCGGCACCTTCCGCCTGGTGAGCATGATCGAGAAGATGCGCGCTGATATCGAAGCGCTGGGCGGGGAGATCCGCTTCGAGCAGCAGGTGACGGACCTGGTGCTCGAAGACCACGGCGGGGCTGACGGGCAGCTCCAGATGCGCGGCCTGGTTCTCGCCAGCGGCGAGGAGCTGCACACCCACCACGTGGTGCTGGCCGTGGGCCACAGCGCGCGTGACACCTTTGCCATGCTGCACGGCCGGGGCGTGGCGATGCAGGCCAAGCCCTTCTCGGTGGGTTTTCGCATCGAGCATCCGCAGGGCATGGTCGACCGTGCCCGTTTTGGGCCAAGTGCCGGCCACCCGCTGCTGGGCGCGGCCGACTACAAGCTGGTGCACCACGCCAAGAACGGCCGCTCGGTCTACAGCTTCTGCATGTGCCCGGGCGGCACCGTGGTGGCCGCCACCTCGGAGCCCGAGCGCGTGGTCACCAACGGCATGAGCCAGTACTCGCGCAACGAGCGCAACGCCAACGCCGGCATCGTGGTGGGCATCTCGCCCGAGGACTACCGCCTGGACCCAGGTGGTCACGGACCCGTGTCGCCGCTGGACGGCATCGCCTTCCAGCGCGTGTGGGAGTCGCGCGCCTACGAGTTGGGCGGCGGCGGCTACCGCGCCCCGGGGCAGCTGGTGGGCGACTTCGTGGCCGGTCGTCACGGCCGCGCCGTGGCGCGCGAGTTCGGCGACGTGCTGCCGTCCTACCAGCCCGGCGTGCAGCTCACCGACCTGGCCGAGCCCGGGCGCGAGAGCCTGCCGCCCGCGGTGCTGGAAGCCATCCGCGAAGCCCTGCCCGCCTTCGAGCGCCAGATCCCGGGTTTCTCCCGCGCAGACGCCGTGCTCACGGGCGTGGAAACGCGCACCTCGTCACCCCTGCGCATCCCGCGCGGACGCGACCTCCAGAGCCTGAACGTGCGCGGCCTGTACCCGGCCGGCGAAGGTGCAGGCTATGCCGGCGGCATCATGTCGGCTGGCGTGGATGGGATCGAGGTGGCGGAGGCCTTGGGGCGGGATTTGCTGGGCGTGGCCTAGAAGAGGAGGCTCGCCAAGCAGGCCCACGCGTTGCCGGGACTGCACGCCCAGGCGCCACGCGGGCTGGAGCCGCTCTTCGTGTGCCAGACTGAAGGCCTGTTGCCGGGGCGATCCGCATGACCAAGACCACGTCCGTCACGACCGACCACACCGAGGCTCTGGAGACCTTCGTGCAGTCCGGGCCGAGTGCCTCGGTTGCGCTGGTTCGGGCGCTGGCTGCGGTGGTGTGCGCTGACGGCGTGGTGAGCCTGCCGGAGATCTCGGCGGTGACCGACGCGGCCACGCAGCTGGACGAATCCAACCTCGGCGTCTACACCGCACTGAGGTCGATCGAACTGCGGCCGCCGATGGACGCCAGCCTGCGGCTCTTGAGCACCCAGTCTGGCAACCTGGACGCCGCACAGCGCAGCCGCCTGCTGCAACTCGCGCTGCCCGTCATCGCACTGCAAGGGGGCGAGGCCCTTAGCCATGCCGAGCGATTCGCCCAAGCCTTGCAGGCCGAGTTGCCGCCTTCCCAGCGAGCCACGCTGCAAGCCCAGGCAGGCGCGCCGCTGTGGAAGGTGTTCACGGCGCAATCGCTTCGACGGGTCACCGCTTCAGGCGAGATCCAGGCGGCCCGCGATTGCTTTCACGCGACCAGGAGCCCCGAGGTGGCCAGGGCGCTGGCGGACTTTCTCGAGGGCGATGTCGATGCGGCCGCGCTGGCGCACCGCGTGTCGGCGGCCCGCGTGAGCTTCCTGGAGGCCCTGGAAGCCATTGAGACGGCCGCTCGCACGGCCCACAGCACCGAGGGCATGAGGGATGCGCTACTGAAGGCGGCGCGGCAACTGCAGACGCAAATCGAACAGCGGCTGCAACTCATCCGCGCACGGATTGATCTGGAAAAGCGGGAGTTCGATGAGAGCCTGGAGGACCTGATCAACGACGCCGGCAATGCCTTCGAGGTCGAGGCCCTGGGCCTTTTTCGCGAAGCCGACGAACGAAAGCCGGGCACGTGGAAGCAGCTGGCCCGTTCCAGCTTCGGGCGTGAACTGGAGCGGCGCATCACGCGCGCCGAGCGCTTGTACGCCCAGAGGCTGAGCCTGCTGCAACAAGAGGTCAGCATCTTCGCCAGCGACTACGGCTATGCCGTCACCCAGCTGCTGGCCAGCGTGCACCATGCCCGGCTGGCCCCGGTGATGCCTGGCCTGCGCATGGGCACGCGGGTGTTGAACGCGCTGGAGGGCGCGGCCGAGCTGACGCTCAAAGGCGGGGCCGTGGCCGGTGTCGGCACCGGGGCCGCGCTCTACTTCCTGGGGGCTGCTGCAGTCCTGCCCGTGGTGGCGCCGGCCGCTCCTGTGGTGGCCGGGGCGATGCTGGTGGCCGGCCTGGTCAAGTGGGTCATGGACAACGAGGCCCGCCTGGGGCGGGAGATCGCGCACAAGCGCGGGGCGTTCGAGGACGAATTGCGCCAGCACCTGCAAGCCATGCGCACCAGTTTCTTCGCGCAGCTCGACCAGACGCAGCGCAGCTTCGAGGACACCGCCACCGCCGTGATGACACCGCTGTTGCTGGAGGCCTACGCGCAAGCGGGCCTGCAGCAGGTGCAGAACCGTCTGACGCTGGACGCGGTGCGAACGGCCCGGGCGCTGCTGGCCAAGCGCGGTTGAGGCCGGCCCTGGCGGCCGGGATGGCCGGCCGTCTCAGCCTTTGCCGAGCCCTTGCTCAGCCCTGCTGTCCCAGGCCATCCGCTGCCCGGAAGCCCAGGCCCACCTTGACGATGTCGCCTTCGTGCATGGCACGCACCACAAACCGCGCCTGGCCCCAGGCGACCTCGTCGCTGATCACGGCCGGGCGGGCCAGTTGCTGCTGCATCCAGGCGCCCACCGACAGTTCAGGCGTGTCCGGTGGCGGCAGACCGTAGAACTGGCACACGGACTCGAAGGGGGCGGCGGGGTCGATGGCAAAGTCACGGAACACCGACCTCGTAGCGGGTTCGTCCACCGTGCTGGGCAGCGCCAGGCCCAGCTTGCGCGCCGCCCAGCCGATGGTGGAGCCCTGCACCACCAGCGAGGTGAGCACCACCACGAACGCGACATGGAACAGCAAGGGCGCCTGGGGCAGCCCGGCCATCATCGGGAACAGCGCGAGCACGATGGGCACCGCTCCGCGCAGGCCCACCCACGCGATGAAGGCGATCTCCCTGGGCGTGAAGCGAAACGGCTTCAGGCACAGCCACACCGCCACGGGGCGGGCCAGCAGGATGAGCACCGCTGCCATCACCAGCCCGGCCGGCACGTCATGCCACAGGCGCGAGGGCGTGACCAGCAAGCCCAGCAGCAGGAACATGCCCGCCTGGGACAGCCACGCGTAGCCGTCCATGGCCGGCAAGGTGGGGGCCACCG
>JAJTDM010000068.1 GCA_021300575.1 Rubrivivax sp.
CAACGTCGTGGGCATCTTCCCCAACGACGCTGCCATCACCCGCTTGGTGGGCGCCATGCTGCTGGAGCAAAACGACGAGTGGAGCCTGAACCGGCGCTACATGCAGCTTGAGGGCCTGCAAAGCCTCAGCGATACTGACCCAACTCGGGTCCCGGCCTTCCAGCGCTGAACCCCGAGCAACGCGCACATCAGCCTTCTCCGGGCTCAGGAGTTACACCACTCCAGGGGACGCAATCCATGGAGGGCTTTCGAGGTTCAGTGGGACCTGCAAAAGTCTACGGAACCATGCCCTGAAAAGGCGCTCTCAATAGCGCCGCTTGCTGAGAAAATTTCTCATGCCTACGAAAAGCGCCCGCCCCGAACTGGACACTTTCGACCGCCAACTCCTGGTCGCACTGCAGCACGACAACCGCACACCGCTGCGTGTGTTGGCGCAACGGGTGCACCTGTCGACGGCGGCCGTGCAGCGGCGCATCCGCCGGATGGAGGACCTGGGTGTCATCTGCGCCAACGTGGCCGTGGTCGACCCCGACCAGGTCGGTCAGGTCATCACGCTGCTGGTCGAGGTGCGCGCCGATCGCACGCAGACGGCCGACCTGGACGCGCTGAAGGTCTCCTTCTCGGGCCCCGAGGTGCAGCAGTGCTACTACGTCACCGGCGAAGGCGACTTCATGCTGGTGTTGAACGTGCGCAGCATGTCCGAGTACGAAACCCTCGCCAACCGCCTGTTCCACGACAACCCGGGTGTGAAGTGGTTTCGCACGATCGTGGTGATGGGCAGGATCAAGGTCGGACTGGAGGTCTCGGTGAGCGAATCGTCATTGGACGGCCGCTGACTGGCGCTCGGGTGTGGTCAAGACCCTGGACTTCAAGGATCGCAGTGGCTTCTGCCCCGCCTTCTGAAAGGCGCCTGAGCCGCCACCGCGGCAGCTGCACCGCGGTCACTGAACTTTTGTTCGTAACCGTTCAGTTCCGTTCCCAGCATCCGGTCCCAGAAGCGGAACATCAGTCCGTAGTTCCCGTTGAACGCGGTGTGGTGCAGGTTGTGGAAGGTCGACGTGTTCATCCATCTGAGCACGGGCACCCGCAGCAGCCAGCGCGGCAGGAATTCGTAGCCCAGGTGCGACATCAGGTTGTTGGCCAGTCCGATGCCCTGCAGGACACCGAGCATGGGCAGATAGATCGGCACCACGAGCACCACGGGGATCACCCACGCGCCGAGGATTAGGCCTTCGATCCAGTGGAACGAGTAAGACGAGAAAGGATTGACGTCGACGCTCTTGTGGTGTACGGCGTGCACGTGGCGAAAGAGCTTGGGATGGTGCAGCAGTCGATGACAGAAATAGAACCAGGCGTCGTTGAGCACCATCAGTGCCAGCAAAGTCGCGGCGATCATGGGCCAGCCGATCGAGGAGGCATCGGTGGTCAGCCGCGTGTGGCCGCCGGCATAGAGCAGCGATACGGCGACCGCCGTGCAGGTGCCGGTGAAGAGCACGGCCAGGGTGTGCCGGATCTCGAAGGCGATCTGCTGGCGGTCAACGCGCTTGCGGGATTGGATGCGGGCCGCGAGAAATCGCGATTCTCCCCAACGCCAAACCCCCAGGAACAGCAGGCCGACGACCGCAAAGTAGCCCAGCGCCTGGCCCGCAAAGCCCTGCAAGAGCATGGTGAGAGGGTGCGCTTGTTCGATCATCACGGGGGTTCCGGGTGCAGTCGTGTGTACAGACGAAGTATGCAACTGTGAGTTGCTTTGAACTCTACGGCAGACACGAATACATTGCAACTACAGGTTGCTTCAATAACGTATCCGCGATAGCCTTTGCGTGATGGTTACCCGTGTTCGTCGCAAGCCCGCAGCGCCGCAGACCCGCGGTGAGGCTTTTGTGCAGGTGGTCCTGGAAGTCACCGTGGCGCGATTGGCCGAAGTGGGTTTCGAGCGGCTTTCGATACCCGAAGTGGCCTCGCTGGCGGGTGCGAACAAGACCAGCGTGTACCGGCGCTGGCCGAGCAAGACCGAGCTCGTTCGTGATGCCCTGAGGGCCGCCATGAGCCATGCGGACCAGCCCCCTGACACGGGCGCATTGAGGGGCGACCTGATCGGCCTTGCCCATTCCGTTGCGACCTTCATGCAGGCGGCTCAAGGTACCGCCGTGATGCGCATCCTGATGGCGCAGGCGGGTCATCCCCAACTGCGACAGCTGGCCATCGAGGCCTACGGCGAGATCGGCCGGCATGGGCCGTGGGTGGTGCTTGCGCGGGCCGCGAAGCGTGGCGAACTCCGCGCGGGCGCGGACCATGCACTCGTACTGTTCACGGTGGCCGGCGCGATCTTGCATCGCGTCTTCGTCGAGCAGGGCAGCGTGACGCCGGACTTCATCGAACAGCTGGTGGATCTGGTGCTCAAGGGCGCGGCAGTCGAGTTGAAATCCAGCAAACGTTGACGGAGGCCCGGGTCGCTGCGGGCGCCTGAGCGTCAAGTTCCCACCCATCGACCTGCAGTCGCCGGCTCGCGCCCTGTGGGGCGGAGCCCCAAGGCGTGTTGTCTAGCCGCGAATGGATGGAAGTGCAGGACGGCAGCCGGCCCGGACCGGCGCCCTGGGCAGTCCGTCAGACGCACAGGCCGAATGTTCCGCCCAGCATGCGGGCTGTCAGGTCCCGAATGATTGGCCTTTTGCATCATCATCGTCCGCTGCTCTTGAGAAGCGAGAAGTCCTGAAGACCGTCATGGCAGCATTCACTGCCCGGACGGTAAGCCCCGGCACCATCAAAGCCACCACTCCTCCGCCGCCAGCCCCGACACTCGCAGACACTCGCGGGCATTGTTCGTGACGAGCACTGCAGGGCCTTTCGGGCCAGGGGAGGGCGGCTGAATTTCCTAAACTCCCGGCCCGAAATCCAGCGCATCCCGCGCGGCTTCAGTTCCTGAGGTGGCTCTATGTCGGATCTCGCCGTGTTTTTTGGTCAGGCCCTCACCGTGGGCGTGGTGACTGTGCTTATGGTCATGGCCCTGTCTGTATTCTTCAACCGGCTGCCTCGCCTCGGACAGAAGAGAAAAGAACTCGTTCTGAAGTCGGCAACCGAGTTGTTCGACGAGGGCCGCCAGTACGACGTCCTGCTGTCCTCCGGCCAGCGCCTCCTGGCCCTGCGCTTCGAGGGCGTCGTGCGGGCAGATGCCGAGTCGGGCTGGCCGCTGAGCCAATTCGCCGTGATGCGACGCAGTGATGGCGGCAAGGTGATCCTGCGGATCGACAGCGTGCGCGTTTTCGAGGAAGTCACCAGGCCCCGCACCGATGGCTGAAGCGTCATGCCGGAGCAGATCGAACACTTGGAGGCGGATCCGCAGGGCGGGCTCGACCTCCAGTCCCAGACCTTTACCGCGCGGACGGGCGCGAAGGCAGGGCAGGGCTTCGCACAGCCCTTGCCTGATGGGCGGTGCCGACGGCGGGGAGATCGATTGAAATCATGCGAATGGAAAGACGGGTGAGGCAGTGTGCACCTTCATCACCCTGATCGCCGCCACCGATGACGTCGACCGGCTGAACACCGCCCTGGCCACCCTGGACAGGCGAGGCCAGGTTCGCCGGGCGGTGCGGGTCGATACGCCTGGCCTTCGTCCGCTGCTGGCGGCGGACGAGCGGGAATACCTGATGTCCCGAAGCCCTTGTGATTGCGGCACCTTCCTGGGCAGCGCTCTGCAGCCTGCAGAGAACCCGCAGGAGGCGCGCGCCGGCGAGATCGCGCGGTATCGCCGCAAGGGTTGGTCCGGGGCCCGGATCGCCCGCGCGATGACCGACAAGGCCCGCGCTGACGCACGCCCCGCGGGCCGGACGCCGAACGAAGACGCCGCCTACTGGATGGAACTGCTGACCAGGCTCTCAGCGGAGCTCGGACTGAAACGGCTGGCGCTGATGCATCACTTCCACAGCAACCAGTCCCCCGGGAACGAGCCCGAGACGGCGAGCCGCCGCAGGGCCGGGCCGGTGCGCGAGGCGGCCGTGGTCCTGGCCTCCATGGGCGACGCCGTGATCCACGATTTCGAGATCGGGGAGCCTCTCAGATGACGCACGACATGCGCGACCTCCTGCCGAAACTTCGCGAAATCGGCTTTGGGGCGTGGGCCCCCCCTTGGCCTGGCGAGCGCCTGGACACCCACTGAAGGCACAACGTCTGGCCGTGGATGGGTGGGCCAGACCCGCGAGACCTCGGTTCAGGCGCTGGTGTCGGGTTTTCCCAGGGCCTGTTGGGCTTGAGGAGGGCTTTTGAGTTTCCTACGCTCTTCGCTGCGGCGCTGATCCAGCGCGCGCCTGGCCAGACAGTTCGGGCGACGTCGTAACGAGGCCAGCGGCAGCACTGCTTGAGCCGGAAGAATGCCAGCCCGCAGAGTTGACAACCGTTGTCAAACCGACCAAGATCCCTTCATGAGCCGCCACACCATGAGTTTCGCCTTGCCCGAGTCGATGCGCGAGTACATTGACCACCGGGTCGCCGCTGGCAACTACGGCAACACCAGTGAGTACATCCGCGACCTGGTCCGACGCGACCAGGAGGAACAGGCCAAGAAGCGGCTTCGCGACCTCATCGAGGACGGGCTGGCGTCCGGGCCCGGCCGTCTTCGCACCAAGGCGGACGAGAAGGAGCTGCTGGCGATGGCTCGCGGCGAGATCGATTGAAGCCCGCGTTTCTGCGCCCGCAGGCGTTGCGCGACCAGCAAGGCGAAGTACGGTACTACCGCAAGGAGGGTGGCACCCGCGTGGCGGTGAAGCTGGCCAACGCCACCAACACCGCGCTTGACCAGATTGAGCTCGACCCTGGGATCGGCTCGCCGACGCTCGGAAAGCTCTTGGGCATACCAGGGCTTCGGACCTGGCGGGTCTCAAAGTTCCCGCTGCTCTGGTGTTACTTCGAACGCGGCGATCACCTGGATGTGGTCCGCCTGCTGGGCGAGCGCCAGGACATCGCCGCGATTTTGGGCGACGAGGTCGCTTCGAACTGACGGCGCTCGAGTCCGACATCCAACGCCCCGAACTCGCCGCCCTGAAGCAGCTGGTCTCAAGCCCGTAGTCAGCCACAGGAGGCCCCGTTGCTGGCGGACTTCCAGCACCTGGCCACCACCAGCATCGTGTGGCTCATGTTCACACCGGCAGCTGCACCGTGAACACCGCCCCGGTGACCCCATCGGTGCGGTGGCCGGCTTCCAGCGTGCCGCTGTAGCGTTCCACCAGGCTGCGGCTGATCCACAGGCCCAGGCCGGTGCCGCCCTTGCGCCGCGTGACGAAGGGCTTGAACAGCTCGGCCAGCAGTTCCGGGCTCAGCCCGGCGCCAGTGTCCTGCACCGACCACTGCACCGCCGGGCCGGCCGGCGTTCGCACGTCCTGGCTGCGCAGCGTGAGCGTGCCGCCCTGCGGCATGGCCTGGATGGCGTTGACCAGCAGGTTCACGATCACCTGCTGCATCTCCCCGCGGTTCACGGCCGGCTGGCCGCAGGCGTGCAGCTCCCGCTGCACGGTGATGCCGCTGCGCGAGAGCTGGTGGTTGGCCAGCACCAGGCTGTCCTCGATCAGGCGGTTGGGGTCCAGCGGCTCCAGATAGCCGGCGAACTCCGCGGGCCGCGCGTACTGCAGCAACTGCGTCACGATCAGGCGCATGCGCTCGATCTGCTCGTCCACCAGGCGCATCTCGGCCTGCACCTTGTGCGCGTCCGGCCCCAGCAGCTCGCGCATCAGGTCCAGGTTGCCCTGGATGACGGCGATGGGGTTGTTCACCTCGTGCGCGATGCTGGCGGTGAGCTGGCCCACGGTGGCCAGCTTTTCCGAACGCACCAGCTGGCCCTGCGCCGCCTCCAGCTCGCGCGTGCGCTCGGACACCTTGGCATCGAGTACGGCGTTCCAGCGCTGCAGGGCGCGGGTCTTGTCGTCGATGGTGTCCAGCAGGTGGTCCAGGTGGCCTGCCAACTGGCCGATCTCGTCGCGCCGGCCGGTGCCGCCCACGCGCGCCTGCAGCTCGCCGTCCTCCACGCGCCGCATGGTGGCGGCCATGGTTTCCAGCGGCGCGAAGATACGGCGCGCCCAGCGCAGGCTGACCCAGGCCCCGCCGATCATCACCAGGAAGCTGATGACGCCGATGGCCAACAGGACCGAGACCTTGATCCAGCGAAAGGGCTCTTCGGTGAAGCCCACGTAGAGCATGCCCACCCGGCGGCCGGCGCTGTCCTGCAGGGGCTCGTAGGCCGAGACGTACCAGTCGTTGACGACGAAGGCGCGGTCCAGCCAGGTGCGTCCCGAGCCCAGCACCACCTCGCGCACCGCCTGCGACACCCGGGTGCCGATGGCGCGCTCGTCCTGCTCGGCACCGAACAGGCGCACGTTGGTGGAGATGCGCACGTCGTCCAGGAACAGGGTGGCGGTGCCACGGCTGCCGTAGGGCAGCGAGCCCTTGGGGTAGACGATCTCGTTGATGTGGTCGATGAAGGGCAGGTTGCGGTTGAGCAGCAGGCCGGCCTGCAGATGTCCCAGCGGGCGGCCGTCAGCGCCCTGCACGGCGCGGGTGGACAGCAGCACCATGGCCCGGTCTTCGCGCGCGCGGTCCGTCGGGGCCGCGTTGCGCGTCTCCACCAGCGGCACGGACACCCGTGCGGCCAGCGAGGGCCCCAGCACCGCCAGTTGTTCCGGCGTCAGCACTTCCACGCTGGTGCCGCCCTGGGCCACCGCAGCTCGGGCGGGGGACGGGGGGCTGGTGGGCTCCGTGCCGCGGGCCGGGCCGCTGTCGCCCAGCCACAGGCTGCCGTCGGGCCGCCGCAACTGGATGAAGTCCAGCCCTTCGCGCTCGCGCAGGGCCTGCAGCAGGGCCACCAGCCGGCCTTCGTTCGCCCCCTCGATGGCCTGGTGCAGCGCATGGGATTCAGCCACGGCGGCGGTGCTGCCGCCCACCTCGCCCAGCACACGCTCGAAGTAGCCTTGCGCAACCGCCAGATCGCTGCGGATCTTGGTGATCAGCAACTGGTCCAGGGCCGAGTTGCCCCAGGCCAGCAGCACCACGCCCAGCGCCGGCAGCACCAGCAGCAGCGGCACCAGCACCAGCGCCAGCAGCTTGTGCCGCACTGACAGCTGGTCGAAACGGCCTGCCAGGTGCAGACGGCGGGGCGGCTTCAGGGCCGCGGCGCCGGCGCCGCAGAGGGTGGCCTTGGCCTGGCCGCTGGGCTCAGCCGCCATGGCCCCATTCCGCCACCCGCCGCTCCAGCGTGCGCCGCGACACCCCCAGCAGGCGCGCCGCCTGCGACTTGTCGCCCGCCACGGATTCCAGCACCGCCAGCATGTGGCGCCGCTCCAGCGTCTGCAGGTCGGTCGGGCCTTCGGTCAGCCCCGCCGGGGAGGCGGACGACGTGGCCCCGAAGGCCACCAACCCTTGGCCCGCAGCGTTTGCGGCACGGGCAGCGGAGGCCGGGTCGCCGGTCCGGTTCAAGCCCTGGTACAGCGCCGACACATTCAGCGCCCCCAGGATCAAGGAGCGTTCGATCAGGTTGCGCAGTTCGCGCACGTTGCCCGGCCAGTCGTACTCGGCCAGGTAGCGCAGTTCGTCGGCTGTCACCTCGAAGGGCGGCACCCCCAGTTGCGGCGCCAGCGTGGCCAGGAAATGCGCCACCAAGTCCGGGATGTCCTCTTTGTGCGAGCGCAGCGGCGGCAGCGTGATCTCCACCACCTGCAGCCGGTAGTAAAGGTCCTTGCGGAAGCGCCCGGCTTCCACCTCATCGGCCAACCGGTGGTTGCTGGCGGCCACGATGCGCACGTTCACCGGGATCTCCTGCTCGCTGCCCACGGGCCGCACGCAGCGGCTTTCCAGCACGCGCAGCAGCGTGGCCTGCAGCGGCAGCGGCAGTTCGCCGATTTCATCCAGAAACAAGGTGCCGCCCTGGGCGTACACGAACAGCCCGTCACGCCGCTGCGCCCCGCCGTGGGTGCCGAAGAGCTCCTGCTCGATGAGGGCGGGCGAGAGCGCGGCGCAGTTCACCGGCACGAAAGGCACATCCGCATGAGGGCTCAGGGTGTGCAGGGCCAGCGCGGCCAGTTCCTTGCCGGTGCCTGATTCGCCCGTCAGCAGCACCGTGCTGTCCACGGCCGCCACCCGCTGCAAGGCCGCCTGCAGGCCCTTGATGACGATGGAGCGGCCCACCAGTCCGCTGGCGCTGGGCGTGCGCTG
This sequence comes from Rubrivivax sp., assembly GCA_021300575.1. Taxonomy (GTDB): domain Bacteria; phylum Pseudomonadota; class Gammaproteobacteria; order Burkholderiales; family Burkholderiaceae_C; genus Rubrivivax. The sequence goes on from JAJTDM010000068.1 coordinate 8,194, forward strand.
CTGCAGGGAGCGCCGCAGCACCCAGTTTTCGCGCTTGAGCCGGGCCCGGTCCAGGCCCTGCCGCACGGCATTGAGCACCTGGGTGACGCGAAAGGGCTTGAGCAGAAAGTCGCCCGCGCCGGCACGCAGCGCCTCGATGGCGGTGTCCAGGTCGGCAAAGGCGGTGATCAGCACCACCTCGTGCGCGGTGCCTTGCTCGCGCAGGTCTCGCAGCAGTTCCAGCCCGCTCTTGCCTGGCAGCGTGATGTCCAGGATGACGAGGTCGAACCGGTGCCTGCGCATCAGTTCCTCGGCTTCCTCGGCCGCGGCGGCTGCCATCACCAGGCTGGCCCGGGGTTCCAGCGTCTTGAGCAGGAAGTTGCGCATGCCCGGCTCGTCATCGACGACCAGGATCGTGGCCAGCGGCCAGCGCGCCGCGGGGGCGTCTGCCTCCGTACTGGAGGGCGGCTCGATGCCGGATTCGGGCTTGGAGTTCTGGGTGTCGCGGGCCGCCATGGTGGGCGGGATTCTAGGAAGTGCAGCAGGGGCCGCCGTGCGTCAGCCGAAGCCCGTGCAAGACCTGCTCCTTTGGCCGCTTCTGGGTCGTGGTTTACCCTGGCGCCTCATGAACCTGATCGACGCCTACCGCTACCTGGCCGCGCTGGAGCGCCACCGCCACTTCGGCCGCGCGGCCGATGCCTGCCACATCACGCAGCCCGCGCTGTCCAACGCGCTGCGGGCGCTGGAGTCGAACCTGGGCGTGGCCATCGTGCGGCGTTCGCGGCAGTTCGAGGGCTTCACCCCCGAGGGCCAGGAGGTGCTGGCTGTCGCCCACCGCATCCTGCGCGAGCAGGAAACCCTGGTGCAAGACCTGGCCAGCAGCGCCGGCCAGCCGCGCGGACGCCTGGTGATCGGCACCGTGCCCACCGCGCTGCCCATCGCGGCGCGCTTCGCCGCCTGGCTGGTGCGCCACCATCCCGGCATCGCGCCGCAACTGCGTTCCATGGCGTCACAGGACATCGAGTCCGGGCTGGAAGACCTGTCGCTGGACATCGGCCTGGGCTTTGCCGAGCGGGCGCAGGCCCGCGCCGGGGTGCAGCTCACGCCGCAGTACGAAGAGCATCACCACCTGCTGTGGCGCAGCGCTGAAGAGACCGGGCAAGAGCCGGCCGCGGTCGTGTCCGCGTCTGAACGGCACGCTGCCTCTGCGGGCCTTGCGATCCCTGTCGCCCTGGCGGTGGGCCCGTCCATCCCCTGGGCCCAGGCCGTGGAGCGGCCGCTGTGCCTGCTGACGCCGGAAATGCACCACCGCGCCTTGCTGGAGCGGGTGTTTGCCGGCCTGGGCCTGCAGGTGCGCCCGGTGCTGGAGACCGATTCGGTGCTGGCCCTGGTGGTGGCCGTGCAGGCGGGCCCGCTGGCCGCGGTGATGCCCGGCGCCCTGGTGGCCACCGTGGCGCCCGCGCCCGGGCTGCACGTCAGCCCGCTGACCCAGCCGGACCTGCGCACCCCCATCGCCTTCATGACCTCCGCCCGCGTGCGGCCCTCGCGCGCGCTGGAGGCCGCGCTGGCCCTGGCCGGCCGGGCGGACTGGCTGCAGCACGCCCGGGCGTTCAGCGGGGCGCTCGCGGTCAGCCGTCCTTCGGCCAGTGCTCATATCCCGAGCGCCTAGACTCTCCTGAGAGTGAGTGAGACCCGGCAAAGCGTTCCGGCCAGTGCTCATATCCCGAGCGTCTAGACTGGTGCGCCTGCACGCCTACCGCAGTATTCTGTTCCGGCCAGTGCTCATATCCCGAGCGTCTAGACTAAACACCAGGGGAACCACGGCCATACCATAGTTCCGGCCAGTGCTCATATCCCGAGCGTCTAGACTCCGGAAGCAGTGTAGGAAAGGCCCAGCTTCGTTCCGGCCAGTGCTCATATCCCGAGCGTCTAGACTTGCGTCCTCCACCTCGACAGGCCGCTTCATGTTCCGGCCAGTGCTTATATCCCGAGCGTCTAGACTCTTCACTGCATCCTTAGCGTCAGGATCAAGGTTCCGGCCAGTGCTCATATCCCGAGCGTCTAGACTGACCGCTTCCGCGATGCCCGGGCTTATCAAGTTCCGGCCAGTGCTCATATCCCGAGCGTCTAGACTAGCGGTCGCAACCTACAGACCTGAGCCCTAGTTCCGGCCAGTGCTCATATCCCGAGCGTCTAGACTTGACAGTGACGGAGACCGGAAGGATTGGATGTTCCGGCCAGTGCTCATATCCCGAGCGTCTAGACTTGGCTGGCGTTGATCCCACCGCCCGCTTGGGTTCCGGCCAGTGCTCATATCCCGAGCGTCTAGACTCAAGACCTACTATTGCAGTGAGTGCTGCTAGTTCCGGCCAGTGCTCATATCCCGAGCGTCTAGACTACGGGGCCTGCTCACCAGTAACGCCAGCGAGTTCCGGCCAGTGCTCATATCCCGAGCGTCTAGACTTAAGGCGAAGGTCCAGGCCGTTGCGCCTAAGTTCCGGCCAGTGCTCATATCCCGAGCGTCTAGACTTGCCGTTCAACCTGGACCCGGCTGACGCAGTTCCGGCCAGTGCTCATATCCCGAGCGTCTAGACTATCGACCGGCTCTGGCCGGACCCGGCCCAGGTTCCGGCCAGTGCTCATATCCCGAGCGTCTAGACTGAGCACGGCGGCGTGTACGACGACCCACTAGTTCCGGCCAGTGCTCATATCCCGAGCGTCTAGACTGGCGGTGGCGTCTCGCCCCACTTGTGCACGTTCCGGCCAGTGCTCATATCCCGAGCGTCTAGACTGCAGGTGGCTACGGCCGTGCGCACCGAGCTGTTCCGGCCAGTGCTCATATCCCGAGCGTCTAGACTACCGGCACGGTGCGGGCGTGGTCCGGGTATGTTCCGGCCAGTGCTCATATCCCGAGCGTCTAGACTCGCATCGTCGTAGTTGACAACAACGCCTGCGTTCCGGCCAGTGCTCATATCCCGAGCGTCTAGACTGACATCGAGAACTTCACGTCAACCCTGAACGTTCCGGCCAGTGCTCATATCCCGAGCGTCTAGACTGGAGTTGCCAGACGACACCCCTAGCGGACTGTTCCGGCCAGTGCTCATATCCTGAGCGTCTAGACTCTTGGCTTCCGGGTCCGGAAACAGGTTCCCGTTCCGGCCAGTGCTCATATCCCGAGCGTCTAGACTAGTGATAGCCTGAACGGTCGTGCCGTTTTCGTTCCGGCCAGTGCTCATATCCCGAGCGTCTAGACTAGGTCTGCGGTAATCCCTTGATTCGTCAGGGGGTTTTTCGCTTCTGGAGGCTGGAAAAGCGGCTGATTCATCAGAAGAGATCGAACTGGTCAGGCGTTTTTTGTTGGGGCTGTCGATGCCCGCCGTGAAAGGTGAGGATGCGCTCGTACTGCTTGTCGGTGAAGGTGAGGATGTTCACCTTGCCCCCTGGGGGCAGTGCAGCCTCCACCTTCTTGCTGAGGGCGTCCACTTGCGCCTGGCTGGTGCAAAAGCGCATGTAGACCGAGAACTGCGTCATCTCGAATCCCAGGTCCAGCAGGGTCAGCCGAAAGCGCGAGGCCTCCTGCCGCTCCTGCTTGAGCACTACCGGCAGGTCGAACATGACGACCATCCACATGAGGCGGTAACCGCTGAGCACCTTCGCTGCAGGCCCTGGTGACGGCCTCAGTCAGCAGATTCAGCGTGCGGCCGAAGGGGGCCTTTCGCTGCCGGCAGATCGAGCTTCTTGCGCTCGCCCAGGTACACCTGTGCGAGCGACGTGGCCAGCCGTTGTGCGCAAACCATCACGGGGGTGGCACCTGACTCGGTGGGCAGTTCATCAAACAGGGCGGCCACCAGCTCGCGCTTGGTGTCCGCCGTGACTTCGGTGCGGCCTTGTTGCACCAGCCGCCACACGCACAGGTCCACCGTGGGACGGAAGGGCTCCATCAGGTCGTCCACCAGGCGCATGGCGTTGCCCTCGTTGGCGTGGTGCAGCGCAGGCGTGGGGTGCAAGCCGGCCGCAGTCACCGCCCGCGCCGTGCAGGCGCGCAGCACCGTGTAGCCGTAGTTCAGCAGGCTGTTGGCGCCACCTGCGGTCTGGTCGCGCCGGAACCCGTCGCCCATGAGCAAGCCCCAGTAACGCCGTGCGCCCTGGGCTTCCAGGTTGGCGGGATCGCCAGAGCGGACCTGGGCCACCAGGGCCTTCAAGGGGGCACTGGCTGCGCCTACCGCTGACAGGGTCGCGGCCTGCTGAGCGAGCTTGGATCGGACGATGTCGGCCCACAGCCGTTTGCGGATGGGCAGGCTGGCGGCCAGCTGTGCGTCAAAGCGCTTGGCCTGCAGATGGTGACCATCCAGCGCCGCCAGCACGGCCACCGGCAGATGGTTGCTGCCACACAGCACGAAAGGCACGCCGCGTTCACCCAAGGCCACCAACAGGTTGTGGCTGTAGCTCAGGCCGTGGCCGTTGGCGATGACAGCGGCCAAGTCATCCAGCGGCACCCGGCCGACCTCGGCCCGCGGCGGCACAGTGGATTCCACGAGCAGGAACCCCCGGTGAAGTGACAGGTGGCGCCGTTCCTCGGTAACCTCCACGATGCGGCCGAGCATCGGAAGTCAGGGCTTGAAGCCGTGATCGCGGACCTCACCGATCGGCGAAACCGTAACCTTCCTCGCCCGGGCGGTCTGAAGTGTTGAGGCCATCTTGTAGGTGTACGCGAATCCGTCCTGCTTGGTCCTGTTTCGCTTGTCGACGTTAGCCTCGTGCACCTCTACCAGTGAGAGACGCCCGGCGCTGCTGGCCGTCACCATCCTCATCAAACGAGAGGCGCCGGCGTCCTCCAATCTCAAACAGTCGTCTACATGCAGTCTCATGACCAGCGGTTGCCCGTCCTGCGCCAGCCCTGGATGCCGTAACCGCTGCGGACCTTGCGCCCTGGCGATGTCATAGGCTTCGAACGTGGTGACGACTCTGCTTTCCCACCGGCCTTTGTCGTTGCGCCAGATCTCGATGCAGTGGTTGCTGTCACCCTTGTAGCCCTTGTAGGGGCGTGGCTTGCCGTCCTCGTCAAGGCCATGCCGATCTGCGGCGCTTGGGCTGGCCATAGGTATGACCGTCAGCTTCTCCAACATGCGCAGGCGGCGCATGCCGGAGGGCGCGGTGGCCTGTTCCAACTTCTCCAGGAAAGCCTTGCCGCTCAGGCCGGCCGTCTGCTCCTGTAACTGTTGCGCGATACGGGGGTCAACCCAGGTGCGGCGGGCCACGTCCTCGCCACTCTTGAAGTTGTCCAGCATCACGCGATGGGCCACTTCCCCGCCCGGGCGCAGGCCATACGCGGTGTCGTTGTGCAGAGCTCCTTCGTGGCCGTGGTCTGGCTTGTGGCTGACGATGATGCCCGCAGCCCCACGGGCCACGTGCTCGCGGAAGGTGGGCCAGGGCAGCGGCATGTCTTCCACCAGCCGATTGAGGTGGCGCTCATGCGCAGCTGCACTGGCGCGGGCAAAGCGCTGCAGCAGTCCCTGGTCGGTGACGCCCACCACGGCGGCGTCCACCGCGTGGTGCCGGTGGTCATCCCGGTTCTTCACACCATTGGCTGACAACACAGCATTGAGCCCGAACTTCCCCCGCAGCATGGCCGTCAGGCGGCCAGGAATCACACGCACACGGTTCGCCGGGCACACCAGCGAAAGGTACTCCCGTGCGATGCGTGAGAGGTACGCGGTATCGGTCAGGGCACGGGCCAGGAAGTCTTTGTCCTCGCGCAGCCAGCGCTGGTAGCCGTCGGTTGCGAAGCGGCGGCCCTTTTCGCGCGGCATGAGCGCCGCACGCTGCAGCATGGCTTCGTAGTCGTAGCCGGCCGGGGAACTGCCGAAGGCCTCGGCCGGCGGCCGGTTCCCCTTGTCCCGGTTGGCCCGCCGCAGGGCCACCACCTTATTGTTGAGGCTGTCGTCCAAAGTCTTCGAGAACGGCAGGATGTGGTCCACCTCTACTTCTGCAGAGAAGAGCATGGCCATGCTGATGGGCTCGCCGGTGTAGGGGCAGCGGCGGTTTGCGGCGTCCTGCGGGTTCAACTCGACCCACAGGCGCATTCGTTGCAAGTCGTCGCGGGTGGGCTCTCGCCCGGCCATGCCGGCCAAGGTTCGGATGTCAGCGCTGAAGCGCTCGTTGTCCTTCTGTCGCTCGGCCTGACGTTCGTTTTCCTCCTTGCGCCGGGCCTGGCTCTGCTTGAGTTCCCGGGCCACTTCCACGATCACCTCGCTGGGGTGGCCGTAGCGCTGAATCAAGCCGTTGACCACCTTGCGCAACTCGTTCAGGCCGATGTGCACGGTGGGGTTGGCGATGCGGCCAAAGCGCTTTTCGGGCGGGTCGTCTTCTCGGGCCCGGGGGTCGGCAAACCCCACGTGTCTTTGCAGGGCCTGCCCGTAGTAGGGCAGCGCGTCCATCACCTCGCCGGTCTGCTCGCTGTGGGACAGCACGCTGTGGCTGTCAAAGCCCGCCCGGATCACGGCCTCAGCGTAGTTCACCACTTCGCGTTGCAATTCGGGCAACACCTTGTTGATGGCGGCGAGGCTCAGGCTGCCATAGCCTTCAGGCAGTGCCATGCCCGCCAGCCGTTCGCCGAGGGCTTCATCAATGTCGAACTGGCTGACCAGCCACTCCACCAGGCGCGACTCGCTGGCTTCCTCCAGCATGCGAGTCACCACCTCGTCCTGTGCTGCCGGTGTCAGCGCATGCCAGCTGTCGCCCATCGCATCGGCTGCGCCCAGCATCTTCGAGGCGATGTTGCCCTTGAGCCGGTCCCGCTTGGCATCCTCCAGATTGAACTGCGTGGAGCCGGCCAGCCCGAGGGCTCGGCGCATCTTGGGAAAGGTGAGGTCGCCGTGCTCCAGCAGCCCGGCCAGTTGGTCGCGCTGGGGCAGCGTGAGCGGGGATTCGGTCAGGTTAGCGGTCACCACGCGCAGATGGTTCAGTTCCTGGTAGGTGCGAAAGCGCTGCACGCTGGGCAGGGCCAGGGGGGCACGTTCCTCCCCCGGCAGCAGCGTGCAGCGGCCCGGGCGCACTGGCCGCAGGTTTCGCTGGTGCAGCAGGATGTCGCGCAACTCGCCGCGGTTTTCTTCGTTGAACTGCGTCGGGTTGAAGGCAGCCTGCACGGCCCACAGGCGGTCGAATTCCTCGGCCACCATGGAACGGTCAATGTAGAGGTCGTAGGCCTTGTCTTTGGCGGACTTGCCTCGTAACCGCGCCCGTACGCTCTGCCGTGCGCCATGCCGACGTGCCAACCACTCGCCCACGGTGCGGGCACCTTCGACTGCTAGGGTTTCACGCAGCTTGCGAATGGCCGACTTCAGCAGCCCGCTTTCGCTGTCCTTCTTGTCGGTCTTGCGGTTGCTCTGGAAGCCGCGCCGCTGGTTGAGGTGGAAGAGGGCGCGGCCGAACTCGGCGGGCGTGAGTGCGCGGTCCAGCCCCTGGCTTCGAAGCACATAGGGGTTCAACCCTTCCAGGACCTTGCGCTCGGCGACGCTTGCCGGCCAGAAGCCCAGGCGTACCAAGGCGGCCTGCAGGCGAGCCTTGCGCTTGAGTAGGCGGTCTCTGCGCCTTCGCATGTGCCGCGCCAGCCGACGTGTGACCGCCAGCGAACTGCCGTCCTTGGGGTCGCGGCCGTCAGAGAAGATCCGCGTACCCATCTTGATGACGGCACAGGGTTCATCGTGCTCGTTCAGGCGCAACATCGCCCAGCCAATGGACGTGGTGCCGAGGTCCAGCCCCAGTCGATAGCGCATCTTGTGCTGCATGTCTTGTCTCCCTTGGTGTTCCGTCTTCGTCATTGACAGTGCACTGTGCCAAGGATATCCTGCGAATCGTTAGACGCTCGGGATATGAGCTCTGTCCGCTAACAAGCAGATGCTGCGAAAGCAGATGGATGCACCAAATGGAAAGGCCGCTACACGCGGCCTTTCGCCTTTAGAGGCCCTGAGAACCTTGTGGGATTGGCATGCCCGCTGCCCAGCAGCCTGACGTCACGCGCGCTGGCGGTTCATCACTGACCTGAATCAAGCCGTTTCGAGAAGTGATTGGACAGGGGCGGGTCGGCCCGGAATGATCGGGGTCGGCCTGCCGGACGGGCCAGGCGCACGCCGCGCCTCCCGGGCCTTGGCGGGCCCGCCTTGTCAGGGTCTGCCGTGTCCGTTACCGTCCATTCCGTGATTCCCATCGTGCCCGTGGCGCCCGCGGCCTCTGCCGCTGCTTCGCCGCAGGCGCTGCGCCAGCGCAAGCGCCAGGCTCCCAAGGGCCGGCATGTCACGCCGCAATCCCTGGCCGATCTGCAAGCCCTGTTCGGGGATGCCGACCTGTCGGCCCGGCGCGATCTGCTGATCGAGCACCTGCACGTCCTCAACGACCGCTTCGGCCAGCTCGGCACCCCGCACCTGGCTGCGCTGGCTCAGCGCATGCGCCTTTCGCAGACCGAGGTGTACGAGGTGGCGAGCTTCTATCACCACTTCGACATCGTGCGCGAAGGCCCGGAAGGCACGGTGCCCGCGGCACCGGCGCTGACGGTGCGGGTGTGCGACGGCCTGTCTTGCGAGATGGCGGGCGCGCAAGACCTGCTGGCGCGGCTGCCGCAGATCCTGGGGGCCGAGGTGCGCGTCATTCCCGCACCCTGCGTGGGCCGGTGCGAGCAGGCGCCGGTGGCCGTGGTGCACCAGCGGCCGGTGGCCGGGGCTTCCGTGGCCTCGGTGCAAGCGCTGGCGCGGACGGCCTTGGGCGCCACAAGCCTGGAAGGCGCAGAGGGCGATGAGGGCGCCGCACAGGGCGGCACCGCGACGCGGGCGGTGCACGCGGCCCGGGTGGCCCAAGCAGGGCAGGCCCGCACCGACGACATCCCCGAGGCCCTCGACCTGGACGCCTACCGCGCGGGCGGCGGCTACGCGCTGCTGGCGCAGTGCCTGCGCGGCGAGCGTTCCGCCGAAGCCGTCATCCAGACGCTGGAGCACGCCGGCCTGCGCGGCCTGGGCGGCGCGGGTTTTCCGGCGGGGCGCAAGTGGCGCATCGTGCGCGGCCAGAGCGGCCCGCGCCACATGGCGGTGAACATCGACGAAGGCGAGCCGGGCACCTTCAAGGACCGCTGGATCCTCGAGCGCGACCCGCACCGCTTCCTGGAAGGCATGCTGATCGCCGCCTGGGCCGTGGGCATTGACGCGATCTGGATCTACCTGCGCGACGAATACCACGGCATCCGCGCGCTGCTGCAGCGCGAACTGGAACGCCTGCGCGCCGCGCCGCCCGTGCCTGTGGGAACAGGCGCGGGTGCAGGTGCGGGTGTGGGTGCAGTTTGGACCCTACCCACCATCGAGCTGCGCCGCGGCGCGGGCGCCTACATCTGCGGCGAAGAGTCCGCGATGATCGAATCCATCGAGGGCAAGCGCGGCCTGCCCCGATTGCGCCCGCCCTACGTGGCCGAGGTGGGCCTGTTCGGCCGGCCCACGCTGGAGCACAACGTCGAGACCCTGCACTGGGTGCGCGAGCTGGTGGAGCAGGGGCCCGAAGCCTTTGCGGCCCAGGGCCGCCACGGGCGCAAAGGGCTGCGGCGCTTCAGCGTCAGCGGCCGGGTGCGTGAGCCGGGCGTGAAGCTGGCGCCGGCCGGCATCACGCTGCGCGAGCTGGTGGACGAACACTGCGGCGGCCTGCCCGAAGGCCATGCGTTGTACGCCTTCCTGCCCGGCGGTGCCTCGGGCGGCATCTTCCCGGCCGCGCTGGCCGATGTGCCGCTGGACTTCGACACCTTGCAGCCGCACGGCGGCTTCATCGGCTCCGCCGCGGTGGTGGTGCTCACGCGCAGCGCCACGCACTGGGACCGCGCCGTGGACGCGGCGCGCAACGTGATGCGCTTCTTCGAAGACGAATCCTGCGGCCAGTGCACGCCCTGCCGCGTGGGCACGGCCAAGGCCGGGGCGCTGATGGCGCAGCCGGTGTGGGACGCCCCGCTGCTGGCCGAGCTGTCGCAGGTGATGCGCGATGCCTCCATCTGCGGCCTGGGCCAGGCCGCGCCCAACGCCTTTGACCTGGTGTTGCGCTACTTCCCAGAAGAAGTCGGGGCCTCGCCGGCCCCAGCGACGCCGCCTGTGGAGCCCGCTAGCCCGGATCTTGGGCGTTCCGCGCCCAGCCCTGCCCCTGCGCGAGTCTGAACCGGAGCCCCGCGATGTCTGCCCTGAACCCCCCCATCGCCTTCACGCTGGACGGCCGCGACGTGGCCGCCCAGCCGGGCGAGCCCCTCATTGAGGTGGCCCGGCGCGAAGGCGTGGACATCCCGCACCTGTGCTGGACGCCCGGCCTGGCCCCGGCCGGCAACTGCCGCGCCTGCGTGGTGGAGGTGGACGGCGAGCGCACGCTGGCTGCTTCCTGCTGCCGCCAGCCCACGGCCGGCATGAAGGTGCAGACCGCCAGCGCGCGCGCCCGTGCCTCGCAGCGCCTGGTGCTGGAACTGCTGCAGTCCGACATGCCCGAGGCGCGCCACACGCGCGACAGCGAGGTGGACCAGTGGTCCGCCCGGCTGGAGGTGGGCCTGCCGCGCTTCCCGACCCGGCCTGCACAGGCCGAGCCCGCGTCCGACCTGTCCCACCCCGCCATCGCCGTGAACCTGGACGCCTGCATCCAGTGCACGCGCTGCCTGCGGGCCTGCCGCGACGAACAGGCCAACGACGTCATCGGCCTGGCGCTGCGCGGCCCGCACGCCAAGATCGTCTTCGACATGGACGACGCCCTGGGCGCCTCCACCTGCGTGGCCTGCGGCGAGTGCGTGCAGGCCTGCCCCACGGGCGCGCTGAGCCCTGCGAAGGACGTGGCCCTGCAGCCCGTGACGAAGCAGGTGGACAGCGTGTGCCCGTACTGCGGCGTGGGCTGCCAGCTGACCTATCACGTGGCCGATTCTCAACACTCCGTTCGCCCTGAGCCTGGGTACAACCCCGTTCGCCCTGAGCCTGTCGAAGGGCGCCCACAGGAGCTGCCCACCGACCGCATCGTCTTCGTCGAAGGCCGCAAGGGCCCGGCCAACGAGGGCCGGCTGTGCGTCAAGGGGAAGCGCTGGACGTGGCCGGCCGCGGGCTGCGCCGCATCCGCGACCGTGACGGCCCCAAGGCCCTGGCCGGTTTCGGCTCGGCCAAGGGCAGCAACGAAGAGGCCTATCTCTTCCAGAAGCTGGTGCGCGTGGGCTTCGGCAGCAACAACGTGGACCACTGCACGCGGCTGTGCCACGCCTCCAGCGTGGCGGCGCTGCTGGAGGGCATAGGCTCGGGCGCGGTCAGCAACCCGGTGAAGGATGTGGCCCAGGCCGAGGTCGTCATCGTCATCGGCGCCAACCCGGTGGTGAACCACCCGGTGGCGGCCAGCTTCATCAAGAACGCGGTGCGCCAGGGCACCAAGCTCATCCTGATGGACCCGCGCCGCACGGACCTCTCGCGCCATGCCCACCGCGTGCTGCAGTTCCGCCCCGACACCGATGTGGCGCTGCTGAATGCGCTGATGCACGTGATCGTGGAGGAGGGCCTGGTCGACGCTGACTTCATCGCCGCCCGCACCGAGGGCTACGAAGCCCTGCGTGACAACGTGCGCGCTTTCAGCCCCGAGGCCATGGCGCCGGTGTGCGGCATCGAGGCGGACACCATCCGCGAAGTGGCGCGCCTGTACGCCACCAGCCGCGCCTCCATGATCCTGTGGGGCATGGGCATCAGCCAGCACGTGCACGGCACCGACAACGCGCGCTGCCTGATCGCGCTGGCCCTGATGACGGGCCAGATCGGCCGCCCCGGCACGGGGCTGCACCCGCTGCGCGGCCAGAACAACGTGCAGGGCGCGTCGGACGCCGGCCTCATCCCCATGATGTACCCGGACTACCACCGCGTGAGCGAGCCGTGGGCGCGTGAACTGGTGGCCCGCGCCTGGGGCGTGGCGCCCGACCGGCTGGACCCGGACCCGGGCCTGACCGTGGTGGAGGTGATGAAGGCGGCGCTGGCCGGGCAGCTCAAGGGCCTGTACATCATGGGCGAGAACCCGGCCATGAGCGACCCCGACGCCGACCACGCCCGCCAGGCCATGGCCGGCCTGGAGATGCTGGTGGTGCAGGACATCTTCCTGACCGAAACCGCCTGCCTGGCCGACGTGGTGCTGCCCGCTTCAGCCTTTGCCGAAAAGACCGGCACCTTCACCAACACCGACCGCACCGTGCAGATGGGCCGCCAGGCCCTGAGCCTGCCCGGCCAGGCGCGGCAAGACCTGTGGATCCTGACGGCGATGGCGCAGCAGCTCGGCCTGGACTGGAGCACCTACGGCGCCACCCCCGCCGACTGCCGGCAGGCCGTGGCCCGGGTGTTCGACGAGATGCGCTCGGTGATGCCCAGCATCGGCGGCATCACCTGGCAGCGCCTGGAGCGGGAAGACGCCGTCACCTACCCCTGCGAGCACGAAGGGGACCCGGGCGAACACGTGGTCTTCACCGACCACTTCCCGCGCCCTTCAGGCCGCGCGCGCTTCGTGCCGGCGGACATCATCCCGGCCGACGAGCGGCCCGATGCCGAGTACCCGCTGGTGCTGATCACCGGCCGCCAACTGGAGCACTGGCACACCGGCAGCATGACGCGCCGCAGCGCCGTGCTGGACGCCATCGAGCCCGACCCCGTGGCCCTGGTGCACCCGCTGCAACTGGAACGCCTGGGCATACAGCCCGGCGAGCTGATGACCGTGGCCACGCGCCGCGGCCACGTCAGCCTGTACGCCCGCGCCGACGAAGGCACGCCCGAAGGCGCGGTGTTCGTCGCCTTCTGCTGGGCCGAAGCCGCCATCAACCGCCTGACCAACCCCGCCCTGGACCCCGTGGCCAAGATCCCGGAGTTCAAGTACTGCGCGGTGAAGGTGACGCGCGGCGGCGAGGCCCTGGCCGACGGCAGCTTCGGGCACGGGCATGTGATGGCGGATGTGGCGGTGGCGTAGGGGCGGCCCGCCCTTCTCGTCCTACCGGACCACAGCCTCCCGGGGCAAGAGCGAGGCCGATACGACAGCGAACGCGAAACCCTAAGCCTTGAACGGGTTGAGCAGCGCAACGCCGAAGGCCTTGAAGTCGGCAAGGTTTCGAGTGGCCCGAGGGGACCCGGAAACGACGATGGTGTCCAGCAAGACCTCCCCGCTCACCTTGCAGGCCCAGGAGCGCGCCGGCGAACATGGCCACGGCTTGGCAGCACCCACTCAGCCCGCGCTTGATCGGCAAGAAGCAGTTCCTTCAGCGAAGGCCGAGTAGCCGCCTGCAGGCGCTGCCACTCGTTCACGGGCACGAGTACAGCAACCTCAGCACCTCTCTTGGTCACCATCTGGGGCCCCTGCGCCAAGCACGTTTCAAGGAACTCGCTGAACCGGGCCTTGGCTTCCCGAACAGGCCATGTTTTCATACGTCACCTCATGCTGGCCAGTGATCTGACCAGATTGCCATCAATCTGCGTACCGCCGCCTCACGTCAGGCCTCGCGTCCCATGTCAACGGTGACAATCCGATCCGGCATCCCCATCGGAGCACGGCCATGGATTTCACCGCTGTCCTGACGCCCGCGGAAGAAGGCGGCTACATCGCCCTCAACCCCGAGACGGGCACCACCACGCAGGGAGCGACCGTCGAGGAAGCTGTCGCGAACCTTCGCGAGGCTACTGCGCTGTACATCGAAGAGTTCCCCATGGTCTCTCGCGGTCATCCACTGTGAAGTTGAACCCAAGGGCGGCACACTGGCAGGCGACCAACTGCTGGACGGCTTCGAACGCGACGTTCAGGAATGGAGATCACCATGAAGGTTGTCATTGAGGTCGCCCCCCGCGGTTCCGCCGTTCGTACTGCCCGCGCGCAGATTGCAGGCGCGCGTCGGGGCAAGTCTGCCAACTTCCACCTCAGCTTTGAGACAGCCCGTTCGCTGCTCGCCGACCTGACGCCTGCGAGTGTTGACCTTCTGAACATGCTTCTCAAAGTTGGCTCTTGCACCGTGTAAAGTCGCGGGTGAAAATGAGTTGGGGTCCTAATACTGATTAGGAGGTCTTGTGCGGTCAATTTTTACTGCTGGTACTGTCGTTTTTTTAGGGCTTGTAACATCTGGTTGCTTTGTTACATTGCCTAAAGTCGCCGCTAATGGAAAATACTCCCAAATATATTTTCAAGGTATGCCAATTTTAGAAATTGAATATCCAGATGGGCAATCTTGTGCGTCGGATTCAAATAGGACTGATGGCTTGAATCTGGATGCCCGCCGAGTATTAAGTGATGGAACAATCAGAATTGAGTGCTCTCCTTCTGCGCTCGGAGAAGTGTTACGACATAGATTTCAAATATCAGTGATAATAACTGGCAAGACATATCCAGCGCGTTCGGTATCTTATGATTCTTGCATTTTTCTTGCCAAAGCTAATGCATTACAAGCGCTAAAATATAATTGCTAAAATCATCCGCGGTCCACCAGCATGACAAGCCCCCTTCAACCTACTCAAGCGACTAACAAAACTGGCTTCTTGACCTTGCCAGTGCTTCGGGACGTACTCCTTATCGCACTGATGCTGGTCGTCGCTTGGAAACTATTAAACGCTGATCTCAAAATTGACCTCGCGACGTTTTCATTTACCGATTTCCTAGCCCTGGTGCTTGCTCTATTCTCTGTCGCTCTTTCTGTCGCTTTCTACTTCAAGGCAACTGACGCGAGCAATCAGTTCTACGACAATACATATCGTTTCACGAAAGAGATGGCCGAGATCCTCGGGCGTATTGAAGCGGGCTTTGGCGAGCGCCTACGGCACCTTGACGAAGGCTACACTGGAATGCTTGATCGCCTCGATCGCTTGCCCTACAACGGGGCGACCCACTCCGATGTGGAAAGGGAAGAAGAAGAAATCAAGAAGAAGGAAAGCGAGCAGAAGGCCGTTATCGAGGAACTCGCGCGCAAGGCAAAGCTCGCTGAGCATGAAAAGCAAGAACTCTTTGAGAACCTTGCGCTGAAAAGCGAAGAGTTGGAACAAGCCCGTATCGAACTCCGCCAAATGCAAGAGAGCAGGCCGCGTGAGGCTGAGAGCCACCGTCGATCAGTCCTCCAGTACGTGGCTAGAAAAATCAAGCGTGCTGCTCCCCTGGAAAGTCTTGTTGAACCTATGACAGGCGTCAGAGCGCGCAAGCTGTTCGATAACGTTAAGCCACATCTGGCCGAGGCCGCGCTGAAGGACATGGAGAGGCTTGATCTTCTTGGTCCCGACGGCGGGCTGACCAGGGATGCGATGATGATGTTGCGGATCGAACTTAAGCGAACCTAAACCCAACTCCAAGTCCAAGGTGACTTGCTCCCAACTGGCAGTCCAAGTGCCGCCTCAAAAGTCCAAGGTTGCAGAGCCCGGTCACCCCAACCTTCGCAACTCCTCCACCGTATTCGCATTGAAGAACGCTGAGCTGTCGTCGAAGACGACCGTGGCGCAATGGTGCTGGGCGGTCCAGCGGTCGATCTTGCGTTGGCCGCTGTCCAGGAAGGTTTGCAGGCTTTCCAGCAGGCTGGCCTTGAGCAGGCAGAAGACCGGTTGCACCTGTACCACGGGCTGGCCTTGGGGCTCGGGTTCTTGCGTCGCCGCCATGGCGATGTCGGCGCCTTCGGCCTGGGCGGCGGCGGCCAGGCGTTCCACCAGGTTCAGCGGAAAGTTGGGCGTGTCGCAGGGCACGGTCACCAGCCAGGGGGTTTCGCAGTGCTCCAGGCCCACCAGCATGCCGGCCAGGGGGCCGGCGAAATCGGCCTGGGTGTCGGGCCACACGGGCACGCCCATGGATTCGTAGGCGCCCAGGTTGCGGTTGGCGTTCACCATGGCCGAGCCCACCTGCAACTGCAGGCGCAGCAGGCAGTTCAGCGCCAGGGGCATGCCCAGGTGGTTCTGCAGGCCCTTGTCCACGCCGCCCATGCGGCTGCCCCGGCCGCCGGCCAGCACCAGGCCGGTGATGTCTTCGGTGGGGATGGCGCTGGTGGTGGTGCCCATCGCCTCAGGCCTCCAGCATGTCGAAGGCCTGCGTCTCCACCTGCACGAAGGCGCGCGTCATGGCGGCCACGGCGCGCCAGGTGTGGGCCCGGGGGTGGGCCTCCACGGCGTCGCACAGCGCTTCCACCCAGGTTTGCACATGGGTGCGAAAGAAACGGCGCTGCTGTTCCAGGTTGCACACGCTGGCATCTTCGCCGGCGATCAGATAGCGCATCACCTCCAGCACGAAGGACACGTGGTCCTCGGTTTCCAGGCGGTCGCGGTCGCGGTCCAGGCCCAGGGCGGCCAGGTCCGTGCGCAGCGCGGCCAGCGGCTTTTCGTTCAGAAAGCCGCTGAGGTAGTAAGAGCCGTAGGCGAAGACCTCGGGCTTGCCCACGCCGTGGAACAGGGCGTCGTGCTCGGCCCGGGCCTCGGCCACGGTGGTGGCGCGCAGGGCACCCACCAGTTGTTGCCAGGGTTCCTGCAGGAAGCCGCCGGCCTGCGGGGCCTCGGTCACGGCCACGCGGAACTCGGTCATCAGCCCGTCGTCCGGGGCCTGCAGCCACAGCCGGGCCAGCAGGCCGTACAGCTCGGCGCGCTGCAGTTCCTCGGCCTCGCCGCTGCCCAGGGCGGGGCTGAAGTGGACGGCGGCTGCGGGCGCGGCGGCGTTGGCAGTGGCGTCGGCGCTGGGGTCGGAGGTGGGGGGGGACGCACTCATGGCCGTTTCCTCACAGATCGGTGATCCGCACTTCGTTCGGGTTGCTGAACATGTCCACCACGCGGCAGTCGCTGCACATCTTCAGGCGCTCGGCCCCGGCGCCCTGGAAGGCGGCGTGGCTGCCCAGCTTCTCGATCATGTTCTCGATGGCGCGCAGCGTGCCGAAGGGCTTGGCGCAGCGCACGCAGTGGAAGGGCGCGGCCTCGTGCAGCACGCGGGCGGCCTTGCGTGCCTTGCCGCCTTCGGCCAGCCACAGCCGGGGCTGCAGCGTGATGGCCTGCTCAGGGCAGGTGGTGGCGCACAGGCCGCATTGCACGCAGTTCTTCTCGGTGAAGCGCAGTTGCGGCTGCTGCGGGTTGTCGGCCAGGGCCGATTCGGGGCAAGCGCCCACGCAGCTCAGGCACAGCGTGCACTTGGCCGGGTCCACCACCAGGCTGCCGAAGGGCGAGCCGGCTGCGGGCAGGGCGATGGCGTCGGGCAGGCCGGTGGCGGCTGCGGCGGCGGCAGGCGCCACGGGAGCCGCCCCGGTGCCCGCGGGCATGGCGGCTTTCAGGGGTGCCTGGGCCATCAGGTGGTCCAACGCCAGTTCCAGCGTGGCGCGCTTGTCGGCCTGTACGGCGAAGGCGGCGGGGCGGGCCACGGTGCGGGCGGGGGCGCTGCGCAGGGCGGCGTCCAGCCGGGCCACGGACGCTGGATCGCTTGCTGCGCCAGCCTCCACCAGGCGCAGGTGCGTGCCCTCATAGCCCAGGCCCGTCAGCAGCGCCTGGGCCACGGCCATCTGCTCGGTCAGCGCCTGCCGGTACTCAGGCGCTTCTTCCTCGGTCAGCAGTACCAGCACCTGGCTGGCGCCCAGCGCCAGGGCGGAGAGCCACAGGTCCAGCCCCACGCTGGCGGTGTGCCACACGGGCACCGGCAGCACGCGTGCCGGCACGCCCTGGATGCCGGGCTTGACCCGGGCCGCACGGCCGAGTTCGCCGATCACGCGCTCGCCCGCGCCTTCGCTGTGGATCAGCAGGGCGGCGTCGCGTCCGCCCGCCGCGGCGTAGGCGTTGAGCATGGTGCGCAAGCGCCGGCCCTGGTCTGTCGTGCCGGGGTAGGTGAAGGACAGGGCGCCGCTGGGGCACACGGTGCTGCACGCGCCGCAGCCCACACACAGGTGGGGCTCCACGAGGATGCCGCCGCCGTCATGCACCACCGCGGCCACGGGCCGGCCTTCGGCGTCGGGCCGGCGGCGCGGGCCGGCGCTGGCCTTGCCCTTGCGTGAGGCATCGCTGCGGATGGCCTGCGCCGAGCACACGTCGATGCAGGCGGTGCAGCCGATCTGCTCGTTGCGGCTGTGGGCGCACAGCTTCTGCTGGTAGCGGAAGAACTTGGGCTTCTCGAACTCGCCTTCGCTTTCGCGCAGCGCCAGGGCGGCCGGCACCAGATCAGCGCCCGGCGGCACGTGGCGGTAGCCCTGCGGCGGCTGGTGCTGGGTGAAGGCCGGGGCCTCGCGCAGGTCCAGCACCAGGTCGAAGGTTTCTTCCACGGCCTGCGGCTCACGCGCGAAATCGATGGCGCCAGCGGCTTCGCACACCCGCACGCAGTCACGGTGGCTCTTGCAGGCGGCCAGGTCCACCTGGTAGTCCAGGCCGATGGCGCCTTCCGGGCAGGCCTGCACGCAGGCGTTGCAGCGGGTGCACAGGTCCAGGTCGATGGGGTTGTCCTGCGTCCAGCGCGCCTGGAAGGCGCCCAGCCAGCCCTGCAGCGAGGCCAGTTGCCCGCGGTACACGGGGTGGGTGCGCGCCTGGGGCAGCGGGGCGGGGCCACTGTCGATCAGCAGCGTGAGGTTCAGCTTGTCGGCCAGCAGTGCCGTGGCCTGCTGCACGCGCGCGGCCGGGCCCACCACCAGGCAACGCCCGGACGAGCGGTAGGTGACGGTGGAGACAGGCTCGGGCGCGGGCAGTTGCGCCGCGGCGATGAGGGCGGCCAGCTTGGGCGCGGCCTGCGCGGCGTCGCGCGACCAGCCGCCGGTTTCGCGGATGTTGACGAAGCGGATAGGCCGCTCCTGCACCGGGGCGGCGCCCTCGGTCTGCTCGTTCAGTTCCAGGAACAGGCGCTGCTCTTGCGTGCAGGCCACCAGCAGCTCATCGCCTTCGCGCCCGGTCTGCACCGCGGCGCGCTGGAAGGCCTGCGCCTCGCGCCGGCACAGCACCGAGTGGACGGTCTCCAGGCCGTCAGCGCTGGCGCCCGGGGTCTTGCCCAGGGCCTGCCGCACCGTGGCCACCAGGCCCTGGGGGTTCTGCGGTTCCAGCGGCATCGTGCGGTTGCAGTCGCAGATCAGGGTCTTCATGGGCGCGGGCCTCTGAGAGGGGCCGAGGGGGGTCGGCGGGGGTGTCGGTGGGTACGTCAGCGGGTACGGCGGCGGACGCCTCGGACGCGGGGTGGGGTGCTGTGTCGGAGGGTGCGTCGAACGGGGCGTCCGTTGGCTCAGGCGTCTTGGTGAACAGCCCCAAGGCCTCGGACTGCACCATCTTCTCCAGCATGCCGGCCGGCAACGGGTCGGGCCGGCCGTAGTCGTCGATGTAGATGTCCAGGCCGTCCATCACGTTGAAGTGCGGGTCGGCAAACAGCTTGTGCAGCGCGGCGTTCTTCACGCCGGGGTCGACACCGCGGCTGACAAAACGGGAGTAGTCGGAGTCCTTCGTCAACCGGGCCACGTCTTCCATGGTCGGCGGCGGCGGGGCCGGCGGGGGCGCG
>JAJTDM010000026.1 GCA_021300575.1 Rubrivivax sp.
GTTGAGTTCGAAACGGCTCCTGCACGCTGCGGCACGACGTGGCAAGGGCTCAGCTTCACATTACCGGACGCTCAACATGAGTCCAGTAATGTTGCGCGCAACATTACTTGATGACTGGGGCGTGGGCCCGCTGGACAGCGCCACGCGCAGCGCCCTGCTGGAGATCGTCGATGACCGTGCCAGCCGCCGCGCCACCATCATCACCCACCAGTTGCCGCTGGAGCACTGGCACGGATGGATCGGCGACGCCACCATCGCCGACGCCATCCTCGACCGTCTGCTGCAGCGCGTGCACCGCTTCAAGCTCGAAGGCCACTCCCGCCGCACCGGCGCCCCGCAGGTCGCTGCGCGCAAGGCCACCCCTGCAAGCGCTGCAGCCACAGCGTGACTGAGTCACACGCCATGACCCCCAACCCCACCAATACAGGCTTGGCAACAAGGAAGACCGCGGCGCGGCAACAGGCCTCGCGCCGGCGAAGTCTGCGCGTGGTGGGAAACCACCGCCGTCAGAGCGGGTGGATCGACGCCAGTCCGGAGCTCGTCAGCGCCACGCCACAGGCGTACTTCCGCCTTGATCGCACGGTCATAGGATCACCCCACAACCCCAACCCGAAGGAGACCCACGGGAACTGAAAACCCCCGGCCGATACACTTATGAGCCTGCGCAGCACCCCGGCCCCAGACCGGTCACGATCACCGAAATGGGCGGTCACGTTGCGCCGAAATGACCGGTCACCTTCAACCGAAACGACCGGTCACGATCGCCGAAATACGCATTCGTGCTCGGCCCTGGCGGTCTCAAGGCTCACCGCGTCCATCGACGCCTCGGTCTGCCCGCAACCCGCCAGGCCCAACGCCAGGGCCCATGCTGCTGCCAGATGGAGCCCGTCTCGGCGACGCCGGCGTTCGGTGCTGGGCTGGTGCATGAAGTGCAAACTCCTTGAATGATTTGGCTAGGTTGGGGTCGAGCTCGTGTCCACCGGCTTCAGCGTGGCCACGGGCTCGGGCTGCAGCAGGCTGCCGTCACGCAGTCCCCGCAAGGTGGCCAGCGTCAGCCCCGCAATCACCAGTGATGCCAGGGCCAGCAGGGCCGGACCCAGCAGTCGCATGGCCGGCTCGTCCGCCGACAGGCGCAGTGTCAAGGTGGCCAGCGCGGCCAGCGGGAACGACATGCCCCAATGCGGCAGCCCAAACGGCAGCTCGGCGATCGGCTGCGCCTGGGAACCGGCCCAGACCAGACTGAAAGCCGCCATGCCCCACAGCATCCATACGGCCATGGCGGACAGCCCAAGCTGCAGGCCGCCCAGTGCCACAGCCGCGGGCGGGGCGATGAAGATGAACACGGTGGGCCGCAGGCGTTCGGCCCAGAGCCCCTGGACGGCCACCCTGCAGAACACCAGCGACAGGCACAAGGGCCAGAAGAGCAGGCCCACCCCGAACTGCGCTGCCGACCAATGCTCATGTCCCAGCGGCACACCGGCGATGGGGCTCAAGGCGTTGCCTACAAAGGGGATGAACAAGGCGGGCGTCATGCTGGCCCACTGCAGGCCCCCAGCGTCTCGCCCCCGCCACCACCGCGACACCATCCAGGCCGTGATGAGCAGTTGCCCCAGGCTGCCCAGCCACCACAGTGCCGCCACCGGCGCGACCGGCCCCACCAGCGCCACGCCCACCGTGGCCACCAGCAGTGCTGCCACTGGTACGGTGGCCACGAAGGTGTGTCGTACCGGGTGCCGGAGGTCTTCGCCCCAGGCGCGTGGGTGTTTTGCATGGCGCAGGAGGCTGGCAACAGCCAATACCCCCATCGCAACGGCTGCCAGTGCACCCAGTGCCCAAGCTGTTGCCCGGGCAGCATCGCCCATCAAGGGCGTGGCGCTGTGCCAGGCCAGCGAGAGTCCCGACAGGCCCATGACCAATGCAAACCAGCCGGGGTACAGGTAGGCCAGGCGGCCGGTGGCAGGGGTTGTGGGGACGGTCATGGCAAGGTCTGATGGGAGGCGGGGCTGAAGGCTTGAGGGCAGCAGGGCCGGCAGCTGGATAGGTGCTGAGGTGGGTGGACCAAGCGCGCCTGGAGGCTTGGGGCCGCAGTCTATGGTCTGTCTTTCAGCGCACCTTGCCCAGCAGCGACTCCAGGTCGGTCATCAGTTGAGCTGGCGGCGTGCCGGGCTGGAGGTGGTCAAGCTCGTGTCACTGCGGGCAGCAGGCCTGAGTGTCGGAGACGCCCATTTTCTTCAGGATCCAGCCCAATGGACAGAAGTTGGTATAGCCGAACTGCTGCAGGTTGGCCCAGACGAAGGCGGTGAAGGCCGGCCACCAGGACGACATGAACAGCGGGCTGCCGGGTACGTCCAGCAACAGGGACCCCAGGACGAAGGTGCCGGCCACGATATGGATGATGCGATCAACGGTCATGAGTGGGGCCTGATCGGGTGTTCTGCTGCGCGATCAAACTCAATCCGCCTCCATCCCACGGGAGCGTGGTGATCCTCCCCGACGCATGCACAGCCGTCCACGACTTCGCCCGACTCGCCTTGCATTCGACAGGGCTGCAGGCCGATCTTCGAGGTATTCCCGTTAATTAAGTAATGACTTATATTAAGGATGGGTCTGACCCTGCGGAGCTGACGACATGTTGATGAAGACCATCCCGCTGCACCTCCCGGCCGAGGCCTTGCACCCGCAGGCAACGGCCTGCCTGTCATGTGAGGTGAGAGGCAACGCCTTGTTCGGCGTGTTGGATGAGCACGCACTCGGACGCGTGCACGCCCACATCGCCTCCCAAGAAGCGCTGGGCGACCAGGCGATCTACACGGCAGGGCGACCTGGTTCGGCGGTGTACACCGTCAGGCGCGGCATCGTGCGCTTCGAGCGTTTCACCGAGGGTGGCGCCCGCCGGATCGTGCGTCTTGCCGGGCCGGGAGATCTGATCGGACAGGAAGCCTTGCTGGGCCGGCCCTATGCGGAGGAGGCCGTCGCCTGCACCACCGTTCATCTGTGCCGCATTCCGGCTGCCCTGGTCATGCAGATGAGTCACCTGGAGGCGCAACTGTATGGCGCGCTGCTCGTCCGGTGGCAGAAGGCTCTGGAGCATGCAGAGGATTGGGTGACCGACCTCACCACAGGCCTCGCCCGCCGCCGCCTGCTGAAGTTGCTGGGCCGCATTGCCGGCTTCGAACCCACTTCCGATTTAATCTGGCTGCCGCGACGCGAAGAGATTGGTGCCATGCTCGACATGTCCATGGAAACGGCGAGTCGCCTGGTCAGCGGTCTCAAGCGCGAAGGCGTCCTGGAATTGATGCCTCCCAGCCATGCTCGCATGCACCGGGGACGCTGGCGTCAGGCGCTGGAAGAGATGGACACATACTGAGACTTTCTAATGAGCACCTCCCCCGCCTTTGCCGATGCCGCTGAGACCTGGAACCGGCGTTATGCCAGCGCCGACTACCTGTTTGGCACCGAGCCCAATGCCTGGCTGCGAGAGCATGCCACCGCCTTGCCAGCTGCCGGGCGCGTGCTCAGCGTGGCCGACGGAGAGGGCCGAAACAGCGTCTGGCTGGCGCGGCAGGGCTTTCAGGTTGACGCCTTTGACGTTGCGGATCGCGCGGTTGAGAAGGCCCAGGCGCTGGCCCGGCGTGAGGGCGTCTCGGTGAACTACACGCTGGCCGACGTGGATGGCTTTGCCTGGTCGGATGCCGCCTACGACGGTGTGGTGGCCATCTTCGTGCAGTTCGCCGATCCCGAAATCCGCGCGCGCCTGTTTCAGCGCATGGTGCGCAGCCTGAAGCCGGGTGGTGTGCTCATCTTGCAGGGCTACACGCCCAAGCAGTTGGAATATCGAACTGGCGGGCCATCTGTACTGTCCCACCTGTACAGCCGGCAGATGCTCGAATCCGCCTTTGTGGAGTTGTCCATCCTGGAACTGCGGGAGTACGAGAGGGAGGTCCAGGAGGGGCAGGGGCACAGCGGCCGCTCAGCCCTGATCGGCCTCGTGGCACGGCGATGATCGGCCTGCGACTGAAGCGATGACCGCATGGCTCGTCTTCACTCCCATCGTCACCGTCCGGTCCATGAGGGCCCCCTGCCCACCGAGCGGCTTCGGTGCAGCTCTGATCTCCAGCCCATGCAGGCGACTCAGCCGCCAGACCTTCACCCCTGCGGGCCCTACGCCGTCGCTGCTTCCGTGCCCGAATACCGGCGCCTGATCTCGCCGTTGTTGGACGGTGCCGTGGCTGAGGCGAAGGCGCCGATCCCGGACGACCCGGTGGTGCGCCAACAGCACCTGAAAGCTGCGGCCTACTTTCTGGATGCGACGCTGGCGGGGGTGTGCCGGTTGCAGCCCGACGAATCTGACCTTGCGGTGACGGTGACCGAAGGGTGCGCTGACGCGCCGCCACCCACCCACGCCCTGGTCTTCCTCATCGAGTTCGGCCGCGAGCCCGCCGAAGGCGAGCCCGGTGACGCCTGGATCCGCGGCAGCAACGCCGAGCGCACCGACCTGCGCTGCGCCGAGGTGGCCGCCGTGCTGGCAGGCTATCTGCGCTCTTTGGGCTGGCAAGCGCGCGGCCATGTGCAGGGTGACACGGCGCTGGACCTGGCGGCCCTGGCGCAGCGCGCTGGTGTGGCTCGGGCGGTGGACGGCGTGCTGCACATGCCGTTCTCTCAGCGGGGCTTTCGCTTGGGCGTGGTGACCACCCACCTGGAACTCGCCTGTGACGCGCCCATCGCCGCCGCCGAGAGCCTGGACTGGCCCGATGACGCCGCCCGGCAAGGCGTGGGCGGCACGCGGCCGGCCTTCGAGGACGAGGAACTGGCGCTGCGCCCCGTGCACCTGGGCCGCTGGCCCATGGAGCGCATCCGCCGCGTGGCGCAGCCCACCACGATGATCGACCGCGCACGCATCCAGCGCGTGCCCAAGCGGGCCGATCTCTTCACCCGGGCCCTGGCCGGTGACCTGGGCTCGCGGGCACAGAAGGAACGCACGCGCTTCGCCGTCAAGCACCCGCTGGCCTTTGCCATGACGCCGCTGATCCGGGGCTTGGTGCCGTTGCAGGGCCCGCGCGAGAAGCTGCAGCCCAGCGGCTGGGGCGGGGACCTGTCGGACCCGCAGCGCAACGCGCAGTCGATCAAGGCGCTGGGGCACTTCCTCGGGGCGGACTTCGTGGGTATCTGCGAGGCCGAGCCCTGGATGTGGTATTCCCACGATGAGGTGGAAGGCCGGCCCATCGAGCCCTACCACCGGTTTGCCGTGGTGATGCTGATCGACCAGGGCTTCGAGACCATGGAGGGCGCCTCGGGCGACGACTGGATCTCCGGCGCGCAGTCCATGCGGGCCTACCTGCGCGGCGCGCTGATCGCGGGCCTCATGGCCGCGCATGTGCGGCGCATGGGGTTTGGTGCCCGCGCCCATTCCAACGCGCACTCCGAGGTGCTGCACCTGCCGGCCGTGCTGATGGCCGGCCTGGGCGAGCTGTCACGCATCGGCGAGCTGGTGCTCAACCCCTTCATCGGCCCGCGCTCGAAGTCGGTGGTCTTCACCACCGACCTGCCGCTGCAGGTGGACCAGCCCATCGACTTCGGCCTGCAGGACACCTGCGCGCAATGCTTGAAGTGCGCGCGCGAGTGCCCCTGCAACGCCATCCCCTACGGCCCCAAGACTGTCTTCAATGGCTATGAAATCTGGAAGCCGGACGTGGAGAAGTGCGGCAAGTACCGGCTGACCAACATGAAGGGTTCGGCCTGCGGCCGCTGCATGAAGACCTGCCCCTTCAACAGCGAGGACCTGGTGGAACACGAGCAGCGGCTGTGGCAGGCCATCGAGAAGCCGGAAACTCGGCGCCATCTGATCGAGCACGACGACCGCATGGGCGGCGGCGAGCGCAACCCGGTCAAGCGCTGGTGGTGGGATCTGGAGATCGTCGACGGCGTGGCGCGCGCGCCTTTGGCGGGCGTGAACGAGCGCGACCTGTCGCCAGGGCGCGACGCGCGCCTGGCGGTGGCGCAGAAGATTGCCGTGTTTCCGCCGCGCCTGCAGCCGCGTGGCGGCACCACGTTGGCGACCATGGTGCCGCTGGACCGGGCGGCGGGGTTGAGGGCGGCGAAGGAGGCCGCAAACCCCTCGCACTGCCCCCCGCCCGCATCGGGAATACCCGATGGTTGATGCGCACCGTTCACCCGCGCCAGTTGTTGGATTCATTCACTCGAGATCCTGAAGGAGATGACCCCCATGAAGCGCCGCGATTTCACCGCCCTGGCCGCCGCCGGTTTGCTGCCCACCGCCCATGCGCAGAGCGACAAGACCCTCAAGGTGCTGGTGGGCTTCCCGCCCGGCGGCTCCATCGACATCGTCTCGCGCGTGCTGGCCGAGAAGATGAAGGACGACCTCAAGCTCAACATCGTGATCGAGAACCGGGCCGGCGCGGGCGGGCGCGTGGCGGCCGATCTGCTGAAGGCCTCACCGGCCGATGGCAGCGTGGTGATGATCACGCCCATCGTGGTGCCGGTGCTGGCGCCGCTGGTGTTTTCCAAGCTCAACTACAACCCGGCCACCGACTTCGCCCCCGTGGGCCACGTCTGCAATTTCAACTTTGCGCTGTCGGTGCCGGCCAGCCTGCCGGTGAAGAACGTCGCCGAGTTTGTGACCTGGTTGAAGGCCAACCCGCAGAAGGCGAACTTCGGCTCGCCCGCACCCGGCAGCCTGCCGCACTTCTTCGGCGAGATGCTGTCGCGCGACGCCAAGGCTGACATGGTGCATGTGCCCTTTGCGGGTGGGTCGGCCCTGATGAACGCGCTGATGGGCGGTCAGGTCTCGGCAGGCATCGACGTGCTGCTGGAGGCGCTGGAGGCGCACAAGTCGGGCAAGGTGCGCATCCTGGCCATCTCGGGCGACAAGCGCAGTGCGGTGCTGCCGGACGTGCCGACGTTCAAGGAGTCCGGGTTCCCGAACATCGTGGCTTCAGGATGGTTTGCGATGTACGCACCGGCCAAGACGCCTGCAGCCTCGATCGAAGCCATCAACCGTGCGCTGAACAAGGCGCTGACCCATCCCGAGGTGCTGGACCGTTTTGGCAAGCTGGCGCTGGAAGCCGGTGGCGGCAGCGCGGCGGATCTGACCAGGCTGGAGCAGGCCTCGACGGCACGCTGGGCGCCGGTGGTGAAGGCGACGGGGTTCAGGGCGGATTGAGTAAGGTGATGTTCCGCGGGCAGCATCTCGCGAGCTCGCTGGACCGGCGCCCTGTGCTCCGTTCATGTCCTCCGGCATCGGCCCGACGGCCGATGCCTCCCCCTTTACTTCACTGCGCACAGGGCCCCGTTCCAGCGAGCGGTACCACCTTGGAGTGCAAACCTGTCTGCTGAACGATGGTGCGCGGCGTCTTCCGCAGCGAAGTCAAGGAGGAGGCCTCGGCCTCTGGGCCGAGGCCGGGGGACATGAGCGGAGGGAGACGCCGCGTGCCATCGTGACGAGATTTAGTGGACGAAAAACACGATGACCGAAACCTACCTCCCCGACACATTCATCGAAAACGCCTGGTACGTATCCGCCTGGGACCACGAGATCGGGCCGGACGCCCTGTTCGCGCGCACCCTGCTGGGCAAGCCCTTGCTGTTCTACCGTCGCGAGGACGGCGGCGTGGTGGCGATGGACGACCGGTGCTGCCACCGGGCGGCGCCGCTGTCCATCGGCCGCAAAGAGGGCGACTGCGTGCGCTGCCTGTACCACGGCCTGAAGTTCGACCCCCAGGACGTGTGCGTGGAGATGCCAGGGCAGGAGCGCATTCCGCCCATGGCGCGCGTGCGCACCTACCCCGTGGTGGAACGTGACCGCTTCGTGTGGATATGGATGGGCGCGCCCGATCTGGCGGACCCGTCCACCATCCTGAGCTTCTTCTGGCACGCCAGCCCCGAGTGGGCCATGAAGCCGGGCTACATCCATTACCAGGCGCACGTGCAACTGGTGGTGGACAACCTGCTGGACTTTGCTCATCTGTCCTACGTGCACCCCACCACGCTGGGCACGGCGCGCAACGCGCAGGTCAAGGCCCAGGTGGAGGCCATCGACGGCGGGCTGCGTATCACGCGCTGGGCGCTGGACGATGAGATGCCGCCCAACCACCAGCGCGTGGCGCGTTTTGAAGGGCGGGTGGACCGCTGGCAGATCTACGAGTGGCACCCGCCCGCCTTCATGCGCATGGACGCCGGCTCGGCCCCCGTGGGCACGGGTGCGCCCGAGGGCCGCATTGCCGAGGTGGCGATGAAGTTCCGTCACACCTCGGTGCAGACGCCCGAGACGACGCGCACCGCGCACTACTTCTTCTGCCAGGCGCGCAACTTCGAACTCGACAACACGGCCATGACCGAGGCCATCTTCCAGGATGTCAGCACTGCCTTCGCCGAGGACCGCACCATGATCGAGGCCCAGCAGAAGATCCTGGACGCCACGCCGGGCTTCCGCCCGGTGGCCACCGTGCACGACCAGGCGCTCAACATGGCACGCCATCTGGTGCGCAAGCGGCTGGAGGAGGAGGTCAGGACGGCTGCGAACCCTGCCGCATCTGGGGTCGTGCCCATCATGGTGGCCGCTGCCGAGGGGGTGAAGTCATGAGGCTGAAAGACCAATCCGCCATCGTCACCGGCGCAGCATCGGGCTTCGGTGCTGCGATTGCCGAGCGCTTTGCCGCCGAGGGCGCGCGCGTGGTGGTGGCCGACCTGAACGAGGCCCAGGGCCAGGCCGTGGCGCAGCGCATCGGCGGCGTGTTCGCGCGCTGCGATGTCTCGCGTGCCGAGGATGTTCAAGCCCTGGTGCAGATCGCCGTGCGGGCCCACGGGCGCCTGGACATCGTGGCGAACAACGCGGGCGTGACGCATGTCAACAAGCCGCACCTGGACGTGACGGAGGACGAGTTCGACCGCCTCTACCGCGTCAACGTCAAGAGCCTGTTCCACATGAACCGCGCGGCGGTGCCGGCCATGCGTGCCAACCCGGGCGGGTCTTCAGGCGTGTTCATCAACGTGGCCTCCACCACCGGCGTGCGCCCGGGACCGGGGCTGTGCTGGTACTCGGGCAGCAAGGGCGCGGTCATCACCACCAGCAAGGGGCTGGCGCTGGAGCTGGCGCGCGAGAACATCCGCGTGTGCGTGGTCAACCCCATGATCGGCGAGACGGCCATGCTGGAGCAGTTCATGGGCATGCCCGACACGCCCGAAAACCGCCAGCGCTTCCTGGCCCGCATTCCGTTGGGCCGCTTCACCCAGCCGGCTGACGTGGCGGGCGCTGCGGTGTACCTGGCCAGCGAAGAGGCCGGCTTCCTGACCGGCGTATGCCTGGACGTGGACGGCGGGCGCAACATCTGACGACGAAGCCTGGCTTGTACCTTCAGCCCATCCTGCACTCAATCTGGAGAACGACGATGATGATCAAGAACGCCTCCCGCCGACAGTTGGCGGCACTCGTCCTGGGGCTGCCTCTGGCTTTGGCGGCAGTGACCCCGTCTCAAGCCCAGCCGGCCTGGCCCGACAAGCCCCTCAAGGTCGTGTTGCCCTATCCGCCCGGGGGGCCCAGCGACATCGTCATGCGCCTGGCGGCCGAGAAGATGCAGGCGGTGCTGAAGCAGCCCATCGTCATCGAGAACAAGCCCGGCGCGGGCGGCAACCTGGGCACGGCCGAGGTGGCGCGCGCTACGCCGGACGGTCACACCTGGTTGTGGATCACCGACACGGTGATGACGGTCAACCCCCATGTCTACAAGAACCTGGGCTTCAAGCCCGAGGCCTTGATCCCCGTGACCGTGGGCACGGCCTTCAACCAGACCCTGGTGTGCAACCCCGCGGTGGGCGTGAAGACGCTGGCCGAGCTGGTGACCAAGGCCAAGACCTCCAAGCTGGCCTATGCCTCCGGCGGTGCCGGTGTGCCCGGGCACCTGGCCATGGAGCTGCTGCAGTCCATGGCCGGTTTCGACATGACGCACGTGCCCTACAAGGGTCCGGCCCCGGCCATGCAGGATGTCATCGCAGGCCAGGTGGCCTGCGGCTTCCTGGCCGGCCCCACGGTGCTGCCCCAGGTGCGCGCCGGCAGGCTCGTGGCCCTGGCCGTCTCGGGCAGCCGGCGTTCGCCCGCATTGCCCGAAGTGCCCACCGTGGCCGAGGCCGGCTACCCCGCCTACGTGGCGGACTTCACGCTGGTGATGATGGCCCCGCGCGGCACGCCCGAGCCCATCGTCGCGCGCATGCGCCAGGTGATGTCGGACGCGCTGAAGACGCCCGATGTCAGCGAGAAGCTGCGCGCCGGCGACCAGATCGTGCTGGCCGGCACTCCCGCCGAGGCCGCCGCCATGCTGGCCGCCGACAGCCGCAAGTGGGGCGAGGTCGTGCGGCGCATCCAGCTCGGGCTGGACTGAGCACTGGCGGCGTGTCCAAGGCAGACCATCCATGAACGTCCTCTTCATCATGGCCGACCAGCTGCGCTGGGACCACCTGTCCTGCGCTGGCCACCCGCATCTGCACACGCCCAACCTCGACGCCCTCGCCGCCCGTGGCGTGCGCTTCTCGCAGGCCTATGTCACCAGTGGCGTGTGCGGCCCCAGCCGCATGAGTTACTACACCGGCCGCTACCCCATCAGCCACGGCGCCACCTGGAACCGCGTGCCGCTGCCGCTGGGCGAGGTGACGCTGGGCGAGATGATCCGCGCCCGCGCCAGCGCGCGGGGTGACGAGGGCCCGGACCTGTGGCTCGCCGGCAAGACGCACGTGATGCCGGATGTGGAGGGCCTGAAGCGCCTGGCCATCGAGGGGCAGAGCGAACTGGGCCACCTGCTGGCGCGCGGGGGCTTTCGCGAGATCGACCGCCACGACGGCCACCACGAAACCGGTGACGCCGACGGCTACGGCGCTTGGTTGCGGGCCCGCGGCTACGACAGCGCCAACCCGTGGAGCGACTACGTCATCTCGGCCATCGACGAAGGCGGCCAGGTGGTCAGCGGCTGGCACATGCGCAACGTGCACCTGCCTGCGCGCGTGCAGGAGGCGCACTCCGAGACGGCCTACATGACCGACCAGGCCCTGCGCTTCATGCGCGAGCAGGGCAGCCGCCCCTGGGTGCTGCACCTGAGCTACGTCAAGCCGCACTGGCCCTACATGGCGCCGGCGCCCTACCACGCGATGTACCGCTATGAGCATTGCCTGCCCACGGTCAAGCGCGCCTCGGAACTGGACAACCGCCCGGCCTACCAGGGTCTCATCAAGCAGCTCGACGACCACCTGGGGCGCTTGTTCAACGAGATGGCGGGCATGGGCCGCCTTGACGACACCCTGGTGATCTTCTGCGCGGACCACGGCGACTTCCTGGGCGACCACTGGCTGGGCGAGAAGGAGCAGTTCTTCGACACCGTGCAGCGCGTGCCTTTCATCGTGGCCGACCCGCGGCGCGCGGCCGACGTCACGCGCGGCCGCGTGGACAGCCGCTTCGTGGAATGCGTGGACGTGGTGCCCACCATCCTGGAAACCCTGGGCATCCCGGTGCCCGGCCACCGCGTGGAAGGGCACAGCCTCTTGCCGCTGCTGCACGGCCAGCAGCCCGCCTGGCGCGACTTCGTCTACAGCGAGCTGGACTACGCCTTCAAGGGCGCCCGTCTGGCGCTGGGCCGCACACCACAGCAATCACGCGCGTTCTCCATCCGCACGGCCACACACCGCTACGTCAACTGGCTGGACCTGCCCGAGCAGCTGTGGGACCTGAGGGCGGATCCGGACCAGTTCGACGATCTGGGCCGCGAGGCCTCCACCGCGGGCCAGCGCCAGCACCTGCGTGGGCAACTGCTCGACTTCCTGGCCCGGCGCAAGCACCGCACCACCATCAGCGACGAGGCTGTGGAGCGCAGCACCGCGGCGCACAAGAAGGCGGGGGTGTTCTATGGGCAGTGGTGAGAGGGAGGGCCACTTTGTTCAGTGAGTGCTTTAAAAGCTCGTCTAAGAGCACTCTATAAGGCGCTAATATTGGTGTCTGTATGCAAAAGGAACAGTGATGGCTCACCTGCTACTCGCACCCTTCACCGCCAGCGTGACCGAATTGAAACGTGATCCCATGGGCACCGTACAGGCGGGTGAAGGCGGGCCGGTGGCCATCCTCAACCGCAATGAACCTGCTTTCTACTGCCTGCCAGCCAAGGCCTATGAGGCCTTGATGGAGCGGCTGGACGACCTCGAGCTCAATGCGCTGGCCGACGCCCGGGCCAACCAGCGGGAGGTGACGGTGTCGCTTGATGAGCTATGAACTGCGTTTCAAGGAGGAGGCGCTGGCGGAGTGGCGGCGGCTGGATGGCGGCCTACGGGAGCAGTTCAAAAAGAAGCTGATAGAGCGCCTGTCCGAACCCCGAGTGCCCTCGGCCAAACTCAGCGGGTATTCCGACCGCTACAAGATCAAGCTGCGAAGTGCTGGCTATCGCCTGGTCTACGAGGTGCGTGACGCCCAGTTGGTCGTGGTGGTGGTGGCTGTGGGCCGGCGAGATCGCAACCTGGTCTACCTGGCCGCGGGACGGCGGTGACCTTTGGCTCCCGTGGCGCTTGGTGGTGAGGTTGCCGAACTCGTCGCCCCCGTTGTGCTGCTAGCGTGCCCGCAACCCTCAACAGGACGAGAGCCCGCAAGGCGTATCGGTCAGCGAGATCGGGACAGCCGGACTCGCGCAGTCGGGTGGCCAGGAACTCAGCGCCCCTGCCTGTAGGGCTCGTCCTCGATCACAAACCGCTGCTCGGCCAGCGCGTCGGCGATCCACTCGGCCACGGCTGGCAGGGCGGTGACGCGGTCCATGTAGGCGCGCACGGTGTCCGATACCGGCAGCGCATAGGTGCGCAGCCGCATGCACACCGGGGCGTAGTAGGCGTCGGCGATCGAGAACTCGCCAAAGAGCATCGGCCCGCCGTGCTCTTGCAGCAAGCCTTCCCACATGGCCTGGATGCGCGCCACGTCGGCGCGCAGGCCCGGTTTGTCACGCCAGACGATGGCGCCGATCTCGGGCAGCGAGGCCTCGATGTTCATCGGGCAGTGGCTGCGCAGGCTGCTGAAGTCCGCATGCATCTCCGCGCAGATGCTGCGCGCCCGGGCGCGCGCCACTGGGTCGGCCGGCCACAGCCGCTTCTCGGGGAATCGCTCGGCCAGCGTCTCGGCAATGGCCAGCGAGTCCCACACGGCCCCTGAGCCGTCCACCAGAACCGGCACCTTGCCGACGGGATTGAGCGCCAGGACCTTCTGCTTGAAGGGCGAAGCGGGCTCGAAGTCGTCGAAGGGCACCATCACCTCCTCGAAAGCGATCCCGGCCTGACGCATCAGCACCCACGGTCGCATGGACCAGGAGGAATAGTTCTTGTTGGCGATGAAGAGTTGGTGCATGGTGGGCCCTGCTGCGGGTCGGTTGCACAAGGGGTAATTATTGGACCGCAGGTTCCAGCAACTGGATCGTTCCCGCGTCCGCATCCATCTCCGTCGGCACCCCCAGCGGTAATGTGAATTTGCGCTTGGTATGGCCGAACTGCGCGCCGCGGTAGACCGGTACGCCCAGGTTGCCGAAGTAGTCGTCGAACACCTCGTCCAGGGTGAGCGAGCCGAAGCTGCCTTCGCTGGGCTTGCAGTCGGTGAAGCCGCCCAGCACCACCCCGGCCACTTGCTCAAGTGCGCCCGTGAGCATCAGCGTGGAGAGCATGCGGTCGATGCGGTAGACGTATTCGTTGACGTCCTCCAGGAACAGGACGGCGCCATCGAACGAGGGCCAGTAAGGCGTGCCAGCCAGCGAGGTCAGCACGGCCAGGTTGCCGCCCACCAGCGGGCCCTGGGCGGTGCCGCCATTCAAGGTGGTGATGCGCCCCTCCTTGGCCACCAGGTCGTCGCCCGGCACCACCGTGTTTCGCATCGTGTGCGCCTGACCGTCCATGACCACGGCCTGGAAGTGCTCGACGCTGAAGGCGTTCCATTCCGAGCGGCCCAGCGGGCTGTGAAAGGTGACCAGGCCCGTCTTGACGTTCACCGCCGTGATCAGGGCCGTCACATCCGAGAAGCCGCCCAGAAACTTGGGGTGCTGCGCGATCAGGTCGTAATCCAGCAGGGGCAGCACCCGGTTGGCGCCCGAGCCACCTGTCATGGCCAGGATACCGGCGACTTCGGGGTCCTTGAACATCGCGTGGAGGTCATCGGCCCGCTGCAGCGGCGTGCCGGCCATGTGCCCATAGCGGGCGCGCAGGTGCTCGCCTTCCTTGACCTGAAAGCCCAGGGCATGCAGCCGCTCATGCGTTTCCTCGTAGGGCGCGCGTTCGTACACGGCCCCGGACGGATTGATCAGGCCGATGGTGTCGCCTGGGCGCAGTCGGGCGGGGAAGAGGGGCGCGGGCAGGTCGGTCATGCGGGGTCGGGTGGGTCGTGCAGTGGTTTCGTTCGGGGTTTCTGTGCTGCGCCAGCGGTGGGTGGACCCGATGCGAACCTGAATCTCCCTTGGGCACCGCATCCTGCATCACATCGCGCAAGTCCTTGAAGGGTGGAAATACGGGGTGCGGGCGGGCCAGATTTGGCGTTTCCCCAAACTTGAGTCAGACTTTCCCCAATTGACACAGAAAGTTGTGCCTGAAGGGGCGCGACTGCGTGATTGCGGAGTTGCCCTTGCTGTCCCTGAACACGAACATGATGGCCGTGACCGCCCGGCGGTACTGGATGACCACGGAGGTGGTCTTGCAGACCACCACCGCGCGCCTGTCTTCCGGCCTGCGCATCAACAGCGCCCGGGATGATCCGGCGGGCCTGGCCATCTCCGAGCGCCTGCTGGCGCAGATCCGGGGCACGGACGTGGCGGTGCGCAATGCCAACGATGGCATCTCCAGGGCGCAGGTGGGCGAAGGCGCCGCGGGCTCGGTGGTGAGCACACTTCAACGCATGAAGGAACTCGCCGTGCAGGCCTCCAACGGCACCCTGACTGGCGCGGACCGGGACCTGCTGGAAGTGGAGTTCGATCAGTTGCAGGCCGAAGTCACGGATCTGGTCTCGAACACTGCCTACGGTGGTGTGTCCTTGCTCGACAACGCCGACAGCGCCGCGTTCCAGGTGGGTCCGAACGCAGGCCAGACCCTGAGCATGACGAACACCGATCTCTCGGGTCTGGTCGCCAACTTGGCGGGTCTTTTCCTGGCCGACGGCACGGGCGCGCAGGCGACCGCCGCCAACGCCGCCCTGGACGCGGAGTTGGAGACTGCCACCTCGGCCCAGGCGTCCTGGGGGGCGATGCAGAGCCGCTTCGACAGCGTGGTGTCGAATCTGCAGTCGTCTTCCATTGCGCTGACCGCTTCCCGCGGTCGCATCATGGATGCGGACATCGCCTTGGAGACGGCGAACCGGTCGCGCCTGTTGGTGTTGCAGGAGTCCGCCATCGCCATGCTGGCCCAGGCCAACGCACGGCCGCAGACAGTGTTGAGTCTGTTGCTGGGTTGATGGGCAAGGGCCTACACAGGCCCGCACAGACCCACACGGGCCTGGAAGCCCGTGCTCGGCTTCGCTCCCGAGGCTTGAGACAATCCGGTTTTGCCTTCCATTCCCGGACTTGTCTCCATGAGCCAGAACATCCTGCAAACCCTGCCCGCCGGCCAGCGCGTGGGCATCGCCTTCTCCGGCGGCCTGGACACCTCCGCAGCCGTCCACTGGATGCGCGCCAAGGGCGCCATCCCCTGCGCCTACACCGCCAACCTCGGCCAGCCTGATGAGAGCGACTACGAGGAAATTCCCCGCAAGGCCAAGGCCTACGGGGCTGACATTGCCCGACTGATCGACTGCCGCGCGCAGCTGGTGGCCGAGGGCATCGCCGCCATCCAGTGCGGCGCCTTCCACGTCACCACCGCAGGCGCCACCTACTTCAACACCACGCCGCTGGGCCGCGCCGTCACCGGCACCTCCCTGGTGGTGGCGATGAAGGATGACGGCGTCAACATCTGGGGCGACGGCAGCACCTACAAGGGCAACGACATCGAGCGGTTCTACCGCTACGGCCTGCTCGCCAACCCGGCGCTGAAGATCTACAAGCCCTGGCTGGACCAGCGTTTCATCGACGAGCTGGGCGGCCGCAAGGAGATGAGCGAGTACCTCATTGCCAACGGCTTCGACTACAAGATGAGCGTGGAGAAGGCCTACTCCACCGACTCCAACATGCTGGGCGCCACCCACGAGGCCAAGGACCTGGAGTTCCTTGACAAAGGCATCCGCATCGTCAACCCCATCATGGGCGTGGCTTTCTGGAAGGACGACGTGGCGGTCAAGGCCGAGGAAGTGAGCGTGCGCTTCGAGGACGGCCACCCTGTGGCGCTGAACGGCCGCACCTTCGCCAGCGATGTGGAGTTGTTCGAGGAAGCCAACCGCATCGGCGGCCGCCACGGCCTGGGCATGTGCGACCAGATCGAGAACCGCATCATCGAGGCCAAGAGCCGCGGCATCTACGAGGCCCCGGGCATGGCGCTGCTGCACATCGCCTACGAGCGCCTGGTCACCGGCATCCACAACGAAGACACCATCGAGCAGTACCGCAGCAACGGCCGCCGCCTGGGCAAGCTGCTGTACCACGGGCGCTGGTTCGACCCGCAAAGCCTGATGCTGCGCGAAACCGCCCAGCGCTGGGTGGCGCGTGCCGTCACGGGCGAGGTGACGCTGGAGCTGCGCCGCGGCAACGATTACTCCATCCTCAACACCGAGAGCCCGAACCTCACTTACGCACCCGAGCGGCTGAGCATGGAGAAGGTGGAAGACGCCGCCTTCACGCCGGCTGACCGCATCGGTCAGCTCACCATGCGCAACCTGGACATCGCCGACACGCGCGACAAGCTGGGCATCTACACCCGCACGGGCTTGCTGGGCGCGGGCAGCGAGGGGGCGATTCCGCTGCTGGGGACGAAGTGAACCGCGGGTGAGCGGCAGATGGGGGCCGCTCGGCCAGAGACACCGTCGGAGGCTGGGCGTGGTCGGCGCGAGCCGCTGCGCGGGCGGCCATTGGCGACCCTTGCGGCTCTGGGAGTGCCAAGGTGCTCGGATGCCCCTTCAGCGCCGCCCGGCTACAAATTGGTGCCGGTGGTGCGACGACGCATCGCCCATGGCCGCAGCCCAGTGGCGCGGCCGTGGCAGCTGCTCGGCGTGCACTCGACCCGCATCGACATGTTCTCGAGCGACCGCATGCAGGCTCAGGCACCCGGACTGCACTGTGCTTGGTATGCCGCGGTGCTGATGAAGCTGAGCGCTGAGCGCTGAACGTTGAGCGCTGAGGGCGGGGCGGCACCATCGCCCTGGTCTGAGTCAGCCGTCTACCAACGCCTCGGCAATGCTCAGCGACTCCCGGGCATCCAAGCAGACCGCTTGCGCGCCAAACTGCTCAGCGCTGAGGTCCCGCATCAGAAATACAGGGCCGCCCAGCATGACCGGCACCAAAGGGTTGCGCGAAGCTGCACGTAGCCTGCCGACCAAGTCCGGCAGATCGGGCAACTGGGAGTCCAGTGCAACCGACAGGCCTACCAGGTCGAACCATTCATTGCCCACGGCGCGAGCCAGTGCTGCGCCGCTCGGAGACACCTCCAGCACCACCTGCCAGCCCGCATTGCGAAAGAACTCCGAGACGATCGACAGCCCCAGAAGGTGCTGAGATCCCGGAGCAGAGGCCAGCATCACGCGGCGTACCTCGCCGGACTCCCTGGGTCCATCATGGACCTCGTAGCCAAAGGCGTGGACGACTTCATGCATCAACATCAGGCCGGAGGTGACCGACGTGAAATCGAGGGTGTCGTCATCCCAGCGCTGTCCAAGGTACCGCGCAGCGGGCGCCACCAGTTCGACCAGCAGGTGTTCGGGTTGCAGCCCATCGGCCCGCAATCGTTGCACCAGGGCGTGACAGGCCGCTCGATCACCCGCCGCACAGGTCTGGGCAAACGCTTCGACATCAGCGATGGATGGACCCATCACGGGGCCTTGCGTCGCCGCAGCGCCTTCTGGCCTCGTGACCTGCAACAGGCGCGGCATGATCTGTGCCTCAATGACCTGCCGCATGGCAGCACGGCATTCATCGCCGGTGCCTGCCATGGCCGTTGAACTCAGCCGTGCGTGGCTTCCGGGCGCGGAGCTGAAGGCTGAAGACAGCAGCCTCTCCATCGATCTCTGTCCCCACATCACCAAGCGGTGCAGGGGTAACACAAGCGAGTGGCTGGTCATTGTCCGAGGGGCTGTTACGGGCTCTTTCGCCCAAGCCACCATGAAGTTCTCTGTCGATTATTTGCTCGGGCGTCATCAACCCGGCGCGGTGCAGGGGTTTCCAGTCCTGAGCCAGAGGGTTTGCGGCTCGCAGGACACGTTCAAGCAAAAAAAGGGCGGCCCGTGGGCCGCCTCCAAGATCCAAGTCGCGGTGAGACGCGCTTACTTCGGCAGCACCACGGTGTCGATCACGTGGATCACGCCGTTGCTGGCTGCGATGTCGGTCTTGATGACCTTGGCATTGTCGACCGTGACGCCACCCATGGCGGCCACCGTCAGCTCGCTTCCTTGGACCGTCTTGACTTTGCCAGCCTTGACGTCCTTGGCCATCACCTTGCCGGGCACGACGTGATACGTCAGCACGGCAGTCAGCTTGGCTTTGTCCTTCAGCAGGGCGTCCAGGTCAGCCTTCGGGATCTTGGCAAAGGCCTCGTCAGTGGGCGCGAACACCGTGAACGGACCCTTGCCCTTGAGAGTCTCAACCAAGCCTGCGGCTTGCAGGGCGGTCGCCAGGGTCTTGAATTGGCCGGCGGCCACAGCGGTGTCAACGACGTCCTTGCCGTGGTTGGCGGCGCTCGCTGCAAACGAGAAGACGGTGGCAGCAGACAGAGCAATCAGCTTCTTGAACATGAAAATTCCTTCAGTGGAGAGAACGTTGCGGCAGTTCAAGCGGACTCAATTTGAACTAACCAGTTTTCATTGTGAACTAAAGAGTTCATCCTATGAACTTGTTGGTTCAAATTGGCCTTGTTGGTAACAAGGGCGCCGCGCGTCTCCAGTCTGGTGGCTGATTGCTGCTTGCTGCTTCAAGCTGCCATTGCTGGCAGCGATGCCTGTGCCCGGCCTTGCGCAATCGTGCCCAGTGCCTGCTCCAGCGGCTTCACAGCCCGCTCGGTCTGGCCCAGCTTGTCCAGGCCGATGCGGAAAGTGCGGCGGCGACTTCGTGCACTGCAGCGGTACGCCTGTGACAGTCTGCGGGCCCAGGACAGGCTGCACTTCGGCACTCCGCACCCCGAGACTTGGCGATCCAGACCAACGACAGCATGACCCCTCAAACGGGGATGGCAGCGGGCTGGCGGGGCTGTCACAGTCAAGACTTGCGGGAGGCGCGGCACGGTCTGTCGAGTCTTCCTGCGAGCCGGGCGCTGAGCAACCCGCCAGGAACTTTCACCTTGTCATGGCCGCGCATTGATGGACCGCATACTGATCGTAGACGATGAACCGCAAGTGCTCGATGGCATCCGTCGCGCGCTGGGCCGCTACTTCACCATCGACCCGGTTTCCTGCGCCCACGAGGCGTTGCGCCGCCTGGCTGGGGGCGAGCGCTACGCTGCGATCGTCAGCGATCTGGCTATGAGCGCCATGGACGGGGTGACGCTGCTGGAGCGTGCGCGCCAGATTGCGCCGGCTATTCCCCGGGTGATGTTGAGCGGCCATGGAGACCGGTCAGCCCTGATGGAGGCCATCAACCGTGCCGGCGTCATCGCCTTCCTGCAGAAGCCCACGCCCGCGGCGGAGTTGCAGCAGGTCCTGCTCAAGGCGATCGGCAGCGCCAAGGCCGCCGCCGCGCGGCATGCGGTGCCGCTGAATCCGAAGCAGCAGTGGATCGCCTCCGAACTGGCAGACGCCGATCATGACGCGCAGTTCAGGCTGCTGCTGCAGCCACGCATCGATGCGGCAGACGGGCAGATGGTCGCCACCGAAGCGCTGATCCGCTGGCTTCACCCCCGGCGTGGTCTGGTGCCGCCAGCCGAATTCATTCCCGTGGCCGAAACCACGGGGCTGATTGACGGCATCACCCACTGGATGCTGCGTGAGACCGGCAGGGCATGGCAAATGCTGAAGGACGGGGGGATCGACCTGTCGATTTCGGTGAACGTCTCCGCTGCCAGCATTGGCACCTATGACCTGATGGGCGCCATAAGCTCGACCATCGCCGCGTCCGGCATGCCCTTGGACCGCCTGGAGGTCGAGATCACTGAAAGCCACAAGCTGGAGCAGACGGAATCAGCGCGGGACCTGCTGTGTGCGCTTCGGGGCTTGGGTGCGCGCACCGCGCTGGACGACTTTGGTACGGGCCATGCATCGCTCGAGATGCTCAGGCAGCTCGACGTCGACATGCTGAAGATCGACCGATCCTTCGTGGCCAACGTGGTGCACAACCCCAGGCACTGCGAGATCGTGCGCTCCATTGTCGATCTCTCGCGAGCACTTCATCTGGAGGTCGTGGCCGAAGGCGTCGAGACGCTCACGCAGGCCTCGCTGCTCCACGGGCTGGGGGTCCACCAGTTCCAGGGCTTTCTCTTCGCGCCGGGCCTGACGGTGCAGCAACTGTTGAAGCAATGTCTTTCAACGCATGGCAGATTCGATGCGCTCGCCTGGCAGTGTGGCGAGCCGGTGGGAGGTATGTGAACATGTTCAAGGCAGCAAGCGCGTGCTCCACGCAAACCAACGCAACGTCCGCAGCGACCGAATGCCTGGCCCAGATTGCGGCAGCCGGCATCCCCAGGCCTGACTTCGCTGTGGTGCACGCCAATTGCGCACTGTCGCTCCAGGAGATTGGCCGCGTTCTGCGGGAACGCTGGCCGGGCGTGCGCCTGCACGCGGCAACGTCCTGCCTGGGCGGCATGACCGACGCCCTCGTCGCGATGGCGCCTGACGGGGGCCTGGCTCTGCTGGCCATCAGCGATTCCTCTGGCGACTACGGGCTGGCTGCGGGCGAGCTGTCTCGAGGGTCTGAAGCCGTCGGCAGACAACTGGCGCAACGCGCGCTGCAGGACGCAGGGCGCCCTGGCGAGATTCCGGCGTTGGTACTCGTCTGTGCCACACCGAGCGAAGAAGAGGACTTCCTGGCCGGCGTGAAGTCCGTGGTCGGGGCAGAGACGCCCATCATCGGGGGCTCTGCCGCAGACAACGACATCAGCGGCAGCTGGCGCGTCCTGGACGGTGACGAGCCCCTGGCCCAAGGGGCCATGGTGAGCGTGCTGTTTCCCAGCGTGGGCGTCTACGCCGCATTCGAGAGCGCCTACGCTCCTTCAGAGCAGCGCGGTGTGATCACCCGCGCCGAGGGCCGGCGCATCCTGGAGATCGAAGGAAAGCCCGCGGCCGATGTCTTCGAGCGCTGGACTGAGGGTTCAATCCGCCGGCCCACCACTGGCAGTATCAACGTCCTGATGGCCTCGGCGCTGACGCCGCTGGGCCGGCAGGTCGGGGCCCTGAGGGACATGCCCGTCTACACCCTGTCGCACCCGGAGACCATCTGCGCCGATGGCTCGCTGACACTGTTCACGCGCGTCGCGGTGGGCGACGAGCTCGTGTTCATGAAGGGCACGACCGGGACGCTGGTCAATCGGGCGAGCAGCGTCCTGCGCTCGGCCAGCCGGTACGCCGACCTCGACCCCGTCCAGATCAAGGCGATGGTGATGTACTACTGCGGCGGCTGCATGCTGCAGGTGCGTGACCGGCTCGACGAGATTCAGGTCTCTCTCAAGCGCGCGGCCCCCGGTGTCCCTCTGGTGGTGGGCTTCACCTTCGGCGAGCAGGGCGTGATGTCGCAGGGGCCGGTGCAACACGGCAACCTGATGATTTCCTCCATCGTGTTCGGGCGTTGAGCAGGCAAGTGGTGCAGGCGGGTCGCCCGGGCTGGCCCCAGGAATCCTTGGTGACGCCGCCCTTGCCTGCGTCCACTGGGGGCACGCTGGTCATCGACCTCGATGACCGGGGCAAGCTGACGGGCAGCTGTTCCGGTGACCTTCACCTGCTGGACGAACTGGGCAGCACGCTCGCGCTGGAGCCGGGGGCTGAGTTGGACCTGCATCTGCGGCCCGGGTTCCGGCTCGCGGCAGGGGAGGCCCTGCGCGAGTGCATGAGAAGTGGCCGGCCTGCCCAGCGCATGCTAGAGGGCGGTGCCGGGGACGAGGGCTGCCTGATGGAACTGCGGGTCTGTCCCCGCTGGAGTGGCGGGCAGGACAGGCCCGAGGGCTATTGCGTGATGGTGCGCGATGCCAGCGCCGACGCCCGCAACACGCGCATGCTGGACCGCCTGGCGCAGGTGGCCCGGCGGACGTCGAATCTCGTCGTCGTCACGGACGCCAGGCAGCGCATCGAGTGGGTGAACGAAGCCTTCACGCGCACCTCGGGCTACACGCTGCAGGAGGTGATGGGGCGGCGGCCCGGAGAGCTGCTGCAGTTCGAGGGCACGGACCCCGCAACCATCTACAGCATCCGCGCCGGCCTGAGCGCCCGGCGGCCGGTCCGGGCCGAGATCCTGAATCGCAGCAAGTCGGGCCGGGAGTACTGGCTGCACCTGGACATTCAACCTGTCTTGACGGCTGAAGGCCTTCTCGACGGATACGTCGCGGTCCAGACCGACATCACGGAAGAAAGGCGCCAGGCGCAGGGGCTGAAGGACCTTGCCGCCCAGGCCGAGGCGGCCAGCGCCATGCTGCAGGCCGCCGTCCAGGCCTTGCCTGATGGGTTCGCCATGTTCAGCCCCGACGGGCCGCTCATGTTGCACAACCGGGCCTATCTCGACCTGCACCCCCTGGTGGCCGACATGCTGCCTGGAGTCACGCTGCAAGCTCTGATGAGGGAAGAGCTTCTGCGGGGTGAGTATCCGCAGGCCAAGGGCCAGGAGGAGGTCTGGCTGGCCGAAAGGCTGGCGGTGCTGGAGGCGCAAGGGAGGTGGTCCGCGGAGTTGGAGCTCGCTGACGGCCGCTGGGTGCGAAGCGTGAAGCTGCGCACTTCCCAGGGCGGTTTCATCGCCCTGAGAAG
The DNA here is from genome assembly GCA_021300575.1 of Rubrivivax sp. Classification (GTDB taxonomy): domain Bacteria; phylum Pseudomonadota; class Gammaproteobacteria; order Burkholderiales; family Burkholderiaceae_C; genus Rubrivivax. Next base: position 23,015 of record JAJTDM010000026.1, read on the forward strand.
CGACATCACGCAGCTCAAGCGGGCGGAACAGCAGGCGGTCTGGCACAGGGTGGCCGCCATGGACGCCTCCCAGGACGCCATCGCCATGGCCGATGCCGACGGACGGCTGACCTACGTGAACCCGGCCTTCATCCGGTCGTTCGGCGCAGACCACCCCGGGGCCTGGATCGGCCGGGAGTGGTGGCAGATCTGCCCACCGGCCGACCGAGAAGCCGTCGCGCTGGAGGCGCATGCCAGCCTGGAGGATCTGGGCCGCTGGCGCGGGTATCTGCGAGCGGTGGGTTCACGGGCGCCTATCTCCTACCAGGAGGCATCGCTGACCAGGACACCAGACCGGGCAGTGGTGCTGATCACGCGCGATGTGGGCGAACTCAAGAAGAATCTCGAGGCGGAGACCTCGTTGCTCGATCTGCTGATGGGCATTGCCTCGCGCTACCTCAACACCCCGGTGGAACAGGTCGATACCGCGATCGTGGAAGCCCTGGGCCAGCTCGGCAGCTACATGGAGGCGGACCGAGCCTACATCTACTCCTATGACTGGGATGCTTTCACGGCCTGCAACACGCACGACTGGTACGCCGACGGCACCGCTCTGCGGCGCCACAGGAGCCAGGCTGTGCCGCTGGCCAACCTGACTGAGTGGGTGAACGCCCACCGGGCCAACCGCATCGTCAGCATCCCGAGCGTGGAGGCGCTGCCCGCCGCCGACGGACTGCGCAAGCTCCTGGACCCTGATGGCGTCAAGAGCCTGGTGACGATACCCCTCATCGGGGCTGAAGGCTGCGAAGGGTTCCTGGGCTTCCATTCGTTGAGCAAGAAATACCACTACACGCCCCGCGAGGAGAAGCTGCTTGGCTTCTTCTCCGACATCTCCCGCAACCTGCGCGGCCGAGCTAAGCTGGAGCTCGCACGGCATGAGGCGACCGAGAAGCTGCGGCAGGAGAAGGAACGTCGCCATATCCAGGATGCGGTTGTGCAGCAGCAGGTGGCGTCGGAGGCCAAGCTTGCTGGTGCGCTGCTGGAGATGCAGAGGCTGCACGAGCGCGACCGGCAGATGCGATTGGCCAGCGAGATGCTGGTGGGGGCTCTGCGCAGCTTCAGCGAGACCCAGGACCTGACTGACGGCCCGCTCCACCTGCTGCAGCAACTGGCCCAGGCCATGGGGACAGACTGCATCGGCTTGCTGCCACTGGATGAACGGCAGGATCTGCAGTGCCTCGCGCACGCGGCCTGGTGGCAGGACTTCCGTCAGGACAGGGCACTCGTCAACCACCTGGCAGGAAGATCGTACCGGCTGGTGGGCGACCTGTCGGCCGTGCCGATGTACAGCCATCTGGTCGGCAAGTGGCCTTCGGCCCGGCTGCACTGGCTGGCCACGGCACGCGTGGAGCCGAGGGGCGGCACCTACCTGCTGGTGGCGGCAGGCCCTGTGGCCAAGGTCCTCGACCCGAGCAAGGCGCTGCTGTTCCAGCGCTTCGCCCCGCTGATCGCGGAAGCCCTGCGCAGGCGCGACGACGCGCTGAGGGCACACAAGCTCGAACAGGACCTGCAGCAGGCACAGAAGTTCGAGGCCCTGGGCGCTCTGGCAGGAGGCATCGCGCACGAGATCAACACGCCCATGCAGTACATCAGCGACAACCTGCATTTCCTGCGGGATTCGTTCGCCGAACTGATCGCCGCACTGCAACGCCAGGGTGGCACCGGTCCACTGCAGCTGGCGGCCGACGCGGACCTGGAGTTCTTGCTCAAGGAGATACCGCTTGCGCTTGAGCAGTCACTGAACGGCAGTCGGCGGGTGGCCGAGATCGTGGAGGCGGTCCGCACCACTGCCTACCCGGAACTGGCGCCCGACGAGCGTATCGACCTGCGCACCGTACTGGAGCACTGCCTGGTGGTCACGCGAGGGAACTGGAAGCACGACATCGACGTCTCGCTGCACGGTGAGCGCGAGGTTCCGGTGCTCCGGGGCAGCCCCGGAAAAATCGGCCAGGTGTTCGTCAACCTGACGACCAATGCCTGCGACGCGGTCAGGACCTCGATCGACGGCCGCAGGGGCGTCGTGCGCATCAGCCTGGGCGTGGTATCGGGTGCGGTGGTGGTGCACGTCGACGACAACGGTCCTGGCGTCCCGGAGGCCCTGCGAAGCCGCATCTTCGACCGCTACTTCACGACCAAGGATGTCGGCAAGGGCACGGGCAGAGGGCTGGACATCTGCCGCAGCATCGTCGAGCAGCACGGTGGAGAGATCTGGGTGGGCGACTCGCCGCTGGGCGGCGGACGCTTCACCGTGAGTCTGCCCGTCTCGGTGTAGAGCGGTCGAGGCGGGCTGTTGCCGGGCCTGCCGGAGCCCGGCTATTGGCCGGTGTTTCTCAACACAACCCGCACCAGATCGGCCTGACGCGACACACCGACCTTATCAAACACGGTCTTCAGATAGCTGCGCGCCGAGCTCAGCGTCCAGCCTTCGCGTTCGGCCGTGGCCTCTAGGGACAGGCCGCTGGCAAGTGCCGCCGCCAGCCTGCTTTCCGAGGGTGTCAGGCCGAACATGCCGCGCAGCAGGTGAGGGTCGATGGCGGGATCGTCATCCTCGGCGAACAGGTACAGGCAGGTCACCGGCCCTGCGTCTCCTTCGTCCTCGCCTGAGCGCACGACGATGCGCAGCGGTCCGTGCCGCTGCGTCTGTAACGTCAAGGCATCGGCCAAGCCCTCGTCGCGAGCGGCTCTGACGGACCGGTGCAGGCGACGGGTATCCTCTGTGTCGCTGGCTCGGCAAATGCCCGAGTTGTCGATGATGAGGCCGTCGTGCCGGGACAGCAGGCTGCCGGCGCGTTGGTTCGTGAACAGCACCTGGCCCCGGGGCCCCAGGACGATGACCCCGGACTTCAGCAGGTCGACCGCGGCCTTCGCGGAGACCGCCTGATCGTTGGAGGAAGTGGCAGCGGACCGGCTGCGCACGGCAGCCTTCACGGCCGACACCAGTGTTGGCGTCGGGCAAGGCTTGATCAGGTATCGGAAGATGCGACCGACGTTGATCGACGAGATCGCGACATCAAAGTCCGTCGAGCCGGAGAGCACGATGGACAGAGTCTGCGGACACTCGACAGCAAGCCTGCCCGCCAGCGTGACCCCATTCATCTCGGGCATGCGGATGTCCAGCACCACGACGTCGACTGGCGTCTCTCGAAGCGCCGCCAGCGCCACGCCAGGGTCCTGGTAGAAGGAGATGGACCACCCCAGGTTCATCCGGCGCAGGCTCCGCCGCAGTCCGTCCAGCAGATCGGGGTCGTCATCGACGAAGGCGACCTTGGGTAGCGCGGGTCCCAGACCTTGGTCTGCCTCCGAGGGGCTTGCCAATGACTCGGCACTTCCCATGCCCTGTGGATCTGTCTTGTTCATGCCCGCACGACCCGCCGCCCGACAGGCGGCCATGAGTCAGCGCGGCCTGAGCGCTGCGTTTGGCGCGTTGCAGGCGGTGGTACCTTGGTGGGTGTGAAGCTGTCGAAGGTCAGGCGCTGGCCGGCGCGGTGATGCGGCGCAAAGCCGAACACGGCGCGGTGCTGCGCAGCCGTGTGGTGCCAGATGGCGATGGCATCCTGTTTCCAGCGGAAGTGAAGTATGGACTCCGGCTTCTTGATCCACTCGACCAGCGTGTTCAGCAGCACCTCTGACAGGTCCAGGTGAAGGCCCGGCGGCGTCGACGCAATGGTCTTGAACAAGGGACGTCCTCTCGTCGGGTTACCAGCACTTGGCCATCGGGCCAGCAGGCACATTACATGGCGTGAGGGCAAAAAAGATTGCTGCCTAGGTGACAATATTAAGGTGAATTCCAATCCCCTTGCTATTCCCAAGGTGCCCACATCACCCTTTCGGGTGGACTTCTGGGAGTCGCTGCCCGCATCCGCTGCTCAGGCCTTGCGTGGCAAGGGCAGCGTGCGGCATTACCCTGATGGTGCCTTGCTCATGCTCCGCGGGCAGCCCGTTTCGGGCCTGCTGGTGTTGCAGCGCGGGCGCTTGCGGGCGGTGACGGGCGGTGCGAATGGAGAGGAACACTTCCTCCGCTGGGTCGAGCCGGGCGAGGCGGTGGGTATGGTCACCGTGCTGACGGAATCGCCAATTCAGATGGACCTGATTTCCAGCGGCGACAGCCAGGCCCTTTGGATCGGACGCGAGTTGGTGCTGGAAGTGCTGCGCAGCGACGCCGAGGCGGGGATCGCCGTGGCACGGTTCTTGAGCGCTCGCCTGAGCGAGGCGGTGGACCTGCTGGCCGCACGATCGCAACTGCGCCTGGATGACCGTCTTCTGACCGCCTTGCAGCACTTTGCCCAACGCAACGGCGAACCTTTGCCCGAGGGCCGAGTGAGGCTGTTTCTGACACAGGAAGAGCTGGCCCGTGCAGTGGACGCCTCGCGCCAGCGAGTCAATCAAGCCTTGAAGCGTCTCCAGACCCAGGGCATGGTCGAGTTGGGGTACCGGTGCATCGACATCCGCCGCTGGCCTGTGTGAGAGCGCACCCGCACAGCACCCGGCCGTTTTCGACGGCCGGTGGACGGTGTCGCTACTGCGGCATTGGCTTGAAGACCCCGCGGCTTCAGGCCGCCTTGGCCGGCGTAACAGCCTCGGCGCGTACCTGCGCAATGGCCTGCAGCGCCTGCTCCAGCGGCTTCACAGCCCGCTCGGTCTGGCCCAGCTTGTCCAGGCCGAACAGGCCGATGCGGAAGGTGCGGAAATCGGCGCCTTCGTCACACTGCAGCGGCACGCCCGAGGCGGTCTGCAGGCCCAGGCCGAGGAAGGCCTTGCTGCTTTGCATCTCGGCGTCGTCGGTGTAGCTGACCACCACGCCCGGGGCGCGGAAACCGTCGGCGGCCACGCTGGGGTAGCCATGACGCTGCATCAGCGTGCGCACGGCCTCGCCCAGTTCCCACTGCTGCTGGCGCAGCCGTTCGAATCCGCGTTCGCGCGTCTCTTCCATCGCCTTGCGGGTGGCTTCCAGCGCGTCGGTGGGCATGGTGGTGTGGTACACGTGGCCACCGCCCTCGTAGGTCTCCATGACCTGCAGCCACTTCTTCAAGTCCAGCGCGAAGCTGGAATTCGTGGTGCCGTCGATGCGCTCACGCGCCAGGTCAGACAGCATCACGAAGGCGCAGCAGGGCGAGCCGCTCCAGCCCTTTTGCGGCGCGCTGACCAGCACGTCCACGCCGCAGGCCTTCATGTCCACCCAGATGGCGCCGGAAGCGATGCAGTCCAGGACGAACAGCCCACCCACCTCATGCACCGCGTCAGCCACGGCGCGCAGATAGGCGTCGGGCAGGATCAGGCCGGCCGATGTCTCGACATGCGGCGCGAACACCACGGCGGGCTTCTCCTTGCGGATGGTCTGCACCACCTCGTCCAGCGGGGCTGGGGCAAACGGCTCGCGCGGCCCGGGACGCTGGCGCCGCGCTTTCAGGACGGTGCAGGAAGAAGGGATGCGCCCGGCGTCGAACACCTGCGACCAGCGGAAGCTGAACCAGCCGTTGCGCAGCACCAGCACGTGCTGGTCGTGTGCGAACTGGCGCGCCACGGCCTCCATGCCGAAACTGCCGCTGCCTGGCACCACGATGGCCGAACGGGCGCCGTACGCCTCTTTCAGGAGGCCGGAGATCGCGCACATGGTGCGCTGGAATTTCTTCGACATGTGGTTGACCGCACGGTCGGTGTAGACCACCGAGTATTCGAGCAGGCCATCAGGGTCAACGTGGGGAAGCAAGCCGGGCATGAAGAACTCCATGGCGGAATGAGCCGCCTAAAAGGATGCCGAGCCTACCACCGGCTGTCGTCGGCCGTGCAGACGGCCCACGGCGTCGTGCGCGTCCTGTGCGCCGGCTCATGGGTGATCTGCGCTGCGGTCTCCGGGAACACGATTGCGCTAATCGGCGTTGCGTCGTCCCTTTCGCCTCGGAGCGGGTGCAGCCTGCAGCGCAGGCGTGAAGCTGCCACAGGTGAGACGTTGACCGGCACGGTAGTGCGGCGCGTAGTCGAACACGGCGTAATGCTGCGTCGCTGCGTTATCCCAGATCGCGATGGAGTCCTTCTCCCAGCGGAAACGAACCATGAACTCAGGCTTCTTGATCCACTCGAAGAGCATGTTCAGCAGGGATTCGGACAGGTCCATGTGAAGACCCAGCAGGCGCTTGGTCCAGATGCTGTTCACGAACAGGGTCTTGCGGCCTGTGACCGGATGCGAGATGACCGCAGGGTGCACGGCAGTCGGGTTGTCCTTGATCATCTTGGCTTCGCGCTCGGCAAGCGCTGCAGCCAAGGCCTCGACGCTCGGCTTCGCAGGCGCCAGATGCCCAGCCTTGAGAGCGGCATCTGCCTGCTTCTTGGCCAGCCGCTCGTAAGCATTGATGCGGCGGAAGTTCCAGGGCAGATCATGCTCGGCCTGGAGGCTCAGCAACAGTTGTTGCAGAGGTGCGCCCAGCGCGTCGAAGGCTGCTCCTGCGCTCATCCACATCGTGTCACCCCCTGCGGGTGGCATGTCCGTGATGCGCAACATGGACACCAGGTTGGGCTTCTTGCGAAAGGTGACGTCGGTGTGCCAGCGATCGGTTTCTGGCGCCTCATGGCCCTCATGCGCGATGAGCTGGATCTGAGGGAAGTTCTGGAGATGAGGGAAGAACTCGTGCTCCTCCATCTCGCCGAACTTGCGGCCGAGCCGCAGGTAGTTCTCGGGCTTCAGCGCCTGGCCGCGCAGGAAGATGACCCCGTGCTGCCACAGCGCCTGCTGGATCTCCTCGTAGACGTCGTCATTGCGCACGGCATTGAGGTCGACCCCTGTGAGGTGGGCGCCAATGCAAGGTGTGACTGGATCTACCTGGATGTGTCTGAATTTCATGCGAATTGCCCTCTCACTGCCAGTGCAGCAGCCGCTTCTCAATCCATGTCATCAGCCGCACGATCGCCACGCCCAGCAATGCCAGAACGAGCAGCAGGGCCATCACGCCGTTGACGTCAAAGGTGGAACTGAGATAAGCCAGCCACTGGCCCAGGCCCTTCTCGCTGGCGATGATTTCCGCGCCAATGACACCCAGCAGCGCATAGATCAGGCCCAGGCGCAGGCCCGAGAAGATCACCGGCACGGCGCCCGGCAGCGTGACCTGGAAGAAGGTGGTGGTGGCACGCGCTCCCAAAGTGCGGCACAGCGTCACGTGGTCGGGACTCACACCCCTGATGCCCGCCACCGTGGCCGACAAGACGATAAAGAAGGTCAGAGAAAACCCCACGGCGATCTTGCTGCCCAGGCCCAGCCCGAACCAGAGGATGAACAGGGGCGCCAGCGCGATGCGAGGCATGACATTCAGCGCGCTGAAGTAGGGTTCAGCGAAGCGCTCCAGCGAAGGCCAACGCACGAAAGCCAGCCCCACCGCGAAGGCGGCCGTGCTGCCCAGTGCGAAGGAGGACACCACGCCGGCCATGGTCCAGCCCAGGTCTGTCCACAGCTTGGCGGACGTCACGTTGAGCCACAGGAACTTCGCCACGCCGCTGGGTTGGCCGAAGAAGGTGGGGTCCAGCCATCGTCGTTCGGCGGCCAGTTCCCCAAGGCCCAGCAGCACTGCAATGAATGCCACGTGCAGCCCAGCGCGACGCCAAAGGCTCGAACCGTCCTTCACACCATCTTCAGCCCTCATGGCGTGCCCATCCGGACTCCAGGTGCGACCACAGCAGGGCGTAGAGCTCGTGAAAGTGCGGGTCCTTCTGCAGCTCACGGATCGATCGCGGACGAGGCAGGTCGATGAGCACGTCGGCCACGATGCGGCCGGGCCGCGAAGACATCACCACCACCCGGTCCGACACGGCCACGGCCTCGGCCAAGTCATGGGTCACGAAGAGGACGGAGTGCCGATGCTGGTGGCACAGTCGCAAGAGCAAGTCCTCCAGCTGGAGCTTGGTTTGTGCATCCAGGGCGCCAAAGGGCTCGTCCATCAGCAGCAAGGGAGCGTCCATGGCGAAGGTGCGTGCCAGCGCAGTGCGCTGGCGCATGCCGTGCGACAGGGCCTTGGGCAACATCTGCTCTTGTCCTGCCAGACCCACCTCAGCCAGCAAGGTGCGCGCCCGCTCAAGTCGCTGCAGCTTGGGCACCCCCCGAACCTCGAGGCCGAAGGCTGCGTTGTCCAGTGCCGTGCGCCACGGCAGCAGGCTGTCTCGTGCCAGCATGTAGGCGACGTCGGGATTGCCCTGTCGGGGCGGCAGCCCCATCACCTGCAACTGACCAGGTCCCTCGTGAGACACCAGACCCGCACACAGGTTGAGCAGCGTCGTCTTCCCGCAACCGCTTGGCCCGACCAGCGAAACAAACTCCCCTTCATCGACCCGCAGCGAGACATCGTCCAGCACGGGCGACTGACCGTCAAAGCTCAGGTGCAGGCTGTCCAGTTGAATGGCCGGGCCCGATTGAGGGGGGGGCATCATGAGATCGACGGCCTGCAGGGGAGCCTGGCTCCGTACAGAAGGTCAGCGCTGCAGCAGTCTCGAGGTGTCGACCAACCTGTCGATCTGTCCGTTGCTGTGCAGGTACTGCGCAGCGTGTTGCAGCGCCTTGGGGTCCACGTCAGCACCAAAGCCGGGCATGCTGTTACGCAGGGCCACCTCCAGCACTCTTTCTCCGCCAGGTGCGTTGATGGGGAACGTGTCACGCGCGATCTTGAGCATGGCGTCGAATTGCGCCGGATTGCGCGCCAAGACCTCCGCTTCGCGAAGGACACGCACATAGGCCTCCACGGCCTTCGGGTTGCGGGCCGCGAACTCGGCCCTGACAGTCTGGACGCTGGCGGCGCCGCGCAGGTTCAGGATGTCAGCCGGACCCTGACCCTTGCGCGGGTCCAGCACCACTCGGCACGCCTTGCTGACTTCACAGAAGCCGTCCATGGGGGTGAACAGCACCAGCGCATCGATCTGCTTGTTCACCATGGCCGGAAAGGCGGTGTTGGGTGCACCAACCGCCACGATGGTCACGTCCTCTGCCCTCATGCCCGCATCCTTGAGCATGTCCACCAGCTGGAACTCCGCGCCGCTGCCTCGGGCCGTCACCCCTACGCGCTTGCCCTTGAAGTCCTGCATCATCCCCGGGTAGCCTTTGCCGGCGTTGGGTGTTTCCAGGCCCGCTGCCGCCATCAGGAAAAAGATGGGCTCACGCGCGCCGCTCGCAATCACCTTGAGGTCGGCGCCCTTGTGTGCGGCCTGGACCACCACCTCAGGGGGGCCGAAGGCCACATCCAAGTCGCCTGAGAGCAGTGTCTGGATACCCAGGGGCGCCGCCGGGATGGTCTTTAGCTCGCACTTCAACCCCTGCTTCTCGCACAGTCCGTTGGCATTGGCGACGCGTACAAGGAAATTGCCCAGGCCGGGATAGTCCTGAATCCTCAGCGTGGTGGTCTGGGACCACGCAGGCAGGGCCAACAGCAGCCCAGTGATCCATCCGGCAAGTCGAACGGTCTTGATCATCTGCCATCCTCCAACGGTGCAGCCGAGCGTCGAAACGCACCCAGCCAGGGGATTAGACGGCTGGCCGTTCTTTCAGATTGCCGCATACGTGACAATCCGCGGGTGAATCCCTATCCTGTTCCTGGTGCCCGGGCGTCAGGGTCACCCTACCGGTTGCATCTGTGGCAGATATTGCCTGCCGAGGCGGTTGATATCTTGCGCCGTCAGGCAGTGTTGAGGCAGTTCCGCGATGGCGCCTTGATCATGCAGAGAGGCCAGCCCGTGACGGGGATGCTGGTCCTGCAGCGTGGTCGATTGCGTGCCGTGACCCACGGTCCCAATGGCGATGAGCACCTGATTCGATGGGTCGAGCCCGGCGAGGCCGTCGGCGTAGCCTCGGTGTTGACGGGATTGCCGTTTCAGACGGATCTGGTGTCGAGCGGTGAAAGTCAGGCGCTGTGGATTGCAGTTGACGCCGTACTGGGCGTGCTTCGCCGCGATCCCGAGGCGGGCATCGCGATGTCGCGCTTTCTGGGGTCGCGACTGAGCGAAGCCCTTGAACTGGTGGCGGCCCAGTCCCAGAGTCGCCTGGATGACCGACTGCGGGCTGCACTGGAGCACTTCGCTACCGAGAACGGCGAAGAACTGCCTGACGGTCGGGTGAGGTTGCGCCTGACACAAGAGGACATGGCCCGTGCCGTTGGGGCGTCGCGTCAACGCGTCAATGAGGCGTTGCTGCGTCTTCAGGCAGGGGGTGAGATCGAGGTTGGGTACAGGCGTATCGTGATTCAACGTGGAGTGTCACGATCCTCTACCTGAAGGACGCCGCCGCCCGCAGCATGCCCACCTTGATGCCGTTCCAGTTCTTCATCGACACCTCGCTCAAGGTGCGCATGAAGGCGGCGTCGCCGTCATTCAGCGGCAGCAGTGCTTCGATGATGCCGGCCATCACCACCTCGCAGGCGCGCGCGGTGTTGCCGTCGTCCATCTTCAGCGCCACGCCCAGGCCCAGTTCCGGCAGGGCCGCGCAATACACGCCTTCGGCGCCCACCTTGCAGAACACGCGCTCGCCCAGGCGTTCCATCACCCGGGTGTCGAAGCGGCCGGTGCCGGCCACCATGTAGGGTGCGCGGGCCACGGCTTCGCGCAGCCGGCGGGCGGCGCGCGCGTGCCCGTCGCGCAGGCCCACGCCCGTGGCCACGCGGGCGAAGGCGTGCGCCAGGTGGCGCAGCGGGATGGCGTAGGTGGGGATGGAGCAGCCGTCGGTGCCGCGCGCGGCGGTAGCGAGGTCAAAGCCCGTGCTGTCCTGCAACGCGGCGGTGACCTCGCGCATCACGGGGTGCTCGGGCTTCACGTAGCCGCGCAGAAAGCCGGCCACGTCACGCCCGTCGGCCAGCATGCAGCCCAGGCAGACGAAGCCCGAGTGCTTGCCCGAGCAGTTGTTGTTCAGGGCGGTGGGCTGGGTGCCTGCGGCGGCCATCGCCTTGATGGCCGCATCGTTGTAGGGCCAGTGCGCGCCGCATTCCAGTGCGTTCACGTCCACGCCGGCCTTGGCCAGCATGGCCGCCGCCGTGCGCGCGTGGCGCTCCTCGCCGCCGTGCGAGGCGCAGGCGATGGCCAGTTCCTCATCCGTCAGACCCAGGCGGTCTGCCGCGCCGCTTTCCACCAGGGGCAGGGCCTGCAGCACCTTCACGGCCGAGCGCGGAAAGATCGGCCGCTCCACGTCGCCCAGCGCCGTGTGGACGGCACCGTCGGCATCCACGATGGCGAGGGCGCCGCGGTGGAAGGACTCGACGATGCCGCCACGGGTGGCTTCGGCGAGGACAGGGTGGGTGTTCAGGGGGGACTGGGTGTGGGCTTGCATGCAGCCACTGTAGCGCTGGCCGCTCCGACACCGCGCCGTTTGCCCGCTGCGCCGCAGGTTGGCGGCGGACAATTGAGCGATGTTCCTTTCGACCTTTGACACCCCCGCACTGCTGGGCGTGGATTTCACCAGCGCGCCGTCGCGCCGCAAGCCCATCACCGTGGCCCGGGGCCGCCTTCAAGGACCGGTGCTGCGCTTCGAACGCCTGGACGTGTGCACGGACTTCAGCGCCTTCGAGGCAGCGCTGGCCGAACCCGGCCCCTGGCTGGGGGCGTTCGACTTTCCTTTCGGCCTGCCCAGGGCCTTTGTGGAGCATCTGGCGCTGGGGGCTTCTGCGCAGGGCGTGATGGCCGAGTTGCGGCGGCGCTGCACCACGCGCATGGACTTCCGCGCTCTGGTCGATGCCTGGGGCAACACCCGGCCCGCCGGCCAGCGCCTGCTGCACCGGCGCACCGACGGTGCGCTGCCCGGCATCAGCTCCACCAGCCCGCTGCAGACGCGCTACGTGCCCGTGGGCTTCATGTACTTTGAAGGCTTGTCGCGCCTGCTGGCGGCCGGCTTGAGCCTGCCCGGCCTGCATGAAGGCGACGAGGCTCGCGTGGGCCTGGAGGGCTACCCCGGCTGGCTGGCGTACGAGTTGATCGGGTCACGCTCCTACAAGAACAGCGACGCCGCCGACCGGCTGATCGCCCGCAAGGACATCGTGGACGCCCTGGAGCAAGGCCGCACCCGGCTGGGGCTGCGGCTGAAGCTCACGCACGCGCAGCGCGACAGCCTGGTGGACGACGCGTCGGGCGACCGGCTGGATGCCGTGCTGTGCCTGGTGCAGGCCGCTTGGGCGGCCGCGCAACCGGGCTACGGTCTGCCGGCGGACGTGGACCCGGTGGAGGGCTGGATCGTCACGGCCTGAAAGGCCCTTGCTGGGTGGGTGGCCGGCCGTGGCGTTCTGCCGGGGCGAAGCGCATGGCCCGCGTGCGGATCACGCCGGCTCCATCCCCTGTCGGCGCTTGGCCTCGTCTGCGGCGGGTGAGGCCATGTACGCCAGCAGCGCGCGGGCGGGCTCGGGCTGCCGGCAGGTGGCCGCCAGCGCTGCTGAGAAGGTGGTCATGATCTGTACGCCCGGCGGCAAGGGGCCGACGATGGCGATGCCTGGCACATGCAGCAGTTCGCTCAACTGCTGAAAGCCCAGCGCCACCTCACCTTGCGCGACCAGCCGGGCCACCGGCACGCCCGGTGGCGCCTGGACGATGCGCGGGCGCACCGTTTCCAGAACGCCCCAGCGCTCGAAGGTCTTGAGCAGGTGGGTGCCGCTGGGGCCGGTGGAATAGCCCAGCGTCGGCGCCGCCAGGACGGCGGCCTTCAGCGCCTCTTCCGTGCTGATGTCGGGCTGCGGCGTCCCCTCGGGCACGGCCACTGACACGCCCGAGCGCACCAGGGCCACGGTGCTGCCGGCCACGGTCTTGCCGGCGCTTTCCAGTTGCGCCAGGGCGTTGGCGGCCAGCACGATGAGGTCGAAGACTTCGCCTTCCTGCACGCGCCGGGCCGCGTCCACGCCGCCCACGGCCTCCAGGGTGGTGGGGCTGCCGCCCGAACGCTCATGGCCAGCGGTCAGCTCGGCCAGCACCTGGCGTGTGGCCATGGAGGAAATCATGCGCAAGGGTGTCATCTTCGAAACCTGTTCAAACCATGGGGGACGGAGCGGCTGGCGCCGGGCACTGTCACAGATTGTCACGAAGCGCCCACACAGGCGCCACAGACAAGCGCGTCAGGGATTTCCACAATGCCTTCCATCGACACACGGTGTGTCGCGGCAGTGCAGCAACAAGGAGATTCCCATGAGCAAGTTCAACCCCCGCGCCTTTGCCCTCGCCTTGGTGGCCACCACCCTGACGGTGGGCGGCACCGCAGCCCTGGCGCAAGACTTCCGCAGCGGTGATCAGCGCGCTTCCAGTGCCGCCCTGGCCCGCGTCATCAGCGTCACGGCAAACACCGAGCGCATCAGCGAGCAGAGCCAGCATTGCACGGAGCAGCAGCAGGTGGTGACGACCCCGGGCCAAGCGGGCTGGGGCACCACCCTCGCCGGCTCGCTGATCGGCGGCGCCATCGCGTCCCCCATCGGCAAGGGCAGCGGCAAGGTGGTGGCTGTGGCCGCGGGCAGTACGGTGGGCGCGCAGATCGCGCGCAACATGGCCGAGCAGAACACCACCACGACGGTGAAGACGGTCCAGGTCTGCCAGCCGGTGACCACCATGCGCGAGCAGGTGCGTGACTACTCGGTGCGCTACGAGTGGGACGGGCGGGAATATCTGGTGAACCTGCCGCAGCATCCCGGCGCCTGGCTGAAGGTCACCACCTCGCACACCGTGCAGGCGATGTGACCGAGTTCGCTCCGGCACCCTGAGTGGCCGGCGACGCCTCAAAGCGTCGGCCATTCGATCAACAAGCGCGCCCCGCCCAGCGGGGCGCTTTGCATCCGGGCCTGCCCGCCATGGGCCTCGGCCACGCGGCGCACGATCGCCAGGCCCAGGCCCCACCCGCGGCTGCGGCGCTCGCGCTCGCCGTCCAGGCGCTTGAAGGGCTGGAACACGGCCTCGCGCTGCTCTGGCGGTACCCCGGGCCCATCGTCATCGACGGCCACGAAGACGCGGCCGCCTTCCACCCAGGCGCGAAGTTCGATGCGCGTGCGGGCATGACGGACCGCATTGCGCACGCCGTTGCGCAGGGCGTAGGGCAACAGACGCGCATCGAAGTCCACCGGTCCCGGCAAGGCCCAGCGGGTGCCCACGTCCTTGCCCTCCAGCAAGGGCGCCAGTCCCCGCAGCTCCTGCTCCAGCAGGGCCGTCAGGTCGCCCGGTACCGGCGCGGCGGCCACGGCGCCCATGTCCAGGCGCGCCAGTGTCAGGCTCGTGTCGATCAGCGCCTCGAGTTCGTCGATGTCCCGTTCACAGGCGGCCACGGCGTCGGCGCGCCGGGCGACATCGTCTTCGTCCACCAGCGCGTCCAAGGCAAAGCGCAGGCGCGCCAGCGGTGTGCGCAACTCATGCGAGACGGCGCCCGTCAGCTCGCGCTGGGCGGCCAGGGCCGCGGCCAGGCGCTCCAGGGTGGCGCGCATGCCGCGGCCCAGGGGGGCGAACAAGCGGCTGTCCAGCGCCGGCATGGGGGTGTCGAAACGCCCGGCGCCCAGCGCATCGGCCGTGCGCTGCAGCGCGCGCAGTTCGCGCCAGGCGGGGCGCAGCAGCCCCCAGGCGCTCAGCCCGACGGCGCAGGCCAGCGCCAAGGCCGCGGCCATCTGCAGCCACAGCTCCCGGGGCAGCTTCAGCCGATGCTCGGGGTTCCAGTCCGGGTCCAGCGGGCCGAGTACCAGCACCTGTTCGGACGCCCGTCCCGTTTGCGATGCAGGCTGCGCCGTGCCAGTCGGCAGGGCCGCCACCACGCGCCGGTTGAAGCCCGTCACCAGCAGCTCGCCGGCCGCCAGCCTGGCACGTTCGTCGGCCGTGAAACCCTGGGCCGGCGCCAGGGCCACCGGGTAGGCAAAGCCCTCGTCCAGTTCGCGTACCCGACGGACGCGGGCGGCATCGTCCAGGGGAGCCAGCTCGTGCTGCAGCATCAGCACGGTGCCGCCCATGAAGCGGCGCACGTAGTCGTCCGTGACCTCCTTCACCGCCAGGGCCACCAGGGCCTGCACCAGCAGCAGCATCGCCATCACCGCCAGCGCCAGCCCGGCGGCCACGCGGGCGACGCGGGCACCGGGGGTACCGCTGGCTTTGGCCGTCCCAGCGGGTGCCGATGTCATCCAGGCACGAAGAGGTAGCCTTGTCCGCGCACGGTCTTGATGCGCGTGGGCGTATCGGCATCGTCGCCGATCTTGCGCCGCAGGCGCGAGATGCGCGCATCGATCGCCCGGTCCAGGCCGTCGAACTCCAGGCCGCGCAGCCCCTGCATGATGTCGTCCCGAGACACCACCTGCCCGGCCCGCTCGGCCAGGAAGTGCAGCAGTTCGTACTCCGCGGTGGTCAGCGCCAGCGCCTGGCCTGCGAGCGTGACCTCCCGCGCAGCGGGGTTCAGTTCCAGGCCGCCGAAGCGCATGACGCGCCGGTCTGCCCCAGCGGCTGCGCCCGCTGTACCCGCTGTGACCGCAGCACCCACTGTGGGCGCTTCACGCCGCAGCAGCGCTTTGAGCCGCGCCAGCAGCACGCGCGGTGCCACGGGCTTGGTGATGTAGTCGTCGGCGCCGCCTTCCAGGCCCAGCACCTGGTCGATATCGTCATCGCGCGCGGTCAGCATCACGATGCGGCCCGTGAAGTCCCGGCGCACGTCCCGCAGCACGTCGAAGCCGTCCTTGCCGGGCAGGTGCCCATCCAGCAGCACGACGTCAAAACGCTCCCGGCGCATCAGGGTTTCGCCTTCGTCGCCCCGGGCTGCGTGCGTGACCTGCCAGCCGGCCTTGGTCAGGGCGTCGGACACCAGTTGCGCCAGGCGCTCGTCGTCCTCCACCAGCAGGATGCGGGCTCCGTCCATGGGCGGTCTTGCCTGTGCCTTCGTGTGCTGCCGAAGCCCGTGACGGGACTCAGCCGCTCTTCTTCAGACAGGTCTCGGCCAGCTTGACCCAGTAGCTCGCCCCCGTCGACAAGCAGGCGTCGTTGAAGTCGTAGCCGGGGTTGTGGACCATGCAACCCCCTTCAGAACCCACGCCATTGCCGATGAAGATGTAGCAGCCCGGCACCTTCTCCAGGAAGAAGGCGAAGTCCTCGCTGCCGGTCACAGGCTCGGCGGGCAGCAGGCCGTCTTCGCCCAGCCAGTCGCGGACCACCTGCGTGCAGAAGGCGGTCTCCTTGGGGTGGTTGTGCAGCACGGGGTAGCGGCGCTGGTAGTCCACCTCGGCCGTGCAACCGTGTACTGCGGCCTGGGCCTGGGCGATCTCGGTGATGCGGCGCTGCAGCAGGTCGCGCACGTCGGGGTGGAACGCCCGCACGGTCAGGCGCAGCTCGGCCTCGCCGGGAATGACGTTGGGCGCGTCGCCCGCCAGAAAGGCCCCGACGGTGACGATGCCCACCTGCAGCGGCGGCACGTTGCGAGACACGATGGTCTGCAGTGCCATGACCACGCTGCTGGCCGCCACCACGCAGTCGGTGGAATGCTGCGGCATGGCGCCGTGGCCGCCCCGGCCCCGCACCTTGATGATGGCCGAGTCAGAACTGGCCAGCGCAAAGCCCGGCACCGCGGCGAACTTGCCTGCCGGCAGGCCCGGCGCGTTGTGCATGCCGAACATGGCCTCGCAGGGGAACAGATCCAGGAAGCCGTCCTCCAGCATCTGGCGTGCGCCGCCCTGGCCTTCCTCGGCCGGCTGGAACACCACATGCAGGATGCCGTCGAAGCGCTGCGTGGCGGCCAGGTGGCGCGCCGCGCTCAGCAGCATGGCGGTGTGACCGTCGTGGCCGCAGGCGTGCATCTTGCCGAAGACCTTGCTGGCCCAGGGCTTGCCGCTGTCCTCCTGGATGGGCAGTGCGTCCATGTCGGCGCGCAGGCCGATGCGTCGTGTGCTGCTGCCCACCTTCAGCGTGCCCACCACACCTGTCACGCCCAGGCCCCGGTGTACCTCGTAGCCCCAGCGCTGCAGACATTCGGCCACCAGGTCGGCGGTGGCGTTCTCCTGGTACGCCAGTTCGGGGTTCTGGTGGATGCGGTGCCGGATGGCGATCATCTCGGCCTCGTGGGCACGGACTTCGTCCAGGGCGGGCAGGGGCAGGGGAGCGTTCATGGCGGGCGCGGGTTCAAGGCTCAGGAATCGCGATTGTCTTCCTTGTCCCCGCAGGTGCGACACGACGCTTTGGCTCGGGCGACACTGCAGGCCTTGGCTGCCACGCAGATAATCAGGAGCACGCATGAAGACCTATCGCATCGCCACCATCCCGGGGGATGGCATTGGCAAGGAAGTGATCCCCGCCGGGCAGCAGGTGCTGCAGACCCTGGCCGACCGGCTGGGCACTTTCGCCATGGCTTTCGAGAACTTCGGATGGGGCGGTGACTGGTACCGCGCCCACGGCCAGATGATGCCCGCCGATGGCCTGGAGGCGTTGCGAGGACAAGACGCCATCCTCTTCGGCTCTGCCGGTGACCCGCAGATCCCCGACCACATCACGCTGTGGGGACTGCGCCTGAAGATCTGCCAGGGCTTCGACCAGTACGCCAACGTTCGGCCCACGCGCATCCTGCCGGGCATCGACGCACCGCTCAAGCGCTGCAAGCCCGAAGACCTGGACTGGGTGATTGTGCGCGAGAACTCCGAGGGCGAATATGCCGGCGTGGGCGGGCGGGCGCACCAGGGCCACCCGATCGAGGTGGCCACCGATGTCTCCATGATGACCCGCGCGGGCGTGGAGCGCATCATGCGCTTTGCCTTCGGCCTGGCCCGGTCCCGGCCGCGCAAGCTGCTGACGGTGGTGACCAAGAGCAATGCCCAGCGCCATGCCATGGTGATGTGGGACGAGATCGCGGTGCAGGTGGCTGCCGAGTTTCCTGACGTGCGCTGGGACAAGGAGCTGGTGGATGCGATGACCGCGCGCATGGTCAACCGGCCGGCGTCCATCGACACCGTGGTGGCCACCAACCTGCACGCCGACATCCTGAGCGACCTGGCCGCTGCGCTGGCCGGCAGCCTGGGCATCGCGCCGACCGGGAACATCGACCCCGAGCGCCGCTACCCCAGCATGTTCGAGCCCATCCACGGCTCTGCCTTCGACATCATGGGCAAGGGCCTGGCCAACCCGGTGGGCACTTTCTGGAGCTGCGTCATGCTGCTGGAGCACCTGGGCGAGCCGCGGGCCGCGGCCGCGCTGATGGCCGCCATCGAGGCCGTCACTGCTGACGCCACCCTGCACACGGGCGATCTTGGGGGCACGGCCACCACCGCCCAGGTGACGGCGGCGGTGTGCCGGCGGCTGCAGCAGGCCTGAGGTCCGTGAGGGGGCGGGGACGCTTCGGGATTCCCCGCCTGACAGCGCCGCCGGCATGGGGCACATTGGCGCGGTCCTCTTTCGCTTCAGGAGCCTGCCTTGACCCGTCTTGCCCTTTGCATTGCCCACGGCATCCACCGTGGCATCGACCGTGGATTCACCCGTCGTGTCACCCCCGTGCTGGCTGCGCTGGGCCTGTGCGCCGGCGCTGCGTTGCTCAGCACGCCCGCCCTGGCCCAGCCCTGCCCGGACAAGAACCTGATGTACTGGCAGGCCTTCCCGCCTGGGGGAGAGTCCGATCTCTCGGCCCGCCACCAGCAGCTGGTGCTGAAGAAGCGCTGCCCGGCCACGGAGACCGTGGTGCAGTACAAGGCCGGGGCCGGCGGCGCTCTGATGTGGACCACGATGAACACGCTGCCTGGCGACGGCGTCACCGTGGTGGGTGTGAACCTGCCGCACACCGTGCTGCAACCCATGGAGGGCAACGTCCAGTACAAGACCGAGGACATCACCCCGGTCTACTGGTTCCACTACACGCCCGACGCGCTGGTGGTACCCGAGCAAAGCCCCATCAAGAGCTTTGCCGACTTCATCCGCGTGGCCAAGGCCCAGCCGAACAAGCTCAACCTCGCGGGCTCCGGGCTCAACTCCGCCAACCACGCGGCCCACGAGCGCCTGAACCGCGACTTCGGCATCAAGACCACCTACGTCCCGTACAAGGGCACGGGGGACCTGGCCACCGCCGTGCTGGGCGCGCAGGTGGACGGCACCATGTCCTACTCCGCCTTTGCCATCAACAACAAGGGCCGCGTGCGCGCGCTGGCCGTGGCCATGGACAGGCGCCATCCCCTGATGCCGGACGTGCCCACCTTCAAGGAGCTGGGTGTGGACTGGGTGGACGGCGCCTTCCGCGGCATCGGCGTGCCCAAGTCCACCCCGCCCGAAGCGCGCAAGCGCCTGTCGGACCTGTGGGCCGCGTTGAACGCCGACCCGGAGATGAAGGAACTCGCGGCCAAGAGCGGCTTCGAACTGGTCAATGTCGGCGTGGACCAGATGGACGCGTTCATGAAGCAGCGCGTGCAGGTCTACACCGAGGTGGGCAAGGCCATGGGGCTGGGGAAGAAGTAGCACCACCCGCCTGCCGGGCCGCCGTCCCCGGGGTGGCGTGGCCTGAGGCCTGCTGGAGAGCGCCATGAAGCAGGCGGCCTGGTTCCGCCTGCCTCGCCTGCTGTGGGGTGTTGCACGCATGGGCTTGCTGTGGATGCTGGCCTCGGCACTCGGCTTGGGGCTGACGCTGTGGATGGTCGCCACGCCTGCCCAGGCGGAGCCCCGGCAGTTGCAGGGCCAGGTCAGCCGTGTGGTGGACGGTGACACCCTTTGGTTCCAGCCCGCCGAGCCGGGTGAGCCGCTGGTGGCTGTGCGGCTCAGAGGCATCGACGCCCCCGAAAGCTGCCAGCCCTGGGGCCGCCAGGCCACCATGGCGCTGCGCGAGCAGGTGCTGGGGCGTCCGGCAACGCTGTTGATCCACGGCCAGGACGACTACCGTCGCACGCTGGGCACCCTGAGCGTGGGGGGCGTGGATCTCAATGCCGGTCTGGTGGCACAGGGTCATGCCTGGGCCTGGCGGGACTCGAAGGGCCGCAGCCCCTACCTGACGGAGGAGTCTGCAGCGCGTGCAACGGGCCGTGGGGCCCACGCCGATCCGGCTGCCGAGGCGCCCCGGGATTTCAGGCAGCGGCATGGGCGTTGCCGGAGATGAGCCCTGAGGTAAGCAAGCGTCCCGCGCGTTGCGCTCCTGATTACCGTACCTGCACCCAGCGCAACTCGATCGCATCATTCGGCCACTGCACCACGGACACCTTCTTGGCCATCGCCCAGGTCAGGGTGCGGCGGTACAGCGGGATCATGGGCAGGTCCTCACCGATCAGGCGCAGCGCGGTGGTGACCATGGCGCGGCGGCGGGTCAGGTCGGGTTCGACGCGGACGGCGTCGATCAGGGCATCCAGCTTCGGGTTGCTGTAGCGCCCGGCGTTGAAGCTGCCCAGGCCCGAGCGGTCGAAGGTGCGGAACAGGCCGTTCAGCGAAGCCCAGGCGTCCGGGCTGGCGCTCCAGCCGAATTCCAGAAAACTGCCGGTGCCCTGGCTGAGCCGGGGGAAGAACTGGTTGGTGGGGCTGGAGCGCAGCGTGGTGCGTATGCCCACCTGCGTGAGCATGGCTGCTGCGGCCTGGCAGACGTTCTCGCGCCAGGCCACGTTCACGCAGTCTAGCGTGACGCCAAAGCCGTTGGGGTAGCCGGCCTGGGCCAGCAAGGCTTTGGCGCGGGCGGGGTCGAAGGGCAGTCGCTTGTCCAGCTCGGCGGGCGAGCCCTCCACCAGCGGCGACAAAAACGCCCCCGTCGGCACGGCCTGGCCGCGCAGCACCTTGTCGATGATCAGCGGCACGTTCACGGCGTGGTACACGGCCTGGCGCACGCGCAGGTCCTTGAACGGGTTGCGGCCCTTGACGTCGCTGAACTCGAGTTCGTCGTGCGCCTGGTCGAAGGCCAGGTACTGCTGGCCGATGTCGGCGGTCTGCGTCAGTGTGATGCGTGAGTCGGCTTTGAGCCGGGCGATGTCCTGGTAAGGCGGGTCCAGCACCAGGTCCACTTCGCCCGAGGCCAGCGCGGCCAGGCGCGTGGCGTCGCTCTTGATGGTGACGAAGACCACCTCGCGCACATTGCCCAGGCGCCGCCCCGAGGTCTTGTCCGCCTGGCCCCACCAAGCGCGGCTCATCATCGGCAGGAAGGTCAGCTTTTCCGGCAGCACCGCGTCGGGCGCCTCGGTGACAAGCTCCAGGGTGGACTCGTCCACCTTGCGCGCGGCCGCCACGCCCTTGAGCTGAAAAGCGCGCTGCGAGGGCGCGGCCATGGCCCGCTGGATGGAGAACACGGCGTCGTCGGCCGTGAAGGCGCTGCGGTCGTGAAAGCTCACGCCCGGGCGCAGCTTGAAGCGCCACACCGTGGAGGACGTCATCTGCCAGGACAGCGCCAGCCCGGGCTCGAGCTTGAAGGCTTCATCGCGGTGCACCAGCGAGTCGTAGACCTGGAAAGCCACCCGCGAGTGGTACAGCAGCGCAATGGCGTGCGGGTCCATGGTCTGGGGGTCGAAGGCGCTGGCGATGCGCAGGGTCTTCGCGTGGGTTGGGCCCGGACTGGCGAAAGAGGCCAGCACGAGCACCAGGGCCATGAATCGGATGCGCCACATGGGAAGGCCTTTCTGGGGCGTCTGCTGGAAAAGGTCAAAAAGATGACTGGTCATCGAGGTGACCATTTATACTGCGCTCGGAGATTCGAAAGAAACGTAGCGCGTGAGGAACAAGATCATGCAGACGATACAAGCCTCGGAGTTCAAGGCCAAGTGCCTGGCGCTGATGGACGAAGTGGCCCGCACCGGCGAAGTGTGGGTGGTCACCAAGAACGGCCGGCCAGTGGCTGAACTTCGGCCCTTCGGCGGGCCAAGGGTTGACAGCCCCTTCGGCCTCCACCGCGGCCTGCGCATCGAAGGCGACATCCTTTCCCCGCTCGAGGAGCCCTGGGACGCTCAGGAGGCGCGTTGATGCTGCTGCTCGACACGCACGTCCTGGTGTGGATGGATGCTGACGACGCGGCGCTCGGCGCGCAGGCGCGACAGGCCATCCGGCAGGCCTGGTCGGTCGGTGAGGTGGCGGTGTCCGCGATCAGTTTCTGGGAAGTGGCCATGCTGGCGCAGCGAGGCCGCCTGCATCTGCCGGTGCCACCCGGTACTTGGCGGGCCGATCTCCTGGGGGCGGGAGTCCGCGAAATCCCGCTGGATGGCCGCATCACGGTGGCGGCTGCCGGGCTTGCAAACCTGCACCGCGATCCCGCGGATCGGTTCATCGTCGCCACGGCCGTGGCCAGCGCTGCTGAGCTCGTGACAGCGGATGCGGGCATCCTTGACTGGGCCGGCGAGCTGAGCCGCATCGACGCGCGGCGGTAACGTCGCTCCAGACGGGCGGCCGTCCGCGCCCGGTCGTGGCGTTCACCGCCAGTGAAGCACGGTCCAACCGCGCTCGGCGGCCAGTGCTGCCAAGCGTGGGTCAGGATCGACGGCCACGGCACGGCGGGCGGCAGACAGCAGCGGGGCGTCGTTCATCGAGTCGCTGTAGGCCACGCTGTCCAGCGCGTCCAGCGTGAGGTCTCTTTCTGCCAGCCAGGCCTGCAGGCGCGTTACCTTGCCTTCGCGCATGTTGGGCGTGCCGGCCACACGGCCTGTGAAACAGCCGTCAGCCCCCACCTCGCACTCCGTGGCGATGAGGTGGCTGATGCCCAGATGCTGCGCCGTCCCTTCGGTGATGACGCGGTTAGTGGCCGTGGTCAGCACCACCGTGTGGCCGGCGCTCTGGTGCTGCTGGACCTGGTGGTGCGCCGCGGGCGGGATGCGCGGCACTATTTCCTCAACGAGGAAGCGCTGGCGCAGCGGCTCCCACTGCGCCAGGCTGCGCCCGGCCAGGGTGCCGACGTAGAAGCCGCAGAACTCAGCCACGCTCACGGTGCCGGCCTTGTAGCCGGCCTCCATCTCTGCGTTGCGGGGCTCGAAGCTTGCGCGGTCCAGCACGCCCTCGCGCATCAGCCAGTCGCACCACAGCACGTCGCTGTCGCCCGACAGCAGCGTGTGGTCCAGGTCGAAGAGGGCGAGGGTCTGCGTCACCACACCCTCAGCCCGGCTGCCGCAAATGCCAGGCCTTGGGGCGCGTGAAGGTCTGGATGCCGTAGGTGGACAGTGTGAGGCCGATGCCGGAGTCGCCCACGCCGCTCCAGGGCAGGCGCGGGCTGACGCGGTCGCAGCAGTTCCAGTACACGGTGCCGGCGTTCACCTGCGCCAGCAGCGCGCGGGCCGCGGCTTCGTCCTTCGTATACACGCCAGCCGTCAGGCCGTAGCGCGTGTCGTTCATCAGCGCCACCGCCTCCTCGTCCGAGCCCACCTTCTGGATGCCGACGATGGGCCCGAAGCTCTCTTCGCGCATCAACTCCATCGTGTGGTTGCAGTTCGCCACCACGGTGGGCTCGAAGCCCCAGCCGGGCCCAGCGCTGCGCCGGCCGCCGCACAACACCTGCGCGCCCTTGGCCACGGCGTCATCCACCTGCGCCTGCAGCACCGCGATCTGCGGCTCGCGCGTGAGGGCGCCGATGTAGGTGCCGGCGTCCATCGGGTCACCGGCCTTCATGGCCTTGACGGTGTCCACGAAATGCGCCACGAACGCGTCATGCACGGCCGCGTGCACGTAGATCCGCTCCACCGAGCAGCAGCCCTGGCCGGTGTTGTACATGGCGCCGTCGGCCAGGCTCTCGGCGGCGGCCTTCACATCCACGTCGGCGCGCACGTACATCGGGTCCTTGCCGCCGAGCTCGAGCTGCACCTTGACCAGCCTTGTGGCCAGCGCCGCGGCGATGCGCTGGCCCGTGGCGTGGCTGCCGGTGAAGAACAGGCCGTCGATGCGTTGCTCCACCAGCGCGGCACCCACCGCGCCGCCGCCCACCACGCACTGCATGACATCGGCCGGCACACAAGACTCGTGCAGCAGCCGGGTGATGGCCAGGCCCGTGAGCGCCGCATGTTCGCTGGGCTTGTAGAGCACGGCGTTGCCGGTCAGCAGCGCCGGCACGATGACGTTGCAGCCCACGAACCAGGGGTAGTTCCAGGCCGAGATGTTGGCCACCACGCCGAGCGGCGCGTGCGAGATCTGCTCGTGCATGCCGCCGCCGTCGAAGACATGCTCGTCCCGCACCGCGCCCTCGGCCTGCTCGACAAAGAAGTCCAGGCGCGGCAGCAGCCCGTTGAGCTCGTTGCGCGACAGGCTGATGGGCTTGCCGGTCTCGCGCGTCATGGTGGCGGCCAGCGCCTCCAGTTGCGCCACCACGGCCGCGCGAAAGCGCGTGATGCAGGCCAGCCGGTCCGCCATGGGCAGAGCAGCCCAGGCGGGTTGCGCAGCGCGGGCCGCGGCGGCCTTGGTGGCCACCGAGGTGGCGTCGTCGGCCGGGATCGTGTCGATCATGGCGCCGGTGGAGGGGTTGTGGATGTGCAGGGTGGGCATGCTGGGCGGTGTGTAGGTTTGATCGGCTTAACGCTGGGTGAAGGCCAGATGAAGGCTGCGGCGCAAACCCCGTTCGCCCTGAGCCAGGTCGAAGGGCGCGAACGCTGGCGACGCTCAATTGGCTCAACCTGCCATCAGATCAAGCGCTCCCGTCGCGCACCGAGCGGCAGGCGTTGAGGAAGTCGGTGAGCATGGCCGAGTCGTCGAAGTGCTCAGGCTCGCCGGTCTGGTGGAACTCGGGGTGCCACTGCACGGCGGCCACGTAGGAGCCCTCGGTGCGGCGGATCGCCTCTACCGTGCCGTCCAGCGGGCAGCGGGCCTCCACCACGAAGCCGGGCGCCAGGTCCTTCACGCCCTGGTGGTGGATGCTGTTGGCGCTGGCCTGGGTGACGCCAGGGTAGAGCTGCGCTAGCCGGGTGCCGGGCACGATCTCGATGGGGTGGTAGTGCTTCTCGTAGCGCTCCAGGGCGCGGTGATCGAAGGCGCCGGGGCGCTGCGAGATGATGTCCTGCCACAGCGAGCCGCCGTGCAGCACGTTGATGAGCTGGAAGCCCCGGCAGATGCCGAACACCGGCTTGCCCGCGTTCTCGAAGGCGCGGATCAGTTCCATCTCGTAAGCGTCACGCACCGGGTCGCCCGCCCAGGCGGGGTCCAGCGGCTGTTCGCCGTAGGCCGTGGGCGCGATGTCGTTGCCGCCCTGCAGCACCAGCCCGTCCAGCGCCTGCGCGTAGTCGTCCAGGTTCAGGTCGGTCCGCTCGACGATGCTGTCGCGCGTGACGGCGGGCACCATCACCGCCATCGCATGGCCTGACAACACCCAGTGCGCCACCGATTGCTCCAGGAAGTGCAGCGTCTTGGTGAAGACGCGGGGCAGCGCGTCGTGCTCGGTGGGGTAGTGGATGCGGGCGGAAACGCCGATCAGCAGGGGTTTGGGGTTCATGGCGAGTGGATGGACATGAAAGCCGATGCGGTTTCTGATCGGGCGGCAAGACCGGCGCTCAGCGTGCGGCTTGAGTTGTTCCCGCGACCTTCTTGCTCAAGCGGGTGGCCTTGGAGGCACCAGGGATGGTCTTGGTGGACCGACGCGTAGCCGCCTTCAGCGCTTGCTCGGCCCACCGGTTGAGACTTGTGCCGCTCAGAGCCGCGGCCTTCAGCGACGCGGCATGCACCTCCGGCGACACCCTGAGCATCAATCTCCCGCTCGCGGGCCGCTCCGGCTCGCTGCCCAGCGCTTCACAGGCGGAGATGTAATCATCCACCACGGTGTGGAAGTGCGCCTCGAACTCGGCCACCGAGGCCCCATGAAAGGTCAAGATGTCATCGATATCGAGCACCCGCCCTACGATGATCTTGTCCTCCGCGTCAAAGCTCATGGTGGCCGTGTAGCCCCGGTATTGCATCGTGTTGCTCATGGCCTTGCTCCTATCCTGTCCAACCACTCGCGGGCCGCTCTGACGCGGTAGCGCAGCGCCTCCTGGCCGGGATGTGGCCGATGGAAGGTGGCGCGCCGCCCGTCCTTCTCGAACGTCACCGACGACCCGGGACCTTCGATCACGCGACAGCCCAAGGCTTCGAAGAGTGACTCGATACGTCGCCATTCCAGTGCCCCGTTGACGGGATCGGTCCAGATGGCCTCGAAGGTCTTGCGCTGCCGCGAATTCACGCCAGGATGATAGCGCCAGGCACCACTTGTGCAATCACATCGCCGCGCGGAACAGCCGCTCGTAGTCCCCTTCCGTGGCGGGGCGCGGGTTGGTGCCGCCTGTGAAGTCCTTCGCGGCGAGGGGTACCAGGCGCGGCAGGTGATCGAGCGTCACGCCGCGCTGGGCCAGGCCGCCGGTGATGCCGATGTCGGCCTTGAGCTGGCGCAGCCAGGCGATGAAGCCGGCGCCGCCGCCCGCGCTGCTGTTCACGCCCACAACATGCGCCATCTCGTCGAATTTGGCGGGCACCACCTCGCGGTTCCAGTCCAGCACGGTGTCGATCATCAACGCGTTGGCCAGGCCGTGGTGCATGTCCACCACCGCGCCCAGCGCGTGCGCGCAGGCGTGCACCGAACCGAGGTCTTTCTGGAAGGCGATGGCGCCCATCATCGAGCTCATCATCATGTCGGCGCGGGCCTGCAGGTTCGTCGGCTCCTTCACGGCCGTGGCGAGTGCCCGCGCCCCTACGCGCAAGCCTTCCAGCGCAATGCCGTCGCACAGCGGGTGGTAGGCGGGCGAGAGGTAGCTCTCGATGTTGTGCGTCAGGGCGTCCATGCCCGTGGCCGCCGTCACGTGGGCCGGCAGGGCGAAGGTCAGCTCCGGGTCGGCAAAGACGGCGCGCGCCAGGATCTTCGGGCTGAAGACGGTGCGCTTGTGGTGCGTGTCGTTCTCCGACACCACCGCCGAGCGGCCCACTTCAGAGCCTGTGCCTGAGGTGGTGGGCAGGGCGATGAAGCAGGGCAGGGCGTTGACGATGGGCCGCACCTGCGGGTGGTCCCACACGTACTCCAGGATGTCACCTTCGTGCGTGGCCGCCACGCCCACCACCTTGGCCACGTCCAGCGCGGCGCCGCCGCCAAAGCCGATGACGGCGTCGGCACCGTGCGCCTTGAACGCCGCCGCGCCGGCCATCACCTGCGCGCAGGAGGGGTTGCCGAACACGCCGTCGTAGACCGCGACGTCCAGGCCGCCCAGGTGACTGCGGAATTCGGCCATCACCGGCAGTTGCGCGAGGGCCCGGTCGGTGACGATCAGCGGGCGCTTGACGCCCTGCTCCAGCAGGTGCGCCGCCACCAGCTTGCGCGCGCCAGCGCCGAAGTGGATGGGGGTGGGGAAGGCGAAGCGGGAGATGGTCATGGGTGCATTTTGCGCGCGCTTCGCGCTGGGATGAGCGCTCGTACAGACTCAGCAGGAACTCGATAACCTGAGTTCATCGATCACGGCAAATTGATCGTCATTCGAAAGAGGACTGCCGCTTGCCCGCACGTTTGTATATTGCGGAAATGCTGCCAACCCCTGATGCAAGTCAGTGTGAAACTTTACGGCCAAGCGAGCCCTGGAGAACGACGGGCATTCGACCGACTCGGAGGGCTGTTCTTGGAGCGGCTGCGCATCAGACCTTGATCCTCGTTTGCCGGCCGGTCTCGCATGTACTTCCCGACGCACGGTCTTGCGGGTTTTCAAGCAGCTCGACAGGACCCTGGTCCTGATGCTCAACCAAGTCTGCTGACTGCCTTGACCTTGAACGCTGCAACGTCATGACCACCACCACCGACTATCTGATCAAGGGCTGCGGCCTGATGGGGCTGGGCTTTGCCGACACACTGGCGCGTGAGACGGATGCGCACATCACGCTGGTCGATGAGCGGGCCGCACCCGGTGGGCATTGGAACGATGCCTATTCCTTCGTCACCCTTCACCAGCCGGCGCCGCTGTACGGCGTGGCTTCCAGCCCGCTGGGCGATGAGGTGATTGACCCGCAAGGCTGCAACGCTGGCCTGATGCGCCTGCCCAGCGGTGGGGAGGTGGCGGTGCACTTTCGCCGGGTGCTGCAGGAGCGTCTGTTGCCCACGGGCCGCGTGCGCTTCCTCCCACTGCACCGCCTTGAACACGACGTGGAGGTGGTCTCGCTGCTGACGGGAGCGCGTGAGCGCATCGTCCCGAAGAAGGCGCTGGTGGATGCCACCCTGCTGCAGCCGGCGATTCCCCTGCGCCATTCCCGCAGCTTCACGGTGGAAGGCGGCGCTGCGTGCGTGCCGCCTCAGGCCCTGCCCGACCAAGCGCCAGGCTTTCGGCACTTCGTGATCATCGGTGGTGGCAAGACCGGTCTTGACAGCCTGTCCTGGCTGCTGGACCAGGGAGTCGCGCCCGCTCAACTTTGGTGGGTGGTGCCGCGCGATGCCTGGTGGTCCAACCGCCGCGCCGTGCAGACCTCGGCCACCCACCGAGCAGGGACGCTGTCCATGATGCGCCGCGCGGCCGAGGTCATGGCCGGCGCCGCTTCGGTGCAGGACTTCTGCGAAGGGCTGGAACGCGACGCCGGTACGCTGATGCGCTTGTCGCGCGATGTCTGGCCCACGATGTACCACGCGGCCTCCCGAGTTCGACACCAAACGCTGTAAGTGGTTGATTTGTATAGAGGCGACCCTTTCGGCTGCCACTACAGCAAGGGCATTTGAGCGTTGACGTCGGGCTTCTTGACTTTGAA
>JAJTDM010000133.1 GCA_021300575.1 Rubrivivax sp.
GATGCGCAGGGCGTCCAGCGCGTAGTAGCCGGCGTCGCGCAGGCCCAGGTCCTGGCCGGCGTTCATCAGCGCCAGGTAGACGTGACGCGTCATCTCCACCGGCACGTACAGCTCGTAGCCAGGCCCACCCACGTAGGCCATGCGGGCGGCGCGCACCCGGGCGTGGCCCAGGTCGATCTCGCGGGTGTGCGCGAATTTCAAGGTGCCGGGCGACAGATCATCAGCCAATACCCGAGCAAGCGGCTCGCGCGCGTTCGGCCCCATCACGCTGAGCACGGCCCTTCGGCACCACGGTCGCGCACGGCTGCCTCACGCTGAGCCTGCTGCCCGAGTTCATGGCCAGGGCGATGCACATCGCCGACGTGCACATGGGCGTCAACTACGGGCTGAACCGAGTGCGTTTCCCGGCGCCGGTGCTGGTGGACAGCCGGCTGCGCGCGCACCTGGTGCTGCGCGGCTACAAGCCGCTGGACGGCGGGGCGGAGCTCGTGCTGGAGGTGACGGTGGAGCGCGAGGGCCAGGCCAAGCCGGTGTGCGTGGCCGAGTCGGTCACACGCCCTACGTCCAGCTGCCGGCGGCTCTGGGGTGAGCGTGGCTCGACCTCCTGGGCGCTGCCCGCACGGTCCGCGCCGTCCTGCGCCGACGCTGAAGGCGCACGGCGTCGCCATGGCGCCCGTGCCGGTGCGGCGTGTGCCTCGCGCGGTCGGCCCGTCGATCGGTGGCGCATGCCTGCAGCCGAGCCAATGGCCCGACAATCTGCGTCCATGAAATTCGAGCCCGCGATCGACCCCCTGCTGCCTGCCACCACCACGGCCTGGCACCTCGTCTTCGTCGACGGCAAGCTGCTGCCCGAAGACGAGGCCGCCGCGCTGAGCCCGGTGTCTGTGGACGCCTTCGGTGCGCCGCAGGCCCCTCGGCACTTCCTCGGCCGGCTCGACGCGCTGGACTGCTGGACGCTGCGTCTGGCCGGCGAGATCGAGGATGCGCAGTGGGTCGCGCTGGACGCGTTGCCCGCCATTCCGCCGCGCTTTTCGATCTCCGGGCACATGATCCGCGGCACCGCTCAGGTGCTGGCCGACGCAGCCCGCCCCGGGCGATGAGCGGCGACCCGCCCACGAAGGAGAAGTCCTTCCTCACCCGGGTGCGCAACGCGCTGCCCACGCTGCACCCGGCCGAGCGGCGGTTGGGCGAGTTCGTTTGTGACTTCCCCGGCGAGCTCGCGAGTTACTCGGGCTCCGAACTGGCCGACCTGGCCCAGGTCTCCAAGGCCACTGTTTCGCGCTTCGTCAAGCGCCTGGGCTACGACAGCTACGAGTCGGCGCGGCGCCACGCCCGGGCCGAGCGCCAGACCGGCTCGCGGCTGTTCCTCGACACCGCCACAGCCGACGCCTCGGGCCGCTCGGTACAGGCCCAGGTGACGCAGAGCGTGCGCAATCTGGAAGCCACCTTCTCCGGCATCACCGAGGCGCAGATCGACACCGTCGCGCAGGCCGTGCTCGCGGCGCGCAAGGTCTGGGTCATCGGGTTTCGCAGCAGCCACGCCTTCGCCAGCTACCTGCAGTGGCAGATGACGCAGGTGGTCGAGCAGATCGTGGCCATCCCGGGCGGCGGGCAGACCCTGGGCGAGCACCTGGTCAGCGTGCAGCAGGGTGACCTCGTCATCGTCTTCGGCCTGCGCCGGCGCGTGGCGGTGATGGAGGCGCTGCTGCGCGAGGTGCAGCGCGCCCGCGCACCGCTGCTGTACATCACCGACGAAGGCGTGCCTGCGCAGGCGGGGGCGACCTGGCACTTCCGCTGCCATTCGCAGGCGCCGGGGCCGCTGTTCAACCACGTGGCCGTGGCGGCGGTGTGCCACCTGCTGGCCACCCGGGTCATCGAGCGATCCGGCCGCGGCGGGCGTGCGCGCCTGCGCGAGATCGAGGTGCTGAACGACAGCCTCGAGGAGCTCTGACCGGGCACTCGCCGGTTGTCACGTGCCGGGCTGGGCGCGATCCGTATCGGTGCGCCGTGCACCGTCCTGGCGCACGGAGCGCCGCAGATCGACCCTTCTTGTGGGCTCCTGAGGAAAATCCTCGCCCTCATCAGGCACCGTTTAGGTGAAACTATGGTTTCTCAGGTGCTGGCAAGAAACTTGTGTTTCTTCTCCCGTCGGTCCCCGCCATCCCTGTCGCCCGACGCGTCGCAACGAAAGGAGTTCCCATGTTCCGTCGTCTCTGGTGCGCAGCCGCTGCTGCGTTCGCGCTGGGTGCCGTCCACGCCCAGCCCATCAACCTGAAGGTGCTCGGGCAGCCTGTCGGCTCGGGCCTGATCCAGAAGAACAAGGAGCAGCCCTTCTTCGAGAAGCTGGCTGCCACCACCGGCCTGAACGTCAACGTGCAGTACGTGCCGGTCGACGTCTCGGGCATCCCCGACACCGATGGCCTGCGCGTGTTGCGCTCCGGTCTGTTCAACATCGTCTCGATCCGTGGCCCGCAGGTCAGCCGCGACGAGCCGACGATCCTGGGCTTCGACCTGGTCGGACTGAACCCCTCCTTCGAGGCCGGCCGCAAAAACACCGCGGCCTACTTCGCCACGGTCGACAAGCGCCTGCAGGCCCAGTTCAACACCAAGCTGCTCGGCGTATGGCCGGCCGGCCCGCAGGTGATCTTCTGCAAGCCGCGCATCAAGGGCCTGGCCGACCTGAAGGGCCTGAAGATCCGCGTGGGCGATCAGAACAGCGCCAACTTCGTCGCCGGGCTGGGTGCCACCGGCGTGCCCATGCCCTTCGGCGAGGTGCAGCAGTCCTTGGCGCGCGGCGTCGTCGACTGCGCGATCACCGGCCCGGCCTCGGCCAACTCCGGGGGATGGCCCGAGGCCACCACGACGGTGATGCCGCTGGCGCTGCAACTGGCGATCAACGGCTACGCCATCAACCTGAACACCTGGCGCCAGATGTCGGCAGCCGACCAGGCCAAGCTGCAGGCGGCCATCGACACGCTGGTCAAGGACATCTGGGCCTACTCGGCCGAGCTCTACGAGGACGCGATGCGCTGCAACGCCGGCGCCAGCCCCTGCACGCTGGGCAAGCCCTACAAGCTCGAGACCGTGCCGGTGACCGCGGCCGACCTCGCCACCGTGAAGAACGCGCTGAACGAGCGCTCGCTGCCGGTGTGGGCGCGCCAGTGCAACGCCGTCAACCCGACCTGCGAGGCCGACTGGAAGGCCACCGTCGGCGCTGGGCTCTGAGCGCCTGAGCGGCCGAGCGCACGGCGTTTGCCCGTCCCCCGACATGGAAGTCATCGCCCGCCTGTCCAGCCTGGTCTTTGGCGTCACGATGCTGCTGCTGTCGGTGGCCATCACCGTCGAGACTGTCGTGCGCAAGGCCTTCTCCATCTCGCTGGGCGGGGTGGACGAACTGTCGGGCTACGCGATCGCCGTCGGCGCACCGCTGGCCTTCGCGATGGCGCTGGTAGAGCGCTCGCACATCCGCATCAACCTGCTGTATGGGCGCCTCGGCCCGCGCCTGCGCGCGCTGGCCGACGCGGCGGCGGCGCTGTCGCTGACGGCGATCGCGGTTTTCCTGGCGGTGTTCGCGTGGCGCACCTTCACCGAGACGCGCACCTACCAGTCGCTGGCGCAGACGCCCTGGGCCACGCCGCTGGTGTACCCGCAGGCGCTGTGGCTCGCCACGCTGGGCGTCTTCCTGCTGGTGGCGCTGGTGCTGGCGTGGCGGGTGCTGGCTCGGCTGCTGCGGCGCGACTGGGCTGGCCTCGAGATCGTGGCCGGGCCCGGCAGTGTCGAGGAGGAACTGCGCGCCGAGCTCGAGGACTTGAAGCGGCGATGACTGCGGCGTCCGTCATCCCGGCCTTCGACCCCCGGCCGTCACGTCGCCCGGGCGCGGTGTCGATGGCCTGCGCGGTCGACCTGACCGCTGTCCGTATCTCATCTCGTCTGTCGACGGAGCCTCTGCCGTGAGCATGACCATCCTGGGTATCGGCTTCGTCGCGATGCTCGCGCTGATGTTCCTGAGCCTGCCGGTGGCCTTCGCCATCCTGCTGGTGGGCACGCTGGGTGGCTACCTCGCCTTCGGCATGCCGCTGGTGGAGATGATGGGCGGCGTGGTCTGGGGCACGCTGAACAACCCGGTGATGACGGCGATCCCGCTGTTCATGCTGCTGGGCGAGTTGCTGCTGCGTGGCGGCATCGCCGACCGGATGTTCGACGTCCTCGCGGCGTGGCTGGGGCGCCTGCCCGGGGGCCTGCTGCACAGCAATATCGGCACCTGCGCGCTGTTCTCGGCCACCTCGGGCTCGTCGGTGGCCACGGCGGCGACGGTGGGCACGATCGCGCTGCCCACGCTGGGTGCTCGGGGCTACCCGATGCCGGCGGCGCTGGGCTCGCTGGCCGCTGGCGGCACGCTGGGCATCCTGATCCCGCCGAGCGTGAACCTGCTGGTCTATGGCTCGCTGGCCAATGTCTCGGTCGGGCAGTTGTTCATCGCCGGCGTGCTGCCCGGTTTGCTGTTGACGGGGCTGTTCTCGCTGTACATCCTGTTCGCGCACCGCGACGCCGGCGCGCGCGACCCGGCCACCCGGCTGCCGCTGCGCGAGAAGTTGGCGCTGCTGCGCTTCCTGGTGCCGCCGGGCGTGATCTTCCTCGTCGTCATGGGCAGCATCTACGGCGGTCTGGCCACGCCCACGGAATCGGCGGCACTGGGCGTCATCGCCGCGCTGTACTTCGTCTGGCGCCAGCGTCGGCTCACGCTGTCGCTGCTCGAACACTGCTTCCGCCAGGCGGCGCGCACCACCGGCATGGTGGTGCTGGTGATCGTCTGCGCGCTGCTGCTGAACGTCACGCTGTCGATGCTGGGCACCACGCAGGCGGTGACGCAGTGGGTAGGCTCGCTCGGGCTGGACGCCTACCTGCTGCTGGCGCTGCTGGTGGCCTTCTACGTCGTGCTGGGCATGTTCATGGACGCGATGTCCATGCTGGTGCTGACGGTGCCGGTGGCGGTGCCCATGGTGGTGGCCGTCGGCGTGGACCCGGTGTGGTTCGGCATCTTCATCGTCGTGATGTGCGAGATCGCGCTGATCACCCCGCCGGTGGGCATGAACCTGTTCGTGGTGCAGGGCCTGCGGCGGGACGGCGGCAGCTTCGCCGACGTGGTGCTCGGCTCGCTGCCCTATGTCTTCATCATGCTGGCCTTCGTCGCGATGCTGATCGTGTGGCCGCAGATCGCGCTGTGGCTGCCCGAGACGATGTCGGGATGAGGCCGGACAT
Source organism: Rubrivivax sp. (assembly GCA_021300575.1). Lineage (GTDB taxonomy): Bacteria > Pseudomonadota > Gammaproteobacteria > Burkholderiales > Burkholderiaceae_C > Rubrivivax. The sequence continues at coordinate 5,260 of JAJTDM010000133.1, forward strand.
CACCCTGCCTGCCGTGGCGGACATGGGCGGCGTTGGCGGCCCTGGCGTTTCGGGCGACCCTGGCGTTCCGGGCGGCGCTGCTGCTGCGGGTGGGGCGGCTCGCCCTGCTGCCGCGTCCGCCCTGACGCGCCGCGTGCTGGTGGTCAACCCCAACACCAACCCGGCGGTCACGGCGCTGGTCGCGCAGGCCTGCAGCCCCTTCGCCCACGCGAACCTGCGCTTCGACGTGGTCAACCCGCTGCAGGGCCCGTTTTCGATCGAGAACGCCGGTCAGCGCGAGGAGGCCGAGCGCCAGGTGCTGGCGCTGGTCGCGCAGCGGTGCGCCGTCGAGCGCCACGACGCCTACGTCACCGCCTGCTTCGACGACCTGGCGCTGCAGGCGCTGCGCGCGCGCATGCCCGAGCCGGTCATCGGCACCTGCGAGGCCGGCATCGCCGCGGCGCGCACGCTTACACCGCGCTTCGTCATCGTCACCACCGTGGCCGATGCCGTGCCCGGCATCGCCGTGCTGATGAAGCGCTACGGCGCGGGCGAGCTCGCCACCGTCCGCGCCGCCGGCCTGGGCGTGGCCGAGGCCGCTGCCGCCGGCACCCAGAGCCTGGGGCGTCTTGTGCACACCGTGCGCGCCGCCGCGCGCGAAGACGGCGCCCGCGCCGTGCTGCTGGCCTCCGGCGGCCTGACCGGCCGCGCCGAG
>JAJTDM010000069.1 GCA_021300575.1 Rubrivivax sp.
GTTGAGTTCGAAACGGCTCCTGCACGCTGCGGCACGACGTGGCAAGGGCTCAGCTTCACATTACCGGACGCTCAACATGAGTCCAGTAATGTTGCGCGCAACATTACTTGATGAGCTGGGCTACCTGCCCATCGACAAGTTCGGCGCCGACTGCCTGTTCCAGATCGTCAGCCACCGCTACGAGCGCGGCGCCACGCTGTTGACCACGAACCGTCCGTACAAGCAATGGGCCGGGATCTTCAACAACGACGCCACCCTGACCTCGGCACTCCTGGACCGGTTGCTGCACCACGTCGAGACCGTCGTGATCGAGGGCAAGAGCTACCGCGGTCAGTCCCACGCCGAGATCTGAACCCCGCAAGCATCGCTCAGGTCAGCGCTGGAACCACCCCAAACCCGCCCCAATCCCGTCAACATTTTGAAACCGGCCAAAACTCAGCAGGTTCGCACCGGCGCCCACAATGTCGGACGCTTTCTCGTTCACCGTGCCAATGCGATTCGTGACCTCACGTGTGGTTTTGAGGTCATTCGGATGTCGCTTGACACCCGCATCGCTCAGATCGACCTGCGCGCCATTCGCACGAGCGTCCGCAGTGCGGACACTCCGCTACCTGAACAACTCCGAGGTCTAACTTCCTCACGACGGACGCATTAGGCAGCACGCAACGGGAGCTTCCGATTCGGGTACCGTTCTGAAGAGGTGAAGAAGTCGCGTCAACCCTGCGCAAGACAGCGCGAGTAGCCGGGATAGCAACAGTGGCGGAGAGGGGAGAGTCTCCACCCGTTCGATACAAGTTCGCCAGTAAGACAGCTTGACAGGCGCCAGCAAGAGCAAGTTACGGGCACTAGAAGTGACCCTCAGTCAGCTGCACTGTTGGGGCAAATGTTGGGGCAAAACCGCCTACCAGGCCCACAAATCAAAACGGGCTAGCTCCTTGTGAGAGCTAACCCGTTGATTTTACTGGCGCGGCTGGCAGGATTCGAACCCACGACCCCTTGGTTCGTAGCCAAGTACTCTATCCAACTGAGCTACAGCCGCGAAGCCGCGCAGTATAGCAGTCCGAATCGGGTCCGGCGGACAGTTCTGACGAGGCCCGGCGCGGAAAGACCGTCAATCGATGCGCGAGGCCTCGTGCTCGCAGTCGAGGGCCCGGCGTTCATCGCCCACACCCTGCGCCGCCTGGGCCAGCAGGCGCCAGGCCCTGCGCCGCACGTCACCGGGCAGCTCCGGCGCACGGGCTGCACGCTCCAGAGGCGCGGCTGCACGGCCCCACAGTCCGCGGGCCGCGAACGTCATGCCGGCTGCTGCTGCCACAGCAGACGGGGCGCCTCCGTCAGGTGCCAAGCCCAAGGCGCTCTCCATCGGCGCCAGCCACTCAGGGCCCACGCCTTCCAGGCCTTCACACAGCGCCAGCGCCAGCGCCGACCGCTCGTCTGCCGATAACTCAGGCAGCCGGTCCCACAGCGGCCGAGCCCAGGCCCGGCCATCAGCGGCCGCGCCCAGCCGGGCCGCACGGCGCGCCGCATGGGCCACCAGCAAGGCGTCGCGCCGATCCGTCGGCTCCAGAGTGGCCCAGGCCTGGCGCAATTGCTCGCCATCGTGCGCGGCATCCAGCACCTGCATGCACAAGGACCGCAGCAGGCCAGCGGTGGCCGTGGTCGGGAAGGCCTGATGCTTGGCCAGCAGGCGGGCCGTCTTCAAGGCTTCGGCATGCTGCCCCGACAGACGGGTGGCCTGGAGCTTCAGTCGCAGCGCATGGGTGCGCCGGGCGACGCCAGGCGGCAAGGCCTCCAGCCACCGGTGCGCCAGGGTGGCGTCCCGATCCTCCAGTGCCCATTCGGCCGCGCGCAGCAGTGGTGCCTCGGCAGCGGGCCGCCCCTTGACACGCCCGGCCAAGGCCAGCGCCTCGTCCAGCGCCCGCTGACGCCCCTCCCGGTCTTGCAGGCGGTGCAGGCTGGACGCCAACACCAGCAAGGCCATGAGGCTGATCTCCTCGGACTCCGGGATGGGGGGCCAGGCCCGGGAGAAGCCGAGCACTTTCTCGGCTGCGCGCTGCGCGCGCAGGTAACGCGCAGCGTCGAATTCGAGGTGGGCCTCGCGCAAGGCCCGCTGTGCCGCACGTTCCCTCTGCAGCGCCCGCCATTCGGCAGCGCGAGTGGGCAGGGTGAGCAGGCTGTCGATGGCGCGGGTGGCGCCCATGATCAGGAAGCAGGCCCCCAGCACCACCAGGATGAAGAGGTTCAGCGACAGGTCGGCCCGCCAGCCGCCCCACGCCACGGACACCAGTCCATCATTCGTGCCCAAGGTGGTGGCGGCCACGACAGCCACCACGAAAAGCAGAACGGCCCAGACGACGGCGCGCATGCGGGGCGCCCCGGTCAGCGTCCGGCCACGGCCGTGGCCAGCGCGGCCAGCGTGGCCTCAGGCCGGGGCACCGACACCTGACGCGACTGCTGCGCCACCTGGCGCAACTGCTCGCGAACCAGTTCCACGCGCCGCGAGCCCTTGTCGAAGTAGCGCTCCAGTGCAGACTGGGCCTCGCGCAAGTCCGCCTGCGCCGTGTCGAACTGCCGGCTCAGCAAGGCCAGGCGGGCGTTCAGCAGGCGCAGCTTCAGGTTTTCGCGCAGGAAGAAAGCCTGTTCCGGCGCCAACAACGCGGCCTCGGGATCGTCAACGCGGGTCACGCGCACCAGGCCACGCACCTCCGCCCAGAACTGGCCCCACAGGGAGCGCACGCGCGCGTCCAGCCACTGCGGGCCGGGTGAGGAGGCCGCTGCAACAGCAGCCGATGCCGCTGCCGCAGCCGCGCGGGCGTCCCCTTCGCGCGGCACAGCCCGGCGGTCCGTGGCGGCGAGCATGGGCAGGTCGTCCACCGCCCGCACGGCTTCATCGATGCGGATCGCCAGGCTCTGCACATCCACAGAGCCCGCCGCCTTGACGCGGTCCAGGTCCTGCAGTGCCGCCCTGCGCACCCGGTCCATGCGGGGTTGCTGATAGCGGGCCAGGCGCTCTTCGGTCTGGCGCAGGGCCGCCAGCAGCGGCTCTGCACTGCCGGTGATGGACGATTGCTGCAAGGCCAGGCGCAGCGCCGCGTCCACATCGGACAACACGTTCTCGTCACGTGAGCGTGACAGCGACTGGATCAACTCTTCCAGCTGGCTGCGTTGCAGCGAGGTCTCGGCCACGCGTGCCTCCAGCAACGCCACCTTGGCGGCGTTCTCGCGAGCGGACGCCTCGGCCTGGCGTGCCATCAAGCGCGCCTCCGCCGCCTGGGTGCCGGCATCCTGCTGACGCTTGACGATTTCCAGTTCCGCTGTCTTGAGCCGCTGCTGGGTGTTCCAGGCCAGCGCCAAGGCGGCCACCGCGAGCAGGCCCAGCCCGGCGAGGATCCAGGGGCTTGCGGCGCTGAATGGGGTCCTGGCCGCGGGGGCTGCTCCGCCGGATCCAGCTTGGAGAGCAGGCCCGGGCCCCGCTGGCGCGGAAGCAGGTGCGGCGGCGGCTGCCTCAGACATCACCGCGGCGGGCGCTGCCGCAGGAGTTTCTGCAGGCGCTGCCGAACCCGAGGGTGCGGAAGAGGAAGGAGTGGCGTCGTTCAACACCGCAAAGATTCTAGGTGGGCGCAGCAGGCCAGCAGCGCTTCCAGCTCCGGGGGGACTTCCAGAACTTGAGCAAAGCCGGCCGAGCGCGCTGCCGCGGCGATGCGGGGGTGCGTGGCCACGGCGCGGCTGGCGTGCCATTTGGCCAGCGGCCTCAGCGCCTGCAGGTGGGCCACCGCCTCCGAGCTGCTGAACACCCAGACATGGCCCTGCGGATCGTCCAGGGCGGCGGCCAGGAGCCGGGCCGACGGTTCGTCCAGCACTGGCGGGCGCCGCTGGTAAGCCACCAGGAACTCCACCGCCGCGCCAGCCTGTTCGAACTGCTGCGCGAGCCAGTTGCGGCCGTCCTCACCCCGCACGATCAGGACACGCCGGCCGCCCCAACCCTGAGCGGCCACCTGGCGCCATAACGCCTCGGACTCGCTGGGCTCGCCCGGCGCCGGCTGGGCGATGTGGTCCGGCGGCACACCGCAGGCCTGCAGCGCCGCGGTGGTGCCCTGCCCTGTGCTGCCTGCCAGCAGCCCCGCCGGCCAGGCGCGGCCGGGCGGGCGGCGCGCGAAGAAGTGCTCCGCTGCATTCGCGCTGACGAACATCACGAAGTCCAGAGACGCCAGGCGCTGCCACGCCTGCTCGACAGTGGCCGCGTCAGGGGCCGGTGCGATGTCGATGAGCGCCAGTGCCTGCGCCTGGAGCCCGCTTGCCCTGAGCGCCTGGACCCAGGGTTCAGCCTGCGCCCGGGGCCGGGTGACGATCACGCACAGCGGGCTCACGAGCGCTCAGGCAGCCCCGAGATACCCCGATGCGCCGGCGCGGCGAAGGCCCTCGGCCGCTTCCTCGCCCAGACGGCGCGCCGAGGCTTCGTCCGCCGGCGCGCCCTCGACCGTGAAGCGCAGCAGCGGCAGGGTCAGCTGCGTGGCATGGCCCAGGGCCGCCTCCAGGTGCAGGGTGCCCCCCTCCCAAGTGGCATGCGCGGCCAGCGGCATGCTGCAACTGCCGCCCAGGGCGCGAGACACCGCGCGCTCGGCATGGGCTGCCAGCCAGGTGGGCTTGTGCACGGTCTGCGCCAGCAGTGCCCGCAGCTCATGCGCATCCTCCCGCACCTCGATGCCCAGGGCCCCTTGGCCTGCGGCGGGAATCATGCGGTCGATCTCAAACACGCCGCGGATGCGGCTGGCCAGGCCCAGGCGCTTCAAGCCCGCAGCCGCCAGCACGATGGCATCGAACCCGCCCTCGTCCAGTTTGCGCAACCGAGTGTCCAGGTTGCCGCGCAGCGGCTCGATGCGCAGGTCCGGCCGCTCGCTGAGCAACTGCACCACGCGGCGCAGGCTGGAGGTGCCCACGCAGGCCCCCTGAGGCAGGGCCGACAGGTCGTCGTAGCGGTTGGAGACGAAGGCGTCGCGTGGGTCTTCGCGCTCCAGTACGGCCGCCAGCACAAAACCCGGCGGCAGGTCCATGGGCACATCCTTGAGCGAGTGCACGGCCAGGTGCGCCCGGCCCTCCTCGAGCGCGGTCTCCAGTTCCTTGACAAACAGGCCCTTGCCGCCCACCTTGGACAGGGCGCGGTCCAGGATCTGGTCGCCCTTGGTGGTCATGCCCAGCAGTTCGACCTGGCGGCCGAATTGCGCCTGAAGCAGGTCGCGGACGTGTTCGGCCTGCCACAGGGCCAGTCGGCTTTCTCGGGTGGCGATGACGGTCTTGTCGCTCATCCGGCGATTATGGGAGCGCCGCTTTGAAGATCAGGCAGGGTTGTCACCGACAGGTGTCAACCGGAGTCGAATCAGGTCACTTTCAGGCATGAGGCTTGCGTGCAGAATCTGTAACCAGGTTACATCGTAGAGGCCTGCCCATGCCCCGTTCTCTGCCCCTCAGTTCTCCCAGGTCGCCTGCTGGAACCGCGCGTTCTGCAGAGGGCGCCCCCGCGTCCAACGGCCCTCACGACGCGCAGCGTGAAGATATCCGGTTACTTGGCCGGATCCTGGGCGACACCATCCGCGAACACGAAGGCCGTGACACCTACGAACTCATCGAGAAGGTGCGGCAACTGGCCGTGGCCTTCCGGCTGAAGAAGGATGCGCAGGCCGGGCGGACGCTGGACCGCTTGCTGAAGAACCTGTCGGGCGACCAGACGGTGAGCGTGATCCGCGCCTTCAGCTACTTCGCGCACCTGGCCAACATCGCTGAAGACCACCACCACGTGCGCCTGCGCGCCCACCAGGACCGCAAGGGCCAGGTGCAGGAGGGCTCACTCTCGCTGGCCATGGAGCGGCTGCACCAGGCCGACCTGCGCGCCAGCGACATCGCCGCCACGCTGCGCCACGCGTGGATCTCGCCCGTGCTGACCGCGCACCCCACCGAGGTGCAGCGCAAGAGCATCCTGGACGCCGAGCGCGCCATCGCGGAACTGGTGGCCGCGCGCGACCATCTGGACACGGGCCAGGGGAAGGCCGAGAACGAGGAACTGTTGCGGGCCCGCGTCACACAGCTGTGGCAGACCCGCATGCTGCGCACCGCCAAGCTGACCGTGGATGACGAGATCGAGAACGCGCTGAGCTACTACCCCACCACCTTCCTGCGCGAGATTCCGCGGCTGTACGGTGAAGTCGAGCACGCCCTGAAAGGGCACGAGATCGCCCCCTTCCTGCGCATGGGGCACTGGATCGGCGGCGACCGGGACGGCAACCCCAACGTGGGCGCGCGCACCATGCGCCGCGCCATGGCGCGCCAGGCCGAGGTGGCGCTGCGCCACTACCTGACCGAGGTGCACCTGCTGGGCGGCGAGTTGTCGATGTCGCACACCCTGGCCCCCGTGACGCCGGCCATGCTGGCGCTGGCCGCGCGCTCGCCCGATCACGACCAGCACCGTGAGGATGAGCCCTACCGGCGCGCCCTCATCGGCATGTACGCCCGGCTGGCGGCCACGCTGCACGAACTCACCGGCACCGAGGCGCTGCGCCACGCCGTGGCGCCGCAGAACCCGTATCTCACGCCCGAAGAGCTCCTGACGGACCTGGACGTGATCGCCGACAGCCTGCGCTCGCACCATGCGCAGGCCCTGGTGCAGCCGCGGCTGCGGCCGCTGCGCCGCGCGGTGCAGGTCTTCGGCTTTCACCTGGCCACGCTGGACATCCGGCAGAGCTCCGACCAGCACGAGCTGGTGGTGGCCGAACTGTTGCGGGTGGCGCGCGTGGAGGCGAGCTACAGCGCGCTCACCGAGGCGCAGCGCCGCGCCCTGCTGCTGCGCATGCTGAATGACGCCCGGCCCCTGCGCGTGCGCGACGCCAGCTACAGCGCCCTCACCCTGGGCGAGCTCGAGGTCTTCGAGACCGCGCGCGAACTGCGCCAGCGACACGGCCGCGAGGCCCTGCGCCACAGCATCATTTCCCACACCGAGGAAGTGAGCGACCTGCTGGAAGTGCTGCTGCTGCAGAAGGAATGCGGGCTGCTGCACGGCACCTTGGACGGCAGCCACGACAGCGCAGCCCGCTGCGAGCTGATCGTCGTGCCGCTTTTCGAGACCATCGCCGACCTGCGCCGGGCCGAGCCCATCATGCGCGAGTTCTACGCCCTGCCCGGCATCGCTTCGCTGGTGGTGCGCAGCGGGGCCGAGCAGGAAATCATGCTGGGCTACAGCGACAGCAACAAGGACGGTGGCTTCTTCACCAGCAACTGGGAGCTGTACCGGGCCGAGACGGCGCTGGTGGAGTTGTTTGGCGAACTCGGCCAGGCGCACGGCCTGCGCCTGCGGCTGTTCCACGGCCGCGGCGGCACCGTGGGGCGCGGCGGCGGGCCCAGCTACCAGGCCATCCTCGCCCAGCCCCCAGGCACGGTGCAGGGCCAGATCCGCCTGACCGAGCAGGGCGAGGTCATCGGCTCGAAATACGCCCATCCCGAGATCGGCCGGCGCAACTTGGAGACGCTGGTGGCCGCCACCTTGGAGGCCACCTTGCTGCACCCCACGCAACGCGCCCCCAAGACCTTCATGGAAGCGGCCGCCACGCTCAGCCAGGCGAGCTTTACGGCCTACCGCGACATCGTTTACGACACACCCGGCTTCACCGACTGGTTCTTCGCCGCCACGCCGCTGCGCGAGATCGCGGAGCTCAACATCGGTTCGCGACCCGCCTCCCGCAAGGCCACGCGCGCCATCGAAGACCTGCGCGCCATCCCTTGGAGCTTCTCCTGGGGCCAGTGCCGCCTGGGTTTGCCCGGCTGGTGTGGCTTCGGCTCGGGGGTGCAGGCCTTTCTTGACGGGGCCGACGCTTCGGCGGATGGCGCCAGCGTGGGCAAAGGCAAGGGCAAACGCAAAGTCGATGACGCCCCAGCGCGCGAAGCCCGGGTGCAGTTGCTGCGCCGCATGTACCGGCAATGGCCCTTCTTCCGCACGCTGCTGTCCAACCTGGACATGGTGCTGGCCAAGACCGACCTGGGCCTGGCCCAGCGCTACGCGGACCTGGTGGAAGACCGCAAGAGCGGGCGCCGCATCTTCGCGTTGCTGCAAGCCGAGTGGCAGCGCACCAGCGACGCGCTCACATTGATCACGGGAGAACCGACCCGGCTGCAGTCCAACCCCGCGCTGGCGCGCTCGCTGGAGCACCGCATCCCCTACCTGGACCCGCTGAACCACCTGCAGGTGGAACTGCTGCGCCGCTACCGCCAGCGCACCGCGGACGACCCTCAGGTCGAGCGCGTGCGCAGGGGCATCCACCTGTCCATCAACGGGCTGGCCGCGGGGCTCAGGAACACGGGCTGACGGCGCGACGGGGCCGGGATAATGCCCGGTCACCTTCGCAGCCCTGCCCGCCATGACCGCCTCCAATCCTTCCAGCAACCCGCTCGCCAACAAGTCCCAGGCCTGGTCGGCCCTGTTCTCCGAGCCCATGAGCGAGCTGGTGCAGCGCTACACGGCCAGCGTCGGGTTCGACAAGCGGCTGTGGCGAGCCGACATCGACGGCAGCCTGGCCCATGCCCGCATGCTGGCTGCGCAATCCATCATCAGCGCACAAGACCTGGCCGACATCGAGCGCGGCATGGCGCAGATTGCCGGCGAGATCGAGCGCGGCGAGTTCACCTGGAAGCTCGAGCTCGAAGACGTGCACCTGAACATCGAGGCCCGCCTGACGGAACTGGTGGGCCTGGCCGGCAAGCGGCTGCACACCGGGCGCTCGCGCAATGACCAGGTGGCCACCGACGTGCGCCTGTGGCTGCGCGCCGAGATCGACGGGCTGACCCCGTTGCTGGTGGCCATGCAGCGCGCGCTTGTCGAGTTGGCCGCTCAACACACCGACACCGTCATGCCCGGCTTCACCCACCTGCAGGTGGCCCAGCCCGTGAGCTTTGCCCACCACCTGCTGGCCTACGTGGAGATGTTCGCGCGTGATGCCGAGCGCCTGGTCGACGTGCGAAAGCGCGTCAACCGCCTGCCGCTGGGCGCCGCGGCGCTGGCCGGCACCAGCTACCCGTTGGACCGCGAGGCCGTGGCGCGCTCGCTCGGCTTCGACGGCGTGTGCGAGAACAGCCTGGACGCCGTGAGCGACCGCGACTTCGCGCTCGAGTTCGCATCGTTCGCCTCGATCTGCATGGTGCACGTCTCGCGCCTGTCCGAGGAGATCGTGCTGTGGATGAGCCAGAACTTCGGCTTCATCGACCTGGCCGACCGCTACTGCACCGGCTCGTCCATCATGCCGCAGAAGCGCAACCCCGACGTGGCCGAACTCGCACGCGGCAAGACCGGGCGCGTGGTGGGCCACCTGATGGGCCTGCTCACCCTGATGAAGGGCCAGCCGCTGACCTACAACAAGGACAACCAGGAAGACAAGGAGCCCTTGTTCGACACCGTGGACACGCTGCGCGACACCCTGCGCATCATGGCCGAGATGTGCGCTGGCATCGTGGTCAAGCCCGAGGCGATGGAACGCGCCGCGCTGCGCGGCTACGCCACCGCCACCGACCTGGCCGACTACCTGGTCAAGAAAGGCCTGCCCTTCCGCGATGCGCACGAGGCCGTGGCCCACGCCGTGAAGGTGGCCATCGGCCAGGGCGTGGACCTGGCGCAGCTGCCCCTGGCCACGCTGCAGGGCTTTCATCCGTCCATCGCGGACGACGTGTTCGACGCTCTCACCCTGCGCGGCTCCATGAACGCCCGCAACGTGCGCGGCGGCAGCGCCCCGGCACAGGTGCGCGTGCAGATCGAGCGGCATCTCGCGCGGCTGACCGTTGCGGTTTAGCTAGAAATTAGCTAAATTCAGTGCATGCAAGACGTCATACCCATGCATCAAGCCAAGAGCACCTTGTCGCAACTGGTGCAACGCGCCGCCGCGGGAGAAACCGTGCTGATCGGTCCTAACGGCCATGCCGTGGCACAGCTCACACGCCTGGACAACGCAGCCAAGCCACGGAAATTGGGCTTTCTCAAGGGGCAACTGGTGGTCCCCGACGACTTTGATGCGCCCCTTCCGGACCAGGTTTTGGAAGGCTTTCAGGGTGGCCGTTGAAACTCCTGCTTGACACGCACGTCCTGCTCTGGGCGGCCATTGACAGCCCGAGAATCCAGTCGATACGACCACGCCTGCTTGCAGCGGAAAACGAGGTCTACTTCAGTGTCGCCTCGCTGTGGGAAGTCGCCATCAAGACCAGCCTCGGCAAGTTGCAGGCCGACGCCGCCGCCATCCGCGAGGCGGCGCTCGACAACGGATTTGTGGAGTTGCCGATATGGGGCCCGCACGCCCTGCGTGTGGGGTCACTGCCCTGGCACCACCGGGACCCCTTCGACAGGTTGCTCGTGGCACAGGCTGCCGCAGAGCCCATGTGGCTGCTGACGGCCGATGAAAAGCTGCTGGCCTACGGCGGTACGGTGGAACTGATCTGAGGCTGGCAAGCCTGTCAGTTCCAGCATCCTGGCCCCCACACTTTCGACAACCTGTTCGGCAGCGCCCACTGGCGGCGGTACCCTCAAGCCATGCCCCCGCACCGCCGCTGGATCGCCCACTTGGACATGGACGCGTTCTACGCGTCCGTGGAACTGCTGCGCTACCCCGAACTCAAGGGGCAGCAGGTGGTGATTGGCGGCGGGCGGCGCCATCAGCCTGAGATGCTGGCTGACGGCACCAGGCGCTTCGCCACCTTGCGCGACTACGCCGGCCGCGGCGTGATCACCACCGCCACGTATGCCGCGCGGGACCTGGGCGTGCACTCGGGCATGGGCCTGATGAAGGCCTCCAAGCTGGCGCCGGACGCCGTGCTGCTGCCCGTGGACTTCGACGAGTACCGCCGGCTGTCGCGCGCCTTCAAGGCCGCCGTGGCCGAGGTGGCCCCGGTGATCGAGGACCGCGGCATCGACGAGATCTACATCGACCTGACCGAGGTGCCGGGCGCCCAGGACGCCGTGGGCCACGACCCCTTCGGCGGCGTGCGCGCGCTGGCCCAGGAGATCCGCAACAACGTGCTGCGCCGCACCGGGCTGACCTGCTCGGTGGGCGTCACCCCCAACAAGCTGTTGAGCAAGATCGCCTCCGAACTGGACAAGCCCGACGGCCTGACGGTGCTGACCGAGGCCGACATCCCCACGCGCATCTGGCCGCTGGCCGCGCGAAAGGTCAACGGCATCGGCCCCAAGGCGGCCGACAAGCTCTTAGCCCTGGGCGTGCGCACGGTGGGCGACCTGGCCGCGCGGCCCCGCGCGGAGTTGATCGAGGCCTTCGGCCGCAGCTACGGCGCCTGGCTGCACGAGGTGGCGCACGGCCAGGACGACCGCCCGGTGGTGACGCACAGCGACCCCGTGTCCACCAGCCGCGAAACCACCTTCGAGCGCAACCTGCACGCCGTGCGCGACCGTGCCGCGCTGGGGGAAATCCTGACCCGGTTGTGCGGCCAGGTGGCGCTGGACCTGCAGCGCAAAGGCTGGCGCGCCCGCACCATCGGTATCAAGCTGCGCTTCGAAGACTTCAAGACCGTCACGCGCGACCTGACGCTGCCCGAACCCGTGGCCGACGGCGCCGACATCCGCCGCTCCGCGGGCGAATGCCTTAAGCGGGTGGACCTCACACGCAGCCTGCGCCTGCTGGGGGTGAGGGCTTCCTCTCTCACGCGCGCCTGAGGCGGCGTATAGACTTTCAGCCAGAGGAGCCATCACCCCATGCCGCAAGTGATCACCAACATCGAAGACCTGCGCGTTCTGGCGCAACAGCGCGTGCCCCGCATGTTCTACGACTACGCCGACTCGGGCTCGTGGACGGAAAGCACCTACCGCGCCAACGAGAGCGACTTCCAGAAGATCAAGCTGCGCCAGCGCGTGGCCGTCAACATGGAAGGCCGCAGCACCGCGACGAAGATGGTGGGCATCGACTGCAAGATGCCCGTGGCGATTGCCCCCACCGGCCTGACCGGCATGCAGCATGCCGACGGCGAGATCCTGGCCGCGCAGGCAGCCGAGAAATTCGGCATCCGCTTCACGCTGTCCACGATGAGCATCTGCTCCATCGAGGACGTAGCCGCGCACACCACGCAGCCCTTCTGGTTCCAGCTCTACGTGATGCGCGACCGCGATTTCATTGAGCGTCTGATCGACCGCGCCAAGGCCGCCAAGTGCGACGCCCTGGTGCTGACGCTGGACCTGCAGATCCTGGGGCAGCGCCACAAGGACCTGAAGAACGGCTTGTCCGCGCCGCCCAAGCTCACGGTGGCCAACATCCTGAACATGATGACCAAGCCGCGCTGGTGCATGGGGATGCTGGGCACGCCGCGGCGCCAGTTCGGCAACATCGTGGGCCACGTCAAGGGCGTGTCGGACATGGCCAACCTCTCGGCCTGGACGGCCGAGCAGTTCGACCCCCAGCTGAACTGGGGCGACGTGGAGTGGATCAAGAAGCGCTGGGGCGGCAAGCTCATCATCAAGGGCATCCAGGATGTGGAGGACGCCAAGCTCGCGGCCGACAGCGGCGCCGATGCGCTGATCGTCAGCAACCACGGCGGGCGCCAGCTCGACGGCGCGCAGAGCAGCATCGAGGCGCTGCCCGCCATCGCGGCCGAAGTGGGCTCGCGTATCGAGGTGCACATGGACGGCGGCATCCGCTCCGGCCAGGACGTGCTCAAGGCCTGGGCGCTGGGCGCGCGCGGCACCTACATCGGCCGCGCTTTCCTCTATGGCCTGGGCGCCATGGGCGGCGAGGGCGTGACCAAGGCGCTGCAGATCATCCACAAGGAACTGGACCTGACCATGGCCTTCTGCGGCCGCACCAAGATCGCTGACGTGGACCGCTCGATGCTGCTGCCGGGGACCTTCCCGACCGCTTGATCAGGCCTTGGGCAGCGTCACGCCGCGCTGGCCCTGGTACTTGCCGCCGCGGTCCTTGTAGCTGGTCTCGCAGACCTCGTCGCTCTCGAAGAACAGCACCTGCGCACAACCCTCGCCGGCGTAGATCTTGGCCGGCAGCGGCGTGGTGTTGCTGAACTCCAGCGTCACGTAGCCTTCCCACTCGGGCTCGAAGGGCGTGACGTTGACGATGATGCCGCAGCGCGCATAAGTGCTCTTGCCCAGGCAGATGGTGAGCACGTTGCGCGGGATGCGGAAGTACTCCACCGTGCGCGCCAGCGCGAAGCTGTTGGGCGGGATGATGCAGACATCGCTCTCGATGTCCACGAAGCTCTTCTCGTCGAAGTTCTTCGGGTCCACCACCGTGCTGTGGATGTTGGTGAACACCTTGAACTCGCGTGCGCAGCGGATGTCGTAGCCGTAGCTGGAGGTGCCGTAGCTGACGATGCGCTGGCCGTCGGCGGCGTGCCGCACCTGGCCGGGCTCGAAGGGCTCGATCATGCCGTGCCCCTCGGCCATGCGGCGGATCCAACGGTCGCTCTTGATGCTCATGCCATGCTCTGGAAGACGCCGCTCGGGCGATCGCGAATTCTAGGAGGCTGACAGCCTGCGCCGCCTCCAGTAGCATGCATCCATGGCGGCAGTGCAACCAACCACGCTGCCGACCCAACCCGCCAGGAGGCCACGCGATGCCCAGCCCCTTCCGCCCTGCCCTCACCTTGCTGACCCAGTACGCCACCTACCACCGGGATCGGCGCAACATCCAGACGCACCTGGTGGGGGTGCCGATGATCGTCTTCGCGATCGGCGTGCTGCTGTCGCACCCGGTGCTGCCGGTGGCGGGCCTGGCGTTGACGCCGGCGTGGCTGGTGTTCCTGCTGAGCGCGGCGTGGTACCTGACGCGGGGTGAGTTCGCGCTGCAGGTGGCCGTGGTGGCGGTGATGGCACTGCTCATCGGCTCAGCCCAGGTGCTGGGGCAGTCCAGCGCGTCCTGGGTGGCCTGGGGTGTGGGCTTGTTCGCGCTGGGCTGGGTGATCCAGTTCGTGGGCCACTACTACGAGGGCCGCAAACCGGCCTTCGCCGACGATCTGGTGGGCCTGCTGGTGGGGCCGATGTTCGTCGTGATGGAACTGCTGGCAGCCGTGGGCGCGTGCCGCGAGCTCATGGCCCGCATCGAGGCCGAGGCCGGGCCCACCCACCTGCGGGATCTCACGGGCACGGCGGCCTGAGAGCACCCCCCAGGGCCGGGCGGTGCCCGGCCCGGCCCCCCGCGGGGGCGCAAGAAAACTTGGGAGCGGCCCGGCGTTTTCTTGTCAGTTCAAGCCCCGCCCCAGACCTCTCCAGCCACCTCGACCACGCGCTCCAGCTTGCGCCACTGGTCGTCCACCGACAGAGCGTTGCCGTGGTGCGTGCTGGAAAAACCGCACTGCGGGCTCAGCGCCAGTTGCTCCAGCGGCACCACCTTGGCGGCCTCGTCGATGCGGCGCTTCAGCGCGTCCTTGCTCTCCAGCTCGCCCACCTTGGTGGTCACCAGGCCCAGCACCACCGTCTTGCCCGGGGGCAAGGCGCGCAGCGGCTCGAAGCCGCCCGCGCGGGCGTTGTCGAACTCCATGAACCAGCCGTCCACCGCGGTGGAGAACATGGCGTCGACCACGGGGTCGTAGCCGCCCTCGGCCACCCAGGCGCTCTTGAAGTTGCCGCGGCAGGTGTGGATGGTGACCGTCATGTCGTCCGGCCGGCCGCGCAACGCGTCGTTCAAGGTTCGGGCATAGCGCTGGGGCAGCGCGGCAGGGTCGTCGCCGTTGGCGCGGCAGTTGGCCTGGATCTTGGGGTCGCACAAATAGGCGAAGGTGATGTCGTCCAGTTGCAGGTAGCGGCAGCCCGCGGCCGCCAGATGCGCAATGGCGGCGCGGTAGGCCGCGGCCACGTCGTCCCAGAAGGCGTCCAGGTCGGGGTAGGCCTCGCGCGAGACCGCGGCACGCCCGCCGCGCAGGTGCAGCATGGACGGCGAGGGAATGGTCATCTTGGCCACCGGGCCCGCGCTGCGGCCTGATACGCCGGCGGCGCCGGACGCACCGGCCACGCCCTTCTGCAGCGCATCCACCTGCGCTTTCAGGTAGGCGAAGTCATCGGCCATGATGGGCCGGCTGCAGCCCACCTTTCCCGTCACCGTGGCAATCGGCGGCTGTTCCGACTGGCCCTCGATCTTGAACTTGGGGCCCTCGTTGTGCTTGAGCGTCACGCCATCAAGTTGGCCGAGGAAGTCCAGGTGCCACCAATCGCGCCGGAACTCACCGTCGGTGATGGACTGCAGGCCGATGTCGCGCTGGCGCTGCACGATCTCGGCCACGGCGCGGTCTTCGGCTTCGCGCAGGGCGGCGGCGGGCAGTTCACCCGCCTTCCAGCGAGCGCGGGTCTGTGCCAGCCAGGCCGGGCGCAACAGGCTGCCGACCTGGTCGGCACGGAAAGGGGGTCGGCTCATCAGCGGTCTCCTGGGTTGAGGAAGACGCCGAAAAAGGGCCCTGTCAACCGGCCACGACCCTCATCGCAGCGCGCCGGGGCTCCGGCTCGGCGTCGAAACGCTCGAAGCCGGTGTAACACAGGAAATGCCGGTTGGCGGCACGGCCGAACAGGGTCATGCCCAGGCGCTCGGCCATCTCATGGCCCATGGCGGTGACACCGTTGCGCGACACCACGATGGGCACGCCGATGCGGGCACTCTTCATCACCATCTCGCTGGTCAGCCGACCTGTGGTGTAGAACACCTTGTCCTCACCCGGCACACCGTGCAATGCCATCCAGCCCGTGATGGTGTCGATGGCGTTGTGGCGGCCCACATCCTCCACGAACATCAGCATGCGCCCCTGCTGGAACAGCGCACAGCCGTGCACCGAGCCCGCCTTGCGGTGGATGCTGTCCTGCTGGCGCATGGTTTCCAGCACGCGGTACAGCGTGGCCTGGCTGATGCGCGCCGCGGCCGCATCGGGCAGGTGCAGCGTGGCCAGTTGGTTCATCACATCGCCGAAGACCGTGCCCTGGCCGCAACCGGTGGTCACCACGCGGGTGGCGGTCTTGCGCTCCAGATCGGTGATGCCCGAATGGGTCTTGACGGCGGCGGCGCCCACGTCCCAGTCCACGGTGATGGAGTCCACCTCGTCGGCGCCTTCGATCAGGCCCTGGTTGCACAGATAACCCAGCACCAGCAGCTCGGGCATCGCGCCCAGGGTCATGAGCGTGACAAGCTCACGCTTGTCAACGAACACCGTCAACGGCCGCTCGGCCGGGATGTGGATGCTGCGCGGCTCACCATGCTCGTCGACGATGCAGATCTCGCGCAGCAGTTCGCAGCGGGCCTCGGTGAGCCGGGGTGCGCCGGGAATGGGGACGGGCGAGGGGAAGGGCGGCATGGGGGCGGACTCTAGCCCGGAAGACATGACCATGCCCGCGCTCAAACCGCCGGGCCCGGCGGGCCAGGTGCCAGGGGGAGTCATGGGGGCGGCAAGCCCGCAGCGGGCTACTTCTTGGCCGGCGTCGCCGCAGGTGCCGCTGCCATGGTCTTGGCGGGCGCAGCGGCGGCCGGGGCCGCAGCAGCCGTGGCAGCCGCCGCCGGCGGCGGATAGACGAAGGCGCCCGGATCGGCGCAAGGCGCCAGACTCGCGGTGGGCTTGACCGTCTTGCCCTGCTTCTTGGCCTCGGCAGCGTAGCGGGCCGCCACGCTGTCCATGGACTTGCAGAGCTTGTAGTTGTCCACCTTGCCGGCATGGGCGGTCTTGGCGGCAGCTTCGGCGGCCTTGGCCTTGGCCTCGTCCGACAGCGGTGGCAGCTTGGCCCAGACGGCGGAAGAAGACAGCAGCAGACTGGCCAGGGTGAAGGCGGCGGTGCGGTTCATATGAGCTCCTGGGGAATCAAGCGGCTTGGGGCGGCGTGGTGGCGGCAGCCCCCTGGGGCGCGCTGCGCTGTGCCGGAATCTTGCCGGCCTGGATGTCCTCGTACCACAGGGCGTGGTGCTCCTTGGCCCAGCCTTCGTCCACATAGCCGGTGCGCATGGCGCTGTACGCCCCCTTCATGCCGATGGTGCCCATGTAGATGTGCCCCAGGAACATGGCCATCATCAGCATGGACGCGGCTGCGTGGATCATGTGGGCGATCTGCATGTCGCCGCGCAGGTACGCCAGACCGGGAATGACCATGTCCAGCACCAGGCCCGAGCCCACCACCACCAGACCGAGCAGGAACACCCCGGCCCAGAAGATGCCCTTTTCCCCCGCGTTGAAGCGGTGCGAGGGCACCTCGGCGCCGCCGAACATGCCGCCAGCCCGCAGCAGCCAGGTGATGTCTTCCTTGCTGGGCAGGTTGTCCTTGACGAAGGTGATGATCACGATGACCAGCGACACCGCAAACAGCGGCCCGGCGAAGTTGTGCGCGTTCTTCAGGGCATAGGTCAACCAGCCGAACAGGGTGGAGCCCAGCACGGGCAGCAGGAAGAACTTGCCGAAGGCCATCACGATGCCCGACACCGCCAACACCACGAAGGCGATGGCGTTCGTCCAGTGCGCCGCACGCTCCAGCGGGGTGAAGCGCTCGATCACCCGACCGGTGTCGGGTTCGTGCCCGCCCAGCGAGCCCTTGCGCCAGTAGAAGAGCCCCAGCGCCAGCGTGGCGATCAACAGCAGCGACCCGCCGTAGGGAATGATCCAGCGGTTGCGCACCTGGCGCCAGGCCTCGCCGGCCGTGGTGAAACTCGAACCGGGGTACTGCACGAAGCTCTGCACCAGCACGCCGCCTTCGGGAATGGGCATGCTGACCGTGCCCTCCTTGTTCCCGCTTTCGCGCACATCACGCCAGAAGGGCGCGTTGTTCCCTGGCTGCGTCGTGGCGCGCTGGGCATTGGTCTCGTCCGGCTTGGGCTCGGCCGGCGCCACGAAGCCGGCGGGCGGGCCCTTGGCCTCGGGCGCGGCGGCCACTGCTGGGGCTGCTGCGGCTGGGGCTGCAGTTTGAGCCGCCGCCGGAGCAGCCAGGCCAAGCGCCAAGGCACCGGCCAGGGCCGGGCCGGTCAGCAAGCGTGTCAGCAGGCGGTGGAGGGAGGGCAGCTTTCGCATCGTGTCTCCTGGGTCACTGGGGCCGCGCACGGCAGGGGCAGCGACGATCTCTTGAGGGTCTTGTGCTGCAGCCGGCGCTCAGGGCTGGCTGGCGCGCGAGTACTCGTTCTGACCCTGGGAGCGCTTGCGCAACTGCTCTTCCCAGGCCGCTGAGTCACCCCGCTTCCAGCTGGTGTCGGCAAAGGCGTTGTCGGTGCCCTGGTAGGCGGCCACGTCCGGCTTGCGCTGGGTCTGTTGCGACACCTGGGGCTTCTCACAGCCGGACATCAGCACCACGGCCGCCAGGGCCACCGCGCCGGCCAGCACAGCACCGGAGCGGCTCATGACTTGGCGCCCTTGGCGGGTTGCCCGGTGGCGCCGCCTACAGGCTTGCCATAAGCCGTGCCCCAGCCCCAGACCTCGCTGCCCTTGCCGCGGGTGAGCACCCGGGTGCGGAAGATGTCGGCCACCACGTCGCCGTCGCCACCCAGCAGGGCCTTGGTCGAGCACATTTCGGCGCACGCCGGCAGCTTGCCTTCGGCCAGGCGGTTGCGCCCGTACTTCTCATTCTCAGCCGCGGTGCCGTTGGCCTCGGGGCCGCCAGCGCAGAAGGTGCACTTGTCCATCTTGCCGCGCAGACCGAAGGTGCCGTTGCTCGGGAACTGCGGCGCGCCGAAGGGGCAGGCGTACGAGCAGTAGCCGCAGCCGATGCACACGTCCTTGTCGTGCAGCACCACGCCGTCATCGGTGCGGTAAAAGCAGTCCACCGGGCACACGGCCATGCAGGGGGCGTCAGAGCAGTGCATGCACGATGGTCGTAGGGCCGAAAGTTCAAGGCCCTCAGGCCGTGGCTTTCTCGATCTGGCAGACCGTCGTCTTGGTTTCCTGCATCATCGTCACGCTGTCGTAGCCGTACGTGGTGGCGGTGTTGACCGCCTCACCGCGCACCATCGGCTTGGCGCCCTGCGGGTAGTACGGCGCGAGGTCGACGCCACCCCAGCGGCCCGAGAAGTGGAACGGCAGGAACACGGTCTCCGCGTCCACGCGCTCGGTGACCATGGCCTTGACGCGGATGCCCTTGAACTCGGGCAGCGCCTGCATCGGCGGGGTCTTGACCCAGACGAAGTCGCCGTTGCGGATGCCCCGGTCGTTAGCGGCCTTCGGGTTGAGCTCGACGAACATCTCCTGCTGCAGCTCGGCCAGGTAGGGGTTGGAGCGAGTTTCCTCTCCGCCGCCCTCGTACTCCACCAGGCGGCCGCTGGTCATGATCAGCGGGTAGGTCTTGGCGATGTCCTTGTTCTTCTCCTGCACCGTCTTGAACAGCGTGGGCAGGCGCCAGAAGGCCTTGCGGTCGTCGTGCGTGGGGTACTTGGCCACCAGGTCCGGGCGGTTGCTGTACAAGGCTTCGCGGTGCACGGGGATGGGGTCGGGGAAGTTCCACACCACGGCGCGGGCGCGTGCGTTGCCGAACGGGTGGCAGCCGTGGTTCTTCATCGCCACGCGGATGATGGCGCCCGTCGGGTCGGTCTTCCAGTTCTTGCCCTCGGCCTTGGTCTTCTCTTCGTCGGTCAGCTCGTCCCACCAGCCCAGCTTCTTCAGCAGCAGGTGGTCGAACTCGGGGTAGCCGGTGGTGAGGTCCGACCCCTTGGAGTAGGAGCCATCGGCGGCCAGCAGCGACTTGCCGTCACGCTCCACACCGAAGTTGGCGCGGAAGTTACCGCCCCCTTCCATCACGTGCTTGGAGGTGTCGTACAGGTTGGGCGAGCCCGGGTGCTTCATCTCGGGCGTGCCGTAGCACGGCCAGGGCAGGCCGAAAAACTCGCCGTCGAGATTCATGCCGGTTTCCTTGTCCACGCCGCCCTTGGCCTTGAGGGTCTTGACGTCGAACACGTGCATGTTGCGCATGTGGGCCTTCAGACGCTCCGGGCTCTGGCCCGTGTAGCCAATCGTCCACACGCACTTGTTGACCTCACGCAGGATGGACTCGGCCTCGGGCTCCATGCCGCCCTTGCCCTGCACCATCTTGTAGTTCTTCACCAGCTCCTTGCCGAAGCCCAGCTTGTCGGCCAGCTGCGTCATGATCATGTGGTCGGTGCGGCTCTCCCACAGCGGGTCGATCACCTTCTCACGCCACTGGATGGAGCGGTTGGACGCCGTGCAGGAGCCCGCCGTCTCGAACTGCGTGGTGGCCGGCAGCAGGTACACCGCACGTTTGGCGTTCTGGTCTTCCGGCTTGCCCGGCATGGCGGCCATGGCCGCCGTGGCACTGGGGAAGGGGTCCACCACCACCAGCAGGTCCAGCTTGTCCATGGCCCGCTTCATCTCCAGCCCGCGGGACTGGGAGTTGGGCGCGTGGCCCCAGAAGAACAGGCCGCGCAGGTTGCTTTCCTGGTCGATGAGCTCGTTCTTCTCCAGCACGCCGTCGATCCAGCGCGATACCGTCATGCCGGGCTTGCTCATCATGCCGGGGGCGTACTGCTTCTTGATCCACTCGAAGTCCACGCCCCAGGCGTTGGCAAAGTGCTTCCACGAACCCTCGGCCAAGCCGTAGTAGCCGGGCAGGGAGTCGGGGTTGGGGCCCACGTCGGTGGCGCCCTGCACGTTGTCGTGGCCGCGGAAGATGTTGGTGCCTCCACCACTCTTGCCCACGTTGCCCAGGGCCAGCTGCAGCAGGCAGGAGGCGCGCACCACGGCGTTGCCGGTGGTGTGCTGGGTCTGGCCCATGCACCAGACGATGGTGCTGGGGCGGTTCTCCGACATGATCTTGGCCACCTTGAAGGTGGTGGCCTCGTCCACGCCGCAGGCCTCCTGCACCTTGTCGGGTGTCCACTTGGACATCACCTCTTCCTTGACCTTGTCCATGCCCCAGACACGGTCCTCGATGTACTTCTTGTCTTCCCAGCCGTTCTTGAAGATGTGATACATCACCCCGAACAGGAAGGGAATGTCCGAGCCCGAGCGGATGCGCACGTACTCGTCGGCCTTGGCCGCCGTGCGGGTGAATCGCGGGTCCACCACGATCATCTTGCAGCCCGCCTCCTTGGCGTGCAGCACGTGCAGCATGGACACCGGGTGCGCCTCGGCGGCGTTGGAGCCGATGTACAGCGCCGCCTTGGCGTTCTGCATGTCGTTGTAGGAGTTGGTCATCGCGCCATACCCCCAGGTATTGGCCACGCCGGCCACCGTGGTGGAGTGGCAGATGCGCGCCTGGTGGTCGGTGTTGTTGGTGCCCCAGAACGACACCCACTTGCGCAGCAGGTAGGCCTGCTCGTTGTTGTGCTTGGACGAGCCGACGAAGAACATTGAGTCGGGCCCGCTTTCCTTGCGCAGCTCCAGCATCTTCTTGCTGATCTCGTCCAGCGCCTGGTCCCAGCTGATGCGCTCGTACTTGCCGTTGACCAGCTTCATCGGCGTCTTCAACCGGTATTCGCCATGGCCGTTCTCACGCACGGCTGCGCCCTTGGCACAGTGGGCACCCAGGTTGATGGGGCTGTCGAACACCGGCTCCTGGCGCACCCAGACGCCGTTTTCCACCACGGCGTCGATGGCGCAGCCCACCGAGCAGTGGCCGCACACCGTGCGCTTGACCTCCACCTTGCCGGTGCCGGCACCGGCCTTGGCCGGATCGGCCGCCTGCGCCTTCTTCACCAGCGTGAGCTGGGAGGCCGCCAGGCCCGCCCCCACCCCCAGGCCCGAGCGGCGCAGGAAGGCGCGACGGTCCATGGTGGGAATGGCCCGCGAGACACCGCGGGAGAGGCTGGCAACCAGGCCGGAGGACGGGGCGCCGGCAGATGAAGATTTGCGGGTGAGCAGCATGGAATTTCCTTAGGCAGGCTCCTCAGGACAAACCCGAGGACGGCACATTCCGATGGGGCAAAGGCGTGCGGGTGCGGGTGAGGCGAGATTCAGACCTTGGCGGTCTGGTAGTAGCGCATCACGTGAGCCGTGGCGCGGTAGCGTCCGTCTTCGCCGCCCTCCAGGGCCGGCTCGGCGGCCGCCACAGGGGGCTGGGCCGGTGTGCCGGGCAGCAAGGTGGCTGCGGCAGCGAGTGCGCCGGCCGTGCCCGCGCCGGCGAACAGCGTGCGCCGGGAAACCGGGGAGACAGAAGGCTGAGAGGGTTTGCTCATAGCGGGGTCCTCAAAAACAGGAAGGGCATGAACGCCACTTCATATCTGCACCGTGGATTAGGACTCGGCGTTAACCCGGGTGCAATCAGTAGCCACCCGGGTTTGGTGCGACAAGTTGTCGCAGCGCAGGGCTTCTTGTCACATTGCTCGGCGCGGCTGCGGGGGCATGGCGCAAGCACCGCACGCGCAGGCCGGGCCGGCCCCTAGAATCCGCCGCCCTGAGCAACCCGACGAGCATGGACGCACCCCCCACCCTGGAAGTCGCCGTCGTGTTCGAGCGGCAGCAAGCGCCCAGCGCGTGGGAAGACTGGCGCCACCTGCCAGTGGAGGTGGTGCAGGACGATGGCGGTTTCGGTGCCGCGCCGCGCACACTGCGTCTCGGACGAAGACCCCTCCAGGGCCTGGCCGGAACAGGTGACGCTGTCGTACCACGAGGCCGGCCGCCTGCTGGACGCCCAGGAGCGCGTGGACAACCTGCCCTTGCCCGCCGAGGTGGCCGCCTGGCTGCAGACCTTCGTGGACCTGCACTACCGGCCCGAGCCCAAGAAGCGGCGCCGGCCGGCCTCGTTCGTCGATCCCGACAAGCGGTGAACCCATGAGCAGCGCGAAGCCCACGCCCGACGCCCCGGACGGCTTCCTGTCGCGCTGGTCCCGGCGCAAGGTGCAGGCGCGCGACGGGCAAGCGCAGACCGAGCCGCCCAGCCCCTCCCCCACGGCCCCCACCGCCCTGCCCGCCGCCCTACCCGCCGCTGCGGCAGGGGCAGCGCCGACGTCCGCCGCCCCGGACGCCGCGCGGCTCACGCCCGCCCCCTCTGCGGCACAGGCACAGGGCGCCCCTGTCGACCCCGCC
>JAJTDM010000134.1 GCA_021300575.1 Rubrivivax sp.
GCGCGATGAGCTGGCGCAGCACGCCGCGCCACTGGGCTTCACTCACCTCCGCGCCGATCCCGAAGGTGGAGAGCTGCTCGTGGCCGCGTTGCTTCACCTTGTCGGTGACCTTGCCGCGCAGCACGTCGATGAGGTGGCCGGCGCCGTAGCTGCTGCCGCCTTGCTGGCCGAAGCGGTAGATGCAGCTCAGCGCCTTGCGGGCCGCCTCGGTGGCATTCCAGGTGGCGGGGGGCTGGAGGCAGTTATCGCAGTTGCCGCAGCGGTAGGCGTGGGGGGAGGGGTTGCGGTCAGGGCTGGCGCCCGCGGCGGGCTCACGCGCCTCGCCAAAGTAGGCCAGCAGGCGCACGCGACGGCAGTCATGGGCCTCTGCCAGCGCCAGCAGGGCCTCCAGCTTGGCGCGCTGCAGGCGCTTGAACTCCTCGTCGGCCTCGCCCTCGTCGATCATGCGGCGCTGGTTCACCACGTCGGCCAGGCCGTAGGCCATCCAGGCGTCGGCAGCGGCGCCGTCGCGCCCGGCGCGCCCTGTCTCCTGGTAGTAGCTCTCGATGTTCTTGGGCAGGTCCAGGTGGGCGACGAAGCGCACGTCGGGCTTGTCGATGCCCATGCCGAAGGCGATGGTCGCGGCCATCACCAGGCCGTCCTCGCGCAGGAAGCGGTCCTGGTGGCGGCGGCGCATGTCGGGCTCCAACCCGGCGTGGTACGGCAGCGTCGGGATGCCTTCCTCGGCCAGCCAGGCGGCCGTTTCCTCCACCTTGCGCCGGCTCTGGCAGTAGACGATGCCGGCCTCGCCCTCGTGCTCGTCGCGCAGGAAGCGCAGCAGCTGGGCGCGCGCGTTGTCCTTCTCGACGATGGTGTAGCGGATGTTCGGGCGGTCGAAGCTCGCCACGAAGCGGCGCGCACTGGCCAGCGACAGACGCGCCACGATGTCCTGCCGCGTGTGCTCGTCGGCGGTGGCGGTGAGTGCCACGCGCGGCACGCCGCGGTAGCGCTCGTGCAGCGCTGACAGACCCAGGTAGTCAGCGCGGAAATCGTGGCCCCACTGGCTGACGCAATGCGCCTCGTCGATGGCGAACAGGCTCAGCCGGCCGCGCTCGTGCAGCGAGTCGAGCATGGCCAGGAAGCGCGGGTTCAGCACACGCTCGGGCGCGGCGTACAGCATCACCAGGCGGCCGGAGAGCAGTTCGCGCTCGATGCGCCGCGCTTCGTCACCGTCGAGCGTGCTGTTGAGGAAGGCGGCGTGGACGCCGGCCTCTTCCAGCGCGCCCACCTGGTCGTGCATCAGCGCGATCAAGGGGCTGACCACGACGGTCACGCCGTGGCCGCCGCGGTGGCGCACGATGGCCGGCACCTGGTAGCACAGGCTCTTGCCCCCGCCCGTGGGCATCAGCACCAGAGCGTCACCGCCAGCGCCCACGTGCTCCACGATCTCAGCCTGGCCGCCGCGGAAGGCACCGTAGCCGAAGACGTCGCGCAGCACCTGCAGGGCCTCGCCCGGTGCCGGCGCACGCGGGGCGGGAGGCGCGCTCAGGGTGTAGGCCTGGGCATCGTCTTCCTGGAAAAAAGAAGAGGTCTCGTCCAGGGGCGGCGCGTCATCGGTCATGGGCGGAGGGCATGGTAAGCCACGGGGGCCCCGCAAGACTTCTTGTGCCACCTTGATCTGACGCAAATGGGAATGATTCGCATTCGATGGTAGAGTTCGGGCATCACGTCTTCACCCGAATTCCCTCATCCTCCATCACCCCGGCCACCTGCCCCCTGCCCCTCCGTCTGTCACCGCATCCAGCGCACCCCGCATGACAAGCCCACGCCGCCTGACCTCCCGCACGCCCGCCCCGCGCCGCGCTGCGGCCACCCGTGCGTTCGCCGCCTTCTTGCTGGCGGCCGCCACCCTGGGCGGGGCTCCAGCACGTGCCCAGGAGGCCGTGTTGAACCTCTACTCCGCCCGCCACTACCCCACCGACGAAGCCCTGTACAGCAGCTTCACCAAGGCCACGGGCATCCGCATCCAGCGCGTGGACGCGGATGACGCCGGCATCCTGGCGCGCCTGCGGGCAGAAGGGGCGGCTTCGCCAGCCGACGTGATCCTGCTGGTGGACGCGGCGCGGCTGTGGCGCGCCGAGGTGGACGGCATGTTCCGGCCCGTCAAGTCAGCCGTGCTGGAGAAGGCCATCCCCGCGCACCTGCGCGCCAAGGCCACCGACGAAGGCACGGCCTGGTTCGGCCTGTCCACGCGAGCCCGCGTGCTGGTCTACGACAAGGCCCGTGTCAAGCGCGAGGACGTTGACACCTACGAGGAGCTGGCAGCGCCCGTCAACAAGGGCCGGGTGTGCACCCGATCCGGGGCCCATCCTTACAACCTGAGCCTGTTCGGCGCCATGGTGGAGCACATCGGGGCGCCGAAGACCGAGGCCTGGCTCAAGGGGGTGGTGGACAACATGGCCCGCGCACCCAAAGGCGGCGACACCGACCAGATCCGGGCCGTGGCCTCGGGCGAGTGCGCCGTGGCCCTGACCAACACCTACTACCTGGCGCGCCTGATGCGCTCGGCCAAGCCCGAAGACCAGGCCGTGGCAGCGCGCGTGGGCGTGGTGTTTCCGAACCAGGCCAGCTGGGGCACGCACCTGAACATCGCCGGGGGCGCCGTCGCGCGGCACGCGAAGAACGGGGCGGCGGCGGTGAGGTTCCTGGAGTACCTGGCGAGCCCCGAGGCCCAGAACCACTTCGCCAATGGCAACAACGAGTGGCCGGCGGCCGTGGGCGTGAGCTTCGACAACCCCGCGCTCAAGGCTATGTCAGGCGGCAGCTTCAAGAGCGAGCTGGTGCCCATCAGCCGCGTGGGGATGAACCAGGTGGCGGTGCAGCAGATGCTGGACCGGGTGGGGTTCAGGTAAGGCGGACGCGGGCTCGCCTGGCGAACAGCAGATACCGCAGGCGCACGGAACGGCCCGTCCCGACGGGTGCCCCTGGCGGGGGATGGACGGCCCGCGGTGCGTCGGTATCATGCCCCCGCACTCCCCGCACCGAGGCCTCGCGGCTGGCGCGGGAGCCGGATTTCCTCCCCCCACACCCCACCCAGGAGAGCGCCCATGGCCTCGGTCAACAAAGTCATCCTCATCGGCAACTGCGGGCGCGACCCGGAAGTGCGCTACGCGCCTAGCGGCGCAGCCATCTGCAACGTCTCCATCGCTACCTCCAGCCGGCGCAAGGACAAGACCTCGGGCGAATCCATCGAGGACACCCAGTGGCACCGCGTCACCTTCTACGACCGGCTGGCCGAGATCGCCGGCGAATTCCTGAAAAAGGGCCGCCCGGTGTACGTGGAGGGCCGCCTGAAGTACGGCAAGTACACCGACAAGGACGGCATCGAGCGCAACACCGTGGACATCGTGGCCACCGAGATGCAGTTGCTGGGGGGCCGTGAAGGCGGCATGGGCGGTGGTGACGACATGGGTGGCGGCGCCCCGGCCCGTTCGGCCCCGGCGCAGCGCAGCGCCCCTGCGGCCAAGCCCGCGCCGGCCAAGTCGGCCACCAGCTTCGACGACATGGACGACGACATCCCGTTCTGAAGCGCTCACCAGACCACCACCCTCCCGTCACGGCACGACCAGGCTCCGACGGCGTACCAGGCTCCCGGCGGAGTACGACAAACAGAAGGCCGCACCATGCACGCCACCATCCGCCGAGCCGCCCTGGACGGCCGCTTCCTGGCCGGCACATGGTTGAGCCTGGGTCATGCCGACGCCGCCGAGATGGCAGCGCTGGCCGGCTTCGACTGGCTGCTGTTCGACCACGAACACGGCGCCAGCGATTGGCGCGACTTGCAGCACCAGCTGCAGGCCGCTGCCGCTGGCGGTAGCGCTGCGACGGTTTTGCGTGTGGGCGCCACCGACGCCGTGGCCTTCAAGCGTGCGCTCGATCTTGGCGTCCACGGGCTGATGGTGCCCGACGTTCGCGACGCGCAAGCTGCGCAAGAACTGGTCGACCTGGCCCGCGTGCCGCCGCTGGGCCGGCGCGGCGCCGCCACCTCCACCCGCAACAGCGCCTACGGCCGCGACTACGCGGAGTACGTCGCCACCATCAACGAACGGCTGTGGCTGATGGCGCAGATCGAATCGATCGACGGCCTGGCACAGGCCGAGGCGATTGCGGCCGTTGACGGCATCGACGTGCTGTTCGTCGGGCCCACCGACCTGGGCATCGCGCTGGGCCTGGGAGCTGGGACGCCGTCCGACCCGGCATTCCGCGACGTGCTGGCGCGCGTGGCACAAGCTGCCGCGGCGCATGGCAAGGCGGCTGGCGTGCTGGCGCGTGACGCTGCACAGGCGCGCGACTATCGGGCGCTGGGTTACAGCGTCATCGCCATGGGGTCGGATCGCGGCCTGCTGGCGCAGGGCATGCGCCAGTGCGCACTCCAACTGCGCGACCTGGCGTCATGAGCGTGGCAGGCCCCGGCGCCGAACTGCTCGCCGTCGATCTGGGCACCCAAAGCCTGCGTCTTGCCGCCTACGACAGTGCCGGCCGCAGGCGCTGGGCCTGGTCGGCGCCAGTGGATTCCTACATCGAAGGCGATGTCTTCGAGCAGTCACCTGAACAGTGGCAATCCCTGCTGCTGCAGGGCTTGGGCGAGGCGCAGCGTGCGGGCGTGCGGCCTGTGGCGCTGGCCGCCGCCGGTCCGCTGGCCGGCTATGTGGCGCTGGGTGCCAACGGCCGGGCGCTGGGCGCGGCCACCATGTACCCCGACCGACGCGCGACAGGCCAGGTGCGCCGCGTGGCAGCGGCGCTGCGCGCCGCGGGCAACGACCATGGCCTGCGCGTGCATGCTGCGGACCCGCTGCCGCAATGGCTGGATTTCGCTGCGCGCTCACCCGAGACGGCCAGCCGCACGCGTCACTTCCTGGACGCCACCGGCTGGCTGAACCACCTGCTTTGCGGGGAGTCCAGCCTCAACGTCTTCACAGGGCTTCGGCTCTACGACGCCGCACTGCGCCAGGCCTTGTGCGCCAATGACGCGCCTTTCGGGCGCATCGTCGACGTGGGCCAGGACATTGGCGAGCTGCGTCCCGCGCTGGCCGCGCGCTTCGGCTTTGGACGCGTGCGCGTGATCGCAGCCGCTTTCGACAGCAAAAGCGCCTACCTGGGCGCAGGCCTGTCAGCCCATGGCGAGGCTGCCGACATCTCGGGCACCGTCAGCTCGATGGGGGTGCTGTGGCCGCGGCCGATCGACGACCCGGCGCGGCGCATCTACAGCGTGCCCTTCGCAGGCCAGCACCTGGTGTGCGGGTCGACCGCTGCTGCCGGCAGCTCGCTGGAGTGGGCGTGCCGCAGTCTGCTGCGCGAAGACCCGGCGGCGCTGGAGCGGCAGGCTGCCGAGGCACCGCCTGGCGCCAACGGCCTGACCTTCCTGCCCTACCTGTCAGGCGAGCGCACGCCGCTTTGGAACCCCTGGGCCAGCGGTGCCATGCTCGGTCTGCGCCTGGACAGCAGCCCCGCCGATCTGGCGCGTGCAGTCTTCGAGGGTCTGGCCTTCTCGGTCGGCCACATCGCTGAGGTGATGCGCGAGCACGGCGTTGAGCTGCGCAGCGTGCGCCTGGCTGGCGGCCTGGCACGCAGCACCCTGTTGGGACAGATCAAGGCCGACGTGCTGGGCGTGCCGGTGGCCCCACTTGCTGACCATGAGCTCACCTCACAGGGCTTGGCCGCCATTCTGGCCGTGGCCACCGGGCAAGCGGCTGACCTGGTCGAAGTGAGCCGGCGCTTCACGGCCGTCGAGCGCTGGATCGAGCCGCAAGAGCGCACACGTGCAGCCCATCTCGCGGCCTACGAGCGATACCGGGCCGCGTCGGCAGCGCTGGAGCCCCTCTTCGCCGCT
>JAJTDM010000135.1 GCA_021300575.1 Rubrivivax sp.
TGCTGCGGGCCACGGGCAACCTGGAGCTGGACGTGTTCGGCTTTGTTCAGGTGGCCGGGGGCTTCGGGATCGAGAAGAAGAGCGGCAGCATCACGCTGGCCGACAAGCCCGACACACAGGACGTTGACGAGTCGGCCACGCCTGTGGCGGTGGACATGCTGCTGATCGGGGGCACGGGGCTGCAGGCGTTTGCGGGGCTCAACGGCGGGCAGGCCAACGCCACGGGCTTGGCGCTGGAGGATGTGGACTTCGGCCTGGCGGTGCTGGGCGAGAAGCTGGCCGCGGGCAGCACGGCCACCGCGCGCAAGTGGACGAGCCTGCAGGCCGACGTGGGCGCGGCCTCGCTGGTGGGCGTGAGCGGCCTGACGGCCTCGGTCAGCGACTTGAGCGTGCAGGTCAACCGCGCGGCGGCCGACGGCACGGTGGTGGACTACGCCGAGGGCGCCACCGAGCTCACCGTGCTCACCGGCCCGGCCAGCGAACTGGAGCTGTCCATCGACGGCGCGCGCGGGGCGCTGCTGCGCGCCGAGGGTCGCGTGGAGCTGGACGTGTTCGGCTTCGTGCAGCTCGAGGGCGACTTTGCGTTCGACAAGGCCAGCGCCCCGGTGGCGTTGAAGCTCTCGGACGGCAGCACGGCGCAGGCGCAGGCGCTGAAGGTGGGCGCATCGAACCTGCGGGCGTTTGCGGGGATCAACGGCGGCACCGACGAAGCACTGGGCCTGGAACT
This sequence comes from Rubrivivax sp., assembly GCA_021300575.1. Lineage (GTDB taxonomy): Bacteria > Pseudomonadota > Gammaproteobacteria > Burkholderiales > Burkholderiaceae_C > Rubrivivax. The sequence continues at coordinate 728 of JAJTDM010000135.1, forward strand.
CACGGGCGTGGAGTTCGGCCTGGCACTGCTGAGCGAGGTGCCGGCGCAGGACCAGACCACGGCCGCGCGCAGCTGGACCAGCCTGCAGGCCAGCGCCACGGGCGCTGCCTTCGTGGGCGTGGACGGGCTGCAGGTCTCGGCCGACACGATCACCATCGAGATCAACCGCGCCTCCACCGAGGCCGGCGCGGTGGTGGACTACGGCTGGAAGAACCCGGACAACCAGGCGCTGGGCCGCAACACCGCACTGAGCGTGGCCACCGGCCCGAACAGCGACATCGATCTGACCATGGACGGCGCGCAAGGCCGGCTGCTGCGCGCCTCGGGCAACCTGGAGCTGGACGTCTTCGGCTTCTTCCAGGTCAGCGGCGGCTTTGCGATCGAGAGCCGCGACGACAGCTTCTTCCTCAACGACGGGGTGATCTCGGAGGACGAGGACGAGGCCCAGGCACCCACCGAGATCCAGGCGCGCGTGCTGACCATCGGCGGCAGCGGCGTGCAGGCGTTTGCAGGGCTGAACGGCGGCACGGCCAATGCGAAGGGCCTGTCGCTGGCCGACGTGGACTTCGGGTTGCTGCTGGTCAGCGAGAAGCTCGAAGAGGGCAGCACCGCCACGCCGCGCAACTTCACCACGCTCAAGGCCACGGCCGGCAGCATCGGCGTGGTGGGCCTGGAAGGCTTCACGGCCAGCGCCAGCGATCTGAGCGTGGAGATCAACCGCGGCGTGCCGGGCACGGGCGGGCAGCCCGACACGGTGCTGGACCACGGTTTGCGGCAATACGAGGTGGCCAGCGGCCCGGACAGCACCATCACGCTGGACAGCGACGGCAGCCTGGGCGAACTCACCCGCGCCAGCGGCAACCTCACGCTGGACGTGCTGGGCTTCGTGCAGGTCCAGGGCTTCTTGTCGCTGCAGAAGTCCACGCAGACGATCAAGCTGGCCGACCAGAGCACCGTGCAGGCCAACCTGCTGGCCATCGGCGGCAGCGACCTCAGCGGCTTCGTGGGCATGGCCGGCGAGCCGGGCGAGCGCATCGGCCTGGCGGTTGATGAGGTGGAGTTCGCACTGGCACTGCTGAGCGACCGCACCGACACCACGCGCAGTTGGACCAGCCTGCAAGCCACGGCCGGCCAGGTGGCCTTCGAGGGCATCGCTGGGCTGACGATGTCGGCCACGAGCCTGAGCGTGGCCATCAACCAAGCGGGCAAGGACGGCGACAAGGTGGTGGACTACGCCAGCGGCGCCACCGCGCTGACCGTGACCACCGACGCGCAAGGCGACACGCTGAAGCTGGAGATGAAGGGCTCGGAGGGCGAGGTCACCAAGGCCGCAGGCCACCTGGACGTGGACCTGTTCGGCTTCTTCTCGGTGGAGGGCGGCTTTGGGATCGAGCAACGCCACCAGGACGTGGTGCTGTCCGACGGCTCGACCATCGAGGACGCGCAGGTCATCACCATCGGCGGCAGCGGCATCAACGCCTTTGCCGGCATCAACGCGGGCACCTCCGACGCGGTGGGCCTGAGCCTGGGACAGGTGGACTTCGGGCTGGCACTGATCCGCGACCCCGAGGACGCCACACGCCGCTTCACCAGCCTGCAGGCCAGCGCCGGCAGCGCCGCCTTCAGCGGCATCACCGGACTGACCGTGCAGGCCCAGCAAGTGCTGGTCAACCTGAACCAGGGCATCACGCTGGCCGCCCAGCCCGAGCAGACGATCAAGGTCAACACCGAACTCAAGCTCGCCTTCGCGCACGACTTCGTGGGCACGCTGAAGTTCAGCCGCGCTGCCGGCACGGGCTACGGCGCCAGCAGCGCGGACGTGCAGATCGGCCGCGCCGACACCGAAGCACAGGTGCTGGACAAGCTCAAGGCGGGCCTGCAGAGCCTGGCCGGCATCGGCGCGAACAACGTGCGCATCAGCGGCAACCGCGTGGACGGCTACGTGGTGGAGTTCATCGGCACGCTGTCGGGCGTGAACGTGGCCGACATCACCGCCACCGCCCAGAGCGCAGCCACGACCTACCAGGCGCAGACGGCACAGACCGCACAGGCCGGCGTGGACGAGCGCAAGCAAGTGGTGCTGCAGGCACTGCGCGAAGAGCCCGCGCCGGTGAGCATCACGGTGAGCACGCTGCAAGACGGTGTGGCCGGCGTGGACGAGGCCAACGTCATCACCTTCACCAACCCGGGCACCGCAGGCGCCTACACGGTGTACCTGGTCAGCGACGGGCTGGTGGCGCAGCAGACGGCGGGCGCCCCAGGCACCAGCGAGGTGCAGCGCCTGAGCCTGGTGGCCGACACCCGGGCCAGCGCGCCCACGGGCAGTGCCACCGTGACCCAGGTGCAGCCCGGCGGCGCGGGTGCATCGGCTGCGCTGGCCATCGTCTTCAAGGCCGAGAAGGTCATCCAGGAGTACGACCTCTTCCTGATGTCGAACCCGGCCAAGACCGTGCGCGCGGTCTACCGCGGCGACGCCAACGTCGCGCAGACCATCTCCGAGATGCGCACGGCCTACGCCACGCTGCTGAAGGACCTGACCGGCGGCCAGGTCAGGACCAGCGCCGTGCAGGTGGAACTCGACACCGCCTACAACGGCCCGGGCGACCGCTACGTGGTGCGCTTCACCGGCGATCTGGCCGGACGCGCCATCCCGGCCACGGGGTTCAAGTTCCACCTGGGCAGCAAGGCCTCCTCCAGCACCGGCTACACCTACACCACGGTGTCCGACGGCGCAGCGCAGTCCGAGGTGCAGAAGGTCCAGATCAACGCCAGCGGGGCAGGCAGTTTCACGCTCAAGCTCACGCACGGCGCCCAGACCTACACGACCACCGGCATCCAGGTCGGCGCCAACGCCGCCACGGTGGCCTACGCGCTGAACGCCGCGCTCGGTAGCGCCGGGCGCGTGGAAGCCACCAGCGCCGGGGCCAACACCTACTTGGTCACCTTCGGCGGAGCGCTGGCCGGGGTGAACCTGGCCGACCTGCAAGTCACGTTCGACACCGCCAGCAGCGCGCCCGGCGGCAGCTTCACGCTGAGCTACGGCGGCCAGACCACACGCAACATCAGCTACAGCAGCGACGCCGCCACGCTGGCCGCGCGCGTGCAGAGCGAACTCGCGCGCTTGAGCAACATCGGCGCCGGCAACGTCCGCGTCAGCCTCAACGCCCAGCAGTCCAATAGCGGCCTCACCGGGCTGGACATCGCTTTCACCGGCACGCTGGCCAACACCGACGCGCAGGCCATCACCGTCAACACCGCCAGCCTGGTCAACGCCACGGCCAGCACCCGCACCATCACCGCGGGCGTGGGCGCGCAGCAGCAGGTGCAGCGCATCGTGCTGGGCAGCGACGCACTGGCACAGGGTTTCCGGCTCACGCTCACCCACCAGGGCCAGACCTACACCACCGCACTGATCGCCGGCAACGCCAGCGCCGCGCAAGTGCAGAGCGCCGTCAACGCCGCCTTCGGCCAGATCGCCGGGGCGCAGTTCACGGCCCAGCGCGTGGGCAGCGATGAGATCCGACTGAGCGTGGGCGGCAGCCTGGCCGGCCAGAACCTGAACCTGCTGGCCCTGCAAGCCCAGGGCTCCAGCGCGCAGGGCTCCACCGTGCAAGGGCAGTTCGTCGTGGGCAACACCACGCAGAACATTGCCAACCTGCGCACGGCCTACGCCGAGCTGTTCAAGCACCTGACCGGCGGCACGCGAGACGACAGCGCCGTGCAGGTCACCTACCGCGCCGTCAGCACCGGCGAGCAGTACACGGTGCGCTTCGTCGGCGCACTGGGCCAGCAGGACCTGCCGGGCAAGGGCATCAGCATCTCCAGCACGACGCTGGACTGGACGCTCAACCCCAACGGCGCCAACGCCACCACCGAGCAGCAACTCGTGGTGGTGGACCGCGCCGCCGGCACCCAAGGCACCTTCCGACTCGCACTCACCCACGCCGGCAAGACCTGGACGACCGCTGACATCGCGCTGGGGGCTACCACGGCCCAGGTGCAGACGGCCCTGCGCGCAGCCACCACCAGCGGCGCCACGGGCACCCTGGGCGCACAGGGCACCATCACCGTCAGCGGCCAGACCGACCGCTACACGGTGGAGTTCGCCGGGGCACTGCGCGGCACCAACCTCGCGCTGCTCAACACCCCCGCGCTGCAGGTCGATGCGCAACTGCCCCAGGGCAGTTTCCAGATCTCGTACGTCAACGAACAGGGCGATCGCGTCTACAGCGGGCCGATCGCCTACAGCGCCAACGCGCAGACCCTGCGCGCGAACCTGCAGGCCGCACTCGACACGCTGTACGGTGGTGCCGGGCGGGTGGCTGTGAGCGTCGACGGGGCTCAGACCGAGGGCCGCCGCGCGACCTTCGTTCTGAACTTCCAGGGCACGCTGGCACGTACCGACATCGCCGACATCACCACGCACTTCGGCAGCAGCAACGAGGCCGCGCGCAACCTGAGCCTGGCCGTGGTCAAGCCCAGCAACCTGGCCCAGGGCGAGCCGCGCACGGGCGAAGTGCAGCGCATCACCGTGCAGGGCCAGGCCGCGACGCCGGCCTGGACACTGAGCCTGACGCACACGACCAAGACGGCCACCAGCCAGACCATCGACGCGGACATGACCCGCGAAGAAGTCCAGGCCCGCGTGGACGCGATGATGGCTGCGCTGAACACGGCCATCGGCAACGGCTTCGCCGCCAGCGCCACGGTGGAGTTCTGGAGCGGGCGCGTGCTGGAGTTGCGCTTTGCGGGCAGCCTGCTGGGCCAGGACGTGGCCACGCTGCAGGTCACCGACGCACCGCGCGCCGAGACCGCCACGCTGAGCGCGCAGCAAGCCGGCTCCACCACCGTCATCGCCGCCGTGCCCGAACGCACCCTGGTGGTGGACTACTCGGCCGGCAAGACCGAACTCGAAGTGCGCAACGGCCCCGAAGCCGACGACACCTTCGAACTCACCATGGACGGCAGCCGCGGCCAACTCCTGGAAGTCCGCGGCAACCTCACCCTCGACGTGTTCGGCTTCGTGCA
>JAJTDM010000136.1 GCA_021300575.1 Rubrivivax sp.
CGCAGCAGCCCACCACGGGCCGCAACAAACCACCCCCCTCTGCACTCCTCCAGGCTCATTCCTCGCTGGAATCACGGGCCCGCCTCCAGGCTCAAACCTCGTTGGACAAGACTCAGGCTTGTGCCGGGTGCCTGAAGTTCCTATGCTCTGACGCGCGATATCGGGATGGCTTGCCGCCCCGACCCTCCACCCCCTCTGACCCCTGGAGTCTGGTTCCATGATCGATGCTGCCACCTGGATTGCTCAGACGCTGGACCTGCATGCGCCTGACATCGGAGCGATACCAGCGGCGCTGCGCCCGCCGGATCTCGAGGCGGGCTACGCCCTGCAAGACCGCGTGACGGCCCTGATGTCGTCTCGCGGGCACGGCGCGACGATCGGCTGGAAGGTGGGCAGCACCACCGCGTCGATGCAGCGCCTGCTGGGCGTGCCGCAACCTGCGGCCGGCCGCATGTTCGAGTCCAGCCTGATGCCCGCCGGCGCCACCATCGACTTCCGCCGCTACCGGCGCCCGGCCATCGAGTGCGAGGTGGCGGTGCGACTGGGCCAGCCCCTGGATGCACGGGACGGCGCGTTGACGATCGAGGCCGTGGCACAGGCCATCGACACGGTCCACCCGGCCATCGAATTGGTGGACGACCGCTACGGCGACTTTGTCCAGGCCGGCGCACCGCTGATGGTCAGCGACCACTTCTTTCACGCCGGGCTGGTGCTGGGCGACCCAGTGCCGTCCTGGCGTGAGCTCTATCTCGCTGCCGTCCGTGGCTGCACCTGGGTCGACGGACAGGAGAAGCTGGCAGGCACCGGCGCCGACGTGCTCGGACACCCGCTGAAGTCGGTGGTCTGGCTCGCCGGGCACCTCGCTCGGCGCGGGCAGCGGTTGGAAGCGGGCGAGATCATCTCCACCGGCAGCCTGCCGCTGCCCTGCTGGGCACAGGCGGGCCAGCACATCGAGATCCGCATCGAGGGCCTGGGCCGCGTGGGTGTGGAGTTTTCGGGCTGAGTACGCCACCAACAGGCGGGCCACCGAGGGACGTCGATGCCCTGTCGCGAGGCCCGGTTGCCTCTCATTGAGCGCCTCTTCACCTGCAACCGCCCGACCACCCCGCCGGGAAGTCCGAGGCTTGTTCGGCGAGTCAGCTCTGCGCCTGCGCCAGCCGTTGTGCCAGTTCCACCAGCCCCACCGCCTGAGCGCCCTGCCGAACCGCAAACCGCTCGGTGCCGGGGTAGACCGCCCAGCGCTGCTCGACATTCAAGTCATCGCAAGCCAAGCCAAAGCCCCGACTGATCGCCGGGGCCGTGGAACGCTTGACCTCGATGGCCATGATCGGACGCTCACCCTGAATCAGCAGCAGGTCGATTTCGGAACCATCGCTGGTCCTGTAGAAGTGAGGAGACACCTTCGGTGGCAAGGCGCCGATCAGCGTTTCCAGCACGAAGCCCTCGTAGCTCGCGCCCACAACGGGATGGCCAAGAACGGCATCCAGGTCTCCCAGCCCCAGAAGCGCATGGGCGATACCGCTGTCACGCACGTAGACCTTGGGGGTCTTGACAAGCCGCTTGCCCACATTCGCCGACCAGGGCTGAAGACGACGCACCAACTGCAAGTCGGCAAGCAGGTCGATGTAGCGACCCACCGTGGGCGAGGCCACGCCCAGGCTGGCCGCCAACTGGCTCGCATTCAGCAGGCCCCCTTGCAGATGCGCCAGCATCGTCCACAGGCGGCCCAGCGTCTGGCTGGGCATGCGCGGCGCGAACATGGGGACATCGCGCTCAAGATACGAACGGATGAAGTCGAGCCGCCACTCGTAGCTGCTGCGGTCGTCCCGGGCCAGCAGACTGTCGGGGAATCCGCCACGGCACCACAGCGCATCGGGTTCGATGCCCGCCGCGACCGCCTCCGGACCATCAACCGGGTTCATGTCGAGATAGGTCACCCGCCCAGCCAGCGACTCCGATGACTGCTGCATCAGGTCCAACGACGCCGAACCCAGCAACAGGAAGTGCCCATGGCGCTGCCCCTGGGCCCGGCGGTCGTCGATGACCCCACGCAAGATCGCAAACAACTCCGGCACCCGGTGGATCTCGTCGATCACCACCAACTTCGGCGCCTGAGCGCGCAGGTAGGCATCAGCGTCATCCAGGCGACGACGATCGGCCGGGCGCTCCATGTCCAGGTACACCGCCCCCGTCGGCCAACTGTCTGCCACGAGGCGCGCCAAGGTGGTCTTACCCACCTGACGCGGCCCCAGCAACACCGCAGCGGGCACCACGGAGCTGAAGCGGTGGCGGAGGGTGGACTCGATGCGGCGATCAATCATGACAGCAAATTTAACACTTGGTGTTTGATTTGCGGTATTTAAGAATCGCCAAGGGCGCTCAACTTGGGCCTGCCTTGTCTGCAGACCTTCAGGCGCTTCGCCTCAGGCGGTTACCTGATAACGGCCGACGGCGTCCTCGTTCCATTCGATGCCCGCGCCCGGCCGGTCCGGGATGAGCGCGCTGCCGTTCTCGATGCGCAGGGGCTCCTTCAAGACGGGGGTCGCCCAGTCCACATACTCGAGCCAGTGCGCCGTGGGTGTGGCCGCCAGCAAGTGCGCGCTGAACTCGGGGAAGAGGTGGCTCGACATTTCCATGCCGAACGCGTGGGCGAGGGCCGCGGCGCGCATCCACCCGGTGACGCCGCCGATGCGCTGCACGTCTGGCATCACGTAGTCCATGGCGCGGGCCTGCAGGGCGAGCAGCAGTTCATGGGAGGAAACGAGGTTCTCACCTGTCTGGACGGGTGTCCGCAGCGCCTCCGCAACCCGGGCGCTGCCTGAGAAATCGTTGTGCCGCACGGGCTCCTCGATCCACGCGAGCCCCTCGTCATCCAGGAGACGGCCCCGCAGGATGGCTTCGTTCCAGGTGAGTTTCTGGTTGAAGTCGCTCATGACGGCCGTGCGGTCTCCGAGGCGTGACCGCACAGCGCGGACCGCCGCCAGGTCCTCGGCCGGGTCGTCCCGTCCAAGCCGCAGCTTGACGGCGGAGAAGTCCCCCTCGGCAACCAGGGCCTCGGCCTCATCGGCGATGCCCGCCACGCTCTGGATCCAGAGTCCGCAACTGTTGTAAGCCCGAATCGGCCGAACCGAGCCCCCGAGAAGCACCGCGAGCGGCACACCTCGGGCCTGCGCCAGGGCGTCCCACGCACACATGTCCAGGCCCGCGAGCGCCAGGCCCATCACGCCCGGCGTGTCGATCAAAGTGAGCCGCCTGCGAAGCTTGGCATCGAGATCGAAGGGTGCCAGCGCATCGCCGCGGATCAGCGGAGCCAGACCGGAGAGAAGGTCCGTCACGGGCTTCAGCACGGCAGGCATGAAGGCGAACACGTAGGACCTTCCCGTGATGCCCTCCTCCGTTTCCAGGTCGATCAGCACCAAGGCCGCCATCGGCATCGACCCGGTGGCGGCAGCGGGCGGGCGGCGGAAGGGCACGAGCACGGGGCGGGCGCGCACCGCCCGGATGGTGAGTCTGTCGGTCATGGCGGGACTCCTGGTCAGAGGGCGAGGGTTTGCCGGCACTCGGCTTGCAGCTTGAGTGCCGCGTGGACGAAACCGTGGGCGGGCGTGAGGGGGCCATTCGACACCCCGAGGGAGATCGAGCATAGATTCATTTGCTGCGACTTCCCATATCTTCCGCGAACAGGTTCACTTTGACCGCTGGCGCAGGCAAGCAGCCCAAGTGGGCTGCTCAGCCGCCAGAGGAACGCCGCGATGCTGCGGGCCTTCGGAGCCACGCTGGTGGGGCATGGCGAAGACTTCCAGGCCGCCACAGAGGACACGGCAGCGATGGGCCGGTGGACACTGCCATGCGGCCGAAGCAGTGAAGGGCAGCGGCTGCAAGCGACAGGACTTCGGGCAACATCCGGCCATCCAAAGCACCCGGAGACCGCATGTTCCGCAACAAATACCTGGACCACGCCGAGATCACGGCGCAGCTCAACACCTGGGCCGCGCAGCATCCGGCCGTGGTGCGTCTGGGCTCCCTCGGCCGCTCGGCCGAAGGCCGCGACATCCCGCTGCTCACCATCGGCCGGCAGGGACCGGGCCTGGACGAAGGCCGCCCCGCCGTCTGGGTGGACGGCAACATGCATGCCTCCGAGGTCTGCGGCTCCAGCGTGGCCCTGGCCATTGCCGAAGACCTGATCCAGCTGCACGCCGGAGCCGCCACGGTGGGGGGCAAGCCTTTCCCGGCGCACATGGCCGAGGTGCTGAAGGACACGCTCTTTTATGTGGTGCCGCGCATCTCGCCCGACGGCGCCGAGGCCGTGCTCAAGCAGGGCCGCTACGTGCGCTCCAGCCCCGTGAACGACCGCGTCAACCAAGGCCACGCGCACTGGGTGACGGCCGACGTGAACGGCGACGGCCTCGCCGGCTACATGCGCCAGGAGGACCCGCACGGTGAGCTGGTGGAACTGCGCGACGAGCAGGGCCAGGTGGTGCAGCCGCCCGTGATGACAGCACGCATGCCCGAAGACCCCGGCCCCTTCTTCAAGCTCTACCCGGAAGGCCACATTGCCAACTGGGACGGTCGCCGCATCCCCGACCCCTACTTCGTGGGCGACAACAGCTACGACTTCAACCGCAACTTCCCGTATTTCTGGGCGCCGGAGCCGCAGCAGGCCGGAGCCGGCCCGTACCCAGGCAGCGCGCCGGAAACGCGCGCGGTGATCGAGTTCGCCACCCAGCACCCCAACATCATGGTGTGGCTGAACCTGCACACCTTTGGGGGCGTGCTGATCCGCCCACTGGGCGACAAGCCCGACAGCAAGATGGACCCGGGCGACCTGGCCATCTACGAACAGGTGGAGGCCTGGTTCACCGAACACACGGGCTATGCCAGCGTCAGCGGCTTCCACGAATTTCTCTACGAACCCGACAAGCCGCTGCACGGCGACCTGAGCGACTATGCCTACCACCACCGCGGCGCGCTGAGCTACGTGGTGGAGCTGTGGGACCTGTTCAAGCAACTGGGCATCGAGCGCAAGAAGCCCTTCGTGGACCACTACGGCAAGTTCGGCCGCAAGGACGTGGCGACCTTGGCCGCTTTCGACAAGCAGCACAACGCAGGCCGCATGTTCAAGCCCTGGCAGAAGGTGCAGCATCCGCAAATGGGCGAGGTGGAGGTGGGCGGTTTTGACCCGCGCGTGGGCATCTGGAACCCGCCCTACGAACGGCTGCCCGACACCTGCGCCACGCAGAGCGCGGCCTTCCTGCGCGTGGCCGCGCTGGTGCCGCGGCTGCAGTTCGGCGTGGTGCGGCAGGAAACCCGAGGCACCCACACCACGGTGGAACTGCGGGTGGCCAATACCGGCTACCTGCCCAGCCACGGCCTGCCCTCGGCCAAGGGCCTGCCGCACGCCGAGCCGCTGCGCCTGACGGTGAAGACCGAAGGCCCGACGCTGGTGGCACCTTCAGAGCAGGTGGTGGAACTCGGCCACCTGGACGGCTGGGGGGGTGGCCTTTACGGAGGATCCAGCATCTTCAGCCCCTGGACACGCGGCAACGGACACGAGCGTTTCGTCACCCTGGTGGTGGAAGGGCGCGGCACGCTGCATCTGGAAGTGGCCAGCTGCCGTGTCGGCCGTTGGGCGCTGGAGTTGACGGTGGGCTGAGGTCGCCCTACGGCGATGAGCATGACAGCAACCTCGATGAGCCCGCTGCTGGCGTCCTGGGTGGCCGATGCGGTGCTCGTGTTGCACGCTCTCTTTGCCCTGTGCGGCCTGGGGTGTGGCCATCGAGTGGAGCGGCGGGACATGCCCGCTCACACCGCTGGAGTGGCGTCTGCGCGCGCTGGCGGGTGAGACGCCGGGGCACGGCGGCTTCATCGACCACTACCTGACGGCTGCGATTTACCCGGAAGGGCTGACGCGCGAGTGGCAGTGGGTGCTGGGAGCGGGCGTGCTGGTGGTCAACGGCCTGGCCTACGTCGCGCTCCTCCTCAGGGCGCGCAGCGCATGAGGGGCGTAAGCGTGAGCTCAGAACCCATTCCAGTTCTCTCAGGAAGATTTACTTGGTAAGAACTATGCTCGGCTCTGATGGTCCTCGCCATTGAAGCGTCAGGCTTGGGCGCTGGGCATGCTTGCTTCGCCTAAGCAGCGGGCGAGGCGGGTTGGCGCCTGAGCAGGGACAACCCTGCGGGTGATGTACGCACCTTCCCCCCAACCATGACACCTACCCCCGCCCTGCGCCGCAGCACCATCCCGGCCGGGTCACGCGTCACAGCCGCGGTCAGCTCGGGCTCGTGGAAATCAAGTCCGGGCAGACGGAGTCCTCCAGCGGGTGTCTGGAGCGTCTGCCTTCGTCGGCGAAGTGACGCCTTCGCTTCAAGCCGCTGCCCGGCGCTCCCACGCCCATGCGTGCGCCACGATGGTGGCGAGTTCCGGATAGGCTGGCGCCCACCCCAGGTGCTGGCGCGCGCGGTGGCTGTCGGCCACCAGCACGGCCGGGTCGCCCGCGCGGCGCGGGCCGTCCACCACGCGGATCTCGCGGCCCGTCACCTCACGCGCGGTGTCAATCACCTGCTGCACCGAGAAGCCGGTGCCGTTACCCAGGTTGAAGGCCTCGCTGTTGCCACCGTCCATCAGGTGCTGCAGCGCCAGCCAGTGGGCCTGGCACAGGTCTTCAATGTGGATGTAGTCGCGGATGCAGGTGCCGTCGGGCGTGTCGTAGTCCCTGCCGAACACGCCGATGTGTGGGCGCCGTCCGCTGGCGGCCTGCAGCACCAGCGGAATCAGGTGCGTCTCGGGGTCATGTCGTTCACCCAGGCGGCCGGCGGGGTCTGCGCCAGCAGCATTGAAGTAGCGCAGGCTCACTGCCTTCAGGCCCCAGGCGGCGTCCAGGTCGGCCAGCGCCTGCTCCACCATCAGCTTGGTGCGGCCGTAGGGGTTGATGGGCCGCTGCGGGTGCGCCTCGTCGATGGGCGTGTACT